>JAEZKP010000106.1 GCA_023436145.1 Fibrobacterota bacterium | reverse complement strand
GGCCGCAATGACGAATTGCGGCATGCCCTACTTCCTATGCAATGCTTTTTAATATAGCTAACAAAAAACATCTCCGCTATGGTTCTGTTAAGAAACATAAACTTTTTTATACCTATTTCGGATTTTTGAAGATTGGATTAAATATGCCCCGTACATTCTGTGCAGGGCAGTATGGCGGCTTGTAACCTGTTAAAAAACAATGTGATACGTGTGCTTAAAAGTGATATTTTTAAACAGCCTTGCCCAAAAAACCCGCTATCGGACTTCTTATTGAAACAATCTTATGTGCAGCAACGTGGGTGTAAATTTCAGTTGTCTTGGTTGAAGCATGTCCTAAAAGTTCCTGAATATAGCGAAGATCAACTCCCTGTTCCAGTAAATGTGTGGCAAAACTGTGTCTTAATGAGTGGATTCCGCCCTGTGGGTCCACTTTCCGTTTCTCACATGCATTAGTTTAAATTTTCTCTACTGTACGTTTGGACAGATGATTTCCAGGACGAATGGTCAGCAGCGTTTTATTCAGAATCGGTGTATGCGAGCTTGTCGCTTAGAAAAATTCATTATAACCGGTTTACATTTAAAGCTCTTGATGAATTTAATACCGCCAGAAGTGCTACCCCCATGTCTGCAAAAACCGCTTCCCACATGTTCGCCAGCCCCATGCTCCCTAATCCCACAAAAACCAACTTTATGACCAGTGCCATGATAATATTCTGTAAAACAATGGATCTGGTATGTTTTCCAATCTTTACTGCCTGCACGATTTTTGATGGATCATCGGTCATAAGTACCACATCTGCAGTCTCAATGGCAGCTTCTGAACCAAGTGCACCCATTGCGATTCCTACATCAGCCCGGGCGATCACCGGTGCATCATTTATTCCATCACCCACAAAAGCCACCAGCCCATCATGGTCCTTCTCCTCTAAAATCGCCTCGAACTGATGGACTTTCTGCTCCGGAAGTAAAGATGCATAAAACCTGTCCAGATGAAGCTGTCCGGCAATTTCGGAAGCAGCTTTATAGTTGTCACCTGTTAACATCGAGATGTCCTTGATTCCTGCTTCCCGTAGTGATTGAATGGTGGAAACCGAATCCTCCTTCAATTCATCCCCGATGGACAGATAGCCCATATAGTTTCCATTTCTGGTCACATGCACCACCGAGCCTTCTGTTTCGCACACCGGATGAGCTATGTTTTGCTTATGCAGCAATGCATCATTTCCTGCAGTGATAGTCTGATCCCCACAAACCGATTTGACTCCATACCCGGAGATTTCCTGATGATCAGTGATTTTAAAATGATCGACTGAACCACCATGCCGGGCAAATGCCTGAACGATAGATTTGGCAATTGGATGATTGGAGTGATACTCTGCAATGGCAGCACACTGAAGAACTTCACTTTCCTGGAAGCCATTTGCAGGTACGACATTATTAACTGTAAAAACACCTTTGGTAAGAGTTCCGGTCTTATCAAAAACCACACTTTTAATTCTGGAAAGTGCATCTATGAAGTTTGAACCTTTTACCAGTATGCCGTTGCGTGATGCTCCCCCGATACCACCAAAATATCCCAATGGTATTGAAACAATAAGCGCACATGGACAGGAAATCACCAGTAATACCAATGCTCTGTAAATCCAGACAGTAAAAGACTGATCTGGAATCAACAAAGGCGGAAAAACTGCCAGAAAAGCTGCCAGAATCACCACTGCAGGGGTGTAGTACCGGGCAAAACGGGTCATAAACTGCTCGGTTCGAGCCTTTTTACCGGCAGCGTTTTCTACCATGTCAAGAATTCTGGTCACTGATGATTCTGAAAAAGGCCTGGTTACCTTTACAGTCAGCATACCGCTCATGGCCAGTTCTCCGGCAAGCACTCTGTCTCCTGATCTTACCACCTGAGGAACCGATTCTCCGGTAAGTACGGATGTATTAATCTGAGATGTGCCATCAATAACTTCACCATCAAGAGGTATTTTTTCTCCTGCTTTGACAATCAGTATGTCTCCAACTTTTACCGCTTCCGGTGAAACCCTTTTGGTTTCTGATCCTGATTTAACATTTGCAAATTCCGGTCTTATCTCCAGAAGTGCACTTATTGAAGATCTGGATTTTGCTACTGCCAGGTTCTGCAGTAATTCACCGATCTGATAAAAGACCATCACACCAACCGCTTCTTCAAGCGCATGGATAGCAAATGCTCCCATTGTGGCAATTGTCATCAGCACATGTTCATTAAACCACTGCTTATCACGGATCGTCCTGAATGCACTTTTTAAAACACCCCATCCACTTAAAAGATATGCAACACCTGCAATAACGTATTCCAGTATCCCAAGATCTGATTCATGCA
Organism: Fibrobacterota bacterium; assembly: GCA_023436145.1. GTDB lineage: Bacteria > Fibrobacterota > Chitinivibrionia > Chitinivibrionales > Chitinispirillaceae > JAAYPC01. Next base: position 45,374 of record JAEZKP010000106.1, on the reverse strand, counting down.
ATCTATTCTCAAATAGAAGTAATAGTGCTACAAGCACTATGGAAATTGAAATGATGGATATCTGCTGTCGGGGATTCAGTGTTTGCTCCGATGCAGCCTTAAACTGAGCAATTCGCCAGGGTTGAATATCTACGTCCGGTTCGATCGATTTTATCTCTCTGCGTAACTTTTTCAGGTCATCGGTAGCAGTAAATAAAGTGAGCGTAGCGAAATTTATCGTGGAATCTTCCAGCCCGGGTTGATTTCTGAGGTGCTGTTCTATTTTTGCCGCGCAGTTGGCACAGTCTAAATTAGTAAGGCGGAATCTGGTTTTCATTTTACTTTCTTTCCCCGAGATGATCAAAACCGACTGACAGGACATCTCTTATATGGTTGTCATCAAGACTGTAGTAGACAATTTTTCCATCTTTGCGGAATTTTACAAGTCTGGCATGCTTTAAAAGCCGCAATTGATGGGATACTGCAGACTGGCTCATATTCAGAAGTACGCTGATATCACAAACACACATTTCCGCATGTGAGAGCGCCGAAAGAATTCGAATCCTGGTGCTATCCCCCAGAATTTTGAAAAAATCGGATAATTCAAAAATGATCTCATCGGTTGGAATCAGTTCTCTGACCGTATTGATAACCTCTTCATGGATTATCGTGCAGTCACAGATCGCTTGGTTTTGATTGTGATTTGAAGACATGAAGAAAACCCTTGTTGGAGTACTCGTATAACTAAAATACGTGATCATATGAACAAATATTCATATGTTAGGTAAAATAATGTCCGGAAATACTAGTTTTCAAACTATTTTAATACCAGTTCTAATTTAAAAAAAAGTATGATCGCTTTTTCTTATGCATTATATTGAATAAATAGCAAATAGGAAATAAATAAGAACTGATAAAAAAACAATTTTTAGTCAGAACAATAGGAAAATTAAAAGCTAAATAAAGAAGTCGGAATATGGAAAAGAATCTCTGTTTTCCTATGTTTTCTATCTGATAGATAGTGTTTATGATCTACTCTGATTGTTTCTTCTAAATAAAATTTTTCTATTATGTATTTTCCCTGGTTACCAACAAATGTAACTCTGAAAATGCGTATAGAAATTGGTTTCCATGATAAAACTGATCATAAGAAATACTGTTGAACAGGACTGATAATTTATTTAATCGGTAAAAACAATCTATTAACGGGGGAGATTAAATGCTACCAAAAAAAATCAAACTGCTTGGCCTGGGATTGGTGATGCTGGGGACAGTAACCGCGCAGGCTATGCCGGCTGGCTCACGAATCACCTTACCTAGTGGAAAAAAGATTTTCGTGTCAGGTATGAATCTGGCCTGGAAAAATTTTGCCAACGATGTAGGAAACACTCCGCTGGACACCGCATACTTCGATAAGGCAATGAAGGATATTGCTGATTCAGGTGGCAACTGTATCCGGGTCTGGCTCTCTACCAATGGGACTAACGATCCGAAGTACAATTCTGAGGGATTGGTAAGTGGACCTGGTACTCAGACCGTTGCTAATATCAAGAAGATGCTTATGCTGGCTAAGAGGCACAACATACTTCTCATGCCGGTGCTTCTTACTCATAACTGGGTGGAAAAAAGCATTAATTCAACTATCCTGGCAAATAATAAAAAGATGTTAAAAACCGAAGAGGGTTTACAAGCTTACATCGATAATTATGTCACTCCTGTAGTGACTGCGATAGGTAATGATCCCAGTCTGATCTGCTGGGAAATTTATAATGAACCTGAAGGGATGGTGATGGGATGGTCATCACCTGCAAATACGATCACTGAAGCTGAAGTTAAGAAATCTGTAAACTGGATCGCTGCTGCGATTAAAGAAGCGGTTCCAGGGGTATTAGTCTCCAATGGTGCTGCCACCATCGGGCATCTTTCATGGTACAAGGATGATGTGCTCAAGAGTGCAGGGGGCAAGGAGAAAGGGACTTTGGATTTTTACATGGCTCATTATTACGGGTGGAATGGAACCAGTAACTCTCCGTTTACCAAAACTTACGCCAACTGGAACCTGGATAAACCACTGGTAATAGGTGAGTATGCATCCACAAGCTGGAGTCAGTCTACTTCATCAAGCAGCCCCATGCAGGATGCCGGAAAAGTGGATACTCTATTGACTTATCTTAACAAAGCCGGATATGCAGGCGGGTTGGGCTGGCAATATCAGCAGGATTCCGGTGATCCATGGATGAAGGGATTTGCTACTTTCGCAAGTTCCATGATGGATGCTTATCGTGCGGATAGCAACTCTATCAAGCTGGATGGGGTTTCCAACAATACTTTTTCAGTTTCCGTATCGGCCAGCAATGGTGGTACTGTAAAGTCAAGCGTAGTCGGCAGAGTCGATTCCAGTAAAGCTGACACTCTGACTGCAATTCCAGCAGAAGGTTACTCGTTTGTCGGCTGGAGTGGAGATACCTCTGCCAGTAATCCGGTTCTTATTATTAAAAGCGTGGTGAGAGACTGGGTACTGCAGGCTAATTTTTTGCCCAATGCTGGCACCAATCTTATAAGAGGGGGAGGTTTTACGGATCCTACCCTGTGGGGATCATGGGTTGACAAAGAAAATGGTAATGATGCTGAAATAACTTTCACAGACGAAAGAGCCAACATCATTATATCCAAGACTGACACTTTAAACTATGGTATACAGCTGACTCAAGGGAATATTACATTGGATTCCGGGGTTACTTACCTGTTGATTTTTGACGCCTGGTCCACAGGAGTGCGGCCCCTTTTTGCTGGATTGTCAACTGAGGGAACCTGGCATTTTCAGGGGGGGGTGGGCATAGAATTGAGCGACAGTAAACGGACATTTGAGATCGAGATCACACCTGACTCCAGTACTACTGCAGGAATTCTTCAGTTTAATGCAGGTGCTTCCACAAAACCGGTTTACATAGATAATGTTTCGATGGTGGTGAAACCGACTGCAGTGAGAAAGTCTGCCAGAACAAAGAACATGGCAGTGTCATTTAGCCAGGTGGGTAATGTCATTCACTGGAGCGCTGTTTCCACCCAGGCTACAGCAGATCTGATCGATCTGAATGGAAAAGTCATCAAGTCTGTTTCCAAAAATGGTCCGCTTTCGCTAAAAGAAATCCCCTCCGGGTTATACCTTTTTAGAATAAACGACGGTATCAACAGCAAAGCATACCGGGTTTCCACATATTAACGCATGAGCCAGGCGCAGGGGACAACTCCCTGCGCCATATTTTTACGATCTATACCCACGGGAACGCGTGGGGTAGGAAACCCCACGCTAAAAAAAGAAGAAACCTTTCAGGTTACGGATACCTTAAATGCATAGGATTTATTGCATGTCATGGTGAATCCACTCCGTAGCCCGAAGGGCTTCTAACCCACAGCCCAGGGTTTCCTACCCTGGATGAACAGGGAGGTCAGGGTGAACAGAGTGGACATGATATCATTATGACATGTAAAGACACGATATCAGAGTGGATATGATTTCATGGTCGATCTTGAGATTTCATGACCTGGAACGCGTGGGGTAGGAAACCCCACGCTAAAAAAAGAAGAAACCTTTCAGGTTACGGATACCTTAAATGCATAGGATTTATTGCATGTCATGGTGAATCCACTCCGTAGCCCGAAGGGCTTCTAAACTGCAGCCCAGGGTTTCCTACCCTGGGCGAACAGTGAGGTCAGGGTGACGCTCCGCGCGATTGTCAATCGCTAACAATAAGTGTTCTGGTCTGGGTAACCTCTTTTGAACGTAAGACAAACTGGTACATTCCTCTTCCAAGCCTGTTTGGTGTTTGTATTACAAAACTGTTCTGATTTACAGGCACAGAAACTCTATGCAGCAGTCTTCCTCTGAGGTCAATTATTTCGAGATGTGCAGGTGAATTGAGGTGCTGAGAGAAATCGATAGTAAACCGGTTTTCTACTGCCTTGACTGTAAAATTCCTGCTGATTGAAATCACCTGTTTCTTTTTAACCGATGTGGAACCGTTTGCGAGGGAATCGGTGGGAAGGACAAACTCCAGTGTTGAAGAGCAACCGTTTCTTTTGGTGGTTACAGCATCTCCCCATTTCCATTCGCCTGTAGTGTCTATAGTAAGAGGAAAAAGAGAGTTGTAAGCTAAAAGACTGTCCTGAAGAGTCCAGAATTGGCCTTGTTTATTTTTAATGGACTGTTCGATACGTGAGATGGTCTGTTCGGTGATACCGCTGATAATATTGTTATCCACCAGCCATTGAAGTTCTACAGCAACTGCTTTTGCATAATCAAACCCATTTTCATATGTAACTTGAGGGTTTGTTATAATTCTCATGCTGGGGAAAACCTGTGATTCTCCCTCCATAAGGGTATGTTCCAGGTATACCATTGCATCCGGGCTGAAGTGGCTTCTGTATTTGATAGCACATGTATTATCCAGATACCATTTTGTTCCTGCAAATTTGCCGTTTATATGTATACTGATTGGTGATACGCCCTGGTGGAGCTCTTCAACAGGTTTAATATTGAAAACCAGAGTTTCAGTAATCAGAGCCTTACAGGCATCTCCATTGGCATTGTGGAGCAAAGTAAAATTCAAAACCGGTGGATTACCATCTTTTAATGTGGGGAATGCATAAAGTACGAATTCATGGGTTTTACATCCACCACTATATCCGACCTCTATTTCAAGTAAACTATTGGTAACAGAGACATTTGTTATGGAGAACCCATCAATCCGGATAAGCGGATCAGCTGTCGGAGTAAAAATCTCCACATCTTTGACCGAAGAATCAGGAGCAGTCGCAACACAGCTTCGGAAAAAATGGGTGCCTTCTTTCCCCAGGCTATCGAAATAGTTCAGGGAAATCAATTCATTGTTATTGAACATTACCCCTGATGAATAAGTGTCCGTTAAATTGACGCACGCAATAACTGAAGAATTAATAAATAACGCCAGAATCAAAACCAGTAAGAAAAATCGCTTTTTCATGATCATGCCTCCTGTTTTAAATACAATGGTAGTTACAGGTGTTTTCAGCAAAGTTTTTCCTTTTACTCATAAAAACCAGTAGTCCGTGCATGCAACGGTAATGGCTATTCAGAGAAAAAGAGTGTTCCACTATTAGTTTTCAAAGAACTCTTTATCTGTACTTCCATTCCAACCGATCTTTCCGGGGAGTTTTTGGAAGTTGATATCATAGCATTCAGTAAATAGGTACCCTTAGGAATTTGTTGCATTTGAAATGTACCATCAGAATCGGTTCCGGTATGGTAAAACGTACCTTTGAGATAAACCCGTACCAGATTTTTATCTATATTGTAAGGATCTCTGAAAATAACTTTACCTTCGATTGACCCTTCGGGACACAATGTGTCATCAATCGTATCAGACAATAATGCCCCTGCTGAAACAGAGTTGAACAATAATGACTTTTGTGAAAACCGCTCAAGGATAAGAAGGTTGTATTTTCCGCTTAATGACTGAAAAACAGCATTACTGTCTGTTGAAACACCGGTTATAGAGTCACAGAATCCTATTTTAGTTACCGGATTATAATTTTCATTAAAGATGAAAATATCCGCAAGTACTGCAGTATCAGATTTAATGGTTACCGCTACAGTTGAATCGCTAATGATGACCTGTGCATTCACAGTTTCGGTTGCACCACCATCACCACCCTGGGTAGTTTGTACTCCACAGGCACTCAAAAGGCAAACAAGGAGCAAGGCAGAGAACCGAAAAAACTGCTTCATTCTTATTTCCTTCCATGTAAACTGAGTGGGAAAAGCTGCATATTAAATTGAACAACCCGGTCACTGTTTTTGCTTTGACTTGCAATAGACATTATTTCAGACCTGCACTGTGCTATTCTGGCCTTTATCTTTTCCATACCGTCATTATTGGTGCTGAGAGTGACAGTGGAAATATCTCTGAGTTCTTTTTCTACGTTATACAGGGCACTCTTTGCCAGATCCATGGTATCACCCTGGTATTTGCGGATCGCAGAAGGATCTATGGGTGATCCTGCAGCAGTGACCAGTGTATCAGTTCTTTTAAGAACATTGTTTTCGTCGCGGTAAATTAATCGTAATCTTATAAGTAATTCGACGGCATCGCGGACATCCTGTACACTGATTTGTGGTACAAGAAGATCTGCTATCTGCTTGTAATTATCGGAGACTTTGACAATAGAGATCAGCTCCCGGATAGCAGAATAATACCATTTATTGAAATATTCCTGTTGATCGGCCTGAATGCTTCTGGCATTAGAGGGGCGTAAGGCTAGAAGCTCTTCGAAGAGCCTCTTTTTCTCCTGTGGGTTCTCAGTCTGGTTGTATTTGACCAGAGTAAGGAAGTAGGTGGTTTCTTTTTTTGTGAATTTTAGTGTTTCACATAACCTTGAGGCAAGATCACCGGAAATGTTTCTTTTGCCGGCCAAAACCAGGGAGAGAAAACCTGTGGAAGCGATCCCCGCTCTTTTGGAAAGCCATCTGTAGGAGAAACAGGAGTTTTCCCTCTTTTTATTCTCCAGGATCTCTTTTAACAGGTCACGATAACTAAGGTGTTCAAAAAAGTTCATTTTTCATCTCCCGCTTCTCTTTATAGTATACAAAAAGCTGGAGTGGATAACAATGGGAGGGGAGAAGATTTCGCTTTCTGGCGGTAAGCAGATGGTTGCTTAACTCATATCAAGGGATGGTGCTGGCAAAAAGCCATAATTAATTGAAAAATAAGGGGAAAGAAAAGGTAGGTACGAAAAAGAGGGGCAAAATAAAACATAGGATAAATGGAGAAAATAGGGGGGAGTTGGTAAGCGGTAGCGTTTAAGTTCAGATTATAGTAATTATCTGTCTTGTTATTTTCAGGAGATAAGAAGAAGTATGCTGATTGTATATTATATTTTTATACCAGTTTATTAAGGTAATTGTTAAAAAATACTGGTATTGCAGTTGTACAATTTTCAACTTTAGAGATAAGATGAGATGCAACCAATAGGAATCTACGAACAACTGATAACCGACCTTCTTTATAAAGAATTGGAAAAACACTCAGAGAAGTATTACATTGGTAATCAGGAACTGCAACAGGCAGATGCAGCTCTTTACTTATCTCGCTTCATCAGTTCAATTCTACATAGAGTTCTCGATTCGTTACCCGGTAGTGATGATCGTATTCAGCATCAGATTAAGCTTTGTAATGAACTTATTAAATGGCTAGCTGGTTATCTGAATGAAAATGAAATTTCGGAAAACCTTATAAAAACAAAGGGAATGCTTTTTACGGCTCTTTTTTCAAAAGAGAATTCAATTGAAATTGATCTTGAGAAATATATTGATAAAATTACTCCGCAGACAGGTCTTTCTCAAAGCGAATTGTTTACTGGAAGCAATGTCGGATTATCTCTGGAGTCTGAGCTTAAGCGGGAAATACTCTCTTCAGATGAGATCTGGTGGTTAGTATCTTTTATTAAGTGGACGGGTATACGGATTTTTAGAGAAGAATTGAAAAGGTTTACTGGTGAGGGGAAAGCCCTGAAAATAATAACTACATCCTATATGGGTGCAACCGATGTTGAAGCAGTGGAATTTCTTGCCAGTCTTCCCAACACAGAGATAAAGTTGAACTACAATGTATCCCAGGAAAGACTTCATGCAAAGTCATATATTTTTCGAAGAAATAGCGGTTTTGATACTGGATATATCGGTTCATCTAACATCTCCAGATCGGCACTTACCAGTGGCCTGGAATGGAATCTTAAGGTAACTTCACAAGAGATTCCCCATATACTGGAAAAGTTTAAGTCTACTTTTAAAACGTATTGGGATTCACCGGACTTCGAGCTTTACAAATCAGGTGATGAAGAGCATCGAATAAAGCTACGTCAATCCATAAAAAAAGCGCGAGGGGATAGTAAAGAAGAGATTACCTTATTTTTTGATATAGAACCTCACCCGTATCAGAAACAAATTCTTGACAGATTGGTCGCTGAACGCACAATACACAACCGTTGGCGAAATTTAATTGTTGCCGCAACAGGAACCGGAAAAACGGTCATATCAGCGTTTGATTTCAGGGAGTTCTACCGAAAAAAGCCTGATACAAAACTGCTTTTTGTAGCCCATCGTGAAGAAATTCTCAGGCAGGCTCGTGATAAGTTTAGGGCTATACTAAGGGAGTCTTCTTTTGGAGAGTTATGGGTGGGTGGTTCTGAGCCTGAACACCACAGGCATCTTTTTGCATCAGTTCAGACATTGTATAACAGACTGGAATCCCTCCAAATAACTTCAGATTATTACGATTACATAATTATAGATGAAGTCCATCACATTGCAGCTGATAGTTACCGCCCGATTCTTAAATATTTCACGCCTAAAGTTTTGTTAGGTTTGACTGCAACGCCTGAACGGCATGATAATGCCGACATTCTTTCTGATTTCTGCGATATAATCGCTGCAGAACTTCGCTTGCCAGATGCAATTAACAGAGGATATCTTTGTCCATTTCAGTATTTTTGTGTAGATGACATTGTTAATTTAGATGGCCTGAAGTGGGAGAGGGGAAGATATCTGGCATCAGAACTTACCAGAGTCTATACTGCCAATGATGAGCGAGTAAAGCATATTCTTCGCAACATGCAGGACATCATCAGTGACATTAATGCAACAAAGTGTCTGGGATTCTGTGCATCACAAGAACATGCAGAATACATGTTTCAAAAGTTTCTACTCAGAGGTATTAAATCAGCAGTCCTTACAAGTAAGAATAGTAATGAACGGATAGTACTTCGTGAAAAACTTATACAAGGTGAGATTAATGTTCTTTTTGTGGTTGATATTTTTAATGAAGGTATTGATATACCAGAGATCGACACAGTTTTATTTTTACGTCCGACAGAGAGTTTGACCGTTTTTCTTCAGCAGTTTGGACGTGGCTTGCGATTGGCTGATGGTAAGCAATGTCTAACAGTGCTTGATTTTGTGGGTAATGCCAGACCAGAATATGATTTTTCTTCGAAATTCAGGGCTTTAGTTGGAAAGGGTCATACGTCAATTAAAGATGAGATTGAACAGAATTTTCCACATTTACCCCTTGGATGTTCAATCGTACTGCAAAAAGAGGCAAAGCAGCATATTTTAAATAATATTAAAAGGGCAATAGCTTCAGCCAGTAATCTTAAAAACTGGATCAGATCATTTACAAATAATGCTACCATACCATTGAGCTTGAATAACTTTCTTAAATTTTATCCAAATCTGGTTATCGAGGACATTTACAAACCAAAGGTTAAGGGTTCAGGGGGATGGAGCAGGCTCTGTGTAGAATCTGGTGTTATGGAGGATGCACTAGATCCTATGGTAGAGAAGGCCATGTATTCGGCAATCTCAAACCGGATTAATCAATGTACATCATTTAGTTATCTCTCTTTCATAATGAAACTGATCAAAAATGAATTTTCGTGGGACACTGGTAACTACATTGAAAATCAGATGGCACTAATGGTACATTATGATTTCTGGCAGAAGCCAGGAATCGAACTTGGTTTTTCATCATTAAAAGAAAGTATTCAGAAACTGGGTTCAAATCCACAAATGGTGAAAGAACTTCGTGAGGTGACAGAACACCTGTTGAACAAGCTGGATATTACAGAATTGAAAATGGATATTGGGATTGAAACACCTTTACACGTGCATTCAAGGTACAGCAGGGATCAAATTTTGGCAGCATTGGGAGAAAATACATTTTCAACCCAAAAAAGAAGTCTTGAAGGAGTGTATGAAATCAAGCGGCTCAATCTTGAACTTCTCTTCGTAACATTACAAAAAAGTGACAAGAAATTTTCTCCAACCACAATGTATCATGACTTTGCGATCTGTGAAAATAAATTTCACTGGCAGACACAGAATTCTGCTCACTCTGAAAAGGGGAAAGGGTTATCTTACATACATCATAAAAAAAACGGTAAGAAAATCATTCTTTTTATACGTGAGCGTAGCAGTGATGGGTATAGTACTATGGGTTTTGTAAATATTGGCCCTGTTGAGTTTGAATCGTTTGAAGGCAATCAGCCAATGAACATTACCTGGAACCTTAAAATTCCTTTGCCCTCATATCTATGGCAAGAAAGTGCTAAACTGGCTGTTGGCTAACCTGGAGTATCAATATGAAAAATTTAAAATTTGAATATTTGTATAGAGATGCCGGTAATTATAAAAATTGGGGCGAGGTGGTTTTCTACAATAAAAGCTGCATGTCTGTTGAATCAATAAGGCAGGAGATTATATCAAAACTGATTGATAAAAAGTTCTTTGTGGCTTCAGCATTGAAAATAAAAGACTTACATTTCGCTACAACGGATGTAGATTTGGATCACGAATGGCATGAATTCAATAATTGTTCATTAACAAATGAGCCTGTTAATGATGAGGAAAAACGTGATATTTCAGAAATAATAAAAACCCTTGAGTCTATAAAATTATCTGCCAGCCTCTGACAGGCTAGGCAAATAATTTTCATAACATGGCAGTTTGTTTTCGGCAAGTTTTCCTGTTATAAAAGCAAGGTAGTTGATTTAAGTACTCTGGAATAACCAGTGCTCTGTCACTCAATCACCATCAGCTTGACATGATTTCCCTGATTTCTGGTCATCAGATATACATTGCCGGGTCTCATACCGTACCGGATGTTTCCTTTGCCTGAAGAGCTAAACGATTTGATGAGCTTTCCATCCAGAGAGTAGAATCTCTCTTCTCCTGTCAACAAAAGACTGCCAGAGTGGGAATCAGGGACTTTTCTTTTCTCCGTTTTTACAGCATCATACTCATAAAAAGTACCCACTATCCTGGTTGTGAATATCTGTGCAGTGTTGTATGTGCCCCGGAACCATAACAGCGCCTCTTTTCCCTTTTTCCATTTTGGAACAACCGGCCTGAAATTATCTTCCGATGAATTAGCGGTAACTGGTTCCCAAAGCCAGGTCTGGCCATTATCTTTTGTAGTACCTCTCCAGATTTCCCGCTTGCCAGCTTTACTGTTGTCATCACCCGGATTAAAAGGGGAGGAGATATAAATTCTGTTTGGATCATCAGGACACAATGCACCTAACCCGGTGTAATCCTGCTCATCACTATACATTTTTGTTCCCGCTTTTCCGATATAGGTGATTTTCCACCCTTTACCATCAAAACGGGCGTAGAAATTGCGGTGATCGGTTTCTGAATTGTTTGCTCTGGCTTTAAAAAGAATGGCAATGGAGCCATCATCATAGCGCATCATATCCGATTGCCAGCACCTCCCCATAGTAACTCCATTGACTACAGTCCCATGTGCAAATACTTTGGTAAATTTATCAAAAGTTGGAATATATTGCCGGTCATAGATATCATCGTCGGCCTCTTTGCCATCAGAATTGTAAACCTTGTGGTTTTGAATGTACCCATGATAGATGCTGGTGGTATGATCGCGGGGGTGCTGTTCTGTAAAAACCATATCAATCCGGTCCACACCGTTTCCCCAGTATTTGTAATAGCCTTTATTATAAGTGCTGCTGCTGTTGGTGGTTAGCTGACCGCCAAATTTCCATGTATTACCTTCATCATCTGAATACAAAAAATTGGGTGCCCGGTCATTGGCTCTTGCCATGTTGTATATGCGGTCCTCGGAAGACAGGTAGTAAAGATTGGAGTAGGCGATGGTATAATCGGTTCCGCCTGGAATCTTTGTCCAGTCGAAACGTTTTTCTGCAGACCACTTTTGACCATCGAAAATGCTGTAGCGGCTGTTATACTTGTCATAATGATCTGCAAACATCGCAATGTAGCCGCCGGTTTTAGGTTGAATCAGAAGCCCTGGTGCATTATGATCATCACTGGTCAGCTTTCCAATCTGAGTTTTACTATCGATTTTTCTTTTCTGTATATCATAAATAACCACATCGATACTTCCTCCCCTTCCGGTAGAGCCAATGACAAGCTTCTGCTTGTTTGTATCGACAACCACCCTCTCGTCCTGAAACCAGCACCAGGCACCATTATTGTTGTATTCGATAAGTTCAGCATCCACCCAGTTTTTCTGTGTCTGACAGTGTGAAGACACTGCCAGAAGGGTGATACTTGTCAGAACTGCTATATATAATTTCATAAAATCCCCCCGTGCGAAATACATTACAGTTTTAACAGTTTGTTCCTGGTTTAATCAATCGTAATTGTCTTTTTTCTTGTATTGCCTAAATCGATTATAACAGCTGATGATGGTTTGAAATTATTACCGGTTATACCTGAAGGTGAGAATCTGCGGCCATTAAGATCAAACAGAATATTCGATTTGTGAGTATTGATATGATAATATTGCGGTGAATTGCGTAATTGAGGAAATGCAGCAATACCGACTCTTTCGGAGTAGTATCTGACAATAGCGGTTGCAGCCCATAGAATGCCAGCTGTACCATGGGAGTTTCCAGGATTACCTTTGGTAGCATTTAAATACTCGTCTGCGGTGCCGCTTTTGGGCCAAAACCCATCAGCAATATTTCCCAGTCTTCCATCAGAAGAGACATATTTGATAAGTGCCACCCACCCTTTTTTTGCTGGTTCAAGGTAAGTCTCTTCATCCAGCAACCCTAATCTCATCCCGGTGAAGATTGCAAAAATGAACATGGCTGTTCCTGATGTTTCCTCCCAGTTTTTTGGACTGGTGGAACCAAGGAGCTGATTCCACATACCACTCTCATTCTGAACATCGATCAGGCCTTTCATATGCTTTTTATAGCCATTAATAGCGTCCTGGTATTTTTTATGATTTTCGGGCAGTACCTGAATTAGTTCTGCTGCACAGGCTGCTCCCCATCCATTGCCTCTTCCCCAGAATTGTTTGGAAAGGTCCTTGTGATGCCAGTACAATCCGTTACTTTGTTGAAGATTTTTCATATAGTTTGTCAGATAATCAGCACAAAAATCTAGGTATTTGGTATCACTTGTTGCGCGGTATGCCTGAATCATTAATGAACCTGTCATGTAGGTATCATCAATGGCATTTCTGACATGACCACCTTTATTGATATTTGCATTAGCGGCATCAGTTCCCAGCTTAAGGTGATTTGCGTTACCGTTATGTAAATAGAGGTGGAGTGGAAGAATCCCACAGGAATTATTGTCTATGTTATCGGTTTTGATTGGCGATGTTCTGTTATAATTCTTATTTATCTCTTTGAAAAATGAGCTGTCTGTCATAGCGTCACCAAGTATACAGACGCCATAATAGGAACAGATATCCGCATAATAATCTGAGCTGGTTTTTGCTCCGGATCTCTTAAGCCAGTAATCTGCAACCAGCTTTCCTTTTTCTTTTGCAGATGTCAGAACTTCTTCATCTGTGGGCGCAGAAACGATAATGGAGAAATTAAGAAGGATTAGGAGAATAAATGAACCAGGCTTTTTTTTTTGCAGTTAAAAAACATAAATACACACCCCCGTGTGAAATTATCAGCTTTATTTGATATAAAAGTTTTCAATCCATAAAACAGAATATGTAAATAATTACTTCTGGACACTCTGACGCTCAAAGAGCGTCTGTTACTGTTTTAATATAGCTTCATTTGATACACATAGTTCATTGAAAATGATAAGGTATGAAAGAAAATGTCCACAAATTGTGTACGAAACAAGATTACAAAGGAACCCAAAAACCTTGGCTGTAAAGGTAATTTGTTTCAGAAAAATGAGATGCTTTCGATTCCCGTAACGTTGCGGGCCTGATGCCGATCATCCTATGAGATTTCCTGCTTGATCAGCTTTGATGTCAGATCGAAAGCAGCAAATGATTTATCATTTCAAAATAGTACCATGTTTTTTTTCAGGACTGGTATTTGGTTACCATCTGTTTTGTTTCATCGGACAAGTAAGCAATGGAGGAAGTTGATTATTCAGAAAAAACGTGTCTGGTTTTTTCAGTCATCCTATCCGCAGCTGGCAGATTCATTCAGTTTGGAAAAAGGTTTCCGGTTATTTGTTAACAGAGTGTAACCGATATCTTTTGTGAACCAATGGATTTCACAGTAGTAGATTTTGTGAAGAAAAAATGCAAAAACGAGTCTGTGCGCTGAATTGTGGCTTTTTTAACTGAGCAAAACCGGAAACGACAGTTCCGTTATTTTAACCGTTTAAGAAGATATCCTTTTAATAAGTATTTGATTTTTCTATTCCAAACCGGAGAGCTCGCATGAATAATCAAAATGGCTCAGCTCTGATTACTGTTCTGGTTATCGGGATAGTAGGTATAATCTTAAGTAGCATAATGTTTAAATCTACAAAAAATTCTATTAATAAAACTGCTGATCACAGAATAGATGTTACTTTGCTCAATATCGCAGAAGCCGGTAAGGAACATGCTCTGGCATCATTAAAATCCTGTCAGATTAATTTGACTCCCAACTCCAGAGTACAAATTGTGCAAAACTCAAATTTCAATGGAGGAGCATATACCGTCTCCTGTTCGACTATAAATGCATTTGATACTCTTTGGCTTTTTTCCGTAGCAAGTTATAGAAATAGGCTGAAGTCTATAGAAACAGTTTATGCGGTAAGCTGGGCATTTCCACCTGATGATGCCTACAATAAGGCTATCGCAGCTGGTGGTTCGATCAGCTGGTCTGGAAACGGCTGGCTAAATGCGGGAGTGGGGATTGTGCATTGCAACGGGTCTTTTTCGATGAATGGCTCAAGTGATATTACAGCCTATATTGTTGCCTGTGGTGGATTGGAAAGAAAGGGTTCCTGTGGCATAACCGGTGATGTCTGGACACCCTGGATTTCTGAAAACGGCAGCGGCAGAATTATTGGTGTTAAAAATATCGGACCCGTAGATACCATCCCCATCCCGGTCATTAACACTGCTCCATATTATGAGCATGCAATGGCAAATGGTCAGGTCTTCAACTCTGATAAACACATCAGTGGATCTTCCTCTTTTCATGTACCTGGTGGAATAATGTGGGTAAACGGTGATTTCAAACGAAGCGGATCTGGTGATTTTGTGGGTTGCATTATTGCTACCGGTAATATAGATATCTCTGGTAGTGGTGATTATCATAAGGTTCAGAATTACCCATTGGCTCTGAGTATAAATGGTAAAATCGATTTCAGTGGAAGCGGACATGTTCGTGGGTTGCTTTTTGCCATGAATGGGGATTTTGAGAAAACCGGAAGCGGAAATGTTACCGGATCGATTATCTGTAAGAAAAACCTTAGAAAAACAGGTGGTTGGAATTTTCTAACCTATGAAAAATCGGTTCCTCAGGCTCCGGGTGCTTCCGGTAACACTTTTACTCTGGTAAGCTGGCAGGAAAAATAGTTTCTTTGCATGATGTACTTCTTTTGGACAAATTTGAAAACATTATTGTATTTTAACAGCTGACCAGATCTGCTTACCTAATATGATTTTTCATTTCAGGACGCATTAAAAAGTCAACTTTTATTGCCGTCCCCTTTGGAGTAAGGATTATGATAAAAAAATCTTCAAAATTAGACAATGTACTTTATGATATTCGCGGGCCGGTTTTAGATGAAGCGAAACGGCTTGAGGATGAAGGCTACCAGGTTTTGAAGTTGAATACCGGAAATCCTGCTCCTTTTGGGCTTTTTGCCCCTGATGAAGTGATTCATGATATGATTCTCAATCTCAGTAAGACTCAGGGGTATTCCGATTCCAAAGGTCTATTCCAGGCACGCAAAGCTATTATGCAGTACTGCCAGCAGAAAAAAATAAACGGAGTTGAGATTGATGATATAATTATCGGCAATGGAGTAAGCGAGGTCATCGTTATGGCCATGCAGGCATTGCTTGACAATGGTGATCAGATACTGGTGCCATCACCGGATTATCCTCTGTGGACTGCGGCAGTAAATCTTTCAGGTGGAACAGCTGTCCATTATATCTGTGATGAGCAAGCTTTATGGTATCCGGACATCAATGATATCAAGGCCAAAATAAATGAGCATACCAAGGGAATTGTTATTATCAATCCCAATAACCCTACCGGTGCAACATATCCTGAATCGCTTCTCAGGGAGATTGTGGAGATTGCGCGACAGCACAATCTGATTGTTTTTTCCGATGAGATCTATGATAAGATTCTTTATGACGACACAGTACATGTGTCAACTGCATCGCTTGCCGATGATGTTTTGTTTGTAACCTTTAATGGTTTATCCAAAGCATACCGTATTGCCGGTTTCCGGGTTGGATGGATGATTGTAAGCGGCAATAAACGTATAGCAAAAGATTATCTGGAAGGATTAAACATGCTGGCATCCATGCGGCTTTGCAGCAATGTTCCTGGACAGTCGATTATTCAGACTGCTCTGGGTGGGTATCAGAGCATTTTTGATCTGACCAGACCGGGTGGACGGCTCAGAGAACAGAGAGATATCTGTTATTCCTTAATAACGCAGATCGAGGGTATGACTTGCGTTAAGCCCTCTGCAACATTTTACCTGTTTCCAAAACTGGATATCAAGAAGTTCAATATTCATAGTGATGAAAAGTTTGTGCTTGACTTATTGCGAAGTGAAAAGATCATGCTGGTTCATGGTACAGGTTTCAACTGGGCTGCTCCAGATCACTTCAGAGTGGTGTTTCTGCCCAGAGCTGATGAATTGAAAGAAGCTATCCACAAAATGAAACGGTTCCTGTCAACATACCAGCAAAAATGACAGGTGTTATCACAAAGAAGTGCACTGCCCGAGTCTGTGATGTTAAATCAGATGGTGTGCCGGTTTAGAGTTTCACGAATCCTTTGTATGGTAGAATGGATGGCACTTTTCTCTTATATTGTAAATATTCCTCGCCGAATTTCTTTTCCATATATTTTTCTTCAGGTTTCACTATAAAATGAAGAAGAAATAAAAGAATCAGCCATGCAATCACGAATGCGATACTGTTAAACCATACAACTGCTATCGATGGTAACGTGAAGATGTCTGCTGCATATAAAGGGTGTCTTACCAGGCGGTAAGGACCGCTTTTTATCACTTTCTTTCCCACACTGTGTTTTCTATAGGTTAGTAAAAAGGACAGATAACCAGTGATAAATATTAAAACTAACGGAATCGTGATAAGAATCTGTGTCTGTCTGGTTAAATTCAGAGAGAATGGGTACTTCAGATGAAAAAAATATGCTGCGACTTCCAGCAGAATGAGAAGTAACATTATTAACGGACCCATAAAAAAGGTTCGTTTTAGAAATTCAAATTTTTTTTCCTGCATGTTATTTACTCATCCTTTTAGTTTTATAATTATTAAATCTGATTTAATCAGAGTCTGAGTTGCTGCTTAAAACCAACTGTTTCTGCATTATGGTCAGAAAAGTAATATACCCGTTATACATCGAGTTCCAGATACCACCTCCGGGTTTTCCCCAGTGACCGGTCTGAAAGAGATTGGATAAGTGGGTTGTTGAGGGGATTTTGGCTTCTCCATAGATCTGGTTAGTGTTTTCAAATCCATAGAGAGCACCTTCAGTATTTCCAGTATATCGTTGGAAAGTGGAAGGAGAACCGATTTCAATCAGTTCGATTCGATTTTTAAGACCAGGAAACAAAGCTTCTGCACTATCAAGCATTTTTTCTGCGAAGAATTTCTTATCCTGTTTCCAGTTCGAGGAAAAAGATTTCTGGATATAGGTTAAAACAGTCAGAGTGTGGTGTTCTTCAGGAGTTCTGGGATGTAAAAAGAGCAAGTGATCGATCTCTGAGGAGCTGTTACTGATTATGCGGTCATAAATACGATCATCATCGTTATCAGCAAAATGGAAATGAATGTTATCAGGAATAAGATCAGAAACAGCTGAATTAAGTCCCAGATAAAGAGCGACTGCCGAGAATGAGGGCTTGAGATTATTAAGTCTGCGCAGCCAGATTTTGTTGCGTATCTGAGGCTCCAGCAGTTGGTTATGCAGAATATAGGGACTGATATTGGAAACGAAGAGGTTTGCTGAGATGACTTCACCGGAATTGAGGCTCAGTTCAGTTACGGTTTGGCCCTGGTTTTTTAATCCGATCACTTCCTCTTTAGTGCGTATTTCTCCCCCCTGAGAGGTAATAACCGATGCTAAGGCGTTTGCCAGGGTGCAAAACCCACCTTCAAGATAGTGAGAGCCTTCCAGGGCATGTACTATGAACATCAATACATAATACATGACAGGAGCTTTAGAAGGGGGATTGCTTCCGTAAGGCCACTGTGAATAAAAAGCCCGCAAGAGGTTGGGGTCACTTAGAAATGAACATAGATAGTTTTTATAGGACTGGTTGAGATGACGGTAAATATAATCCCGGTAAAAATCGGTTTCTTGAAGAGAACCCTGCAAAACCGGGGTAATGAATGCATCATAAATTTGGTGCATTTCACCAAGAAGACTGGAGATCTGTGTTTTCTGGTGCGGAAATTCGGATTGAAGTTTGGTTTTTATATCATTATACCACACCGGCATGGTAAAAGCATAATCGCTCCATTGGGCATGATACATGGAAGGTAATTCCAGGGGTTTTACAGCCTGGTCAACTCCCAGTTGTCTCAGTAGGTGCATGATAAGACCGTTATTTCCCAAAGGGACAGAATGCACGGCTGATTCAAAATTAAATTTTTTTCTTTTGAAGGAATGAGTGTATCCACCTATCTGATAATGTTTTTCCAACACTACCACTTTCATTCCCTGTTTTGCCAGAAATGCACCACAAGTGAGACCGGCTATACCAGAACCTAAAACTGCGACATCGAAATCTGCCAAAAATTACCTCATTGACGTTTAATTTGTGATATTGTCAGCAAGTATCTCAAAAAAAAGCATCCTGTATCGGATTTGAATTAAGGCGGATCTTTTTCCTTCGAGGAGGATAAGTCTGCTTTTTCTGCGAATCTGACTAAAAATGAATGTTGCAGACTTGGAAAATACATCAAAAGAGTTCGTCAGGCCATAGGATTTATTATTCCGGTTAGACAAAAGAATTGTTGCTGAAACCAGAGCTGCAGGGCTGTTGCTTAAAATGGGTTTGATACAGAGAGTGGGCTAACCGGTATCCCTTTTGTCATGCAATCAATCTATTCACTATATCAGGTATACTATGAGGTAATTTCGGGGCTGCTGATACCTGTTAACTGGTGTATTGCATGGAAAAGGTGTAAAGGCAGGAGAAATTTGCGGTTACCTGATGATAACCGCAATAATTGGGGCTGCTTATTTAGCAGCGAGATATTTCTGGACCGTGTCGGTGCATTTATTGATGGTAGTAATATTGGGGAATTCTGATTCGGGTATGGAAACACCGAATTTTTTCTCCATGGTTGCCAGAACCTCCAGAAGTGCCATAGAATCTAAACCCATATCTTTCACAAAATTAGCATCATCGGTGATGTTTTCTTCATCAATATCCATATCTTCTGCAATTTCGGTGATGAGTTCAGTTACAGTCTGTTTTATTTCTTCTCTCTCCATTTATCAGCTCCTCACAGGCTTGAGGTTATAAGATATTGTTATGATTTACGATTTTTTAGTATTATTGCACTACAATTACCATCACAGGAAACCGATGTTACCATTGCGAAGGTAGATTCTTTTTTGATTGTATTGAAAACCACAGGCAGATCACAAAGGGTATTGTATGCAGTAGTAGTGCCGCTGATTGTACCATTTTTAAGATCGGAAAGTGCACATGCAGTTACAATGGCACCGGATGCACCGTAGCATTCACCGATGAGATTTTTATAGGTGGTGATTGGAGTCTTATTTCCAAATACTTCTTTTAGAGCTGCAGCTTCAATTTTATCGCTGCGTGGATTGCCATTGGCAGAGGATGCGATAAAATCTATAGATTCCGGCTTGATACCGGCTTGTTGACAGGCAGATTTAAATACTGATGCGGCTGTGTATGCGCCGGGAGCATTGCCAAATGCTGCTTCAGGCTCAAATCCACTGGCAACACCAACGATTTCAGCCATAATAGAGGCGTTGCGTTGGTTTGCTGCTTCCTCTGTTTCCAAATGGAATAAAGCACACCCTTCACCCATGACTATACCATCGCTATCGATGGCAAAAGGTCTGATATTTGAAGAGGGTGAGAGTAAACCCATTCTGCTTAATCCCAGAAGACTGTAGTAGCTGAGTTCTTCTAAGCCACCAGCAACGATTCTGCTGAGATAACCTCTTTGAATGTAATCAAAAGCGTAAATTAATGCATCTATTCCAGAATTGAAACCGGTAGAAATGGTTGCACTGAGGTTTCTGGCAATAAAGCGAATATTTGCGTTACCGGTAGGCGAATTGATTACTGTATTGGCAAAAGCCTGAGGGTTGACGTTGTTGACTCCGTTGACAATGGAATCGCTGAGGAAATCACCGATACTCTGTACACTGCCAAAGGCTGTTCCAATGCAGATTCCCGGTCGATTCTGATCGTCTAAAGATTCCATTGCATCTTTAAATCCGGTTTCGAAGGTACCAAGAAGAAGCTTTGTGGCATTATCTTTTGTGCGCAGTCCTTTTTTTCCCAGTACTGCTACAGGATCGAAGTCACGGATTCCAAAACAAAGAATTTCTTTGTCGAATTGATGGAATTCATAATCTTTTACAGATACTTTGGACAGTGGAAGAGCCATAGCCGCAGGGATATTGCTGAAGCCCACTCCTAAAGCACTGATAGTTCCTACATCGGTTATTACAATTCTTCTGGATTGCATGCTTGACATCTTACCCTTTAAATTTTCTAAGGACTAGTGAAGAAGTGTTTCCAGCAAAAGCGTATGCGTTAGAGATAACCGTGTCCAGCTTCATCTCCCGGGCTTTATTTGGAATATAATCAAGATCGCATTCGGGATCGGGGTCCTGGTAATTGATGGTTGGCAGAGCGATTCCGTGTTTGATCATCAGTGCGCAAGCTGCAGCTTCAATAGCAGAAGCAGCCCCCATGGTGTGACCCAGCATAGATTTAAGGGAGGAAACCGGTGTGGTTTTAGCTTTTTCTCCTAGCACGGTTTTTACTATTAGAGTCTCAGACTTGTCATTTTCCCCGGTGCCGGTTCCATGAGCGCAAATGTAGTCGATATCGTTAACTGAAATGCCGGAATTTTGAATAGAGCGTTGAAGCGCAATGATACCCCCGGTACCATCAGGATCAGGAATGGTCATTTTGAATGCATCACAACCCAGTCCGTAACCCGGAATTTCGGCATAAATATAAGCACCGCGTTCTAAAGCGTGTTCAAGTCGTTCAATAAGCAGCACTGCAGCACCTTCGCTGACTGCCATACCCGCTCGATTAAGATCGAAAGGTCTAACCACATCCGGAGTGGTTGCCAACAGCCGGTTGAAGCCGGTGAAGGCGATACCGGAAAACGGATCACTTCCTCCTGCAATAACCACATCGGCCTTATTTAGTTTGATCAAATCAAAAGCATACCCGATAGCATAATTACCAGCGGCACACGCAGTGGGGATCATGATATGAGGCCCTTTTGCGCCAAATTTCCGGGCGACATTTGCAGGAATCGAGCCGCAGGGATACTGTCTGGGCAGTTGTGAGGGAATTTGTTGTGGGTCACCAGTCTGGTATTTGATTTTAACACCTTTTTCCAGAATCTGGGGCTCTCCCATGGTGGTTCCCATGCTGACAGCTACTCTGTAAGGGTCTAATTTTGACCATTGGATTCCAGAGTCTTCTATAGCCATTTTTGCTGCTGCAACAGCGAACTGGCTTGAGCGACCCATTTGCTGGATTTCCTGTGTGGTGAGAAAATCGTCAGGGTTAAAATCTAAAACTTCTCCACCAGTCTTTGTTCGAAAATCAGTGGGATCGAAGATTTTAAGTGGTCTTACACCGTTTTCACCATTGATTGCGGCTTGCCAAAATTTCTCTGCACCTGTACCTATTGGAGTTACAAGGCCTAATCCGGTAATTACAACTCTGTTTTCACTCATAGTTTTATTCTATCCCGGGTGGGATTTTTTTTAAAAAGAATGGTAAATATAGTTAATTAGGAAAATAAAAACAAATTGCTTATTTGCTTTATTCCTCTCTGCGCATTCCAAACATAAGCTCGCCTTTGGCGACAAGTTTACTATTCACAGTGGCTCTGGCAGTAACCATGGAACTGTCACCCATAAGTTTTTCAATAGTAACGGTAGTAATGAGCTGATCTCCCGGGGTTACCGGCTGTAAAAAAGAGATTTTTGAGACTTTGCCTAAAAAATAAACCGCATTTTTTACTAAACCGCCACCTGATTTAGAAAGGAGAAAACAGGCAGCCTGGGCCATATTCTCAATAATATAAACTCCGGGGAACACAGGTTTATCAGGAAAGTGACCCTGGAACTGAGCTTCGTTGATGGTAATATTTTTTAAAACTGTAACTGACTGATTTGGTTGAAACTCAATAACCCGGTCAATCAGCAGAAACGGGTACCTGTGTGGTACATTTTTCATTATTTCACAGATATCAAACATTAGAGCTCCCTTTTTCAGGCTGTCAGTCCGCCATCGATAGTGAATACCTGCCCTGTAATGTAACGGGCTTTTTCTGAACTGAGAAAACAGACCAGGTCTGCAACTTCCTGAGCTCTTCCTATCCTGCGCATAGGGATCATATTCTTAATTTCTTCAAGGTGCTTTTCAGGAAGAAGACGGGTCATTTCAGTGTCGATGTAACCTGGGGCGATGCAGTTTACCGGTATTCCCAATTTTGCTGCTTCTTTGGCAAGTGCCCTGGTGAAGCCAATAATACCGGATTTGGATGCACAATAATTTGTTTGTCCTGCGATTCCCACCAAACCACTAACCGAGGTAATATTAATAATACATCCACGTTTGTTTTTGAAGAAATAACCGACTAACTGCCTGGTGACGTTGAAGTAACCGGTAAGGTTGGTGTTTATTACACTGTCCCATTCCTCTTTCTGCATTATAAAAAGGCTCTTATCTCTGGTAATACCTGCGTTATTCACCAACAGATCCACATCGGTCAGAAATTCTTTTGCCTGATTAACAAAAGTAACAGATGACTGGTAATCTGAAGTATCCAGCTGAAAGGCAGCAGCTTTGCCACCTTGCTCAGTAATCTTTTGTACAAGAGCATCTGCGTTTTGCTTGTTGGAAAGATAGCTGAATACTACTTCAAAACCTTCACTGGCAAGAGTCTCTACGATGGCTGCACCAATTCCCCGCGAACCACCAGTTATAATTGCCTTTTTGCTCATAATTACTCCGGTTTTCAATGTCATACAGACGGGGTTATTACATTTATTTGATTCTGTTTGATTCCACGCGCTACTGCATCTTTGACTTCCTGGGAAAATTCTCTGGATTTTAATATGTTTTCCAGTTTTTGATGAAATGAGGAGAGCGATTCTTCATAATCGACCTTAGAGAAAAATTCCCGCCACAACCTGACAAATCCATCCCGAAGCTGCTTTTCTGAAGTGTGTTTTGGTTTGAATACCACATTGGCACAATTGAATTTACGCCAGTCAGTCTCAATAAAACGGTTTTCACTCTCAATTTTTTTCCAGAAATTGGTGCCCGGGAAAGGTGTGGCAATGAAAAATTCTGCAGTTTTAACAGAAGCTTTTTCACAGAATTCCAGAATAAGATCAAACTGGTCTTCCATACAGGAGTCGAACCCGACTCCAAAAGAGCCAAAAAAGCGGATACCGCGATCTTCCAGTTGCTTCACCAAATCAAGAGTGCGCTGCCAAATCCCCGGATGGCGCGCAAAAAAACGGACACTTATTGGGTCACTGGCAAATACAGTGTACATGCTTTTAGCACCTGCGGAAGCAATGGCATCCAGAAATGCAGGATCTGTATTCATTGCCGGAGAACAGGAAAGAAACATATTAACTTTAAAATCTCTGATCTTCTCACAAAGTTCCATTACATATTTCTGGATTCTGGGTCGATTGAGCATTATCATATCGTCAGTAATGTAAAATTCTTTTCCGGACAGTTGCTCGATCTCTTTAACCACTGTTTCCATGGGGCGCAACCGGATTTTATCCCCCTGATAAAGAGGCACATTACACCAGTCACATCCAAACGGGCAACCCCTAGTTACTGATATAAGCGAGGCGTGCCAGTCGTACTTGTTTTCTACTGCAAATATCCCAGGCTTGGGGGAGGCGATCTGTTGTGGTTCCGGGAAGCTTGACTGGTATATTTTCTTTAATGATCCGGCTTTAAAATCATCAATAATTGATAACCAGATTGTATCTGCCTCTCCTATGCAGACCGAAGTACAATGTGCAGCAGTATCCTGGGGGGCCATCGATGGATGCATTCCACCCATGATGACTTTTTTTCCCATTGCCAGTAATCTGTCACCTATTTGATAGGCGTAAGCAGCCTGGGGGGTAAAAAAACTGACTGCAAAAAGATCCGCATCATCTGAATAATCCATTTCTTCAATGTTTTGGTCGATGATCCGCCAATTGATATCAGAGGGGAGAAGGTTTACCAGTATAGGAATTCCCATGGCAGGAGGCATCCGGAATGCCCAGGTTGCTGCAATTGCCGGAAATTCAGCTAGTTCAGGATAAGTTTCAAGAAATTTG
The DNA here is from genome assembly GCA_023436145.1 of Fibrobacterota bacterium. GTDB lineage: Bacteria > Fibrobacterota > Chitinivibrionia > Chitinivibrionales > Chitinispirillaceae > JAAYPC01. Next base: position 20,792 of record JAEZKP010000106.1, on the reverse strand, counting down.
TCAAATTTAGGATAGATAAAGGTAATTTTCATTTATTCTATTGTACTTCGTTTCCAGTTAGATTCGCCTCACAAAATACTATGTGTAACTAATCGGGTATCGGTTTTTCTCAGTTTTTTTTCTTCCCCGAAGCCTCAGGTGCTGATTTAGAGCTGGTGGGGTCTTTTTCTTCAGGTCCCTTACAGCGTACCATATACATCCATTCCTCAGGCGAATTGACTTGCTCATCGTTGATCGTGAACTGTTCTGCTTTTGCCTTTATGGAATCTGCGCTGCACCAGCGATAAAGATATTTCATTTTCATGGAAACATCTCCATTTATCACTGTCGCAGTGAAACTGGTGTCGGTTTTTTTATAGGAGCCTTCTGCCTTTATACTTTCATCGGTGCTACTGGTTACATGCAGTGAATCTTTCCCAAAAAATCTGAGAACAAAGCCTTCCTCACCAACACACCAGGTACCATTAAGGGATGCTATATCACCTGCATTAATATAGGATACTCCGGCTAAAAGAACTGTCATTGCCAGGATAATGCTTTTCATACGGTTTCCTTTCCCAAATTATTTTTGCCGATTCCGTATTTTGAAATTAAAACAGTTAAAAATATTATTGAAAACAGAGCGCTTACAATCATAGATATAAGAACCAGAATTCCAAAATCCCTGTTTGGTGGAAAGCTCGAGAAGGCCAGAACAAAAAAACCTATTCCAACAATCACTGTATTAAAAAGAATCGGGGTGCCTTTGTTTTTGATAACCTCTCTGAGAGTTGCTTTGCGGTCTCCCCCCTTATGGATGTATAGATATCCGGAAATAAAATGTATAGCGTAATCGATCCCTATCCCGATACAGGTGTTCATAGTTACCACAGTGATGGAGTTAATGGTTACTCCAAATAGTCCCATAAGTGCATAAATCAGAGCAGTAGCTAAAATAATGGGAAAAATAGAGAAAAGCCCTATCCGGATTGATCTGAAAAAAACCACCATACACAGAAAGACCGGAATGAAGGTGGAAATCAGGCTGGAAATTTGAGTGTTAACCAGAATTTCTCCCATGGCATCGGTGAGTATTGCAGGTCCTGACACGGTAACTTTCCAATTTTTAAAATTCTCAGAGACAAATTTTTCGATAGCCGCCACAGTTTGCAGCGGACTCACTTCGCTGCTGTTTTTGCAGATTACATTAAGCCGCGTTTTGTGTCTGTCTTCAGATAAAAAACCTTTCAGGTACTCAGAATAACCTTTCCCGAAAAAATCTTTAGTGGAGGTGATCATGGAAATTGCCGCGCCTGAGAAAGGTTGATTGCTCAGCATGGTGCTTAGACGGTTGATGAGGGGGATAACAGAGGTGACATCGCCTACTCCATCCTGTGATTTGATGAATTCGGTGATTTGCTGAACTTTTTCCCACTGGTTACTGGTGGTGAATGTAGAATCTTCACATTCCAGCATTACTGAAAAGAAACGGGTACCCCCAAAATGCTTATTAATGAAAGCGTCGGATTTCCGGATGATGCTATTTTGTGGCAGCATGGAGATGGGATTACTATCAGTATTTACCATCTTGAAACCAGTAATGCAGGCAAATATCAGGACCGGGAAAATAAAAATCCATTTTTTGCCCTCTAAAGTAAATCGGGCCAGACCATTCAAAAGGTAATCCAGGAGTTTGTTGTTGGTTGTGGGATTAGTTTTGTGTGAAACGGATGACTTATCCATGAGTAAAAATATAGGAAGAATCATAATGTTGAAGACAAATGCCAAAAGTACCGCTACACCGGTGAAGACTCCAAAGTAGCGGGTCCAGGAGATCTCAGTAAAGGCAAAAGAGAGAAAGCTTATCATGGTGGTGAGCGAAGTGAGAAAACAGGGCTTAAAAAGTTCCTTGTAGGTGATGGTGAGGGCCTGAGAGACATCACCTTTGCAGATGTATTTCTGTTCCGAATATGTTTTCAGTATATGTATGGCATCGGCTACACCGATCGGGAATATTATGACCGGGATTATCGAAAGTACTACAGTAAAGGGTATTCCAAGCAGGCCGACAAAACCGAATGTCCAGATAAGTGCTACTGCTATTGCCAGGAGAGTGGCTATTACATGGTAAAGATTGCGGAATATTGCATACAGAAGAATAAAAATCAGACCGAAACATATTGGCAGCAATAAACTGAAATCCCGGCGCATTATTTTGGTTATCGAATAGGGAGCTGCAGCTTCACTGGTCATGTAGGTTTCAATATGTCCGCTCTGGTTGATGGATTCTGATTTAGCAATAATTCTGTTAAAAATGGTTGTCCTTTCAGACATCGAACCAACATTGAGAATCATCCCAACCACAGTTTCATCTTCTGAAATGAACATTTTGGAGAGCTCTCGATTCTTATTGATCCGATCACGGATCTGTTCCTCTTTCAAAGAGTCTTTGCGGGATATCAGAAAATCGCTTCTGATTAGAAAACCACCCTTAACCGGTATCTGCACAGAATTAAGATCTGCAACATTTAAAATTCCTGGAAGTTTTTCAAAGTCATTTGCCCAGCTGCGAAGGGAGTCGATTTTTTCAGATAGTGTACCAGAGCTGAATTCTGCCAGAAAAAGTATAGTATAGTGGGTTGGGAACTCTTTTTTGAGTTTCTCATAATCGATTCTTGCTTTGAGTGTATTTGGGATGGAGTTAAAAGTGTCGTTGTCAACCTTTATGGTGGTTATATAATAAGTGAAAAAAATAGTGCCTGATAATAAAAGCAGGGCAACAAGCAGGCGAAAACGAACCAGAAATGTTACCAGTTTTTTCATATAAATCCATTCTATTGAAAGAGTACAGCTTCCAAATATAATTTCATGGCATATCCGGGGGCTTCCTCTATGGTAACAGACGATTTGATCGGTGGAATCCGCTTGGAGAAAAAAATGCACCATTTTCTTATTCCAGGATAATGCAAAATTTTGGTAATTATACTTAGCGAGTGTATTTTTTTGTAGAACTGATTCAAAAGCTGAATAGTTGATTGAATCTAAAGGTAACGGCAGTATTTTTTACTAGCAGCAGGAGTATACATGCTGATTCAGGTTGAGGTAGCATCCTTTGCGGTTGATCCAGGTCGAAATTCACCATTAATTATTCTGAAAGAGATAAGTGGAACAAGGACACTTCCTGTACCCATAGGACCTCTGGAGGCAAGTGCGATTGCTATTGAGAGTCTGAAGGTGGTTCCAGAGAAGCCACTTACGATAGATCTGGCCAGAATTATTCTTGAACAGCTTGGTGGAGTATTGAGCAGAGTCGTAATTTATGATATGATCGAACAGAGTCTTCAGGCGCGATTACAGTTAGCGCACGAAAATAGCATGATTTTTATAGATTGTCGACCTTGTGATGCAATAGCACTAGCTATGAGGTGTTCAACGCCGATATTTGTCAGTGATTCTGTTTTGGAAAAAAATGTTCCAGGAAAAGTCTCTGAGCAGGACAAACTGCGTCGAAGCATTTCATCAATAGATACCACAGAGTTTGGCAGATATTTTTTGGAGTAGAAAATGAAAAGATCAATTTGGGGGCTTATAGTTGTTTTTGGATGCATGTTTTTTCCAGACAAGGTTCAAAGTAGCGTTGCTTTTGATAAAGCTGTTGAACTGTATAGCCAGGGCAAATACGATTCCACCATTATGGTTGGCCGTTCCTACCTGAGAAAATATGGTAAAAATGCGGAATCAGAAAAAATGGTGCCACTGATTACCGAGGCGCTGGTCAGAAAAGGAGAGTATCCGTCAGCTTACCGGTTGTTTTCCATGTTTCGTCAGAAGTTCCCTCAATCCACCTTTTTGCCTCGTCTTTATTACGTTACAGGAATTGCGCTGGCAAAAGAGGAGAAATATCAGCAGGCGATCACATCTTTATCCAGTGCACTTGAAGCTGGTGTTTCCAGGGTTATAGATTCCCTCATTCTTAGTAACACTGAGAAGATCTGTAAGCAGCTTACTTATAAAGAGTTTGAAATACTTTCGACTATGCCGCTTAATGTAAAGCTTCTTGAGGTGGTTAAATTTTATGAGATTGCCAGTGTTTCTTCGTTGGGTCAGTTTGTAAAGGCTCAAAATTATGCTGAAGAATTCCGGAAGATGTATCCGCGTTCAGTATATGAGCCTAAAATAAGAGAACTGATCACTTTAGCACAACAGAAACAGCGTGGTGTGGTTCAAATTGGAGTATTAGTTCCAATTTCAGGTGAAGAAGCGGAGATAGGAAAAAATATTTATCAGGGTGTGCAGCTGGCTGTGGATCAAGCCAACAGTTCCAATGGATTAAACGCTAAAACAGTGGTACTCGACACCAGGGGTAACATGGTGGAAACCGCCCGCCGTACCAGAGAGCTTATTGAAGACCACAGGGTTCCAGTAATGATCGGACCGGTTTTAAGCCATACTGCTACAGTGAGTGCTGCCATGTTAATGAACAATCCAACAGTCATGATATCACCGACTGCTACTGATGATGGTATTTCCGCTTTAGGTAAAAATATCTATCAGATGAATGTAACCTTAGGAGTGTTAGGAAGAAAAGTCGCCCGTTATGCCGCGGAAAATCTAAATATTAATGACTTCGCCATACTTGCCCCCAATAATGCATATGGAAAGTTGCTGGCTGAAAATTTCAAAGCCGAGATTCAGAAAAGAAATCTTGAACTGGTTTGTGAAGACTATTATGAAGAGGGGGCTAATGATTTTGCTACTCAGTTTTTGAATTTACGGGCCAAACTTCTTGAACGTCATCTGGAGAAAATGGCTATAGAGAGAGGACTGGATTTTAAGGGAAGTGTGAGCAGGGCGGATAGTATAAAATACCTCGATTCAACGCTCTCAGTAGGAGGGTTGTTTATGCCCGGTGATGCAGATGACATCGTTATGCTTGCCCCTCAAGTCTACTTCCATCGCATTCGTACCCAGATGCTGGGGTCTAATGGATGGCATAATCCTAAGGTGATTCAGGACGGAAAACGATATGTTGCCAATGCCATAATATCTACCAGTTTTGAGTTAAATCAGAATCAGAAAATGTGGCAGGATTTTAAATCTGCTTATAAAGCCCGATACAATACTGAACCTGATCGGATTTCTGCGCTTGGCTACGATGCTGCATCATTAGTGATGAAAGCATTGGCTTATGCAGGAAATGACCCTTCCAGAATTAATGATGCTCTGAAAAAAACACTAAACTATCAGGGACTTTCAGGTTTGATCTCCTTTGATGGAACAAATGGAGAAAACACAGAGGCTTCCATTCTGAAAGTTACAGAAGGCGGGTTTCTTAGAGTTCAATAATCCCGGTGACTTTTTACCTATACCTTCACGGGTTTTGTGTGCTTCATATTATTTTATTAATTGATTTCATGCTCTATTCAGGGCTGAAAAGGTAATCCTATTGTAATTTCCAGGTTAACTATAGGGTTTTAAAGACTAATCTCTGCAGTTGAGGTTCGGGACTGCTTTGATAAAAGCATATTCCTATTGAGGACAATTAAAACGAAAAATGAGACTTCTTTATTATTTCATTAAAGAAGCGGTACGGGGGTTTTATCAGGCAAAGCTTATGACTGTAGCCTCTATCGTTTCTATAGCGGCATCACTTTTTTTCATGAGTCTGGTGGTGTTTGCATTAATCAACGTTGAATATCTTATTGGCAGAGCTTCTGACCTGGCGGATATCGCAGTATATCTTTCTGATGATCTGGCGGAAGATTCCCTTGCACTCGATGAGCTTATCGAAAAGATTGGTAACATGCAACAGGTGGATACCGTTATTGCGATATCCAGAGATACGGCATGGGAAAGATTTGCTGCTTTATATGGGAATGAGATACTTGAGTCAGTTGATGAGAACCCACTTCCTGCTTCACTGGAAGTCTTTCTTCTTGATCAATATCAATCTGCGGAGGGAGCCAATCTTTTACAGCAGAATATAAAATCGCTCTCTGGAATCGAAAGTGTTCGCTATTCCAGGGAATGGATAGATCTGGTAGAAAAGTTCCGCTGGTACTTTGGAATGATAACACTGGTTTTATTGGTGATTATGTTTATTGTACTTTATTTTCTGGTATCCAATTCTATAAAGCTTACCATTTATGCCCGAAAAGAGTTAGTGCGTAATATGCATCTGGTTGGGGCGACCAGATTGTTTATTAACATGCCTTTTATATTGGAGGGTATATTACAGGGGTTGGCTGGAGCCACTATCTGTGTGGTAGTACTGTTTATTTTAAAAGGATCTTTAGCGCAGGTGCCAATTATCTGGGGAAGTGATGCTTTTTCTCTTTTCAAAATAATTACCGGAATTTTTTCTATAGGGGTGTTTTTCGGTTGGTTTGGAAGTGTCAGTGCGGTGCGAAAATTTCTGGTTTAAAGGCTTATATATTGTTTGTTGCAGTGCTTCATTTTTCTGCTGCAGGTACAGATAATGTGGTGAATAACTACGAGCAGGAGATTAAGCAGAAGTCCACAGTGATGGATTCTATTAAGAATGAGCTTGAGAAAGGGCGGGAAAGACTAAAGGGGCTGCAGAAAGAAGAAGGTAATTATCTGGAGCAGATTGAACAGGTTGAGCAAAATATTAAAGCCTCCAGGACGTATCTGGAATTATTGGAGCATCGAATAGATACAGTGGGTTCTGTAATAACTTTGCTACAGGATTCTTTAAACAAGGCTCAAAGTAAACTGCTTGAGCGTCAGTCGATCATGAAACGGAGAATTCGTCAGGCTTACATGACTGGTTCTCCGCATCCTCTTTTTCTGGTATTGGCTGCCAAAAGTCCATTGGAACTTCTTGACCGTGTTCGATATATCGAAGAGCTCAACAGATATGATCAGGGATTAGTCAGGGATATTGAATCATCCAGAAAAGAGATCGATAACAGAAAAAATGAGCGCCAGAAGGAAAGAGAGCGTCTTGAAGAGCTGATTTCAGATAAAAAGAAGGAGCAGCTTTCCCTGCAAAAAGAGGAATCATTGCACAAAGCCATGCTGGAGAAGGTGCGTTTAGAAAAAAACGCGTTCCAGACAATGATTGCTGAATTGGAGGCATCTCAGAAGCAGTTACAGAAAATTATCGAGCAGCTGGAGAAAAAGCGTAAGCAGGCAAAGGAACAGAGCATAAGTAAAGGAGTGCTTACCTTTGAAAAAAGGAGAGGCAAACTGAGCTGGCCTGTTAAGGGATCGATTGTGAATGGATTTGGCAAGGTTGTCCATCCGGTTTACAAAACTGTTATTATGAATAATGGAGTCGACATAGGAGTAAAAGAGGGGCAGCAGGTGCAGTGTGTTGCGCCCGGATCGGTAATCCATGTAGGTTTTATGAGAGGACTGGGCCAGATGGTGATAATTGATCATTCATCCGGATACATGACTGTTTATGCGCAACTGCAGCAGGTTTCAGTGAATCTGGATCAGAAAGTCCAGATAGGGACAGTTCTGGGAAAAGTAGGGAGTTCCTCAGGCGGGTCAAAACTTCATTTTGAAATCAGAAAATCGACTAATCCGCTCGATCCTGCAGAATGGCTTGAAAAGTAGGGGTTTAGATGCCAGCTATAAGATGGAAAAAGTTTATCGGTCAGGAACGGATTAAAGGTGTACTTGAATCCGCTTTACAAAGTGACACTATAGGTCATGCGTATCTTTTCTGTGGATCATGTGGCACAGGTAAATTTGCCGGTGCAGTTGAACTTGCTATGGCGTTATTATGCAATGACTCTGAATGCAGACCCTGTTATGAGTGTGATTCCTGCAGGAAAATTCTTCATTTTGCCCATCCCGGGCTTCATATAATCATGCCGATGGTTTTTGAAAAAGAGCACAAATCCGGTGATGGTTTGACCGGTGCAGGTTGGGAACTACTTTCCACCAGTGTCCGCCAGCGCATTGCGGAGCCTTACCGGCAGCAAAACTTATCAGGTTTACCTTCAATTCCGCTGGAGTGGGTTAGAGAAGTAAATCATGCTATTCTCAGGGGATCGGTTGATGGCAGAAGAAATATCGTGATTATTGACGGAATAGATAGTATGCAGAAGGGGGCTGCAAATGCTATGTTAAAAACGCTGGAGGAGCCACCCGCTGGCACACTGATGCTTCTTTTAACAGAGCGAATTCATGCGGTTCTTCCAACAATCGTTTCCCGGTGTCAGATTCTTCGCTTTGCTTATCTTGCGCCGGAACTGTTACGTTCACAATTGATATCACGTTTTTCAGTGCAGCCGGATGATCATCGTCTGGAGGAACTGGTGTGTACCGGTTCTTTGGGTCAATCGCTTTATTTGTTGGAAAACTCTGATGAACAGATTATTAAGGATGCTTGTGAATTCTGGAAACTGACTGTGGGGCAGAACTGGTCTGCCATCTCAGAGATGATTGATAGACTTTGTGCTATAAATAACGATAGCCTTTACGAAAAAATGTTCACACATATAATACGGCTTCTTCGCAATGCATTTTTCAGGAACATTGAAGGAACTGAAAACTATATTATGGGCGACAGATCTTTCACTGTGGATTTAGCGGTTGGATCACCCGAAAAGCTTGAATTACTGGTGGAGTTATGCGAAAAGGCGATAAAACAGGTCAGGTCCAGGGTTAATATTACTATGGTTCTGGTTAATTTTGCCATTGCGGCAATGGAGATTCTTAATGGGCAAAAATAATAAGTTGGTAGAGGTGGTCTTTAAAGGGGAGCGCAGAGCGATATACCGGGACCGCAATGATCTTGAAATAGTTGAAGGTGAATATGTTGTGGTGGAAGCGGAGCGGGGCCACGATCTGGGGAAATCCTCACTGGTTGGATCTTTAGTCCGGCTCAAGCGGGGTAAAGGTGAAACCCGTAGCATTATAAGAAAAGCACTTCCTGAGGATATGGAAATATTTCAGAAGAATAAAGAGAAGGAATCTGCTGCATTTAACGTCTGCAAAGATAAGATAAAAGACTATAATCTGGATATGAAGCTTGTGGATGTGGAGATTCAGTTCGATGGCAGTAAGATCACCTTTTATTTCACTGCAGCTCAGAGAGTAGACTTTAGAGAGTTGGTGAAAGATCTGGCTTCTGTTTACAGAACCCGCATCGAGCTGCGTCAGATCGGAGTTAGAGATGAAGCAAAGCGGATCAGTGGTTGCGGTATTTGCGGGAGGAAACAGTGTTGCAGTGCATTCCTCAATGAATTTGAGCAAATAACCACTCAAATGGCCAAGGATCAGCAGCTTGCATTGAATCCCAGCAAGATTTCCGGAAACTGCGGGCGACTTCTCTGCTGTATGCGGTTTGAGAACGATACTTATCTGGACATTTTTAAGAACTTCCCGCCTCTGAACTGTAAAATTACCCTTAACGGGAAAACCGGTACGCTTTCTTTTATCAATATCTTCCAGGAGAAGGGACTGGTTAATTTTGATGAAGGAGGACAGGAGTGGTTTACTCCTGATGAACTGGGAAAAGGAATTGTAGAAAATGTCACCTGAGGGTTCCACTGCCTCCAAACGTTTTCTGGTTACATGTGCACTACCTTACGCGAATGGTGACATACATCTGGGGCATCTGCTGGAGGCTGTGCAGACTGATATCTTTGTGCGATACCAGAAGCTTCGTTCCTACCAGGTACTTTTTATCTGTGCCGATGATACTCACGGGACCGCAATTGAACTTTCTGCACTCAAAAACGGCCAGTCTCCTGAACAGATGGTATCCGGGGTAAGACAGAATCACATGCGGGATTATGCCGGATTTGACATTGATTTTGATCTTTTTTATACCACCAATTCTGAGGAAAACCGCAGATATGCGGAACTTATCTATAACAATCTACTCAAGCATGAGATGATTGTGGAGAGAGAGATAGATCAGTTTTTCTGTACTCATGATAATCGCTTTCTCCCTGACCGGTTTATCACCGGAGCTTGTCCCCGCTGCAGAACGGCCGATCAGTATGGAGATGTATGTGAAGCGTGTGGAGCAACCTATGAACCCGTTGAATTGACAAAACCGCGTTGCTTTATCTGTGGGAATGAACCTCAGATCCGGAAATCCCGCCATTTATATGTGCAGCTTGAAAACTGCAGCAGTTTTCTGAAAGAATATGTGGAAAATACCAGCGTTTTACAGGATGAAATAAGAAATTATGTAAAGCACTGGATAGATCAGGGATTGCATGAATGGTGCATATCCAGGGATGGTCCATATTTCGGTTTTAAGATCCCGGGATACGACAATAAATATTTTTATGTGTGGATGGATGCTCCGGTGGGATATCTTTCCACCACAGAGAAGTGGTGCAAAGAAAACGGAAAGAGAATCGAGGACTACTGGACACCTGAAAGCAATACCAGGATAATTCATTTTATCGGTAAAGATATAGTTTATTTTCATGCTCTTTTCTGGCCGGTCATGCTTAAAAATTCCGGATTCAATCTTCCTTCGCAAATTGTGGTGCATGGTTTCTTAAACATTCAGGGACAGAAAATGTCAAAGTCCCGTGGCACTTTCATTCTGGCCAGACAATATTTGCAAAAAGTCAATCATCCCCAGGCACCGGAGTATCTGCGCTTTTTTTTCGGCACCAAACTGATGCCTAACACAGCGGATATAGACTTAAATCCCGAGGAGTTTTTAAACCGGATAAACACTACTCTGGCTAATAATTTTGGAAACCTCCATCATCGAACTATGGTTTTCTGTGAACGGTATTTCGATAATAAAATCCCGGACCAACCCTGGGATGAGAAAATTTGTGGAATAGTTGAACTTGCAGCCTCCGAGATATCCGGTTATTTTGAAAAATGTGAAACGAAACTGGTAGTGGAAAAGGTCCATGCTCTGGGGAGTCTGGGAAATAAATACTATCAGGACAATAAGCCGTGGGAAATCATAAAAACTCAGCCCTGGAGTGCTGCTATTGTTATGGTTACCTGCATTAATCTTATAAAAGCTATGGCGGTTTTTCTCAAACCCATTACTCCGGAGCTCTCTGCCAGAGTGGAACGGCAGTTGTCTATGACATTTTCATGGGAAGATTACCACTTCTCCTTAAAAAACAGAACACTGGGGCCAACAGAGAAACTGGTTAAACCACTGGAAAAAGAGGACATCGAACCGCTTTTTGCTTCCAGCACAAAGAAGGTTCACCAGGAGGATAAGGGCTTAATCGATGTAGAAGCATTTAAAGCATATGATCTAAGGGTGGGTTCCATCATTAGCGCTCAGAGTGTGGAAAAATCAAAAAAGCTTCTTAGACTGCAAGTGGATTTGGGAAAAGAACAGCGACAGATAATTGCGGGAATCGCCAGCAGCTATACACCTGAACAACTAACAGGTCAATCGGTGGTAGTGTTGACTAACTTGAAGACTGTGACCATTCTGGGGCAAAAATCAGAGGGGATGGTCCTCACTGCACAGAATCCCGATGGCACGGTAGTTTTGATTCAGCCTCACAAACTGGTTTCTTCGGGAGTTAAAATAGCATGAATCCATTTCTCTCGGCCAGAGAAAAAATCCTGGTGCGGGAAACCGATCCAGTTGTAGTGAGCCGTCTTCAACAGGAGTTGAAGGTTCCCTCCGGTATTGCAGCAATTCTTGCGGGCCGCAACCTGTGCACTTATGAGCAATGTAAAGCTTTCTTCAGGCCTGACCTTTCCCAGTTTCACAATCCTTTTCTTTTTGAGCAAATGCAGCAGGCGATAGTGCGGATCGTTGAAGCATTGAACAAACATGAAAAAATAGTAGTATACGGTGATTATGATGTGGATGGAATTACTTCCACAGCATTGCTGGTGAAGGTATTGAGGGAATTGGGTGCAGATTGTGATTATTTCCTGCCCAACCGGTTGACTGATGGCTATGGAGTGTCTGAATGTGGAATCAGGCAGATTGCTTCAAAAGACACCGGATTGATCATTTCTGTTGATTGCGGGATAACTGCTGTTTATGAGGCTTCTGTTGCCTGTGAACTGGGTATGGATATGATAATCACCGATCATCACGAGCCCAAAGATTGTCTTCCTGCAGTGTCTGCAATTATTAACCCCAAAGTGCACAACTCGCAATATCCGGATAAAAATCTGGCTGGGGTCGGCGTGGCTTTAAAGCTTTGTCAGGCTTTGGCTACATATACTGGAATTAATGACCGGCTGTGGTTTCCTCATCTTGATATAGTTGCTTTGGGAACTGCTGCGGATATTGTTCCTTTGATAGGTGAAAACAGGATTATTGCACGCTATGGATTTGAGCTTCTCAATAAAACTTCACATATTGGTTTGAAAGCTCTGATAGATTTGCAGGGGCTTTCGGGAAAACTCATTTCTACTGCTGAGGTGGTTTTTCAGCTGGCTCCATGCATAAATGCCGGTGGACGGTTGGGAGATGCAACCAGAGGGGTTGAGTTACTTTTGACTGATGATAAAAAGGTTGCAGATCAGACAGCCCAGGAATTAAGGGAGACTAACCTGGAGCGCAGAGCGCTGGACAATGCAGTTGCAGAAGAGGCAATTGCCTGGGTGGAAGAAAACAGCAGTCCTGAGAGAGATTTCGCTTTGGTGGTAGGTAGGGAGAATTGGCATGTGGGGGTTATAGGTATTGTAGCTTCTAAAATGGTAGACCGGTTTCACCGACCCTCCATACTTTTTTCCATTGGTCCTGATGGTATTGCACGTGGATCAGGCAGAAGTATTCCCGGACTGCATCTTCTTGAAGCTCTCAACCAGTGCTCCGATTTACTGGAAGGTTTTGGAGGGCACGCTGCTGCGGCGGGGATGAGTATTAAATGTCAAAATATAGACCTGTTCCGTGAGCGGTTAAATCAGGTTGTTGGCACAATGATATCGGCTCAGGATCTGGTTCCTCAGGTCATTGCGGATGCTGAAATCAGCCTGTCGCAGTTGAGTCCTAAATTTTTCCGTATCATAAATGAAATGGCCCCGTTCGGGCCCGGAAACATGCGACCGGTTCTATTCTGTAAAAATTTGAAATGTAAATACAACCCCAGAGTCGTAGGTCAGAATCATCTTAAGATGCTGGTTGTGGGTGATGGGGTCAGTATGGATGCTATAGGGTTTAATTTTGGAGACAGATATGATGAGATCTGCCAAGCATCAGAAATAAATCTGGCCTTCAGTCTTGATGAAAACGAATGGAACGGCAGAACTAATTTGCAAATGAAAGTGAAGGGCGTTTCTTTATGAAAATGTGGGATGGGCGTTTCAGCAAACCGTCAGATCGCTTGATGGAACAGTTTCATAACTCTTTACCTTTTGATAAGACCCTGATCGAAGAGGATATCCGGGGAAGTATCGCCTGGGCGGGTGCTCTGAAAGAGATCGCAATATTTACTGCTGATGAGTACCTGCTGGTAAAAAAAGGGCTGGAAGATATTCTTTCTGATTATTCCAAAGGCTTGATTGAGTTTCTGCCCCAGGATGAAGATATTCATATGGCCGTGGAAAGAGTCTTGATTGAAAGGATCGGAGATGTGGGAGCCAGGCTTCACACCGGACGTTCACGCAATGATCAGGTTGCTACTGATAGCAGGTTATATGTTAAAAAGGCTCTCAATAAGATAAATGATGCAATAAATGATCTTCAGAATGTCCTGATCTGTCGTGCTGAAACGGATTCTGAGATAATTATTCCAGGATTCACTCATCTGCAGCAGGCTCAGCCTGTGTTACTTTCGCACTACTGGCTTTCATTTTTTTTCCTTCTCCAACGGGAGAAGAGCAGATTGCAGCATGCGATCAGTACTGCTGATATAATGCCGCTTGGTGCAGGTGCGATGGCTGGAAGCGGTTTTAATGTGGATCGGTTCAGTTTAGCCCGTAACCTTGATTTCTCGACACCTTCTCATAACAGTATCGATGCGGTTTCCTCCAGAGACTTTATTTTGGAAGCGCTCTCTGTTGCTGCTTCCATCGGAATTCATCTCAGCAGGTATGCTGAAGATCTGATTATCTGGTGTTCACGGGAATTTGGGTTTGTAGAGTTGGATGATGCCTGGTCTACCGGCTCAAGTATTATGCCCCAGAAGAAAAATCCTGATTCACTGGAACTTATTCGGGGCAAGAGTGGAAGATTTATCGGAAATTATGTGCGTTTTGCGACTACTCTTAAGGGCATCGGACTGACTTATTATAAGGATCTGCAGGAGGATAAGGAACCTTTGTTTGACAGTTTTTTTCAGCTGGATCTTGTGATTCAGGTGTTCACCCAGGTGATTGCCACTTTAAAGGTAAATACAGAGAATATTGCTGATGATCTGGACCCGTTTCTTCTGGCCACTGACCTTGCCGATTATCTGGTACGTAAGGGGATGCCTTTTCGCCATGCTCATAAGGTTATTGGTAGAATTGTTGCCCATTGTATAGAAAATAAGCTTCAGATGAACCATCTGGACAAAGAGCAGCTCTCTGTTTTTTCAGACCTCTTTGATTCGGATGTATTGCAGGTTTTCTCCTGGCAGAATGCAATTGATGCCAGAAATATCTATGGAGGTACTGGTTCCGGAAGTGTTAAGGAGCAGATTGCTTTTGCCAAAGCTCTTCTGAAATCATGAACATTGCTGTTGATTAACATATCTACCGCTGCAGCAACTCAGGTAATATTAGACTTTTAGATGAAAAATAAGTATAATTGGTTGTATCGATGGGAATTATAAGAGTTTTTGTTAATTTTACCTTTATCGCTATCAATCATTCATTCTGGATTAAATGTGCAAAGTCTTGAAGAGTCCTCTTTAAATCAGACTGAAGATTCCAGCGCTGCTGATTTATTGGTAGCTTGTAAGGTTCATGCTGCCATGATTCCAGAGATACTGCCCGTTGCAGAGGAACTGGAGATCAGATCATTTTACATGCCCTGTAAGCGTATTGGTGGAGATCTTTTTGATGTCGTTCAGATCTCTGATAATATAATTGCTTTCATGATTATTGATGTAGCCGGTTATGGAGTACAGGCTGCTTTGGTATCGGCGACAGCTAAGATTCGTTTTTCCTCATATCTGAAAGCCGGTTTTTCTCCCGGAGCCGCAGTGGAGCAGGTTAATACAGATATAAGGAAGCTTTCCCTGAATTGTTTTATTACTGCATTTCTGGGGTATTTGGATCTTCATGATAACAAACTTTTGTATTGTAATGCCGGTCACCCTTATCCGGTTATATTCCGCAGAGCACAAAATTCAATAGAGATGCTCAAAACCCAGGGGACACTTATTGGTGTTCTTGAGGATGGTTTTTTTGAGGAGCGCTCAGTGTATCTTAACCCCGGTGATTGTCTGATAATGTTTACAGATGGACTTTATCACTGTTTCTCCGGAAATAATACTTCAGAGAGGCTCGCTTTGGAAGATTCCATTTCCGATACTCTTTACCAAGGCACGCCCGAGGATTTCATCGGTAAAATCAGAATGTGCTGTACCGGTAAACATGGTGAGAACCTTTATGAAGACGATATAACTTTATTGACCGTGGAAATATTAACTGTCTCCAGGAAAAATCAGATTAAAGAGAAGTTGGGTTTTTCCAAGGATGAGCCGGTGTATCTGCAATTTCTCCGGTATTATGAGGACATGGACAGAGCGGTCGCGGTTATCTTAAGCAGTATGGATTCCTGCGGGTACACCGATGATGCTATCCGGAAAATGAAAATCTCTCTGACTGAGCTGATTGTGAATGCAATACTCCATGGTAACAAAAAAGATTTTGCCAAAAAAGTGATTATGGGGCACATTGTGGATAAATCCAAGGCGGTAATTTCAATTATGGATGAAGGCTCAGGATTTAACCCAGATAATGTACCTGATCCCACCCTTCCTGAGAATCTGATAAAAGACTGTGGTCGGGGTCTTTTTATTGTGCGTCATTACGTGGATGGTCTGGTATTCAATGATAAGGCAAACCGGGTTACTATTGTCAAGTATCATAAATGAGTAGTTAATGGCTTCTATCAAAATTGGAATAGCCGGTTATATGGGTTCTGGGAAAACAACCTGTTCAAGGTTCTTTGCCGATGCCGGGGCGACATTGATAAATGCAGATCATGAAGCCAAAATTCTGATGGAAAGTGAACCTCAGATACAAAGGCAGCTTATTGCTGAATTTGGAGATTCTATTCTGGAGAATAATAAAATCTCATATCATGCCCTTGGTTTAATCGTTTTCAGTTCTGTTGAGCCTCTTCTTAGACTTAATTCCATAACCCATCCGCCCCTTCTTAATAGGTTAAAAAAACTTCTTTCAATTGGTCAATCAGAGATAACAGTGCTTGAGGCAGCTTTAATTCCATTATGGAACATTGACAGCTGGTTTGATGTCAGAATCTGGATCAATGCATCACGGCAGACCAGACTGGATCGCATACTAAAAAAAAACAGTGTTCTTAAGAAAGATCAGGTAATACAAAGAATGATTATACAGGAAAGTACCTTTTCACCTCCTTCAGCCCAGACATGGTGTTATATTTCAAATGAAGGTAGTACTGAGCAGCTGGCTCAAAAGGTATTTTCAGTTTTACAGCAGATTAACCGGATTTAATCGCATCAGTTGCTACCGGAAGTTTTTCCGGAAATACACTGATGTAAGGAATTTCATCGGTTCTTCCGGGGTGAATAATTCAGGAGATTATTATCCTGCTACCGGAGCCTTTCTATCCGGCTTCTCTAAAGTGTAAATAGTTACGTTTAGCAATTTTATTTGCTGGGATTTGGAAATGCTCAAAGAACATTCTTCATTTGTGAAACAGGCTATTGCTGCAGTTGACTGCATGCTTTGTTTTCTGGCCTTTTGTCTGGCCTATCTTATCAACTCCGGTTACCGTGAACTTTTTCCCGCATACAATTATTGGATAATGGTCGTAGGCTTTATTTTTTTCTATCTTTATTTTGCCTGGACCAGATCGCTTCTTTCTGTATTGAATTTCAACTGGATGAGTGGTTTATTTAAAAGAATTCTCATGATCTTTATTTCTGCCGGCATCCTGGGTGCATCTGTACTTTACATATTACCTAACAGCTTTGACAGTAGACTTCTTTATCTGACGTTTGCCTTTTTCTCCTTTGTTTTTATCTCCGCAGAGAAATATCTGATCAAAAGAGGTATCGTCTGGTTGCGCAGAAAAAACCATAATATTACCACCATCATAATCTTCGGAAGAGGACGTCAGGCATCACAGATTAGTCATGAAATCAGTTCTCACCCGGAATGGGGAATCCGGGTAATTCGTAAACTGGATCTCAGTATTGGGCCTCGGGAGTTTGAAGAGATACTGAAAAACTATTATGTAGAGGAAGTATACTTCTGTATTCCACGTAAATTGACCCGTGAAGGATTTCAGGTGGATGAATATCTCAGAATATGTGAGGAGATGGGACGTCCGGCAAGAGTGCTTTTAAACCTTTCCGGAGCTACCAGTTTTGCTCAATGGCAGTATCATCCTTTCATGGGACGACCCACGCTTATTTCCCACACTGTTGATTTGGACCCTGACCAGATGCTTTTCAAAAGAATGTTTGATCTGGTAGGGGGAGTATTTGGATTAATGATCCTGATCATAATATATCCCTTTTTAGCCGTGGCTATAAAACTGACTTCAAAGGGCCCTGTTTTCTTTAAACAGGTTCGCGTGGGCAAGAATGGAAAACGGTTTGTGATATACAAGTTCCGTTCAATGGCTATGGATGCTGAGCAGCGTAAAATGGAACTTTTAGATCAAAATGAGTGTGACGGAGCTGTGTTCAAGATAAAAAATGATCCCAGAGTCACTATGATAGGAAGATTCATGCGCAAGTTCAGTCTGGATGAATTTCCACAACTTATAAATGTGATTAAAGGTGAGATGTCCCTGGTGGGTACCAGGCCTCCCACTCCCGATGAGGTAGCAAAATACCAGAAATGGCATCATCGACGTATCAGTATCCGCCCGGGTGTTACCGGGTTGTGGCAGGTTTCTGGGCGCAACAAAATCACTAATTTCGATGAGATCGTTAAACTTGACCTCAAATACATTGATAACTGGAGTATCTGGCTTGACATCAAGATTATTGCCAAGACGTTGCTGGTTATTTTCGAAAGAGACAGCGCTTTTTAGGGGATGGCTATTAACTATACTGGTTCCGTTTGCCTCTCAGAGTGTTCAACTTGAGAACTGGCGTCAGCCTTTTTTTAATGCTGCTTCAGAGATGGGCTACTCCAGAAGTTCTCCCAGCAGAATGTTCTGGGATAATATTTCCGATGCGTACCTTTTTGATTCCTCACTTTGGGTAACTAATAAAAAGCTCGATCAAAACCATTGGTTCATTGAACCCAATATTGCAGCCGGATTCCTATTGCCATCAGATGATGCCAGCAAACCTGCATTCTATCACGTTGACCTGTTAAATAATCTGAAGTTTCGCAATATTACCATACGTCAGACACTGGATGTAGACAAAAGGTATGAGGATGATCCGCTTTATCCTGCACACCCGGAAAGGGGAGTGAGAGGACGTATCGAGGAGGCCTACATTCAACTGGATTGGAAATATGGTTTTTTTCGCCTGGGTCGCCAAAAACGTATCTGGGGACCATTTGCTGATCGAAGTCTCTTGCTTTCTGCGAATCCATACAGCTTTGATGCAGTCGAGTGGCAGATCAATTCCTCATTTTTTGAATTCAGACATCTTTTTGCTCCATTCTATAGTGAAAAATGGTACGCCACAGACAATGGTTTACAGATAAACCGTTTTCTCACTGCTCATTCTCTAAACCTGATTATAGGAGAATGGGCAAGTTTGGGGATAAGTGAAGCTGTAATTTTTTCCAGAGAAAAATCCTTCCCTGATCTTCATTACCTCAACCCTGTTTCCATCTATACGGTAGTAAACACCAACCAGGAGGGAGCAGGGAATCTGATGTTGGCTTTTCAGTGGAATGTGCATCCTTTTGTAAAGTTTATTACACTTAAGGGACAGGTGCTGCTTGATGACTTTCAGGTTGACGATGATCTAATAACCGATAATGAGCCTTCACATTACGGGATCGATCTGGGGGTGTACTGGAACAACCCGTTCAGAATCGCTTTTGAACATCTGTTAAAGGTTGAGTATTACCGGCATTCAGAATGGCTCTACACCGTTACTGATTTCAATGCAGATATTGGTGAACGTTATACCTATAACGGAAAAAGTCTGGGAGCTCCATCCAATGACGGCGACCGTTTGAGTACTGCTTTGACGGTTACTGGTAAAAACTACTGGTTTGGAACGGTAGAAGTGGCATATCAGAGAAAAGGGATAAGAGATGTTTTAAGCAGGTGGCGGGATAGTGAACCAGGTCAAATTCCGGGGCTGCCAGTTAATACTGATTACACTATGGAGAAAACCATCTCCGCCGGGATGAATGCTCATTTTTATTTTAAAAATCTGGCCGATCTGAAAATAGGATTTTCTGGATGCTGGGTAAAGAACAAGGACAATATTCCGGGGACAGTTTACGAATTCTCACCATCGGTGTCAGCCGGATTGTCTTTACATTATAGTAATCTTATAGTTAAACTGCCTCAATGATTATGTCTGGTCTGCCTTCTGAACTTTATGGAGAGAAAATTCCAGTACCGGAAGCTGCTGCAAATATCCATAAGCAGATTGTTTCAAATCTGACTTATTTGGAAAAAAGTGATATTTCATCATGCCTGGAGCCGGGATTTAGAAATCTTTTCAACGATACGCTGCTTTTATTTGAGCAATATCAAACCGTCGTTTTGAATCATTCTTCTATTAAATGTCGCTGTAGCCGAAAATGCTGCAGCTGCTGTTATCACTGGGTGGAGGATGTAAACTCTTTTGAAGCTGAAATAATAACTCAATATATAAGAGAAAAAATACCTGCAAAAATACCTTCTATCCTAAGCAGATGTGTTGAGGATCAGGCGGAACTGGAGAGACTCTACACTTTTGTACAGAAAAAATTATCTGATCTGCATGAAGATGAGCAGCAGATCGATGAAATAGATCTGCTTTTATCGGTTTTTTATCAGTCCAGAAGGATGTGTCCGCTCAGTGACTCAGAGGGATTGTGTATGGTTTATGAGGTCAGGCCATTGACCTGCAGGATCTATGTGAGTTTTTCAGATCCGGGTCTTTGTGATCCTGCATATATAAATGATGAATACATTCCCACTTATCTTTTAAATTTGGAAGAGGAGGCGAATGAGATTCTTGATCGTTTACATTTTAAATATCAGAAGTTTAAGGATGATACTGGATTAAGGTCTTTATTGATCAAGTATTTGAGTATTGGGACTTAGTCATTCCTCCCCGGAGGTGAATCTTTTAAAAGCAACGGTTTCATCTCTGGGATAAAGACATTTCTTTTTTTTGGTGTGGGGTATTTTCAATGGCTTAGTTTGGTTGTTTTATGAGGATGAGATTGAGCAGAGCACTGAAAGCTGATATTCTGTAACTTCTTTTTCTCTTAATTTCCCCAGAGGTGAAAATGTTTTTTTCATATTTCACCTCCGGGATTATTCAATGTGAAGCATTTACTATCTTCTCTTTTGTTATCCCCTTTTCCACAGATTCATTACAGTTCTTCAATTATTAAATCGCTGGAACTGAAATTGCTGCATTTTTATTTGATTCTCCACTTCAAAATAAAGGACTACGCATTCCATGAGCACAAAACCCAGAATCATCGTTCCACAGGTCTTCTATCATGTATTCTCTGAAGGCACTAGAGAAATAGAGCTTTTTGGTAAAGATTCGCTCAAAAAATTCTTTATAGAAGAGTTGGAACGA
>JAEZKP010000028.1 GCA_023436145.1 Fibrobacterota bacterium | reverse complement strand
TTTCATTATTATTTTCCAGTATCGAGTCAATTTGATTATATTTCTCATAGAACTTGCGAGCTACAGGATGATCATAAGTATCATTAAATAAAAACTGCGGCCTGGTTGAAAACTGCGATCTCATTTTCGGGGTGTCCTTTCTAAGTCTTGTTTTATTTAGCGATCATTACAAACCTAGTTTGTGGCACCCCTTTTGTCAAGTTAAATCATACCTTTTTTTTATTTTGAACAGAAACTAATTAAATTAACCGGATACTACTGTACTCAAGTTTAAATCAGTCTTAACGGGCTTCATGGGATAGCTGCAAAGAGAATCTTAGAAATATTGCCAAGCCCAGCATATTAAAAGTTCTACAATATCATTATTGCTTATCTTCAACCTTTAAACATTGGTAGTTAAAGTTCGAGGGTGAAAAAAATCGGGTTTGGTGTTTAGCTTCTCCAACTAATGTATGAGACTAACAGGAGTATCTTTCCTGTGTGACTTTTCCACCAGCTTGAGTCTTTAACAAATACTGTGCCTGGTAAAGTATTGCAAAGAATTTGTTGCAATTGAAGCCCCTGCACGTAAAAAGCCGCGGTGCACGCATGCTATATCAGATGTAATGTAGACTGTTGCTGTATGATATCAAAGTGATGGGCTGCCGGAGGTGATATGGCCAGTTTTTAAGACAAACGAAAAAAGTGTGGATAATGGACATTAGGGGAAAAAAATAAAGCCTGATAATTTGAAACTATGAAGACAAGCACTGAAAGAAGTTGCCCTGAGACTGTCATCTCAAGGCACAACTGGTGGAAAAAGTTTTTTCGATATTTGGGAACAGGTTACGCTGAAGACTATCTTATTTTATTAACGATGTTTGTTTGATGACCGGTCTTTCTTACCACGTAGCAACCAGATGAAGGAATCATCTGTAATACAGGCGCTGTCTGTTGGTTAATATAATAGGATCCGGTCCTTTTTCCCTGAAGATTAAATATTTCCACAAAGCCACGGTTTCTATTTTGATCAGCATTAAAGGTAAAGGGTTGATTATGAGCTTTTATGCTGACCGGGTCTATTTTCAACATATCCTTAAAATCGTTTGGTGGATTTGGATTCTTCTTAACATAGTCTATTAACCAGGTGAGTGCAGGCCGTTCGGTTCCGTTAGTATTCAATAAACCGGTACCATTACGCCAGGTCCTGCCTACCACATAACCCCAATAGGTGATGCCTACAATTTTGGGGTGGTTCCAGAACATGGTAAACTGCTCTTCCATTATCCTCTTTTGTGAAGCATCATTAGTTTCACCAATGTCGTACTCGGTGATAAAGATGGGTAGTCCGGTAGCTGCCAGCTTGTCAATATTATTCTTTACAGTATTAGTTGATATTTTGTAAGCATCGTGAGCCTGGCAACCGATTGCATCGATAGGGGCTTTGGCTTTTAACATGGCTTGGACAAGGTTGACAGTCCAGTTTACCTCGTTATTGTATTCGATGTTGTTGTAATCGTTATAAATAAGAATAGCTTTGGGCCATCTCTCACGTGCCATCTGAAATGATTTGATAATCCAATCGAAACCGGTAGACCCATCACCACCAAGAGCGTTTTTGAAAGGAGCAGGCGCATGGCTGGGATAAGCTTCATTTACAACATCAATCATTTGAACATCCGGATACCTCTCTGCTACTGCATCATACCATTCAGTAATTTGCTTCAGTTGTTCGCTTTGAGATAGAGAATTCATCCAGTTAGGATACTGGCTTCCCCATATAAGTGTATGGAATTTCCAGGGGATTCCATTTTCTTTGGCGTATTTGGCAATGTTATCGGTACCGCCCCAGTTCATTTTGTCTTTTGTACCCTCGATTGAGGACCATTTGCTTTCGTTTTCACCTGTAATCTGGTTCCAGTACTTTGAAAAATCGGTGCGAACCTGATTAAAGGTGGTGATGTTGCCCAGAAACTTATTTGCTCCCTGTGCCGGTTGGGAAATTGCATCGAAATGGAATAGAAATGTTGCTAAAACTGCCACAAATAAGACGGTTTGTGGAATCGGTTTCGTGCACAGCTGGTTGAACTCTTTGTGGATAGTCATAGCATCTCTCTTTTGCTTGTATGTAGCATAAAATGGTTCATGAAATTCGATTATTAAAATGATAGCAAAATTTAATATATAAAAAAAGGAAAATTTTTGCCTGAATGAATGATATAAAAGTCTGGACACACATGTCCACGCTTTTTTTTGCTGGAATTTGAAAAAAGATATTAAATGGAAAACGAGGAATTGTAAAAACTACTTCTTAGGAGGTTTACAATGTTTTTAATCCTTTTCTGCTTCAGATTAGAGAATATTAACATCTGAAACTCAGGTTTCTCAGTCGGTTTCAAACCTTCATGTCTCCGAAACCTTTTAAACATTACAATTGGTCGATTTAATTAAAAAAAAAGCTTTGCCTTTCGGCAAAGCTGATCCTCTTTTCGGTTAAGAAAAGAGGTTACGCACGGGGGTGCGATTAAAAAGCTTTCAAAAGTGAATGTCGTCATTGATTCATACTGGGAATAAATATAATCAGATACAAAGAGTAGTGCCATAAAAAAATTTGAACCTGTTTTCGATTGAAAGTGAATATTGATATTAATAAAAAGACCTTCGAAAAATGTTATACAGGATTTGCCTGCTATAACTGACTTTTCAATGTTAAGTATACCAGAGAATCATCTCTTTTCATAGAAAGTTATTGTTACACCACCACCACCCATGCCCGGATCGGAGCTCAGGTATTTATTTTCATTAAGAAATGCATAGGGCCCATTAGCCCGGGCCTCGAAAACAGGAATAAGTGCTCCCATAGAACCGCAATTTCTTACTATAATAAGCTCACCATCATCCGGAGCAAGTGTATACCGGGCATCCAATCCTGAAAGCTGATAGTCAGCCCCTCCGGGGAGAATTTTACCTGTCACCCGACCGCTGGTTGTACCACCGGTGATGGGAATGATGTTACGGGAACCCCGTTTACTTGCACCAATAGAAACGGATGAACCCAGTGAAACGTTTTCTGTAAATACAGATGATCCTTTACTGCCTGAAATTTTAACACAATCCCAGGTCTGGTTTGGAACATCAGTCGGGTCCTTAATTTGAATTTTCTTATCGGTCAGTGCTACTTTTGAAATATCATAAACTTCGAGCGTGATAGTTTTTGATACGGAGTCGATTTTTCTGGTAGCTGCGAATTTTCCACTGTTGAGCCAGGTATATGAGCTGGAATTAGGAGCTTCGAAATCAAGCACCATACGCACTTGCTTTTCTCCTGCAGGTGCAACACCAGCATTGCGCATTAAAATGGGAATGTTATCGTTTGTACGAAGGATATTGATTTGTTCCACCTCAATAGATCCGTTGGAGAGTATAAGTTCGTAATCCAGGCCACCAGTGAGAACATCTGCGTTTAATCGTCCACCGGTCACTTTGCCGCTTTTGATATCGTATTGGTAACGTTGACCAAATTTGGTTATTCCTACATCATGAAGTGCGCTATATTGAAGTGTGATTTCAAATACAGTCGTTCCCAGCTGTGGTGGCGGGATTCCATCTGGCATAAAGCAAGTCCACGAGGGATCTGGAATAATGGTGGCTTCATCGATAAATGTACCAGAAGTATCCTCAAGAAGTATTTCTATATCACTTTGGTTGTAAGAATTTATTGGAATGTGGGATGAGCGGAAACCGCTTTTTTCCACCACAATTGTATCAATAACTGAAAGGTCATTGTTTATCTTTGCAGAAATATTGATAGATTCAGTGGTGTTTTTCTGCAATTTTTTTAGTGTTCCCCTGGATGATACTGAACTTGTCTCAGATAAAAGAAATCTGGCAGTGTATCGTGATTGTGGTGTGTCAAATACGTATAGATAAATTCCGGGTGAAAGTTTCGGAGGATTGATTTGCCATACACCATTTTCCAGTGTACCGGAAAAGAGAGTCGCCTGATATCTTCCGGAAAGGTCGAAGATACGGATTACTGCAGAACCGTCTGTTTCTTGTAAAAACATTAAAGGTTTTGCTTCAGATACTACAGATTTTCTATTGTTTTTGCTTATGTTCTGCCGGATGGATGTTCCTGAAATGTTAAAATCACCAGATGCGTCAGTGGTCGTAGTCAGCTTTGAAACGGATAGTCTGACAATGGCATCGGAAACCGGTTCTTTGGTGAGGCTGTTTTTAACAGTTCCGGTAATGTTTACCAAATTTTGAGAAAATGAAACTTGAACGAGTAAAAAAAGGAAAACGAGGAATTTTGTTATCACCAATAACCTCCACCACTATCATTCATATCAGTATTGTATAGTATAATCTTAAGTATAATCTAATTAAAATCTGCCATCAATGGAACCGGAGAGTTGCCACAGATACACAAGCGTGAAGGATAGTTCGTGCAACCCACACTTTGGAATGTAGTCTGTAACAATTTCCACTCTTTCCCGGTTTTCATCGATGGCTTTATCTTTATTAAAGGTTATTACGGTATAGAAAAATCAGCTTTGCCTTGCGGCAAAGCTGCTCTCCTTTTCGAAATTGAAGAGGAGGACGCACGGGGGTGCGATTTTTATGGATCCTGATAAAATTTTTATGTCAATAAAAAGAACCATGATGTATCATTCTAAAATTGGTTAAAGAAAGCCCATGTTGCAGCCTGTGCCCAATTCTGGGGGCTGTGTCCGCCATTGAACTCGCAATAAATGACTGGAAAACCATCTTTACAACCTTGATAGGCCACACAGGGGCTTGGTTCCACCGGAACCGTTTCATTACTACAACCGTTTTTGTCAATAAAATGCTTAAGTGCAGTTTTCCCATCTGAGAGAGGAACAACATCATCTGACTTTCCATGTGCCATCCACATCGCAATGGGATCATCTTGAGATTTGTCACAACCGCTGTAAAATGCTCCTGACATGGGAGCAATGGCTCTGAAAACATTGCCCATAGCACAACCAATTGCAAAAGACATCATGCCACCATAGCTGAAACCTGTGGAAAAAATTCGTTTCTGGTCTATGCAGAGCGACGAATTAAAGTAGTCAAGCATAGCTTTAACAAATTTGATATCCCTGCCATTGGGGTTAGACCATCCCCTTGGCTGGCCATTATCCTCCAGCCCTTGTGGTGACACAAAAATAGCGGTTTTATTGGCTAGTCTCTCCAAACCATAGTACCCGCCCTGGGCAATCTGGTCCATATTTCCACCCCATGCATGAAAACAGAATATCAGCTTATATGACTTATTGGGGTCGTAGTTATCCGGCAGTTTCAATATGTATTCCCGAGTGGCACCATCTACATTGATAGAAGCTTTTCCGCTTTTTGGATAATCGGTTTTGCCACAACCTTCGCAAACCGCTTCGCTAATCGTGTCCAGAGTTATATCGGCTATAGTGTCATAAGTAGCTATTGGTATCTTCTTTTCTTTGTAACCCTCAGCAATAGCTTTAATGGTATCGATAGTAGCTATCGTTATCGCCAGTTTGTTATTTATTAACTTAGAATAATTGGCCTGTTGGGCCAGCGCATATTTTCCTTTCTGCAGTGGCAGATAACGGAAAATTCCCACATGTTGACCAATGGATGCCCGGATAACCATCATGTTAGCTGCATGAAAATGGTCTTTAATGTTCATCCGGTGAACACCAGGTAAAGTATTCTGAAATGAGACCTTTTTAAGGAGGCTTCCATTAAGATCAAAGAATTCCACATTAGCTGTTGAGGAATTGATAATTTGAAATTCCAGCACACCTCTTTTAAAAGTTATTTTTTCGGATTG
>JAEZKP010000107.1 GCA_023436145.1 Fibrobacterota bacterium | reverse complement strand
TGTTTGAATTTTGAATAATTGGTAATTGGGATTTGTTTAGGATTTGGTGTTTGTGATTTGGAATTTATTTGCGTGCCCTACTTCTTATGAAATCTTATGTTTGTTAAATTAACCGGACACTTCTGATATTATAATAATACGAAATCTTTCTCAAATTCTCCATATTGTTACTGAATATCAGAATAATCAATTTACAAACAAATGAATTGACTTTGTGCCAATATCACGGAAAGGAGTCGCAATGCAATACAGGGAATTCGGAAATACAGGGTTCAGGGTTTCAGAAGTGGGCTTGGGGACCTGGCAGTTTGGGGGAGACTGGGGTGACATTTCCGATTCAGAAGTATATTCCATCCTGAAATCAGCTCTGGATTGCGGAGTTAATTTTTTTGACACCGCCGATGTTTATGGTGCCGGAAAAAGCGAATCAATGATAGGAAAATTCTTACAGACCCAATCTGAGAGGACTTTTGTAGCCAGCAAACTGGGACGACTGGAAGGATATCCTGATAATTATTCTCTGGATATATTGAGAAAGTGTACTGAGAATTCTCTGCAGCGACTTGGCAGGGAAGTGATTGATCTGACACAGTTGCATTGTATCCCTGCTCGCTGGTTAAAAAGCGGTGAAATATTCGACTGGTTACGTGTGCTGAGAGATGAGGGAAAGATCCGGTATTTCGGGGCCAGTGTGGAAACAGTGGAACAGGCTCTCATCTGTCTTGAGCAGGATGATTTGACTTCATTGCAGATTGTGTTTAATATTTTCCGTCAGAAACCGCTTCAGACACTATTCAGAAAGGCTGCAGAGAAAAAAGTCGCCCTGATAATCCGGCTTCCCCTGGCCAGTGGTCTTCTTAGTGGTAAATATACCAGAAATACCACTTTTTCTCCTTCTGATCACCGCTCATATAACAGAGATGGGCAGGCATTTAATGCCGGGGAGACTTTCTCTGGACTGGATTTCGAGTACGGACTGGATCTGGTGGACCGGATTCGCCCCTTGGTACCAGCTTCTATGTCCATGTCGCAGTTTGCTCTGCGATACATTCTTGACTATCCGGAGGTCAGTGTGGTAATACCTGGTGCATCCGGGTCAAAACAGGTGATCTCAAATGTCAGCTCAACCGGATTTGATCAATTAGGAAAGCATGTACATCTTACGCTGGCACAGTTATATAAAGATGAAATCGAAAAGAATATAAAAGTGGAAGTCTGAAAGAATGCCTGTGCACAAATTGCAGTGTATCTGTTTTGAAAAACAGCTACCACAAAAACTGATCGTTTTTCAATAGACTTAAACACCGGTGTGGCCGAAACCGCCTGCACCTCTGGTTGTCTCAGTGATGGATTCGTTTTCAGTAAAGTCCATAGTTGCTGCAACGCTTGCCGGGACTAACTGAGCTATACGGTCACCTCTATTAATAGTAAAAGGTTGATCACCGAAATTTGCCAGGATGATCTTGACTTCACCACGGTAGTCCGCATCGATTGTCCCCGGAGCATTCAGAACTGTAACACCTGATTTGAAAGATAGTCCGCTTCGCGGGCGAACCTGTACTTCATACCCTTCAGGAATCTCCAGGCATAAACCTGTAGGCACAAGAGCTCTGCCACCGGCAGGAATAATTAACTCTGCATCAACAGCTGCACAGACATCACAGCCACTGGAGCCCCGGGTCATCCGCCTGGGAAGAGGGAGACCTTGAGCATGGTTTAGCCTTTTTACCAGTATAGTATCGTTATTCATAGGAAAGAATCTTCAGACAGGGGTTAAAAACAAACGTAAACAGAAGAAAGAATAGGGGAGGGGCAACCTCCCCCCGAAATTACAGAAGAGCCTTGCGGCTTAATTTTACTTTTCCGAACCGGTCGAACCCGATCAGTTTAACTTTCACTTTATCTCCAACATTGAGGATATCCTCGACTTTGGCGACTCTTTGAAGATCAAGCTCGGAAATGTGTACCAGTCCTTCTTTACCAGGAAGAAATTCGACAAATGCACCGAATTCCACCACAGATTTTACCACACCATCGTAAACTGCACCCAGTTCAGGTTCAGCCACGATACCTCTTATTCTTTTGAGAGCGGCATCACGCTGCTCTTTATTGGTCGCGGCAATCTGAATTGTACCATCATCTTCGATGAATATTGTAGTACCGGTGGTTTCCTGAATTTCTCTTATTACCTTACCGCTGGGACCAATAACTTCACGGATTTTCTCTTTATCGATGGTAATAGTACTGATTCTGGGAGCAAAAGCAGAAAGCTCTTTACGGGATGAAGTAATTGTCTGCTCCATTATATCGATAATACGCATACGGGCATTGTTAGCCCTTTCCAGAGCCTCTTTCATGAGTTCGGGAGTAATACCATGAATTTTTATATCCATCTGAATGGCTGTAACACCATCTCGAGTACCAGCCACCTTGAAATCCATATCACCCACATGGTCTTCGGTGCCCAGAATGTCGGTAAGAATTGCCACTTTTTCGCCCTCTTTTACCAGGCCCATAGCAACTCCAGCCACATGTCCTTTAATAGGTACTCCTGCTGCCATCAGCGATAAAGAAGAACCGCAGACTGATGCCATCGATGAGGATCCGTTGGATTCCATAATCTCAGAGACCACCCTGATTGTGTAAGGAAAGCTCTTCTCATCAGGAAGAACAGGTGCCAGTGAACGTTCTGCCAGATGTCCATGTCCGACTTCACGTCTGGATACAGTTCCAAGTCTCTTGACTTCGCCTACAGAGTATGGAGGGAAATTATAATGGAGCATATAGGATTTGTCGTATTCGCCCTGGATACTGTCGATGTGTTGTTCATCGAGTTTGGTTCCCAGAGTGGTGGCAACCAGAGCCTGAGTTTCGCCCCGGGTAAAAAGAGCTGATCCGTGAGCCCTGGGAAGTATGTCAAGTTCACAGGTGATATTACGGATTTCATCAAGTTTTCTTCCACCTATTCTGATACCCTGTTCGAGTATCGTCTGTCGGATGTCCTTACGCTCAATGTCTGTGAAAATGGATTCGATTTCAGCTGCTGAATCAGGGAATTTTTCTGCCAGGGCTTTTTGTACTTCTTCCCTAAGAGCGTCGATGCCGCTATAACGCTGTTTTTTATTCCCGCAGAAACTGATTTCGTGAATCCGGTCTTTTACCAGAGATGTAACCGCATCCAGGATTTCAGGATTGACTTCCTTAACCGGATACTCTTCTTTGGGACCTTTGCCAACTTTGGCAATAAGCTCTTTTTGTAAAGCAACCAGATCTTTGATATGTTTGTGAGCCAGAAGAAGGGCTTCGATCAGTTGATCTTCGCTAAGTTCAGAGCAGCCGCCTTCCACCATCATTATCGAATCCTCTGTGCCAGCCACCACTAAATCCAAATCACCAGCTTCGGTCTGAGCCAGAGACGGGAACACTTTGAACTGTCCGTCAATCAGTCCCACCCGTACACAGGCAACCGGTTCTCTGAAAGGAAGATCCGAAACACAAAGTGCACTTGAGGCGGCAGTAACTGCCAGAACATCGGCATCATAATTGTCATCTGCAGAAATGACTGTACAAACTATCTGAACTTCTGTTCTATATCCTTTAGGAAAAAGAGGACGTATGGGACGGTCCACAATTCTGGCAGAGAGGATTTCCTTTTCACTGGGTTTACCTTCTCTTTTTACAAAGCCTCCAGGGATTTTACCTGCAGCGTATGTTTTTTCTACATATTCGACAGTGAGTGGAA
The DNA here is from genome assembly GCA_023436145.1 of Fibrobacterota bacterium. Classification (GTDB taxonomy): domain Bacteria; phylum Fibrobacterota; class Chitinivibrionia; order Chitinivibrionales; family Chitinispirillaceae; genus JAAYPC01. The sequence continues at coordinate 37,575 of JAEZKP010000107.1, read as the reverse complement.
AGAAATCAGAATCTGCTTCGGAACCGCTACACACTGTAGCTAAAACCATGGTGTCACCGATCCTGGCAATCACCGAACCATCAGCCTGCTTTGCAATGCGGCCTGTTTCCAGAGAAACCTTGATATCAGAGATTTCGGTTTCTACATTGATACGAGTCATCTATAACTCCTGATGTTAGATTTTTATATATAGTCATCCATGTAACCATAAAAAAAAGAGAGGCGGCAAAAATTTGCCGTCTGTGGGATTTTTGTACAGGCCAGAGAGAGAGTTGCAATTTTTCATAACCACCAAATGAGCATGAATTCAGCAAGCCGGTGGGCGCTCCATGGTCGTAAGAAGGAGATTGCGGTGGGATACACCTCAACCGCTATTTTCTAATATTGAGTTTCTTAATTAAAGTACGGTATCTGTCGATATCGACTTTTATTAAATAATCAAGTAAAGAACGACGCTCTCCAACCAGTTTCAGAAGTCCATACCGGGTATGATGATCTTTGGGGTTTACCTTGACATGCTCGGTTAAGTGATTAATCCGCTCAGTCAGAAGTGCAATCTGTACATCGGTATTACCTGTATCCTTTTCGGATTTCCCATAAGTACTGGTTATTTCCTGTTTGCGTTCTTTGGTTAACGCCATTGGACTCTCTCCTCTGAAAAAAAATTTCTTATTTGGTTTATATCCTGTTGAATATGTCTCACCAGTTCCTCTGTATTTGAAAATGCCTGGTCTCTGCGCATAAAGCGATGAATCCAGATATGGGCAGTTTCTCCTAACTGTGGAGTTGCTTCTTTCAAATCCAGAGCATGAAACTCAAAATGGGTATCCCTGTCACTAAAAGTGGGACAATCACCAAAATAGAGTGCCCCGGTGAGCACTGTATCATTAAATTCCAGCTCTGCGGCATAAACCCCCGGTGGTGGAATAACTTTCTGCGAAGGCGGCCTTCTAAAATTGAGGGTCGGATAGCCGATTTGAGAGCCGATCTTTAATCCTTCTATCCTTTCAACTGAAATCAGGTAAGGATGCCCTAACATTTCCACTGCTTCGCTTAAGCATCCTTCTGTAATCAACTGGCGAATCCGGGTGGATGAAATAACAGATGACTCCATCTCCAGAAGATCCGCGGTAAATATAGGAATATGGTATTTGCTCACCGTGTCACGCAAAAATTTCTTGCCCCCGGAACGGTTTTTACCTACCGCGTGCCCCTCTCCCATAATCCATGCGGCCATATGAAGTCGGGAAATCAGAATATTTTCCACAAATGATTCTGGTGATGTCTGACTGAAAGATGTATCAAAAGGAATTTTAAAAAGATAATCTATACCGGATTTTCCTATTAAGGTCGCTTTTTCTTCAAATGTAGTAAGCAAATGCTGCGGCAATTCCGGATACAGGGCGGCCCGGGTGTGTGGTTCAAAGGTAACCAGCGCAGAACAAACCCCCAGTTGTTTTGCTTTATCAATGACTTGCCTGATAAGTAACTCATGGCCCCGATGTACACCATCGAAATTTCCAACTGAAAGGACGGTCTTTTCTTGAACAGGAAGAAAATCATCGATTGAAAGAAGCTTCATGGTTATCACCTGATAAGGGGAATACAGCTACAGGATGATACATCGATCCCTGTTGCCATTGCAGAACAGCAAGCAGATGTGTACCGCAATAAGCAAAAATCCGTCTGATACCTGAACTATCCATCTCCGGTAATGAAATATCCATTCCATGAATGAGCTTTTGCTGAAGATGCTCGCTAAGTTGAATATTTGGTTCATTACCCAGCACAACCGCGGCAGGCATAATATAGTTAACGGCATCACTGATATCATCAATCTCCATTGCCTGATCGATATTGAAATTGCCACAACGGGTGCGTTGGATAAAACTGGCAAATCCAAATGTGTTCAGCTCTGATGCCAAATCTCTGACCAGAGCCCGCACATAAGTACCTCCTGAACAACTCAGTTGCAGTTCTGCCAGGCCTCTGAAGGAGTCATACTGAAGAAGATCCAGTGAAAAGATACTGACTCTGCAGGGTGTCAATTGGGGAGTATCACCTTTTCTTGCTATCTGATATGCTCTTATTCCATCAATCTTTTTTGCCGAAAATGCCGGAGGCAACTGCATATATTCACCATGATAGAGATTAAGTACCGACTTCAGATCGTTTAATGAAGGGAATATTCCACCGGAGGCGATTACGGTACCTTTACTATCAAGAGTATCGGTCTGAGAACCGAACTGTAAACCGAATCTGTAGACTTTGGGTTCGCCGGGCAGATACTGGATGAGGCGTGTGGCGCTGCCTACAGCTACAACCAGTAAACCACTGGCCTCGGGATCCAGAGTCCCGGTATGTCCAATCTTCCTGGTTTTTAATGTTTTTCGCAGCTGTGCAACTATCTGAAACGAAGATGGCCCTTGTGGTTTATTTACACACAAAAATCCGTCCAACCCCTACCGTAGCTCCGTTTCTATGATAGAAAGCATTTTCTGAAGCGCCTGTTCATAGGGAAGATCAATAGTGCAGCCTGCGGCATTGGAATGACCTCCACCACCAGGAATTTTCTGGGCAATCTTACCTACATCGATTTTCCCTTTGGAACGGAGGCTGAAGTGAGTCTCATTCTCATTATGCTTAACCAGCATTCCCACATAAACCCCTTCCGCAGTGCTGGTATAATCGGACATGCCTTCACTGTCGCTATACTGTGCGCCAAGTTCGCCTACCAGCGAATAAGGCATCTCCATAACACAAACCCTGCCATCAAGAAGAAAATGCAATGTAGACCAGATCCTGGCCTGTAACAACAGGGCGCTTTGCGAATGAGAGGCGTATACCCGCTCGTATACTTTTGCACAGTCGGCACCTCTATCGGCAAGATCGGCGCATTTTCTGAGAATCCTGCTGTTAGTGTTTGAAAATCTGAAACCGCCTGTGTCAGTCATTATAGCGGTGTAAAGCGATTCTGCCACATGGGGAGGAAAGGAAACTGCACAGTGCTGAAAGTAGTCGTAAATAATTTCACCTACAGCTGCAGCTGCGGTTTCCACAATATTTATACTGCCAAACCTGGTGTTGTCCCTGTGATGATCAATGTTTATGATACTGGAAGCAGAAACAGTACTGATATCCCATCCTAGTCTCCCGGGATTTGAACAATCCAGTATCACAAGCACATCATAATGACCTCTGGCCGGCAATACCGTCATCTTATCACTATTATTAAGAAAGGCGAATTTGGCGGGGACTGCATCGTGATTGCAAATAGTGACCTCTTTACCCAGTGAATTAAGATAATAGTAAAAGGCCAACTGTGAACCGATTGAATCTCCGTCAAGGCTCATGTGAGAGGAGATAAGAAAACTGTTGTGTGAATTTATGAACGAGTGAAGGTCATTCCAGATCATCTTGAATTTCTTTGAGTAGCTCGTTAATGTGTTGACTATGCTCAATAGAGTTATCAATTTTAAAATAAAGTCGCGGGAAATGCTTTACCGTGATCCGACCTGCCACGATTCTCTGGATAAAAGAAGCCGCTTTGTTTAAGGCGGTAATTGCATTGGATTTTTCATCCTGATTACCAAATATACTCACAAAAACCGTGGCATTACGGGTATCCTGAGCCAGTTTCACCTGAGTGACTGTAACCACAGGCGGGATTCTGGGATCCCGCAGTTCCTGTGATATCACAATTCCGATCTCCCGCTGAAGAAGCTCACTCAGTCGCTCAATATGGAAATTATTCGATGACACCTTTAGCTCCCCTTATGCATGGGTTGAAAGCTTACGGGCAACTTCAATTTCCTCATAAACCTCTAACCGGTCATTTTCCTGGTAATCATGGTAATTATCCAGAGTGATTCCACATTCGTACCCGGAATTTACTTCTCTGACATCTTCAGTCAATCGCTTCAGAGTCCCGATACGGCTTTCGGTGATGATAATATCATCGCGAATCAATCTTGCTTTTGCACCTCTGGTAACCGTGCCTGACTGTACATAACAACCAGCCACCACACCCACTTTGGAAATCTTGAATACCCGGCGAATCTCAACCGAGGCAACAATATTCTCTTTGATTTCAGGTTTTAACATCCCCTCCATCGCATTTCGAACCGCATCCAGAGCCTCATAAATGATTTTATAAGTCCTGATCTCTACGCCTTCGCGCTTTGCCAGTTCTCTGATTTTACTGTTAGGACTAAGATGAAACCCGATAATCAGCGCATTGGAAGCAGCTGCAAGCATAATATCGGTTTCTTTGATGGAACCGACACTTTTATGGATAACCGCTACCTTGATTTCTTCTGTACTCAGTTTCTCCATCGAATCAGCCAGAGCTTCTACCGAACCGTCAACATCACCCTTGATGATGAGATTGAGGGTTTGGACATTTCCAGCCTGTATCTGTTCATAGAGATGATCTAAAGATATAGTGCCAATTTTGCGAAGTTCCCGTTCTTTTTGGGCCAGACGTCTGCGGGCAGAAATGTCGCGGGCTTCTTTTTCGTCATCGACAACTCTGAAAGAATCGCCAGCCTGAGGTGTTCCGGATAAACCCAGAACTATAACCGGTTGAGATGGCCCGGCTTCACTGACACTAATCCCGCGTTCATTGAAAAGATCTCTTACCCGACCGGAGTGGATACCGGTAACAAAAGCATCACCTTTTCTCAAGGTCCCTTTCTCAACCAGAATTGTGGCGATGGGGCCTTTTCCTTTGTCTAACTCGGCTTCAACCACAACACCCTGGGCATTTCCAGTGGCGCTGGCTTTAAGTTCGAGAATTTCGGTTTCCAGTGCAAGCGTTTCCAGAAGCTTATCGATTCCAAGGCCGGTTTTGGCAGAAATCTCTACGCAGGATACCTGTCCACCGTAATCTTCCACCAGCACATTATACTGGGCAAGTTCAGCCTTGACCCGGTCGATATTGGCAGTGGGCAGGTCAACTTTGTTGATAGCCACAACCAAAGGCACATTAGCTGCTTTGGCATGGTCAATAGCTTCTCTGGTCTGAGGCATAACACCGGAATCTGCTGCTACAACCAGCACAATAACATCGGTGATCTGTGAACCTCTGGCCCGCATTGCAGTGAATGCCTCATGACCTGGAGTGTCAAGGAATGTCACCGGACCAAACTTAGTACGCACTTCGTAAGCGGCAATATGCTGGGTGATACCACCTGCTTCACCGGCAATAACATTGGTTTTTCTGATGTAGTCAAGTAAAGATGTTTTACCGTGGTCAACATGACCCATGACAGTCACCACCGGAGCACGTGATACCAGGACCGCTTCTTCCTTCTCGGCAACCTCTTCCTCCAGCTCCGCTCCATACTCGGTCATCAGTTGTGCAGTGTATCCGAACTCATCTACCAACAGCTCAATGGTCTGGAAATCCAGCCGTTGATTGATAGTCACAAAAAGCCCCAATTCAAGGCATTTGGTGATCAGATCCGATGCAGGAAGGTTCATCATGTTTGACAGTTCATTAACTGTCACGAATTCAGAAACGTTGAGTACCTTACGGTCTGTTTCTTCTTCTTTAAGAACAGTGTCTTTACGATACTTCTTCTTTGAAAAACCGGAACCTATTTTGGCCAGGGTCTTTTTAATGTTAGCCTTTAATTCAAATTCATCAATCTCCGGACGCTCCGGTTTTTTCTTGGATTTCTTTTTACCTTTGTCCTTTTTGGAAAATCCCTTACTTTCCGTTGAAGGCGGCGGAGTTTCCGCTACAGGAACAGCAGGTCTTTGGCCTGCTCCGGCAGAAGGAGTATAAGTGCGTTCGAATTCACGTGGAGGCCGCTGCTCTCTGTCATAAGTCCGTCGGGGTTGAAAATGAGAAGGTTCAGGCTGCGCTTTAGTCCCCCGTTCGGTCGGAGTCGCAGCAGCAGGTTGTTCCATATTATCCTGAGGCTTTTCGGTAGGCTGAGCCGGAGTAACCTGTTCAGGTTTCTGAGCCGGTTCTTCTTCTTTACCGATCAAGTCCTCCCGGGCTTTGGTAAGCATCTGTTTTTTGCGCTCATACTCTTTTTTAATTTCAGCCCGTTCAGATTCAAATTTCTTTTTAATTTCATTACGGAGACTCTCATCGACTGTACTCATGTGGCTCTTTACAGGAATACCCATGCCACGCAGCATCTGCACCAGGGCTTCGCTGGAAACCTTAAACTCCTGAGCTAATTTATAAACCTTCTCTTTTGCCATTGCTTACCTCTCGTATTACTTGCGGCGTGTGTACTGTAAAGTTAAAGAAAACGGTAACCCGATCAAAGCAGTTTTGCCGTAAACTGAATGAAATTAAAGAGCTGAGCCGGTGGAGTTGTTCTCCTTGTTCTCATGAGCTTCATCTATTGCCTTTTTAGAGTCAAGCTCTGACTGAGCCATATTGTCTATTGCACTGGTGGCAATATCACTCATTATCGGACTCTCTTCGTTGTCATTTTGCTCAAACCGCTCACCCCGGGCTTCCTCACGCATTGGTTCAAAGGCTTCATCGTAAGTTTGATCCTGCTGATCAGTTTCGGCAGAATAACCTTCTGGTGCAATATTTGCCTCATCGCCCGTTTGTTGGCTTTTTTGTGGACCGGCCGGAACTTCTGATTGTATAGCAGCCCGTTGTTCATCACTCATATTGGCAAATTCCTCATCGCCGAAAACGTCGATTTCCTTGTCAAGCATTTTGGATGCCAGACGGATATTCTGACCTTCTCTACCGATGGCCTGAGCCAGATCTTCTTCCCGGATTACTACAATTATTTTATATGTACCAACCGGAATTACTCTTTTTACCTCAGCCGGTGCAAAAACTCTTCGGACAAGTAACGATAATTCATCGGTCCAGTTGATTATATCGATTCGCTCATTGGAGAGTTCACGGACAATAGCCTGTACACGGTTACCTCGCATCCCAACGCAAGCACCCACCGGGTCCACGCGGCTGTCACTGGTGGTAACCGCAATTTTCGAACGGTGACCAGGATCCCGTACAACTTTTACAATACGAACAGTTTTGTCGAATATTTCAGGCACTTCCAGCTCAAAAAGACGGGCCAGAAATTCCGGGGCGGTTCTGGATATGATTACCTGTGGCCCTTTGGGATTGTTTTTAACTTCTACAATGCAAGCCCGGATATTATCACCCTGACGATAGTGCTCTTTTCGAATCTGTTCTTTAAAAGGCAGTAATGCCTCGGTACGTCCCAGATTGACCAGAATATTTCCTTTTTCAATCTGCTGAACCGTCCCGGTTATCAGCTCTCCTACCCTTTCACTGTAATCGGCAAAAATTTTCTCCCGTTCAGCTTCACGCACTCTCTGGATAATCACCTGTTTAGCAGTCTGAATAGCCATTCTGCCAAAAAGATCAATGTCAAGATCCTGGATCAGTTCATCGCCTATTTCTATCTCTTCATCTATTTCCCTGGCATCCTCTAAAAGTATCTGCTTTTCCGGATCCTCCACCACTTCCACTACCATCTGACGGGTGAATACTTCCAGCAATCCCTTTTCCCGGTCAACCTTTACTTCTACGTTAACTGGCTTTCCCAGGTATTTACGTGCTGCTGTCGCCAACGCATCTTTTAATGTCTCCAGCACCAGATCCATGCTGATGCTTTTCTCTTTAGTAACAGCACCTATCGAAGCAACGATATCCAACGCCTTCAGTGCTTCGCTTTTGCTCTTTCTTTTCATCTAAATATCCTTCCCGAATTACTTGAATCGGATCTCTTCCTTACCACTAAAAATATCTGAAAGGGATACTTCCACTATGCTGTGTTCGTTTTTAAGGCGCAATTTGTTGTTCTCACAACCCAAAACCTCTCCCTGAACCTTCTTTTTCCCTTCAATACCCTCTTTTAAATGAACTGTAACCGGATGGCCGATAATTCTATTGAAATCACGTTCACTTCTTAAAGGCCGGTCTATTCCAGGAGAGGAAATTTCCAGATTATATTTGCGGTTGCTGGAAAAATCTTCCTGATCAAGAAGCTCTGAAACACTGTTACTGGCGATTTCACAATCGTCGATAGTTATTGCTCTGTCTGAGTCAATTGTGATCCGGAGAATCGAGCGGCTACCTGCATGAAAAAAACGCAGGTCAAAAAGCTCATAGCCCAATTCTTTGAGCTTTGCCTCAATTAATGGTCGTATCTGCTCAATTGATGACATAGCTATATCTGACTCTCATTAACAGGATCATAACAAAAACGGGCTGACGCCCGCTTTAGTCTCAAGCTGAAAAATTCTTACTAATATACAACCCGGCATATCAGTAATTCAAGACAGAACTTCGGGTTGATTATCGTCTGGAAGAGATTTTTTGCTTCAACACTTTAATTGCTTCATCCCGGCTGCTGATTTTCTCTTCTAACTGCAAATCATAGATCTCTGCAAGCAGTTCTCCAAAAAGCGGGCCCGGATTTAGTCCCAGCTCTATCAGGTCTTTTCCTTTAATATAGGGCTGCGGTTTAAGTTTGTCAGAGCTTATCTGCATCCGTTTCTCAATAAGGTAATTGTAATTGTCCAGAATCCCATGGCTGGCAAGACAATCAATACGGTGCAGTTCCAATTCTTCATCTATTGTTTCTCTGGTGAGCATTTTTTTGAGTGTCGACAGTCTCATCTGTTTAACATTTTTAAAATTCATGTGGTTTTCAATACAAGCCTCCACTCCTTTTATCAGAGTGTTTGATGCCCGGAGTCGCCTTAAAATCTCCCTAGCCATCACCGCTCCAACCCGGTCATGGTTATGAAATCTTATCCGATCTGTAACGGTTTTAGTCGGTGGTTTACCAATGTCGTGCAGTAGGACGCTCCATGAGAGCACCGGAGAAGCTTCAGGCTTTAATAAACCCAATGCCTTTATGGTGTGAGTGAAAACATCCCCTTCAGGGTGAAATTTTTGCGGCTGTTCAACTCCTATAAGATCGGTTATCTCCGGAAGGATAACCTTTAGAATGCCACAATCTTTCAGTAATACAATAGCTACATCTGCATTGGGCTGTTGAAGAATTTTATCCAGTTCCAAAAAAATCCGCTCTGCAGATATTTTAGTTATTTCCAAAGCATATTTTTTTATAGCATTCCAGGTGTTTTCTTCGATTTTAAATGAAAACCTGGCTGAGAATCTGATTGCCCGAAGCATTCTAAGGTAATCTTCTTTAAAGCGAAGCTCTGGATCACCAATCGCTCTGATAACTTTCTGCTCGATATCGCTAAGCCCGCCCACATAATCAATCAGCTCATTTGAGAGTGGGTCAAAAAATAACCCGTTAATGGTGAAATCTCGTCTTAAGGCATCCTGTCTGGCATCAGTGTAAGCGATATCGGCCGGGTGTCTTCCATCGGCAATACCAATGTCAGAACGGAATGTAGCCACTTCGAAAGGAATCCCCCTTTCAACTACTATCATTACCCCAAACTGTTCACCCACTCTTATAGTCTGAGGAAATATCTGAGCGATGGCGGAAGGGGTGGCATTGGTAGCAATATCGATGTCGGCTTGTTTTTCGTTCCCCATTACCCTGTCCCTTACAACTCCACCGGCAAAAAGTGCCTGGAATCCATGCCTGGTAAGTTCTCTTACTATATGCAGCGCACCGGTTTGTTTTTTTGGAGACTGGTTGGTAGACATAGTGCCTAAAATAAGCTGAGAGGTTGTCTGCCTGCAAGCAAACAATAATAGTTATTGACATTGCCTCATGGAGAAAAGCATCTTTAGAACTGGTTCAAGTACCGCAAACTTGTGTTATAAACATAGAATTTGGAGGATGCCATGAAAACGGTGTTAAAAGTGGTCGCAGGATTAAGCGTTTTAGCTATGATGATCTCCTGCTCAACTAAGTCTTCCTTTGAGAAACAGGGAGACGCAGCTTACAAAGCCTCACAGAAACTGCAGGGAGACCAGAAACGGCGCCAGCTTAAAACCGCTTATATGATGTACGATAAGGCTATTAAAGCCAATCCGGATAAAATCTCTCCGACTCTGAGAAGCCGTTATGTGGAAATGACACTGGTACGCGCCGGAATGGTTATTAATGAAGGTGCTGCTCATATGGAAGCTATTCCTCTTCTGCTGGATGATGTGGAAAAACATATCGTTTCCGCTGATATCCCTGCAAACCTCAAACAACAGTACGCTCTTTTATTGGTACAGCTTGCCGATTCAAACTCTGCTTCAGAAAAATATGATGATGCAATCAAGACCATCGAAAGAGCTGCAAAGTTTGCCAGTGATCCTACACCTATCAGTGCTAAAAAACAGGAAGTCATTAAGAAAGTAGCCCAGGAAAATTATGAACTGGCTGATGGAGAATACAGTATAGCGAAAAGCAATAAAGATGCAGAAGCCTTTGTGAAAGCTGAATTCTATGCTCTTACTGCTCTCTATTTCGATTCCACTCACGCTGAAGCCAAAAAGTTACTCTCTATTGTCAGAAAAGAAAACCTCGGTACATATTCTGCATACCTGAAGGTGATTGACCCTATACCTGATTCCACAGTTTTCAGAAAAGTCAATAAATATGATATATTGATGGCTATGCCCACCATGCAGAGACGCGGTGGCACTATTGCTACTATTATCGATATTTACAATTACTCCTACAATCCACTCCGGCTCAAATCAGGAAATTTCAGTCTGGTGGATGTAAATGGAAAAAAGTATAAGGCACTCCAGGCCCGCATTACACCCGAGCTTTTGGATCAGGAGCACGAGGCAAAACTCAAACTCTCTTTCCCTGCACCAAAAGCTGATATCGCCAAACTGGTATATGAAGAGGATGAACATCTTTCAGAAAAATTCTTCTTCTGATAAAACCATCCTGATATAAGATATCAGATATCAGATTTCAGATTTCTAAAATCTGAATCTGATATCTCAAATAACTTTCTCCTTAAGTCTACAAACTCTTTACTTCTCAAATCTACAATCTCTTTACTTCTCAATCTACAAACTCTTTACTTCTCAATCTACAAACTCTTTACTTCTCAATCTACAAACTCTTTACTCCTCAATCTACAAACTCTTTACTCCTCAATCTACAAACTCTTTACTCCTCAATCTACAAACTCTTTACTCCTCAAATCTACAATCTCAAATCTGAAACCTAAAATCTCAAGCTCCACGGGTCTTCATATTTACCAAGACCGCTTTTGAATTCTTCTGACGAAAAATGTATTCCGCAATCAGGAATATCTTTGTACCTGTAGCATTTACCGTTCAGTTTAAAACCTATGGCGTATGAATGGAGATAACCTCTGTCTATTATTAATCCATCAGCGGATTTTTTAGAGTAAAGAGGGTCGCCCAGAACCGGTACTCCCAGGGATTTGAGTGCAACTCTGATCTGATGCGTTTTTCCGGTCAGTATTTTAAGTAAATAAAGGCGCAGGCCGTTTCCCAATCCTGTACTGTAAAATCTGGTTATAGCCGGATTATTCCTGCTACGGCAGAGAATCCACTCACCGTTTCTGACTTTTTTCATATCACCGATGATGGTGCCTTGTTTTTTGTGGGGTTTAGTACCACCCAAGGCTATATAAAACTTATCGATATGGTGTTCCCGGAAACAGGAGGAGAGTTCCTGCGCACTCTGCTTGCTTTTGGCCAGCAATAGAAGTCCCGATGTCATGGAGTCCAATCTATGAACCGGGTAAAGTTGTTCGCCACCCAAATCCTCTCTGATTTGCTGCACCAGTCCCGGGGAAGCACTGCTGGTATGAAAATGGACATCGTGGAATTTGCTTACAACAATAAACTCAGGGTGATTTTCAATAATCCGGTACATCTATGTCAATCTATTGCTGGATTCTGCTGACATTACCATTATTTTCTGCCTCTGTTATGAGAAGTCACATGAGCTGCGCAATAATAACTATAACAAAGATAAAAAGCAGAGTATAACGGCAGGTGGAATCCCTTAATGTGAAAATTATTGGGTCATCATGCATTTTACCCCGGCTGGTTTTAATCCATAACCGGTTTATCCATAATAAAAGAGCGGGACAGATAGCCCACAATAGCTCCGGTTTCGAGTATAGAGAAAGCACTTCTGCGCTATTTATGTAAAGTGCGAAAACCACCACCGACATGAAACTGCTGGTAATACCTATGCCACGCAGTGTCTGTAAATCATCAGAATAATAATCTCTTCCACTCAGGTCCTGTTTACCAGTTTTATGTAGGAGCTGTAATTCAGTGCATCTTTTGATAAGAGCCAGTCCGAAAAAAAGGAAAACCGAGAGCGCAAAAAGCCAGAAAGAGACCTTTACTCCGATGAGATGAGCACCGATAAATATTCTAATCGTATATAGTCCCGCAAGGGTAAGCACATCTACTATTACCTTCTTTTTCAACAAAAAGGAATATAAACTGGTAAGAAGAATATAAATCAGTAAATAACCGATAAAAGCTGATGGTAGAAAGAAAGATAGCAGAAGTCCTGAAATCCCAAGGATACCGCAGAGTATTATGCCTCTTGAGATGGATAATTCCCCGGATGCAAAACAGCGGTTTCGTTTTCGGGGGTGTTTACGATCAGATTCCAGATCAAAAAGGTCATTTACAATATAAGTTGCTGAAGCACAAAGACTAAACGCAATAAAACCCCAAATACTGGTGACAAGCAGTTTCAGATTGAAAAAATTGTGTGAGGTGATAAGGGGTACAAATATCAGAAGATTCTTTGTCCATTGGTATACTCTTGCTGTCTTGAAATACTGGAACAGCCCTCCAGCCGGTCTCTCCATTATCGAAATCATATTGGAGGTCTTTCGGGCTTTTTCAATGGTATTGGCTGATGCGTTTATCAGAAGTGCATTTCTGCAATGAGAAAATATCACTAAGTCTACACTGGAATCTCCAGCATAATCAAATCCACGCTCTCCGTACAGGGAAAGCAGTCTTTCCAGTTTTTTACTGCCTCTTAGATTGATTTTTTCATCTGTCGCAATGACCGATGAGAAAATCCTGAGGTGTTCTGCTACTTTCTGAGCATAAATTATCGGAGAGGCAGTTGCCAGAACTAGCTGACGGCCAATCTCAAATTCTCTCCTCAGGTAGTTTAAAAAAGACTGATTGTATGGCAGCGACTCGACATCGATTATAACCCGTTGAGATAATTTAACTTTCAGTACTGAAATTCCGCTGAAAAGCCATTTGATTACCAGAAAAATATTCAGGGGATTTTTTCTGAGGAAAAGCAGTACACTTTCATATAGAAGATCACTTTTTATCAGTGTACCATCAAGATCTACAACCAGGGGCACTTCTGTGCTATTCAATACGGAATGGGTGTTATTCATTTAACGAATATAATAAGGAATTGAGATAAAATTAAAGTAAATATACTCTAATAAAACTACACCGGGAAATATTTAGATATCTATTTAACCTCAGTAGTATCCGGTTAATTTAACTAAACATGAACAGGAATATAAATAGAAAATTCGAAACCCAAAATTCGAAATTCGAAATTTGAAGCAGGATAGTGACCACTATCTAATCTTTTTTTGTTTGTATTTTGAATAATTGGTAATTGGGATTTGTTTAGGATTTGGTGCTTGTGATTTGGAATTTATTTGTATACCCTACTTCTGACTTAACCTGGAACATGACTGATTTATGATTATCTCTGGTTCCCAGGAGAACCGATTTTACCCACTATACCATCTTTATATCGCAATACCAGGGAGTTACTGGTATCAATCGAGTCAAGTTGATTCTCCATGATAATCTGTAATCGAAAATCATTACGTCCTGACCTCCGGACAAACTCCTCTCCTCCAAACTGAACGACTCTGAATCCGGTGCGTTTGAAAATTGAATATTCCGTTTTTTTTGAAGTATTTGGGTTGACCAGGATTAATGCACCCCTCTCTGGTATCTGTGAATAATAAGGATCGATCTGCCGATGTATCTGCTCTGATTTTATTCCGTTTTCCTTCATGAGTCTGCATTTACTGTGTACTGAAACCGAATTCCATATGAGAAATCCTGAAAAAAAACATAACAGCCCTTTTTTCAGGAATCGATGATTCAGGTGATTGTACGTCTCCTCAAAACCGATACCCAATAAAATGGCCACCAGCGGCATCATATTATATACATACAGTTCGTTTATTTCATTCAATAGAATAACCGGAAACATGGATAGGGGTAAAAGTGCGATTATTACCAGGGAAAAATTTCTTAATCTGCTGATGAATATACCTCTGATGGTGATAATAACCAGAAATGCAGAAGTAAATAAGACAACTGCTACATTGAGCCAGCGGTTATTGGCTATATCCAGATAGAGATCGACACTTGAATGGGGCTGAATTGCCTGCACTAATGACATGAAAAAATTCTTCAGAATATTTGGCCCCAATCCGATATTGAACTTACCTGGACCTATTTCCGCAGGCATTAAATTCAGATGCTTCCGTATTAACATGAAAACTATGCATATAATTAAATAGGGAATCAGTGAAATCAATAATGGAATCAACCTGCTTTGATAATCAGATTTGTGCTTTAAATGGAAGATCAGTACCAGAGCAAATAATATGGGAACAATGAACATAGCGTTTTCTTTGCAAAAAACAGCGAATAATGACAGTATTATTGAACCAGCATATAGAAAATATCGGATGTTACTTTCTTTTCTGATAAAACCGAGGAAAAAAACAATGCTTGAATATCCAAACAGAGTACTTGTAATCTGAGAAAATGTGTCCAGACTTGACACTGCATAAGTGTTAGCCTGGGATAAAACCATTACAGTAAATGCTATTATTGAACTTGATCGGGTAAACCCCTCCCGTCTTAACCATACCATTAATAATGCAGATAACATAAGATGAAGGAGCAGAAGTGTTGTGTGAATCGGCCAGGTACTCTGCGGAAAATTTTGCTGCATTATCGCCAGAAAAAGTTTTTCCACCGGTCGATAAGCGTAAATATGTGATGGAGTAAACACCGATTTGAGATCGATCTTGATATCATGAAATTTAAACTGATAATCATCACAAAAGTAGCCACCGTTAATGGAAGGTGAATAAGCTATGATTGCAGATATAGAAACTAACAGAAGGATAATCGATTGGGCTACAGTTGCTTTCTTTTCCAATTTTATTTTCTTTAAGCAGAGAAAGAGAATAGATACTGTTTTAAGAAAATAATAACTGGGAATGGTATTTTGATTTTTAAGTTGGATGGATGCCGGAAGGACGCCCCTGCCTGGAATCTGCAGGGGCGATCACCTAAAAATCATTGTTGATTATTTCCATTCCTCTTCTGCAGATTTCACGGGCATAATCAGTCCAAAGTCCCTGTCCCCAATATCGATAGCAGCTGGTTTGCGAAGTCAACAGATGAAAAAGAGCATTACGGTAGCGTTGTTCGCTGGAAGAGAAACCCTTCTTAGCAACTTTTTCATCAAAAAGGGCACTGAATTTTTCCATTGGGTCCAGAACATTCTCATATCCTTTAACCCATGAAATGTCATTTGTCCAGCTTCCGCCATCCATATGGAAACGGTAATCCTGATTTTTTAATTCTTCAATCACCTTTTTCAGTTTTTGCGGATCCTGTCCCGGGGTAAAGCGTTCCCATATCTTATTTTGTAAGATCGGTTGAATAACCGGAAAATCTGCTTCTGTGACACCCATTGCGAAGAGGTGTTCAAGATACTCAGAGACATTGATCAAAGGAGAATCTGAACCGCTTGATTCACGAACGGTTTCCATAAACTTTGGTGGAAATTCATTCATCATGACTCCACCATTTTCTCCATCAGCAATCTGGGTAACCAGGGGAGGTATCAACTTCCCGTTCAGCTCCCATCTGGACAGTCCTCTTGCTTCGTAATATGGTTGCATCTGTGCGACAAGCTTTGTGTCGCTTCCCTGGGTTTTGATGATAGCGATGATACTTACCTTTTCACCTGAAGAATTAGTGCAGACTATTCTGTGGGGGAGATGTTTCCGTTCCAGAGGACCACCATTGGAAGCCATCTCCACAGTATGTTCCTGGATTAATACCCATTTAAACCCGCAATCAACCAGTGTTTTAACAAATGCATAAGCAGTGTCCGGATGGTTTGGTAAAGCCATCTCTGATGGTGAGAATCCCCGGACTCTTTCCAGCGCTTCAAAACCGAAAATAGCTGCAAAATGATGCTGCCAGGATTGCACATGGTACTTGTAGTCCTGTACCGGCGTAGAGGGTGCTACAGCATGTCCCCATGGGCAACCCAGCCATTCCACGGCACGGCGATAACCAGGATCCAAAGTTATTGTTTTCAGGTTGTCAAATACATCATGTAATCCCATCTTTCGTAAACCATAAAGCAGTGTTCCTGAATATTCCAGCATCACTCTTGGTTCTTTTCCCTCACCGATCAGATTCGGAATGAACTCGCCCATGCGCTTATAGCACCAGTGAAACACAGGCGCATTATGATTGTCTCCTATCCCCTGATTTTCCATCATATACTGAAGATTACTTATCAGTGCGGCAGTGTTAAGATCACTGCCTCCGGCTGGAATCAATGGCTGATGCATGTGAAGCGCAATCGCTGTAGCACTTCTGATTCTGTCAAACTGAATCGAACTTTCTCTGAGATAATGATTCTGTTTTGAAGCAGCTTTTACAGTTTCATCTATCTCAACTGATCCACAGATGTTTGGAAGGCCATCAATAGACTCCGGCAGCATTTCTGGTCTCATCCATCCTCCTTTTATAGTATTATTTATGTCTGATAAAGTTGAATACATTTTCGTAATGTCGCCCGGGTATATTCCAGGAGAAATCATATCGCATCGCATTTTCCATAAGGTCACGAAAATGACCGGGATACCCGTAGTAAAGCCCTACTGCCCTGCGTAAAGCCGATTCAATGCCGTTATTATCCATATGGGTAAAGGTGTAGCCGTTACGCTCATCCCAGGGCACATCCGAGTAATCACGGTCAAAAACACTATTGACTAAGCCACCTGTGGAACGGACTACCGGGATAGTCCCATATTTCATGGCTATCATCTGCGAAAGACCACAGGGCTCAAAAGCACTGGGTACAATAAATATGTCTGAACCGGCATAAATAAGATGTGACAACTCTTCATCAAATCCCAGTTCGATATGACAATGAACATTATCATTGAATTGATTTTTAAGATGCAGGAATTTCTCATAGATCTGATGGTCCGAACAGGACCCAAGAAGCACAAATTGAGCTCCGTTATTAACAGCATAATATGCGGTATGACAGATAAGGTCAAGTCCCTTCTGGCTGTCCAGCCGGCCCACATATGAGATTATCGGCCGGGCATCATGATAAAGCCAGAGTCGCCTGCGCAGTGCATCCTTATTTTTGTACTTGTCTTCTATGGTGGAGAAGGTATATCGGGAAGGAATAAAATTGTCAATCTCAGGATTCCAGGTGTTATAATCGATGCCATTGAGAATCCCCCCGATTTTATGCTGGTGAAGATTAAGGGTGTGCACCAGTCCGAAACCATAATCGGTAAAACGGCTCTCCCAGGCATGATGAGTGGATACTGTGTTTACAAAATTCGAGTATACAATCCCACCCTTGAGAAAATTGAGGGCAAATGGATCATGATTGTCACGCAACTGATGATATCCGAAATAATATTCGGGCCGGTTAAGTCCTGTGGCGGCCAGAATCTCATTCCCGCACTTCCCCTGATGTTTGAAATTATGTATGGTGTAACAGACTCTCTGATTTTCCATGCCATGGAATTTGTAGATCTCAAAAAGCAATACAGGTACCAGACCGGTCTGCCAGTCATGGCAGTGGATAACGTCCGGACGTCTGTTGGTCTGAAGCATAAACTCCAGAGCTGCTTTACTGAAGAATGCAAAACGCATGGTGTCATCATGGCACCCATAAAAGGTATTGCGCCGGAAAAAACTGTCTCTACTTTGCGGATCTATGAAAAAACACCTTCTTCCATGCACCAGGCCAAACCATACTACACAGGGAATAACTCCATCAAACCAGGGAACCGGTAAATAATTGTAGGAAACCGTAAGATTATAGATCTGATCATAGCGCATGCAGTCATAGAATGGAAGAATGATCTCCACTGCATTACCCCGCAGTGAAAGTTCTGCAGAAAGACCACCTACTACATCTGCTAATCCACCAACTTTGGAAACCGGAGCACATTCTGAAGCTATTTCAATAATATACATGCCTCGCATCCTCCTTGTTTTGGGCTTCTCAATAGGGAGCCATCCATGAGTGATGATTAAAATTTATTTATCTTTCAGAAAGGAAGCATAAGAGGTACGCAATTATCATACCGATTTTTTAATGCGTTTTTATCTTCCTTTTAGCGGTTTTAGCAGGTTTTGAACAGTGTTATTTTTAAAATGAGAATTGAATGCGGAAATGACAATTTTCTTTTCTCTTTGGCTACTCATTTGAGTATCGGTCCATGGTAAGTACGAAACTATTCATTTTCGATAAAGTCAAGCATGTCTTGCATTTTTTGCACAATCTCAGGGACATTGTCGAAGACCGTTTTCCCACTGTTTTCAGCAGAGAGTATCTCATTTTTCCAGGGAAGAAAACCGGCAATTTTTACATCGGAGAAAGAGCTTCTGATCAGCTGCTCATCTGCAATATCTCTGATTTTATTTCCAATAATCCAGTTCTTGAGACCAGAGATATTTTTTGACAGCCCAATAATTGATTTACCTGCCTGAATACTGCGCATGGAAGGTTCTATAACCGTTATAAAAGCATCCACCGAAACCGCTGTGCCTCTTCCTATATGTTCAGTACCTGCAACCATATCCAGAAGCACAGTTTCGGATGCCTCTAATATCAGATACCTTAGAAGCGCTTTTAAAAGAGAGTTCTCTGCACAGGCACAGCCGGTATTAACCCCCCGGGTAGCCCCCATTATCAATAGCCGGATGGATCGAAAAGATGCAGAAAATTTTTCCGGTATGTCACTGACAGAAGGATTCAACAGGAAGTAACCCCCCGGTGAGTCGCTTGCACCACCGGTTCGCTCTCTTATCATTTCTTTTAAAGAAAGCAATGGTTCAATGCCACTTAACAGTTCATCTGGAAACCCCAATGCCTGACCCAATGTGGGGTTGGGATCTGCATCGATCGCATAAACCTTCTCACCTCTGGAAGCGTATATACCGGCAAGGCATGATGTTATCATGGTTTTGCCGGCTCCGCCCTTTCCGGTTACCGCAATTTTTTTAGACATGATAGTGTTTTCCCATATAATTCACATGTTAAATCAATATCTCAAACAGACAGACCCCATCGCCTTTACCCCAGCATTTTATCTCTTTGCAACGTATCTGTTTGTTAACAAAGTTCTCTACTATACCGGCTATCATACCTCCTTCAAAATGACACACCGGTTCACCCACATCAGGTATTCCTGCACAACTGACACACTCATCCACCTGCAGATACACTTTACCGCTTTCAAAGCTTCCACCTGCAATTGACAACAGCCCGATCCCCAGATGCTGACAGGTACTCACTACACCTGCAAGATAACTGTCCAGATCGTGGGGTATTGTGAGCTGACCTGAAATGGACTTACCGATATTAAGACCCAGATTTCTACCACCTCTGTAAATGATGGCGTTTGCGCCTCTGCCGGCAATCTCCTTCATGCCTTCCATGACTCCTACCAGACGCAGTGCGCGAAACAGTTGTACAGGAACCATTTCACCCAGCACTTTTCTTCCTTCTACAGGATTACCAATCAGATCAAGCCCCCGGGGTATGAAAGTTTCCATAGATGACTCCCTTAGTAAACAAATGAATGATTTAAATGAGGTGATGTTAAATAAGGTGATAATGAAGAGATGTCGCGAGAGGATCTCATTAAAGATGCGAGTATCCCTGCTCCCCTTTCGCTGTTAAAAAGCTGGAATCCTCTTATCCTGTTGTTCTCGGTATAGATTATCCTTAGCTCATTATTTCTGGAATAAACATGTTTCTGCTCTGTCATTGACCCGGCAATAATCAGCGGTACCTTTATATGCTTAACAGAGTTGATCCGGCAGGATACATCACACTTAAGATTTCCTCCCAACACATTATAAGCACAGGTCATTGCCTGCTCAATAGCATTAAAGAAGGTGTTATTAAGAATTCCATATGATTTATGATCATCTGCATTTTCAGTACAATCACCAATAGCAAATACAGAGTCAACCGAAGTTCTCAGATAACGGTCAATACAGACACCCCGTTTAATCTGTATATCAGATTTGTCCAGAAAACCTATCTGCGGCAGGCTTCCGGTGGCAGCAACAAAAAAATCAGCTTGTAAAGATTTACCATTCCCGCATATTACTTCAGAGGCAATATCTTCTCCTTTGAACTCTGTAACCTCCGTATTAAGAATTACCTCGATACCATGAAGCTTCAGGATGTTTTTTAATCTATCTGATACTTCCGGAGAAGCAATAGAAGGCAAAATCTGATTTTGTTTTTCAAGCAGAATAACTTGAATATGTAAAGCATTGAGTAAGAGTGAAATTTCAACTCCAATTAATCCTGCCCCGATGATTACAACTTTGGATGAAACTGAATTATTAGCCCGTTCTATAAGTTCAGATGCAGCGGTCAGTGATTTGAAATTATACACATTTCTCTTATCTATTCCATTTATGGGAGCATAAAGCGATGATCCGGAGGCAATGATCAACTTATCGAAGTGCATTTTGTGCCCCCGGGAGGTAATAACATGCTTGTGCTTTAAATCGGTGCTGGTGACCGCTGTATCCTGATAGAAAGCGAATTTATCAAAAGTTCTTCCTTTCCAGAAGATGTCAAAACCATTGATGAAATGGTCATACATCATAGGTGGACTGTATGGAGGCAGGTTTTCTCCGGTCAGAACGGTGCATTCGACTGTTCTGTCCAGATCTGTGATCACATCTGCAGCAGTAATGCCTGATGGACCGGCACCTATGATAATGACATGCATTCTGAATTCTCCTTTGCAGATTTTTCACCAAGCAACGTAATTCTCTTATTTTCGATATGACTTATAATCAGGGCTGCGGCTTTTTCGGGAGCTACCTCAACTGCGAATTTTGATCCAAGTAAATTTTCTATTTTATTACATAGAAGTTCGGTTACTTCTTTCGATCCCAGAACCGGTGGTATAGTGCCCAGAACAGTAAAAATACCCGAGCCCAACACATATGCAGCAATACTGACTGCTTTCTGACTCATCCATTCAGGAGCTGCAGCCGCTACCGGAAGATCGGAGATATCACAATCTAAAGCCTGAGCAATCGCTGCAGCAACGCAGAGGATTCTGCTGATATCCACACAACTTCCCATGTGTAAAACAGGAGGAATACCTGTTTGGTTGCATACAGATCTAATTCCTTCACCTGCCAGACTCGCAGCATTAATGCTGAGCAAACCGGCTTTGGCGCAGGCTATTGCGTTGCACCCGGTGGTTACAACAAGTACATCGTTTTTAATCAGTTCCTTAACCAGATTAACATGGGCAAAATCATGTCTGATTTTGGGGTTATTACATCCCACAACTGCAGCAATTCCTCTGATATGACCAGCTTTAATAACCTCGATAAGCGGATTCAATGTCCCACCAAGAGCCTCTGTTATTGCTTCAACCGAAAATCCCACAGTGGCTTCCATACTTTCTTTGGGAATGAAAACCGCTGATTTCTTCCGGCAGGTGAAATTGTTGACAGCAGATTCTACTATGTTCCATGCTGTCTGATAAGCGTTCTCTTCAGAGAGCTCCATATGAATTGCCTGTGGAAAACGGGCTTTCTCAGATGTGGAAATGAATTTTGTATGATAACATTTAGCAAGGCTTCCCAGAGAGGGAAAAATGCACTGAACATCAACAATCATAGCTTCTACAACACCGGTGATGACAGCAAGCTCCTGTTGCAGAAAATTCCCGGCGATGGATATGCCATGACGCATGAGAATTTCATTTCCTGTACAGCACATTCCGCAAACGTTTATTCCTTTTGCTCCTTTGGTGTAAGCAAGTTCTATCAATGTTTTATCGTTTGCTGCTTCTACAATAAGCTCTGATAAAACCGGCTCATGACCGTGTACTATTATGTTAACCATCTCCTCTTTTAAAACTCCCAGATTGGCCATGGCTTTTTTGGGATGAGGGGTACCAAAGAGGATATCTGAGACTTCAGTTGCAATCATCGATCCAGCCCATCCATCAGCCAGGCTGGTACGGATTCCCTGCAGAAGCAGTGATGCAGGTTCATTATCTACACCCATATGTGTGCGATGCATAGACTCCACGATTTCACGATCTATTCCGCGGGGAGTTACAGATAACTTTTTCCAGATCTCCAGTCGTGGCAGAGGAACCCTCTTTAAAAATGGTAACCCACCTGGCATTTGACGACCGAAGTCAGCATAAAGCAAACCGGCAAGTTCGGATGCAATCTTCTTTACTGGTATTCCATCTGTTGATATTCCGCATTCCATGGCTAAGCACTTCAGTTTCTTTTCATCACATATTTTATGTGAATCGACTTTCCCTTCTGCTACCATTTGAAGAGTATGAATGATATCTCGTCCGTGATCAGAATGGGCTGCGGCTCCTGTTGCAATATTAACCAGCAGGTTGCGTGCTACAATAGTATCTGCGCTGGCTCCACAAATCCCCTTTTGCGGGCCCTCTCCAAATGGATCGATTCTGCAGGGGCCCATATTACAATTACGGCAGCAGATACCCAACAGACCATAGTTGCATTGTGGTAATTGTTGCTGATAGCGGTCCCAAACGGTTTGGACATTATAATTTTCTGCTTTTTCCAGCATGGAAAGGGTTGCATTACAAGCTGATTTTAATTGCTGCATGATATTTTCCTGTCGTTGGGTCGTAATAAAAAACTCAGATTAGTTTGGAAACAATAGACTGTTATTTTCCAACTGAATGGCACCTGTTTTTAAGATCAAGGAAAAGTGCATACTGATCAGAAATTAAAGTACTCTGCTCATTTAGATTTGATACAGCTTTTAGGGCCAGTTTTCTTTTTGTTTTAATAAAGTTATCAATTTCTCCGTAGTGTAGAGCACCTGATTTACATGCTTCGACACAGACTGGAGCTGTGTTATTGGAAGTTCTGTCTATACATTCATCACATTTAATGGATACTTTTGTATCATACCTGCCTTTATTGCTTTTCCGGAAGATAATAACCCCAAAGGGGCAATTTACAAGACAGTTTCGGCAACCTATACACTTATGCTCATCCAACAGAACAACTTCTCTGTCTTTTTCTCTTTTTAATGCACCTGTAGGACAGGAACTGATGCAGGGAGCAGGATTGCATTGACGACATTTGTTAGGAATTGAAATGGTTCCGGAAGGGTCACATTCGATAAAAATTCTGCTTTGAGGTTTGACCTCTTCACGGATAGATGAATAGATGTTGCCGGACAAGGAGTGGTGAATTGCGCAGGCCATTTCACATTGATGACAGGTGAGACACCTTTCTTTAGAGTAAAATACTGATTTCATATACTCCTCTGATTCTGCACGGTTTGTGGTAGCACTATGGTGTTTAGTCCTGATTCGTAGGGAAAGGGGTTTTGAGACAGGCCTGAGCAGAAAACCCGCATGTTTTCCAAAGCAAGTGGGAAAACGGTTAAGTGCTGGTTGTCTTTATTAACAAAGCAAAGTCTGGCAATATCACTGAATGTGCTGTTTCGTCTGATTAAATCTTCACATTGTTCAAATAATACCGAAATACCGGCAAGTTCTTCCGGATTTTCACAACTGGAAGCCACCACAAAACCCATATCATCTGAGATGACACATCCATTCTCAAAAATCTGACTGGAAAAGAGTTGGACCAGAGAATCGAAGATTCGGGTGAGGTTCCCTGATGCTTCAAAAACAGATGCGTTGAGGGGCCGGTGTCTGCCGATCGCGGGGAGTGATGGCTTATCGCAAATTAATGAAAGTTTATCTTTCAATTGCTGGATCTGAAATCTCAGCTCATTCTCTACTGAGATCTGATCAAGGTATTTCTGATAAAATGGCTGATATTTCTGATATGTTAGTATTTCCTTTTCCAATGTGGATATTCTCTCTTTCAGAGCTGCGATATCCGGTCCTTTTTCTATCGGAATCAGTTTGCTCCGGAGCTGACGGGTTTCAGCTTTAAGTGCTATAATTATATTCTGCTGCGCAAAGCATTGTCTCCGGATATCATTGTAATAATTATAGAGATTCTTGTAATCTGCAAGAACTTCATCGTGCGTTTTTTTCAACCAGTTGCACTCTTCTATCAAATGGTCGGACTCTGTTCTGGTTTTCTGCAGCCGGTTTTTCAATTCATTTAGTTTACTGGAAGCCATTGCACACCCCAGTAAACACCCGGAGATAAAAAAAAGCAGACAGACAATGATGATCATAATAGCAATACTGTTCATAACTGGTATCCATATACAGAATTTGATTAAGATGGAATTCTACCGGCGCTTTTCAGGAATGGTTTTTCCGGAAATCCGTTTATAAATCAATGGTTATACTGACAGCTCTATATAAGACTTACTAGATCAGGAAGTATACGCCGGATTTCCAGGAAAATAAGTCCAAGTTTTGCATCGGAGTTAACCAGACTCACCAGAACCGTTTCATCATTTATGCTATTACAAATGATATATCCTTTTTCGCTCTTTATATATATCTGACTCATTCTGCTGTTCATCATCTCACTGGCGATACGTTCTCCCACTCCCAGCATTGCTGCTGTCAATCCACCAACCAGCCCTTCGTCAATTTCGGTAAGTGTTACACTGGCCACCATGAATCCTTCCATGGTTATAACTGATGCACCAAAGATATCTGATGAAATGGAACGGAAACGGTTAAGTACTTCTTTGATTCTCTCTGATTTGGAAATCGTGGTAGTTGTAGTATTCATGTATGTCCATTCTCCTTTAATATTAGTTTAGAAAAAGGATGATTATTTGCATCTTCTGTGTATGAGCTCTTGAGCCGGATTGCTGAAAATGAAGTCTGGTATTGACCGTTTCTTTCCTGAAACGATCCTTCTGTTTTAATTTTGCTTTGCTCAGTGAATGCAGCACTTCTGTAAGAGTTTATTGTAGCCGCATTTTTATTGACAATTATACTGGAAAAAGCGTGAAAATCTTTCTTTACCAGGTTGGAAGGCTGATTCTGGGGGAGTGCTGCTTGCGGTTCATCATCCACAACTATTATTTCTTCCGGTTCACTAATACTCACCGGTGGTACAGGTGAGCTGTTACCGGATACTGAAATCTTCGGAGTATCGTTCAAATCGCTACCGGTTTGCTTTTGTATGGTCATGTAAGACGTAGTAACAGAACATTTTGTACTATTTTGATCTGGAAAACTTGCTTTTATAATGCACTCATCGTTAATGCTTGAAACCCTTATGCTTTCCAGACTGTCGCTTAATAACAGTTTAATCGCATTGTCACCGCCACTCTTACAGTAATCAATCATCCTTTCCCAGAGCAGATAACGGAGCTGAAGGGGAATCTGTTCGGAATCAAAAAAAAGAGAAAATACAGTAATTGCTGTTATATCCCGGTCGTAACAGATGTTGCAGGATGCAGTGAAAAAATTCAGGTCGCTGATAAACTCCCGGATACTACCATATCTGGCGTAGCGTCCAAAGGATTTATTTCCTATGGATCTGACAATAATCTTATTGAGTTGTGCTGGGATAGAGGGGAAGAAGCGACTGGGTGATTCCAGTTTATGGGTATCGTTTTGATTATAGAAACCCAAAAAATGATTATAGCCTATAAGCATGCAGAGAAGAAGAAGGCCTAAAGAGAAGATTTCATATCTTTTCTTCCAGCATTTTCCTCTTTTTATGTCCTCATGGATGAAAACGGTGTGGTTATTGGGAATGATTGAAATTCCGTCATATCTGAATTTCACCAGATCTGCAATGCCGGTGTCTGTCATCAGGACTTCGCCGTTAAATGAGATAAAGATATTATCGGGGCAGATATTGCCATGCGGCATAAAATTTGTGGTGGACTGTTTGTGAAGATACTCTATTGTCTCACTGACACTGTTTATGATATGAAGAACTAATGGCAATGGCAGGTTTCTTTTGCAGCATGACAGTTTTTGAAGGAGCTGAGTAAGAGTAACCCCCGGAGTGTGTTTGCTGGTTACATAATGTCTTAGGTTAGTAGCTTTACCACATTTACCGAATTCAACTATGGGTTGAATTCCTGGGTGCAGAAGTTCCCGGGCGTAGCATAATCTATCAAAAATGGGATCTATATTTTCAGGTAAAACCGTTTTTATAAGAACGGGCTGTTCACTTTTTCCTGTATTGTAAGCTGCAAGAATAATTTCTGCAGAATTATTTTTAGCCAGAATCTTTTGATTGATGTATCTCATAGATGTCGCACCAATGAAAAATAACCGGAAGAGTCAAGGTAACATTGAAATGAGAATGAAAAACCTAGAAAGATAACTGACTTTTAGAACGGATGCCGGATAAGGGTCGGAAATTCAAATAAAGGATAATAAAAACTATCGACCGGCAAGAAAATATTAAATTAATCATTTGTACTGTGTAAAAACAAGGAAAAAAATAAAAGTCAGTTAAAAAAGGTAATTCAGAATGTAAACATTACACAGCGATTGTAATAAATGTACCGGATAATCACAATACGATCAGTTAACATGGGCAACATAACTGGTATTTATCAAAACTGCACATATGCGATTATTTACAGGGGTGAGTTGCTGCATGCAGGTTATAACCGGGCAAATGTTTTAGTTTTTTTTCGATGAAATTATTTTATTTTAGCTTCCTTATCGGATACGTATTAAAAACCTCAAAAGGCAGACTTTTAAATGGCTTCCGGATTTTGTATTGGACAGCGTTGGATCAGTGAAACCGAACCGGAACTTGGTTTGGGCAAAGTGATCAAATGTGATCATCGCTATGTGGAAATTGAATTTAGTGTTCATAAATCGACAAGAAAATATGCCTCCTCCTCCGCTCCGCTTCGAAGAATAACATTCAGATCAGGAGAAATAATCGAAGATAGCAATGGGAAAAAGCATCGGGTAATCACAGTTAATGAAAGAAACGATGGCTTTATCGAGTATCATTGTGAAGACGTGGTGATAGCTGAGGATCAGATATCTGACACTATCAGTTTTTCTGCACCAGATAAAAGATTACTGGCCGGTATTGTGGATACCCCATCCGATTTTAATCTCCGTTTTGAACTACTTCAGCATCAGGCAGCTATTCGCCAGTCAGGGGTGAGAGGTTTTGTGGGTGGGAGGGTAGATTTGATTGAGCATCAGTTGTTTATTGCAGAAAAAACCTCCGAAAGAAGGACTCCCAGAGTCCTGCTATCCGATGAAACCGGGCTGGGGAAGACCATCGAAGCTTGTCTGATTATACACCGGCTGATAATTACCGGACGGGCATTAAGAGTTTTGATTCTGGTTCCTCATACCCTGGTGCATCAATGGTTTGTTGAATTACTCCGTAAATTTAATCACAATTTCCGGATTTTTACCGAGGAATACGGATCTGATGCTCAAAGAGAAAATCCTTTTATTGAAGAGCAACAGTTTATCTGCAGTATCGATCTGGTGATCAGTAAGCCAGTGTTTACCGCTGCAGTAGTGGAAGCTCAATGGGATCTGGTGGTTGTTGATGAAGCTCATCATATCAGGTCGAACAGCTCTTCATTCCGACTGCTAAAAGAGTTGTCCGCAAATACAAACGGTTTGCTTCTTTTATCGGCTACACCGGAGCAATATGGCAGAAGAGACCATTTCTCACGGTTGCAGCTGCTGGATCCTAAACGATATACTACTTATGAGAATTATCTGAAGGATTTAAAACGATTACAGATTCTTTCTGATTATATAGATAAATGGATAAGTCAACATGAGATTGATTTGGATACCATATCAACTGAAGATATACAGATTGTATTGCCGGAAACGATTGCGGAGTTATTGCCTGGGACAGATCAATCCAGAATAAAATCAAAAACCCTGAGTCTATCTCAGCTGATAGATATTTATGCTGTGGGAAGAGTCCAGTTTAGAAACACCAGAAAAACCATTAAAGGCTTCCCTCAGAGGAAAGTAAATCTGATTGAACTGGAAGCTGATTCACAATGTAAAGAACTGTTGAAAAAAGAGATGATCAATGATGTTTCGGCGGGTTCCACACATTGTGCTATAGCAAGTGACGACAAGCGAATATTGGCACTGGTTAAACTAATCCGGGAGAATCCTGATACTAAATTTCTGATTATCTGTATATCTAAAGAGAAAGTGATCGATATACAGCAGGCCATTCAGAAATACCTGGCAATAGATATCGCGGTGTTTCATGAGGAAATGACTTTGATCCAGGCTGACAGAAATGCTGCCTGGTTTGCCGAAAAAAGCGGAGCAAGATTAATGATCAGTTCTGATATCGGCAGTGAAGGTCGTAATCTGCAGTTCTGCAGTCATCTCATCCTTTTTGATCTTCCATTTAACCCGGAACTTCTGGAACAGCGCATCGGAAGACTTGACAGAATTGGTCAACAATCAGAAATAAATCTCTACATTCCATATATAACCGGTTCACCCCAGCACATTCTCTGTAAATGGTATCATCTGGGAGTTGGCTCTTTGGAGAAAAATGTTCCGGCTGCAGCAGCTGTTTTTGAAGAGGTAGAACCTCAACTAAAGTCAATTTTATTGATGTCCTCTGAGAATACCGATCTGGAAAAAAAAGTTAACCAGATTATCGAACTGACCAGAAACTTGTGTGAAAAGCTAACAGAGGAACTTTTCAGTAAAAGAGACAGACTTCTGGAATTAGCATCATTTCAGCCAAAGGTCGCACATGAGTTGGTTAACGCAATTAGTTATGAAGATGTTCACACCAGAGCAAAATCTGTAATGGACAAACTCTTTGCCCATTATGGTGTTGCTGTTGAGGAAGCAGGAGAAAACAAATGGGCACTTCTTACAGAATATGTCACCGACCATGCTTTCCCACTACCACGTCATGAAAGGCCAGTTATTACCTATTCCCGCAGAACTGCACTTTTCAGAGATGATATTGAGTTTATCACCATAGATCATCCAATGGTTACTGGCGCTTTGGATCTTTTTTTATCCTCAGAAAGCGGTTCCAGCGCATTCGGTTTGTGGCCTGATCCAAAAAGAAAAGAGCTGGTTCTGGAGTGCACTTACATGCTGGAATGTATTACGTCTGCACAATTCAATTCAGATCAGTTCTTGCCTCCGCTGCCTCTTCGGGTTGCAGTGAACCATCTTGGAAAAGAAGTAACTGCAGATTACCTGGTTAGCAAAACTGCCGTAATATTAAAAAAAGGTTCTATAAAGCCGCTTTTGTCAAATCGGGAATTCAGCATAGTTCTGATTCCATCCATGGTAGAAACTTCATCAAAAATCGCCCAAAGAAACATGAAACCATATATCGAAGATGCAATAAGGAAGATGAAGCAGTTTTATCATAATGAAACAAGCCGATTAAACAGGCTCTCAGAACTGGGTGCAGAAATCACCCCAGAAGAATTCCTGCAGTTAGAAAATGAATCCGCATATCTTACCGAAGTCTTTAATAAAGCCCGGATTCGTCTCGATTCTGTTTGCCTGATAAGAAGAGGACCAGTGTAATTTGAGATTTGAGATTTAAGATTTGAGATTTTTAGGAATAGGAATGGGAGATTTGAGATTTTTAGGAATAGGAAATGGGAGATTTTTGATTTTAGGAATAGGAAATGGGAGATTTTTGATTTTAGGAATAGGAAATGGGAGATTTTTGATTTTAGGAATAGGAATGGGAGATTTGAGATTTTTAGGAATAGGAATGGGAGATTTTTGATTTTAGGAATAGGAAATGGGAGATTTGAGATTTTTAGGAATAGGAAATGGGAGATTTTTGATTTTAGGAATAGGGAATGGGAGATTTGAGATTTGAGATTAGGAATTGGAGGTTGGAAATTTGAAAACTATGGTTTGTGAATCAGCAATTCTCAATTACCGTATTTCCCGGTAATCCGCATCATTAACAAAGAGGCAATGATTGCCGCCCTATGGGCAGCAATATTTATGACTGATGCTCTTCAGCAGGTTTCAAAATTGAAATTTAATTTACATTTTGTGATTTGAATTCTACACCGTTTCTTTGATCTCTTCTGCGATCTCTGTCTTCTCAGTCTTTTTGCTTCTGGATCTTTTTCCTTCGGTTTGCTCTGAATTGGTTTTCTTTGAAGCTCGGCTTTTTGCCAGATTGATTCCGGAGAGTTGCTCCAGGAGTTCTTCCCGATCCTCTGCATAGATTTTGGCGTAGGCAAGACCTCGCATGGATTTTTGAAGCAGTTCGTTCTGACTGCTCTCGAGGGCTTCCTGCGCAGCATTAACCAGATTGTATGCCTCCTGGAGTGCGTTTGCTTTTTCCTGAACATCATTTATAAGTTTATCCAGAACTTCCACACTGATATCGGGAAAAGCTACATTAGAAAAATTCTGTTTAAACAGATCATAAAACTCCTGAACAGGAGCAGGGATGGGATTTTCGATTTCGTTTGGCATGGCTGTATTTCCTTTTGCTGAAAAAATCAGATAAAACCAGAAAAAATAATTACCAGACTGAAAATAGCATGGGAAAAAGGGGAAATCAACCGTGGATTATGGGGAAAAATCAGCACTGCATGGAAGAGACTGGTTTTTCGTCCAGAACGAATTTAATCTGTGATAATAATTCATTTTTTGTGTAGGGTTTCTGCAGAAAGGATCTTGCTCCGCTCTTTAGAGTATCTTCAATTTTCTGGGTCAGGGTAAACCCGGAAGAGATAATGGCTTTAACATCAGGATTGATCTTTTTTAAGGCACTAAAGGTCTGAAAGCCATCGAGTCCGGGCATGACCATGTCGATAATCACAGAATCGATATTCTGCCAGCAGTCTCGGTAGATATCAATACCACTTTTTCCATCATGAGCCAGTGTAACAGTGAAAATGGGATCACAAAGCATCTCTTTAATGGTTGCAGCAACCTCTGTTTCATCCTCAATAACCAACAGATGAATGTTATTTCTGATAGGAAGTGTCACCAGACTATCGGTATCGCTATTGGTGATGATTTTGGAAGTCTGTGGGAAGAGCAGGCTGAAAGTAGATCCTTTCTGAGGTTCGCTTTCCACCATAATCGCACCCTTGTGGCTTTTTACTATTCCATACACGGCAGCTAAACCCATTCCTGTTCCTTTACCTTCTTTTTTGGTTGTAAAGAACGGTTCGAAAAGATGCTTTTTAACCTCTTCATCCATTCCGCTACCTGTGTCATGAACGGAAATGCATACATAATCACCAGGGGCGATTTTTAGAGAATGGTCAAGACAGAATTGCTGGTCTACTTTTGTATTAAGGGTTTCGATGGTCAAAATGCCACCATTTTCCATCGCGTCACGGGCATTTAATGCAAGGTTCAGAATTGCGCTCTGCAATTGAGTTGCTCCTCCCCAGACATATGGAAGGGTGGCACTTAATACCGTGTTTATAGTAATATTTTTGTTTATTCCTCTGGAAAGTAAAGTTTTAATTTCTTTGGATATCTCATTTATATCAACCGTCTGCATTTTATAAACGCCTTTACGGGCAAATGCAAGTAGCTGCTTGGTCAGATCAGACGCTCTCTTCCCGGATTTGTAAATTTGCTGAAGGTACTCCTGAGCCTGGGGATCACCTTTAATTCTCTTTTTTAGAATTTCAGTATAACCAAGTACAATGGTCAGCTGGTTATTAAAATCGTGAGCTATACCACCGGCCAGCTGTCCAATTGCTTCCATTTTCTCTGCCTGAGAGAGTCTCTCATTGGCTTTCTGCAGCTCTTTTGTGCGGCTTCTGACCATCTCCTCGAGATGGTTCTGGTACTCTTTTAACTGGTTTGCTGCATTCTTGCGCTCATTTATCTGATATTGCAGTTTCCGGTTTAATGAGCTGAAAGACCCGCAAACCAGTCCAAATGAGAAGTGTACAATTATTCCCAAAAAGGCATCGATATGTAGAAAAGAGGCTTCCGGAGTTATAGATTTAATAATCAGGT
The DNA here is from genome assembly GCA_023436145.1 of Fibrobacterota bacterium. GTDB lineage: Bacteria > Fibrobacterota > Chitinivibrionia > Chitinivibrionales > Chitinispirillaceae > JAAYPC01. The sequence goes on along the minus strand of JAEZKP010000107.1, from coordinate 5,418 downwards.
TTGTCCAAACAAGGATATTTAATAAATTTACCAGAAGTCCAGCTCTGATTCCCCATAACCAGGATAGCAGAAACACTGGTATTAAATTAACGTATGCTACAACACCATGTCTGGCAAGGCTATATAGAAAGTGGAATACAACCGCATAAATCAGGGAAACAATCAGAATCACCGCCAGCCTGAATGTCCAGAGCTTTTCCGATCGGGTTAAGTTCTGCATTTGATCGATTTCTTGGAATTTTGATTTATATGACAGAATACAATACTGCTTTGCTTCAACAACCATGACCATGTATATATATAAAATAGTATTGCTTTAATGAAAAGGAAAGAAGCATTTGATCAGATCATAAACCTCTGTGCTGTACCGGATATTTTTGAGACATTTCGGACAGGACTTCTGCACAATAGTCCAATTCATCTCGGAATTATTCTGAAATCACCGAAAGGAGGTGTTCATGCAGTGGCATTACCTTAATCCGGTTACAATAATCACAGTGAGGGTAAATGTATGAAGTATTGACTGAAAAAAATCTTTCGGAAACCAGCAGGGATTACGGCCGCCAAAATACCAAACCGAACCATCATGGAATAACCGTTAAATCTTTTATTGGCAATTAAGAGGGTTTCGGACAGAGTGTTTCTTTCCCAGTGTTAATGCGCAAGAAGATAACTCCGGAAAAATGCAGAAATCAAAAAAAGTAAAGTGCTTCCCCTGTGTGTTTCCATGATATGGCAATTGCCTTGTGCCTGATAAAAGCTGTAGTTTATACTATGTTATAATTTATTTTTTTGAAATTAACAAACGATGTAAATATGGATTTATTATTTCTCATAGATATAGCTTAAGATATATGGAGGATTGATGCCTTTAGAAAACAATACTCCTCTGATCATCGGAATCGGTGCTGTTACCGGGGGAGTGTCATCTCTTAAAGCTCTCACAGAGAAATTGCCTTCGAATTTTAATGCTGTACTGGTTTTAATTCAGTATTCTGAAAACGGACAGCAAAATAGTCTGCTTGATTTTTTTAAATCGCACCGGCCCGATCTGAACATCCAGGTAGTTACCGGGGAGACTGTGCCAGTAAATGGTAATGTCTATCTTAACGCTCCATCAGCTAATCTGGTGGTGGAGAATGGATTATTTAAACCTCAAATTTTTTCAGATTATAATCATCAACTGCCTCTTGACCTTTTTTTCTCCTCCCTGGCAAAGGATTTTAAGGAATACTCAATTGCTGTGGTGCTTTCTGGAACAGGAATTGACGGTCTGCGGGGAGCTCAATGCATACATGCAGCAGGGGGTACTGTTATTGTCCAGAATCCTGATAATACCAGCCGCTCAGATGTGACTCAGTCCATCATCACTGCAGGATTGGCAGATAAGATTCTGGAGATTGAGCAGATTGTACCAGAAATTCTCAAAATCCGCCAGATGTGTGCTCTCATAAATCCTGGAATAGAAGGTCTTACAGAACCTGCTCATTTTGACACCCCTGTTCAACGGGCTCAGGAATTTCTGCTGGAAAGTTTTACTCCCGCTGCGGTGGGTATCGATTCTCAGTTTGAGATTTTTTATCGCAGTGGTCCCACTCACCAATTTTTAATTAATCAAAAGGGGCCGCAAACCAGTAATCTGCTGGACTATTTCAACGAAAGCATACGTCTCAGAATCGAAAGCGCGGTACATAAAGCACTACAGGTTAATACTGCTGTGCATCTGAGAATTATCATTCCCTGGAATAGCTGTAAAAAACCGGTTTCTGTTTCAGTCTGCCGGTTTGATTCAATTAACAATCTGATTTTGGTAATCTTCAGAGATTTGAAAAAAGAGGATGGTACGATCGCTCCGGAAGAACTCTTCCAGCAGTCTGAAGATGGTGCATTGCATCAACTGGAACATGAGCTGAGTGTTACACATGAAGACAGCCTGCGTAATATGGAACAACTCAAGAGCCTTAACGAGAAACTCCAGTCATCAAATGAGGAACTTCTGCAAACGGTTATCGATACTCCCGGAAATTATCATCTGGCATATCTGGATAAGGATTTCAATTTTGTGCGGGTCAATAAAATCTATGCCCGGGGCTCAGGGTATGAACCACAGGAGCTGATCGGGAAAAACCATTTCGATCTGTTTCCTGATAACGAAAATGAGATCATTTTTCGTCGTGTCAGGGATACTGGAATAGCAGAAACATATTACGATAAATCATTTACTTGTTCAGGTGGACCTGAAAAAGGGATAACCTACTGGGATTGGATTATTTCTGCAACCAGAGATAAATGTGGGACGGTTGATGGGCTGGTTCTGGCTCTTACAGAAACCACCCAGAAGAAAAAAGCGGCAGAGGCATTGCGCATAAGTGAAAAGCGTTTCAGGCAGATTTTCGAAAATGCGGTTTCCGGAATTGCTATCTTTGGGCTGGATGGCATTTTCCAACAGGTTAATCCGGCATTCTGCTCTATGCTGGGATGCTCTGAAGAGGAGCTTCTCAATAGAGATTTTTCCTCTCTGATTCATCCGGATGATCTGGAAACCGATCTGCAAAAAGTTGAACTGCTTATAAACAGGGAGATTTCATTCTTTGAAATTGAAAACCGATATTTACATAAAAGTGGACATCCTATCTGGGTACACAAATTCGTATCAGCTGTTAATGATGCGGAAGGGAAACCGGCACATATCCTGATGCTGGTTACCGACATTACTGAACGGAAACTTTATAATGATGCTATTAAACAGAGTAGAGATCATTTTGCTCTGCTTGCCAATACTGCAGGTGAACTGCTTCAGTCAATTGAGCCACAGAAAGTCGTTGAATCACTGTGCAATAAGGTGATGAAAATCCTTGACTGCCATGTCTTTTTCAATTTCCTGATTGATGAAAATTCCGGCAGGCTCAGGCTTAATGCCTGTTATGGTATTTCTGAAGAAGAAAGGGAGAAAATTAATTGGCTGGATTATGGAACCACAGTTTGCGGATGTGCTGCCCGTGATGGAAGCGACATTGTTGTTGAACATTTTCTCACCGCTTCTGATTTGAGAACGAAACTGGCAAAATTCTATGGCATCAAAGCATATGCCTGTCATCCGTTATTAGCGGAAAATGGAAGAGTGATTGGTACGCTTTCCTTCGGTACAAGAAGCAGAGAAGTTTTCAGTGAAGATGATCTTTCACTCATGAAAGCCATTACAGATCAGGTTGCGGTTGCCATGGACCGGATTCAAAAACAGCGAAAAACTGAACTGATTGCCGTTCGTGATGAAGCAATTCTTAACAGCCTGACCGAAGGACTGGTAGTGGTAAACAGAAACGGGCGCTTTCAGGAAATGAATCCGGCTGCTCTTCACCTGCATGGTTTCAGTTCAAAAGAGCAGATGTGGGATCAACTGAGTAATTATGCAAAAAACTTCGAATTACTTGATATGCAAAACAATAGAATTCCGGTTGAATCATGGCCTATATCAAAAGTCATGCGTGGTGAGAAGGTTCAGGACTATATAGTTCAACTTCATAAAAAAAATACAGATACAACTCTGATTATCAGTTACAACGGAGCCAGAGTTTACGACCATAATGGCAATTACATAAATATGGTCTTTACAATGCGCGATGTGACTGTGCAGAAATTACTGGAGGTACAACTTCGCAGAGAACGTGAACTTTTACAGACCATATTTAATAGTATCCCGGTAATGTTGACCATTTACGATCCGGGAGATCTCACCTTTATTACCAATAAATATCTGGAACAGGTGACAGGGTGGACTGCAGAAGAGATGAAGGAACCCGATGCTATGGCCAAAGTATATCCTGAGCCTGAATACAGGGCAATGGTTACCGGGTTTATGCAGTCGCTGCTGCCTGGATTCAAAGATATTATTATGACCGGTAAGAACGGAGAAAAAGTAGAATCCAGCTGGGCAAACATATGCCTGGAGGATGGCAGACAGGTGGGAATTGGTATCGACATTCGCGAACGTAAAAGGGCTGAAGAAAAACTTCAGCTGGCCTATGGACGTTTGCAAACTTTTTTTGATCAGCGCATCGGTGGAATAGGTATTGTTATTGCCAGTGATGATGGAAAAATTTCTATGGCTAATGATTATTTCCTGCATCTGGTCAGTTACACCAGAGAGGAAATGAGCGCTGGGCTGGTTAATTGGCAGAAGCTGACCCCTCCTGATTGGAATTACATTGATAAGCTTGTCCTGAAACAAATCAGAGAACGGGGGGTTAGTGATACTTTTGAGAAAGAGTATCTAAGGCGGGACAATACACGGATACCGGTTCTTATTACATGTGCGGAGATGCCGGGGGAATCCGGTGATATATTGGTATTTATTTTAGACATAACCGATTATAAGAGGGCTGAAACTGCACTGCGAAGAAGCGAAGAGAGGTTTAGAAAAATGTTTGAACGCCATGGGGCGGTTATGCTGCTAATAGAAACGGAGAGCGGGATAATACTCGATGCAAATATAGCTGCAACCTTGTTCTATGGTTACACACGCGAGCAATTGCGGGCTATGAAAATCCACCAGTTAGCTCAGTCGTCATATCAAATGGTTTCTGAGCAGTGGCATAAGACCATTAAGCGTAAATGCAGTATGTCTGTAACTACTCACAAGCTCTCCGATAATCAGATTCGAATAGTAGAAGTATACTCTTCGCCAATTGTTATCGGGGACCGTACACAGCTTTTTTCCATTATTCACGATATTACCGAGCGCAGGCAGATGGAAGAACAACTTCAGAAGAATACCGAAGAACTTGCTATCGCAAACAGAGAACTCGAGGCGTTTTCCTATTCAGTTTCTCATGATCTTCGTGAACCGCTGCGGGCTATTAAAGGATTCAGTGATTTTCTTCTGGAGGATTATCATGACAAACTAGATGAGAATGGACAGAGGTATATTCACCGGATTATCAGTGGTGTTGCCAGAATGGATAGTCTTATCGATGATCTTCTGAGTCTTTCCCTGATTTCCCGCCAGCAGATGAATATTCAAGAGGTAGACCTTAGCAGAATGGCTGATACTATTATGGAAGAGCTTTGCCAAAGGTCCTTGCCACGTACTGTGGAGCTGGAGATTGAAAAGGATTTGAAGGTACAGGGGGATATCAGACTCTTAAATGTTGCTTTGACTAACCTGTTGAACAATGCCTGGAAATATACTAGTAAGAAGGACAGAGGATTAATTAAGTTTGGTAAAAGGCAAACAGGAGAGGATATAGTTTATTTTATCCAGGATAATGGTGCTGGTTTTCCGATGGATCAGATCGATCGCTTATTCAAACCATTTCAGAGATTGCATACAGAAAGTGAGTTCAGTGGTACGGGAATCGGTTTGGCTATTGTTGAAAGGGTGGTGAATCGCCATGGGGGAAGGATATGGGCTAGAGGGGA
>JAEZKP010000082.1 GCA_023436145.1 Fibrobacterota bacterium | reverse complement strand
GTATATCTTTATTCTTTTCATAATATGGGTAATTCTGAAGAGCCCTTGCCAAGGTAATTTCATTAACCCCAAATACTGCTTTTCCAGGATTGTAATTGGCTCCCAGAAGCTTTATCACATTATCTATACAATTATTATCTGAAAAAACTCTGGAAAGAACCTCATAATCCGCATTTGAGGCAAATAGAGTTGCGGAATAAGAGTAAAAATAATGTGATTAATTTTTGGTTCATTTTAAACCTCGTTGCATTTACATAAAAAAGCAGATTTAATATTTTTATTAACCGTAATAGTTTTTAACAAGAACATATTCCAACAATAATTATTTTGTTTTGTGAAACTATATAATTTTTCAAATTATTAACCTGCTTCAACATTGCCCATCATAAGACTTGGCCCTTTGATGTAATGCATCTGCCTCACATAACCTATTTCCCGGAACCTTGATTTTCTGGTTGCTTTTTATTCAGCACCGGAGGTATGTAATCTTTGAGTTTCTTTTCTTTTTTCATTTTTTTGTAAGTCTTAAGAGCGATTTCAAGATCTTCATATGTCTTGTAATCCTTTCTCTCTTTTAATTTGTCCCTTCTCCGTTCAATCAGTAGTTTTACTGTATCATTGTCTACTCTTGATAGTATATTCAATCGCTGTTTGCTCCCAATATATTCAGGTTCGATTGAACTGTATATGCTATCTAATCTTATTACATTCCCCCAGTGCTCTTTTGTTAATGCATTGTAAATCAGATTTTTCAGTGAATCTGTATCATCGCTACTATTTTGAAGTCTTTCTTTCAAATGATGATACAAATTATATCTAATCATATTAGAATTTACTATTGGGATATTGTCTATTATTTCCTTTGCACAAATAAACCACTCATCTGACCTGGTTATCATATACTTAAGGGTCATTTCCATAAAACCAGGGTTACCAGTTTTGTACAATTTTTTCAGAAAGCTATCTGGTAACATGCTTTCTGAAGTTAATAATATTCGTGAAATACATCTTAACAATTTCGTATCATGTGACTTATTGCTTTCATACTCCTCCAGTTCTTCTTCTGCTATTTTTAATAAAATATACTCAATTTCCTCTTCTGTTTTACTTATATTTAGCTTTGTAAAATGTTGGACTAAATAGTATGCACCATATATACTATATACATCTCTTAGCCATCCGTCTTTACAGCCTTCGTTAAACGCTTCTCTAATCTGCATTTCATAAGCTATTGATATAAAATAAAATGTTAAAATGGACAACAACAACTTAACTTTCATATTATTCTCCTCAATTCTGATGCTCAAAAACTCTATCCTGGATCTTTAAATACCCACATTCAACAAGCCTTTTGGCTGGTGGATGAGGGACAGGCGGTATGGGGGCAGTACCTTTTTTATAAGCTGGTAATCCATAAACATCACCACGTGGTATGTCTAAGGCATCTTTTTTGATGTACCCATATTCTAATAATTTTTTCATAATTGAGATCTGAGTTTCACTGGTTTTGAAAAACTTTCCGAAATCGTTTGGTAATCTCTCTATAGAAGGTTTGAGCATAGGGTGAACTTCTGCAATAATATTGTTTTTTTTGTTTTTATTTGGATCATAAATGTTCCTATGGAAATCATAGATATCTAAAAAATAACATACATTTGCGTTGGAGGTTGCTTGTCTGGCAGAATGCATTATTTCATGTGCAAATTCTCTAGCTGACAATGTTGAGTCCCCATCATTATCCAGTTTAGGAAAGACGATTCCACGATTAATATTGTTATGCGCGTCTCCTAGCTCCTTTAACTTAATTATCCGATTAAAATAAACTTCCAGACCGCCAGTATTTCTATTCTCATCTACTAACGCTGACGCATCGGCTTCTGTATTAATATCAAAATATTTACTTTTTGATATTTCTGTTCCATTATTTCGGATAAGTGTAACTCCAATCTGTTTTAATATGCTGTTTACAGTATCAATTTTTCTATCTATTTCTTCGTGTGTCCATACAGATGCATCTTCATCATCTTTTACTATATATGTGAACAAATTAACATTCTTAGGAGTCACCACTGAAAAATCTATTCTGGGTTTTATTCCATCATAACCTTGTATATCAGCAATCAACTGGTCTTCACCAGTAGTGACTCCTCTTACCTTTGCAATCAACCCACTCCCTTTGTCTGACAGTCCTCCATACCCATCTACAAATTTAACATTACTGTTTTTCGATGTCCATGTGACCATATCCGGAGTAAATCCAGGTCTTGTTATTTCTATTTTAAAATATGCAGTATTACCTACTACCACACATACGGGGTTATATACCTCTGATAATGTACCAGGTACTACTTCATTTGTTATCGGTTCCAGCACAATCTGACAATCACCTCTGGTAAAGAATGTTATGTTTTCTGTAATACTATTGTTAACAGGGTATACACCCTGACCAGATATTCTCTTTCTAAAAAGGGTTGAAGGCCAGGATACAGTAATTGTAACAGTTTCCTTCCCAACACCACCAGGTTCAAAGAATAATGATTGTCCAGAATTAAGCATTTTCTGATATTCACCCCATGTTTCCTGTAATATTTTTGTCCCGTTGCTTTGTTTTATAAACTTTCCCCAAGGGATTTGCATACCTTCATCTGTATATATTTTCATTCGATCCGGCATTTTTATTACTACCATTCCCAACTTATTCATTTCTGGAATCATATTCAGTTTGAAAAATAAAGGAGTCTTTATCTCATACGGATACCCTATCAATCCACTTCTTCTCAAATTGCCATTTTTAGCTTCATCAGAAAATATTTTGCTAACCAACATCCATCTTTCCCCTACATAGCACAAAGCGTCTTTATAAGATAACCTGACAATTGTTTTCCCTTCTTCCTGAGAGGTATCCTTTAATACTGCAGTATATCCAGTTTCGCTTTCTACATATATCTTCCGGTCAGAAGGATTTGATCCGATTACATCAAATTTAAAATTTGCTTCTTTACCGATATAATTACTGTCAATCTCAATAATTCTTCTCTGATGGTGAAGCAATATCTCAGGATTTGAATTATTTATAATTGTATCCTCTGTACTATCAGGATTTTCTATTAAAGTGTACATTTTGAAAAAATTAGACTCAGCCCCACCCACAATCATTCCCACCGGATCTCCACTCTCTGCTCCCTCATTTCCTAATTTAAAAGCAGAACCAACTGGCTTTGCCCCACCTACAGCCTTCAAAGGCAGTCTCACCTTTGAAATCCCAATATAATACTGCTGATCTCCTTTACCCTCATCTTTCCCCTTTACCCAGATCCCATCGGTGCTAAGTTTACCCCACAAACTGTCGTTTGCTTTGATTATTATCCTTCTGCTGCCAGTGGTGCAGGGAATAAAAGGTTCCTTAAACATATTGAACGTATCTGCAATATTGGCTGCATAAACCTCTATATTGTCAGATACCCGAAACATCACTCCGGCTCCACTTAGTGTAGCAGAACCGGATGGTGAGTAGGATATTTCTGCATCCAGGCGGGTATACCCTTCATAGAAAGCATAATTCTTTCGTTCCTTCACACTCTTACCATAATCAGACAATGTTCCATTGTTTTTTACATATACAGGATCGGCTAAATCGCCCTTATTCATAGCCAGTATCAGGTTGTTTATCTTCTCCAGACGGATAAAACCTGTATCCCCAGAACCGGTCAACCCACTCCATCCCCGAACAACCGAATCTGCAAACTGAATATAGTTGGAAAATACGCCCTGCTCCACTTCATTTCTGTTCTCTATGGGACTGACATGTGCCAGAGCGTTGAACAGCATGGCACAGACCACCAGCTTTTCCTGCTTGTCATCGGTAACCGTCAGCGGACCAGTGTAATTCACAGGATTACTCACTGTATCCGGCATCCGCCCAAGAGCCAGAATGGTTTGAACCATGTCCTTAAACCCGTGATCGGTAACTACACTGGCTTTGACATTGTCTGCCAGGATCTTAGTTGCTCCACCGGTATTGCGCTTGCATTTAAGTACAATATCGCTGGCTCCGTTTTTATTAAACACCATAAAAATAGTATACCTGGAACCATCATTTAAAACCAGATTCTTAAAATTTCCGGGTGTTTTTGACTTAGAAAGCGCAGCTTTTATGTCTGTAGCCTGTAAAAATCCATTGAAATTCGCCATGGAAACCGATCTGATCTCATTTCCGCAGGTTACGCTCAAAGAACAGGCACTGGCATTACTCATACCGCACTGAAGCATATAAACCACCTCGGAATCACTTATCACAAGTGCACGGCTGTAAAATGTCTCCATAGAACCGTCCAGTATTGTTTTAACCTGCAAAGGCATTCCACTGCCATCCGTATATACTTTCCAGGGAGAGTAGTATCGTATCTGTTCTGAATCACTACTTTCCGGCAGCCCGGATGCACATATTCCCACAAAATATCGGGCTTTTGCACCAGGGCCTACATTTACAATCAATTTGTTTGTAGCACTTGTATATTCAATTTCATTAACAATTACCGGTCCTTCTGCTCCTTCATCGCTTTTTGTACCTTCTTTCAGTGTCCGCTCGAAGGATACTGTAAGATCCCGTATCAGTGCCGCATGATACTTAACTTCTTTAAATC
>JAEZKP010000100.1 GCA_023436145.1 Fibrobacterota bacterium | reverse complement strand
GGTTATCCGGATTATATATGATAGGTCAGTGGACTGCACCATTTACAGGAACTGTCATGGCTGCACTCTCCGGCCGTCAGGCTATACAGATGATTTGTAATCAGGAAGGTAAAGAGTTTAAATCCTGTTGATTTCATGTAGATAACTGATGGAAAGATGAGGGATGATTCGTCAGAATCATCTGTTCTTTCCTGCTCACCCGTCATTATATACTTCTGCAGTTGATTCTCTTAAGTCTGGTAATTATATTCTATCAATACCTGATTATCATTTGGATCACACATGACTGAGAGCTCCCATGAAGGATTATCTTATTTTAATTCCATTTTCCGCCTTCATTTTTGTATTCTATATCTTTGCTTACATATCAGGACAGCGAAAAAGATCACCCGTAAAAACATCATTTCAGGTGTTTTTCTTTTTCCTGATGATTTCCCCTCTTATCGATTTCCTGATTCATCTTCCTCTTCCCAGAAAATTTACTCTGTTTTTAACTAACTTATCCATTCCAATGATCCTCCCTCTGGGATTTCTGTTTTTAAATTTTGTTTTTACACTCATCAACAAAAAACGAAATTCAGGCTATTGGCTCTGTTTGTTTGCAGTCATTGCTTCAACTGTATATCTCAAGTTTGTGCCACCTTTTACCATGTCCCATTTTCCCGGGTACAATGTACCTTTACCAGTTCCTTCATCCGGATTTATCATACCTTTTATTCTCACTATTTTGGTAATTCCTTTTTATGCATCCATACTCTGCTTGAAATTCATTAAAGAAAGTCAGAGTATAATTTTATCCAGACAGTTGCGATTGTTGGCGTTGGGAACATTCATTTCAACTTCTGTCACCGCATTTACACTTTTTATACACCTGATTTCCTACGGATACATCATCCTCCATTTTTCATCAATTGGCATCATTACAAGTGCCTTATTCATGTTTGTAGCAATTCAAAAGCACTTTCTTTTATCGGTTAACATTGATCAGATCGAAAACGCCTTTAACCGCCTCTTTGAAAATTCACATGATTCTGTGCTTCTTCTGGATGAACAGGGGATTGCCATACAAGTAAATAACTGCGCTAAATCATTATTGGGCCAGAAAGTATGCAATTGTAACAAGGTTTTTCTGGAAAAATCGATACCTGAATACAATTTCTCACTCAATGGTACATATATCACCGGTATATTACAAAAAAACAGGGAAATAAAGCACTTGCAAATATCTCAATCACTGATCAAAAATAACGATATTTCTTTAGGCAAGCTCCTTATTATCCGTGATATCTCTGCACAAAAAAAGGCAGAACAGTTGATGCTTAATTCGAAAAACATGGATTCACTTGGAAGACTGGCTGGTGGAATCGCACATGATTTTAATAATCTTCTCTGCGGAATTGCCTCCAATCTTTCATTGGCAAAATTGCATCTTGAGCCCAACTCAAAAGCCACTGAACTTATTACCATGAGCGAAAAAACCGCTCTTAATGCACGTGATCTGGCCAGACAACTTCTCACTTTCTCCAAAATTGACAACAGAAACAAACAGATTTTTGACCTGGTCGAACTGATAAACGATACCAGCAGTTTTTTGGCCCACGGCTCAAGTATACTCATATCTTCTGATTTACCCAAATCCCCTGTTTTCATCGAAGCAGATAAAGGTAAAATGAGACAGGTCTTTCAAAACATTATTTTAAATGGTCTGGAATCCATGTCAGATGGTAAGACTTTACGTATCCGCGGAAATATTGTTTATCTTAATTCTGATATTGCACCATACAACAGAGAAGGTGAATATTTCGAGATTTCCATTTCCGATCAGGGAATTGGCATTCCAGAGGATAATTTATCCAGAATCTTCGAACCATACTTTACCACCAAGCAGGACGGCAATGGCTTGGGATTAGCTTTTGTTAATACTATTATATCAAGAACTCATGGCAGCATCACGGTTTCCTCTCAATTAAATGAAGGTACAACCTTTACCATCCGCCTTCCGGTGATTAAAGATACTCTTAAAAATCAGGTGCACCTCCCGATCAATACTGACATACCTCATGGTCGAATACTGGTAGTGGATGATATTCCAACCATTCGTCTCAGCCTTGCCCTGCTTCTTCAACAGATGGGCTTTACCGTAGACCAGGCTTCAAGTGGAAACCAGGCACTTGAACTTTATGAACAAACCACACAAAATAATGACAGCTATCAGGCAGTAATAACTGATCTGACTGTTCCTGGGGCTATGGGTGGAAAAGAACTTGCCAGAGAATTAAAGAAACGGGATCCGGATCTCTGTATAATCGTTTCCAGCGGATACTCCGAAGAAATAGAACTTTCCCGTTTCAGAGATTTCGGATTTTCCGGAGTACTTCATAAACCCTACACTACCGAAGAACTCAAGGTTACTATGGATTCTGTTCTCTCTCTTAGTCCGGCTTAACCAATTCAAAAAAACCTTAGACAGACTATTCTCCGGGTCTATCCTCCCGGTTGTGGCCGGCTACTCTGAAACTTACCCTTTCCTCTCCCCCTTCATTGTCAAATACGGTTAAAATATGTTTTCCGGAACTACAGCTTACTGCTATATTCTGAAAGTCAACCGTTTCCCCGATAAACTTACCATCAAGATACCAGAATAACGGGCATCCTGTCATAGATGATGCCTTACAAACCACCTGCTGGTACTCCTGATCAATACCGCGGGGGATAAAAATTGTTATACCATCAACCGGATATTCTATGCTAATACTGTTTCTCCTATTGAAAATTGCAGTACAGCTGCTCAGATGTGGTGGTATATTATCAACAGAAAAACCTTTTTTTCGCATTAACTCTGCAGCAGCTGCAGGGTAGGCCAGAAACACTGTATCTTTCTGCTCAATACCCTTCCAGCATTTTGAACAGATTTCCTTTCCGCTTTTCCGATCAATGATCACTTTACGATGCCATGGACATTGAAATGTCTTCCATGCCCCTGAAGGCTGTAATACTTCATTTGTCTGTGGACATGAGGGGCCTGAAAGGTAACCTGTAGCTGAGCACACGGTAATTCTTTTCAGATCATATTCCGGACGCTCAAACCATACCGGCTTGGTAATATCTGTTAGTTGTCGGAATAGTGTAAACATAACCGGACCTGCAGAAACTGCACCTCCCAAAAATGGATTACCCTCACCGGTAAAATTCCCCACCCAGATTCCGATTGTCCATTGCTTATTAACCCCGATTGCCCAAGCATCTTTCTGTCCATAGCTGGTTCCGGTTTTCCATGCAACAGGAATCTGACCAGAAAACAAATGCCCGTATCTCTCGTTTTCCGGACGGTTCAATTTACTTAAAGATGACAGAACAAGCCATGATGCCCCGGGACTGCACAATCTTATTGAATCACCTTTTCCCGCATTTCCTTTGAATATTTTTAATGGACTGATGAGTCCCTCATTACTGAAACCACTGTAAATTTGACACATCTCCCAAAGTGTAACTTCAGCTCCACCAAGAATAACAGATAACCCGTACCCTTCAGCATCTCTGAATAGAGTGGAAACCCCCATCTGCTTAAGATCATGATAGAAATCGGATTGCCCATATTCATAGAGTAGACGCACCGCCGGCACATTCAAAGATTGAACCAGCATCTGCTCAATAGAAACCATACCCTGAAAATCTTTATTTGCATTTGATGGAGAGAATGTGCCATAATAGGTGGGGACATCCTGAATCCTGCTTTCATTTACCCAGGGACCCCGATCAAATGCTCTGGCAACCAGTAAAGGCTTCAACAGGCTGCCACTCGATCGTAAAGCCTTTACCCCATCTACCCTGCCGGATTTTATCGTGTCCTCATAACCCTGAGATCCGATATAAGCAACTACTTCACTGGTATTATTGTCAATCACAAGTGCAGCCATATTCACTACCCCGTAATCGCGGTAATTACGGGTATACCGGAGAATAATACTCTCCACATCCTTTTGTATCTTCTTATCCAGTGTAGTGTAAATCATATCCTTATTTGTGGATCTAAGCGCCAGTTCAGCAAAATGCGGTGCTTCAAAAGGCAGCCCGGCCGACAAAGGAAGTGGTTCCCCGATAGACAATTCACATGTGATACTATCGATAACACCCTTGCGGTACAATGTTCTTATCAGAAAATCCCGCTTTGTTTTCAGTTTTGGACGTTGCTTTTTGATATTTATCATTGAAGGATTATTAGGAAGCACTGCAAAAAGGGCTGCCTCCGCCCAGGTAATCTCTTCCAAAGGTTTCCCGAAATAATACCTGGATGCTGACCAGATTCCTACGATATTCCCACCCATAGGTGCATGATTTGCATACAATCTGAGAATCTCCATCTTGGATTTTTGAACAGAAAGCTTTAAAGCAATAATACATTCAATTGCTTTATTCAGATACGTTCGGGATCGGGAATCAGACAATCTGACGACCTGCATTGTTATGGTGCTTGCACCACGTACTCTTTTGCCGGTACGGATATTACAAATAAAAGAATTAACAATTGATAATGGATCTATCCCGGGATGATAAAAAAATCTCCGGTCCTCCATAACAGTTACAGCTTTGATATACTTGTCAGGAAGTTTCTCTGATTCTGCGGCAAAGCGAAATTGACCATCACCGGCTAATGTCACCCTAAGGATACTTCCATGCCGGTCGGTCACCACTCTTGAATAATCATCTGGAAATATTGGACCCACCGGCCAGAATATTATGCCTGCAAGAAGAGCTGTCCCAATCAGAAGCACTCTTATTTTTGTTATCTTTATCTTTTTTAACTGATGCAGAACTCTCATTTCACAGCCACAGTACCTGATTCAATCCTGGCATAATAATCAGGAGAATACATTGGTTCTACAGTAACCGGTGGCAGACGGAATATACCGGCAAAAGTAGCATTACATTTTATGAAAAAGTTTGCTTCTGCATTATGATTCAGATCAAAAAACCAGTTTACACGATCATCCCTTATATCCATGTATTTCCCATTGGAAATACTGATATTTGATGCCCATGGTGCGATATTACCCTCTTCCATACGGGGATTTATTATCTCCCATCCGGATGGGAAAACACTTGACAATGCCAGTTCTTTGAGACGCTGGCTCACAGTGCTTCTGATCCGGTACCTGACCCAAAACTGATCCCCCTGTGAAATACTTTCCATTGATATCGGATTCCCATTTTCATCATAAAAATTGCGGCTCAGCTCTAGTCCACTCTGCTCAGTTTTCACCATATCTTCAAGAGGAATCCCCTCTTCGAATAAGCTGACATACAAGGGATCCGACTTGTCGGTTTTAATTTTTATAATTTTGTTAAACTCATTGCTTATATCCAGTGATATCTGATAACCTTTCAACTCATAGTTTCTGCGTTTTCCACCCTGAAACTCCATAGTGAAATTTCGGGTGCTTCCAAGAAGGTTCTGCCCTCCATAAATCTCACATATCGCTATCAGAGCAAAAGCAGTTTCCTGGGTTGAATACCAGCCCATAGGGCTGAATTGATTGGCAATAGAACGCATTAGCATCATTGCAGTCTTCTTATCTCCCATGATTTGTGAGACATATGCGATAAGACACTGGTCCCGAAGCGTCGATCCGTACGTTTCTCCAGTTTCCCTATAAGTAGTGATCTCTGTTGTCATATGCTTATCTGCTTTCTCTGCAGCATCCTTCTGACCCGCCAGAAAATAAGCTCCTGCCAGCAGTTTCCTTGATAGAGGATCCAGATCGTTGAGGTGATTTTCCATCACCAGATTCATCGCTCCGATATGCGGCTTACCAGCAAGAGAGAGGAGAAAAAGTGTGTATGTCTGATAACGGAAATTGTTTCTGTTTACCTTTTTAGCTCTGCTTTTAGCATAGTTTAACCAATGATTGAACAGATTATCCGGAACATGATAACCTGCCTTTCGTGCCTCGATAAGAAAATGTCCTGCATAGACAGATCCCCACTCCGATACCTCATTTCTAAAGTTCTGAGAGGTGGGCCAATAGGAAAAACCTTCATCTATGATAAAGGATTGCAGACGGTTGATAGCAGCGTTTACATTATCAGTTATACTCAGATTCTGATAACTTTTGAGGTCAACCAGTTTGTCTATATATAACTGCGGGAAAGCACCCGATACAGTCTGCTCGATACAGCCATAGGGGTACAGGATCAGATCCTTCAGCCGTTTATCAATTTGTATGTCAGGAAATCGCGATATCGCTATCCTTGCCCTGTTGGTACCCTCTATGCCGATCTGCCTGGGAACTATTGACAAATCTTTTTCTGAGGAAACCAGGGTATCAGTTACCTTTATATAATAAGGGTTGGGAGCAGTCAGAGGAAGAGTAGTGGTATCAGAAGTCCTGTATTGCCCGGCTACAGCATTTACAATCAAAGTAGCTTCTCCAATAGACTTTCCGGCATTCACCAGGAATCTGACATCCTTTTCTCCAGGATTATTAAATGTAATACCGGTATCTGGCGCTCCATGAATACTTAAGTTTCCCGAAACCCTGATACCAATTTTTACATCCGTGACATTTTTACTAGTGGCAAAAACAGATACCGGTACAGAAAAAAGGTCACCAGGTCTTACTACCCTGGGAACAGTCGTAAGAATCATCAGTTCCTGGCGTACCGGAACAGTTTTTTCCATAGACACATAGCTGTTCTGTGCACATCCAACCAACATTATTCTCACCGATCCTGCATAGTTTGGCATATTAAATGTTAATTTCGTGCTGCTTCCTGGTCCTATGGAAACCGGTCCTGAGAAAAGGACAACCGGTTTGAATCTCTGTACACGTGATTCACCAGCTCTGCGGCTTCTTTCGATACCCAGGTCTCCTCCAATGGAAAACTTGTTGTCTATATTCGGAACCAGGGATGAGAGGATTTCTTCAAAATTATCTCTGGAAAGTACCGCCAGGCGCATCTTGTGAAAAAAGTGATTCCAGACATCCGGAGTCTGGAATCCAGTCAAATCCAGTAGTCCTTCATCAACAACAGCAACCGTAAAAGTACCATCACGCTGGTCTGTTGAATTCACTTTTATTTCAAATTTCTGATTTGCTTTAATCTCCTCAGGTGCTTCTAAAGAAATCTTGAGCCGGGTTCTTTCGTCTTCTATGGAAAAAGGTTTTACTCCATAAATACGCAGCGGAAGATCATTGGTTTTTCTGTTTACGGGCTGAATAAGGCTGACAGTTGCATAACAGTTGGGAACGTACTCACCTGTGATATCTACAGTAAAACTGGTTCTGCCCCTTTTTACTTTCTTTACTTCCTGATGCAAAATACGTGACCCCTGCTCCACAGTGAAAATTGCCAGTCCGTCATCCGGTGTCTCACACGAAAACTGTGCCTTATCACCGGTGTAGTATTTATTTTTATCGGAAGTTATAGACAGCAGCACTTGTGGTGCTTTCTCCGGAGATGCTTCTTCGCCCCAGGAAGATGCCCAGAAAAACAGCCCGGCACTATGCCCGCTCTTCTCATCGATTACCTCAATAAAATGCTGCCCGACATCCTCAACCTCAAATTTCTGAAGAATCGGCTTTTCATTTGTAATCAATTCAAATTCATCTATTTTGTATGTATTTTCGGCAGTACGGAAATCTTTCCTGTCACGATTATCATAATCATACCACCAGTACCGTTTATTTACATACCAGCGGACCTTCAGCTTGCGACCGGAAATATTTTGTCCTTTATCACTAACCAGTATAATCGGCAATTCGTAAGCCTGACCAGTAGCGGCACTGCCATACCGGAAAACATTTTTTATTCCCACGAATGCAGAATAAGGAACCACAATTACGTTTTTACTCTGAGCTGTAAAGCCTCCCCCTTTCTCATATACCGTTACCTGATAACGGGCATTCAATAATTCAGGTACACTATTTATGTTTTCGATGTAATGGCTGATCTGCAGCTTTCCTTCATCATTTAATTTTCTATCGTCAATCTCCTGCATTCTCTCGGTAAAGGACCTCAAAGGATTACCGAACGTGTATTCATTAAACGCCGGTATGGTAAAAGTTTGCGATGAATATGCAGCCTTCACAACAGCCCTGAGTCCGGCTGCCGGAGTTCCGAAAAGATATCTGGATTCAATCTCTGCGCTCACAGCTGCTTTCGGATTTCTTATCGTATCATCAATTCCAATATTGACTTTGAGACGGTTTGGCTTAACGGTTTCCACCTTGAGCACTTTTGTAAAATTGACATCTCCGGTTTTCAACTCTGCGATGTAGTTTCCTGTAGGGGCCTGAATATCGGTTGGAATCGTAAAAAGCAAATGGCCATTTTTTCCACATCTCTTCCTCTCCTCAAAAGCCACCTGATCCAGGGGATTTTTCACCTTTAAATCGACCATCTGATCCTCAGGAGGAATTTTTCTGTCAGAACGGATTATTGCTGAAAGAAAAATTGTGTCACCGGGTCTATGGACACCCCGGTCTGTATACATAAAAGCATCCAATCCCGATTTCTCTTCATTGATACCATCTATGTCGTACGAGGAAAGCTCCCATGAGGGGTGATCCAGCCTTATGACTGCCATACTCCCCTTATCTTCACCGCGAATATAATACCCATCCTTACTCTTAAACAGAGCATGCCCATTATCATCTGTCTTCACCCGCTCCAGAATCTGATTCTGGTAAGAATACAGAGCCAGCAGCAGCCCGGAAACCCCCTGAGCTTTAAGCGCATTTACTGCATAAACATGAATCCCATCCTTAGCAGTTTTAAGTGTAAGAGCAATATCCGAAGCAATCAGCAGTTTGGAAACCGTACCATGACGGTAATAATAACCTTCCTGACATGGATTACTGTAATAGTTATCATCATTGTAAAACAGCTCATCACCGGTAAAGTCATTACGATCATTGATGCATTTGCCGCAAAGGTTCGATTCATTGTAACGGCAGGTAACTACAAAAGCACTGTTTTTCCTTCCGGAAAACACCTCTGTCAGATCAAATTCTGTATTAATCCACTTGTTTTTTATATCGGTGATTTTAAGCTGCCTGTTATAGATCTCTTTACCAACCCGTTCCAGGTCTCCAAAACTGTACGGTGAATAATAATAATATTCATTCTCGGATACATTTTTATTATCGTGCAAAATATTATTCTGAAGGAAAAATCCCAGATTATTACTGTAAATTTCGGTTACACTTACATTTATCTCTTTAACATTTACGGATTTAAGCTGCAATCTGAACTGATTGTCCGAGGGAAGATATATTCCCTTTGAAATCCATTTAACTTCCGGTTTGAGATTTCTGAATGAGAAAGATGCATCGTAATCTTCTTTCAGTACTGTACCAAATGCACTGGGAAGTCCCTTTGAAAGCCGTATCCTGTATTGGTTACCATAAATAAATTCAGCCTGCACCTTAAGATATTTACCATCAGTTGAAACCGAATAATCGATGGGTGGATCTATGGAAACGTAACCGGAAAGATCCATACCTTTTTTCACCGGATCAGAAAAACGGAATCCATAAACACTTTTATTCCCCTGCACCTCACCAAGATCCGAGTGTGCCATTACCCTGAATGAAAGTGCCTCCGGAAGAATGATCTCCTGTTGCCACTCTCTGTTTTCAGCTCTGTATGTCCCGGGCAAGGTGAAAGTAAATCGCACCGGTTTTTCTCCACGCATCACCGGTTCCACAGAAAGATCCGCTTTCCGGGGGTCATCCGCCCTTTGAGAAACAGTTACATTCAGCCGCTTCTTTTCACCTTTACATACTATATCTTTTTTTAACCGGGACAGGTCAAATGGTTGCGCAAAAGTGAGATTAGCCACCAGCCTGACCATATTCACACCTGAATCGGGCAGAAAATCTGCATTAAAGTAAATCACTTCCTGTTCTGCTGTTTTAAAGGTAAACTCGTAATCATTGACATTTCTCTGATCCCCCAAAGCCACTTTACCCTTAAATAATCCTTTGTAGGTAATTCCCGGTTTCAGATTCTCTGAAGGGGTGAACCGGATAAGAGTCTGGGATAGCCACCGGGCCTCTCCGTTGACAGGCGGTTCAAAGGTAAATGGAGATTTATCCAGTACTGTGCCGGATTGATGCGGCGGGATAACTTCGGTATTAAAAGCCAGTTCAACAGGAGCTGTAATGGATATTATTTTCGGTGGATGAGATACAACGGTTTTATTAAGATCCATAAAAGGAGTGCTGAGGTCGCTCTCTGTGGATTTTTTCTTCTCAAATTCAGTGTTACAGGCTATAAGAGAAGTGATAAGCAATAAAAAAACATTTTTAATCATTGAAATTTCCCTTTTACTGCGTTTTTTCCTTAATTGAATAATTTTCAGTTTTCTTGGATAAAGCTCAAAAAACACTGAAAAAGAAATATACTTACTTTCAGGACCATTGATTAAGAACACAGCCCTTTTCAGTTTAACTGTTCAAGACTGAAAAATCACCTGAATTTGTAATAAAATTGTAGCTTTTTAAATAAAGAAAATTTTGCATCAATTTCCTGCCATTATATTTTTATAAAAAAGCCAAACCAACTCAGTTTATAAGATTTCGAAAGGACCGTCATGAAAAATCTGCGTTCAACTATACTTCTTTTAAGCTTATTTGCCACTATAACTATGGCCGATGATCAGGCTGCCATTTACCATCCCCAGGTATCGATCATGACCACCAAAGGAGAAATTGTCGTAGAGCTCAGACCGGAAAAAGCACCCCAGACAGTACAGAACTTTCTGGAATATGTGAATTCCAAATTCTACGAAAACACAATTTTTCATCGGGTCATTAAAGGTTTCATGATTCAGGGTGGAGGTCTTACAACTGATTTTAACAAAAAAAAGACCCGGGAACCAATTCGTAATGAAGCCGATAACCGCCTTTCCAATCGCAAATACACCATCGCCATGGCCCGTACTTCCGACCCTCATTCTGCAATGGCTCAGTTTTTCATTAATACTGCAACTAATGATGCTCTCGATTTCAAAAATCAATCACAATCGGGATGGGGCTACTGTGTATTTGGCAGAGTTATTAAAGGTATGGAAGTGGTGGATGCCATTGAAAATTTGAAGACCACTTCAAATGGGGATATGAACGATGTTCCTGTGGAACCGGTTGTCATTACTGCGACAAAATTGCTTAATCCAGTAGATGAAACAAAAAAATAAACCTGGGGCGGGAGTAATACGAAGGTTCATATGTGATCCTCTCAACCCAGGGGCTGTCATTTCTGTGAATCTCACCCAAACTTCCGTCATTACCGCATTACTGCGGTAATCGGGTGGGACTTGAACATATGTGGTTTCCTTCCTTCCCGCCTCCCGTAGCGTGCGGCGGGCAGGCGAAGGAATGACGGACATTCAGATTCTCAAATAGTAACACCTGACCCGGCAATTTCCTCTGTAAATTGGAGTGCGCGGGTTTCATGCCAGTACTCCCCTTCCCGGTTAAAAGACACAAACCCCATGTGCCCTCCGGTTTGAGGCACTTCCAGAAAAACCGAACTGCTGTTCCGCACAATATCATAAGGAAAACAACCGGGAGTGAGAAATGGATCATCCAGTGCATTAATTATCAGTACAGGTGATTCTACCTTTTCCAGATACGGAAGACAACCGCTTTTTCTGTAATAATCCTCAGCATTTTCGAATCCGTGAATCGGTGCAGTGAAACGGTCATCAAACTCCTTAAATGTCTTTATTTTGCGGTAACCTTCCAGATCTATCTTGTCAGGAAAAAGTTTTTTCTTTAACTCCATTTTTTTAAACAGCATTCCCAGAAAACGCTTACGGTAAAATTCTGAAGATCGGGAGTCCATCTTTACTGCACATGACCACAGTTCACAGGGAGCAGAAATGGCCACTGAGCACAATAACTGCTTCGGTACCCTGAGAGGATCTTCACCCAGGTACTTTACAATCTGGTTAGCGCCCAGACTGAAGCCAACAACCACAATCCGTTTATAACCTTTTTTAACTGTATGCTTTATCACCGTATCAAGATCACCGGTTTCCCCATGATGATAAAACCTTAACATACGGTTTGGTTCACCACTGCATCCACGCAGGTTCATGGAAACAGCATCCCATCCCTTCTTTCCGAATGCTTTTGTCATTCCCAGCATATAGGAGCGGTAGCTGTGTCCCTCCAGACCATGAACCAGTATCACACAGCGTGAATTTCCATTAGCACACCAGTCCAGATCTATGAAATCCTTATCCGGAGTTTCTATCCTTTCCCTGGTATAATTTACGCCTTTCGGCTTACGGAACACCTGAGGAAAAACAGTCAATAGATGAGGGTTATTAAGCCCCAAAGGAGACCTGTAGGAGGATTTTTCTATTATAGGCATTATAAATTTTCCGGATATGATTTTTTCTGTAAAGTATTTTCTTATAAAGCTGAAAAATTCGAGGATAGAATCAGAAAATAATTCAGGAAGATGGATCTGATCAACCTTCATCAGACGGGGGAAATATCAAATTTCATCATTTTATCATTTACATTTTCATGTATTTTACAAATTCTTTTGTTTTTTCCTGATCCCGTAGGGATCAAATATTTATAGGACACATTGCAACAAAATCAATCATACCAATTACGCATTCCGGTCCTGTTTTGTCCCTACGGGACAAAGAGGAAAAACCATTGTTAATCAGCCATTCTGAAATTTCAGATCTCCAAATCTAAAATCTCACATCTGTGTTCTCTTTTTCTATAAATCTAAAATCTGAGATCCGAAATCTAATATCAAAATCATCCTGCGATGGCGGTAAGCCTCAGGCCTTCGTTGAGGAATTCAGTTGCTTTTTGAAGAGTAGAGGCACTCAATATACACTCGCGATACTCCTTTTTCAATAGAACTGCCACCAGCTGGCGGTAGATCTGTAGCTGCGTATCGGCCTGATCGTAGGGAGTAACTATAAGAAAGATCAGTTTTGCAGGAAGCCCATCAGGAGTATTCCATTCGATACCCGCCTTTGAACGGCCAAAAATCACCGCTGATTTCTGTAAATCCGCTATCCGGGCATGAGGAATCGCAATCCCTTTTTCCATCCCGGTACTCATCCCCTCTTCACGGTTTTTTGCCAGCTGGAAAATCTGCTCAGCACTGGCTCCACTTATTCCTGCTGCAGATTCGCTAAGGCTCTTAATCGCTTCCAGTTTTGTGGGTACCACCAGCTCTACCGCAGATTCACTGGGGATCTGGACCGTTTTTGATGGAACTATTCGTTTTATCATAAAAGAAAGCGCAGGACCTAATGTCAAGGTGGAAAGAATCGCCGAGACTATGATCGCCACAAAAACCGTTTCATTTATAAGTTGCAAATTGAGTGCAAGAGTCCCAACTACTATATGCATTTCTCCACCCGGAGTATGTAAAGCAGATACCGGCCAGTGCTGAGCCTTTGGAATTCTGGCTAACTTTACACCGATATAAGCCCCCAGGAAACGGGCTGTAATTCCCATTATGGTGAATAAAACCACCAGAAAAATATCAAAAGCTTTGAATAAATCGATTTTTAATCCGATATTGGCAAAAAATATGGGGATAAATACTGAACTGACAAATTGTTCGATAGTAAATCTGGTCTTCTCAGGTAGATCGGCAGATTCACCAGCCACCAGCCCTGCAACAAAAAAGCCGAATAGGCCATGAATCCCAATCTGCTGGGTAATCGCCCCGAAAAGTAAACCGGCGGATAGCACGACCGAAAGAGCAGGCCCGGAAGCTTCAATAGACCTTCTTTGAATTACCGACAGAATCCTGCTGATCATTCTTTTTCCCAAAGTCGTGGCCAGATACAGAAAAAGAGCAGTAGAGATCACCAGAACCAGTACAAATGGCAGATCAGGACTCCCGTGTGTGAAAACCCCCAGTATAATTGTAAATACTATCCACCCTGCAATATCATTTATCGACAAAGCAGAAATTGTCAGAAATCCCAGATCGGTTCTCAGAAGCTTAAGATCCTGCATCACCCGGATAGAAACTGGCATCGCGGAAATAGTCATAATGGTACTGATAAATAGCACAAAAAGAAACCGTCGCTCAGAGTCAACTAAATAACGGGAGGGAAGAAAAACAAGTATCATCGCAGAAAACAGTATTGGAACCACAATATCAGACAGAGCGATCCAGGTGGCCTTTCCCCTGTGTTTCCAGACACTGGAAAGATTAACCTCAAGCCCGGTGACTAAAAGCAGAAAAAATATTCCAATCCAGGCTACCGTATCCAGCATAGTTACCTGTAAAGGATCTGCCGGGAATATCGACTTGAATGCTGATGGCCAGAACCGGCCCAGAATGCTTGGACCTAAAATCACACCCACCAGAACATCTCCGGTGACTGTAGGCTGGCGTATTTTCTTAAACAATAAAGCCATTAAACGGGAAAAGGCTAAAAGCAGAAAAAATTGAAGCAAAAATAGAAGGATATAGTTTTCAGCAAGTGCTTCGGGCATTTTTTCCATCGTAATTTCAAAAATTCTATTATTCTACCTGTAGAAACTGGTTTTCTTGGTTAGAATACAACATCAAAATTTATTCCTAAAACCAATGCTTTTTTAATAGAAGAATAGCAGCCATCGTCTGATTTTTAAGAGATGGATGAAACCATTAGCGTCCGGTTAATTTAACAAAGATTACTGAAAAAACAGCTTGAGATTTGAAATTTCAGACCTGAAATCACCAAATCACAAATCTTAAATTCCAAACAAAATCCAAATTACAAAACCCAAATTCTAAACAGGAACAGGAGTATAAATAGAATTCGAAATCCGAAATCCGAAACAGTAGAGTGACCTCTATCTTCTTTTGTCGAGTAGAACGGGCAGTTACCTGCCCGAACCCTCACGGAACCGTACGAGCAGCTTTCCCACATACGGCTCTTCATTTGGCCTTCGGGTATACTTCATGCACTGAACGGATTAAGATCAACTTT
>JAEZKP010000063.1 GCA_023436145.1 Fibrobacterota bacterium | reverse complement strand
AGTATTTCTATTTCCGTTGGCATCCTTTACCTCCATCATTCGCTGTGAAAGAGGTATAAAACTAAACTATAACAGGGGTGCCAACACACTTTTTTCTAACTTTCCACACTTAAGTCAGATTAGCCTTATTAAATTGTTAATATTTTGATCGAAGAGGTAATTGATATCTTCTCCAAGACCTAATTTAAATTTAATGTTAATAATGTTGAAAATTTCAAGTGTGCAGAGCGCTGCCGAAAAAATCGTAAATATTTTATAATTTGAAAATGGGTATTTTAATAGTTGGATATCAGCATATTCATCTTCAAACTCTTTTAACAACTTAGCTAAC
Organism: Fibrobacterota bacterium; assembly: GCA_023436145.1. Taxonomy (GTDB): domain Bacteria; phylum Fibrobacterota; class Chitinivibrionia; order Chitinivibrionales; family Chitinispirillaceae; genus JAAYPC01. The sequence goes on along the minus strand of JAEZKP010000063.1, from coordinate 54,551 downwards.
GTATGCGGACATAAGTGTATTGTACTTGAGCAAAATTTATAAAAATTATCATAGTAGAATGTAAGATCGTTGTCCTTTGCAATTTTTTCTACATCAAGCGGTGCTGGCATTCCAGTTTGTTTTAAAAAATTTAGCAATTCATTAAGCCTGTTGGAATCTTTTCCTGAAAAATTACCAATTCCATTTTGAAAATTTCTTTGGCGATCTTTTAAAGAATCCGTTTTCAGTTTTGTTTCTCTTTTTGTGTATGTTTCGAATAAGGCATTATTTTTTACAGATTCAGAAAGTAAAATCAAACATTCAGAAATGACCCTTATTACTGATAATGCTTGGGCATATAACCGGTTGTTAACTAATAAATTAACAGCTTTCAAATTTTGAATGGAATATTCACCGATTTGAATAGACAAAATATCAGGTTCTTCAACATTGTTGATCAAATTAAGGATTTTACTATAGTAAAATTCAATAAATCTTGTAAGGATTTGATCTTCGAATATATTATTCATAGTAAAATTATATTATTTTCGTTTTTGTTATTAGTGAAAATTTGGTTTATACAATAATTCATTTCACATTCCTATTAAGAGGCTGGCTGGCTATGTCAAACAACGGTCGGCACACTGCAGTACAGTGTGCCGACCGTTAGTGGCTGAAAGTACGCAATAATTTCGTCCTTCTCTCATTTGATTCCGACCCGTCGCTCTATACATTCAGCCCAAAATCATACTTTCTCACATTCCCCTCTGCTCTTCCAATCCTCTAATCTCCACTTTGGCGCTACAAACAAACCATCCACGAAAATCATCTTTTCTAAAATTATTTAATCGGTTAAACAGATGGGCTCATGTCTTTTTTCGCTCAAAAATGTGGGAAATAAATGCAAATGGGGCATAGTGAGAAGCTTTCGTTAACTTGCAAACACTAAAATGTTAACCACTTATTTAAGATAATATACAGATAAACGGTTGGCAATATGCAAATTGATTTGTATAGTGACATCTCGTTAAAGAAAATTCGAATTTCCCAGGCACAAATTCTTCAGAAACGTTTAATGAAAAACAGTGACGTTAATTAAAGAACCACACTGGGTTTTGAATTAGCAATCTCTCGAATAGAGCTTACCTTGGCATACCAATTCGGATATTTAATTAATTGCATCATTTATATTAACCCATAATCCGCTGCAACTCTCGATGACATTATTCTGAAATCAGGAGCCATAAATTGAGTTTTTGAAAAAAACTCGAGCACATTTTTATTCCAGAAGCGTCTATGATGATATGAATACAAAAAACACCAAAATTATCAGTATATGCATTCTGCTTATCTTGTCCATTAACTCAGAAAGCAGGACACCTGGCGGTTTCAAGGTTGCCTACCCAATGGGGTTAACCGGTGAAATTAACTGCACAGTAATGCAACTGCCCGATGTTTTTCTGGGTGGCTCATTTTATTATCCCATAAGCGCATACCATGGGCTTTCCTGTTACGGCAGTTTTGCCATGCGTGCCGGTAGAAGAACTGTCTTAGAAAAAACCGGTCCAGCCGAGTACACTCAGTTTAAAGAACTCCGGCTTCTTTGGGATGTGGGGCTCGATGAAAGTATCTCTTTTTCCAATAAAACCGGGCTATATGCACGCGGTGGCTTAGGATTCTCACACAGATGGTGTAAAGGATCAAATGCAGGTACGTCAATAACCCCTACCCCGGCTCTTCAGGCAGGAGCCTTCGTAGTATTCGATTCAGAATATAGATACAGGCTGCGTTTGGGATACAACTTCGCAAAGGCAGGTACATCTGGTCCTCATGGCGTCATCCTTTCATTCCAATTTGGAGGTTTACTTTGAAAATTTACCCATTATTGCTTAAAACATGCTGTTATTTGAAAATAATATTTGTCATGATTTTGATTAACGGGTGCATTGTTGACGAAAATGGCAAGATTTGCAGACCTGCACCGTCTTATTGCTCTCAATCAGAACCAAATGGCGAAGTATCCATAAAACTGAATATTGGTAAATCTTTAAAACCAGTAAAAGTAGAGCTTTTCAAAGGTACAGTTGAAGAAGGTGACAGGGTCGACGAATTTTTAGCAACCAGCAATGAGATTACAAAAGGAGCTCCTAATGGTAAAATATCCGGCCGAGCATTCTATACAACTATTATGAACAGAGAAACAACATCGGTAATCGTAGTCAACAGCACCAGGCTTAATGCAGAGCAAAATACATATTGTGATGATGTTACATGTTACTCTCCTGGATCGGCCAAACTGGATTTGCGACTTGATGCTTCCAAGTTTTAATTGCAGAGAGAGATTAGGATTTTAACGCAGAGTGCGCAGTTTACGCAGAGCACAATGAAACAACAAAGAACATCCTTGTCCCGATAGGGGTAAATTAATTGCAGGTAAACAAAGGACGTCCCACCTAAAAGGTATACCCGATCGAAAAATGGAAAGCACCAGGGTCCTCATCGGGTTTTTTACTGATTTTTCTACCGTAAAGAAGGCCGACTGGTCCTATAGGGGTCATATAGCGTATACCACCTCCTGCGGACATACGAAACTGATCGAAATTAAATGAAGCAAAACTGTTTTGCAGACGTCCGATGTCATAAAATCCTGCAAGCTCAAAATTAAAAACAAGGGGTATCCGTGCTTCCAGAGAGGCAGAAAGAGCCACCCGTCCACCACTTGAATCTGAAACAAGAAGATTCTCTTTAAAACCACGTACATTTCTGGTCCCACCCAGATAAAAAAGACGGTCTGTAGGGATGGTCGTAGTACCGCCATAAGGGTGGATATAGCCCGCCCGCACTATGCCGGCAAAAGTAATAAACGATAGCGGAGTGAGAAAAGATTTGGCTTCCAGTTGAAGCTTGACATAATTATCTATGCTGCTTCCTATACTTTTCGAGAGATCAACCGATGCACCTAAAAAGGTACCTTTTTTCGGCTTGGTAAATGAGTCCCTCCTATCATAAGTTAATGTAGGTGTAAGTATGAAAGAGGTGCGGGGGCCTTTGTCCTCCAGGTTCTCTTCCCCATTTTCCAAAAGAAGACTTCGCCTTTCAAGCTTGCTGCCCATTCCAAGTAATAAGTGTTTTGTTGCAGCTGCGTTAAGTGCAGCAGAAACTCCATAAGCAACACTTCTCCATTCGATGTTAAGCTCCGAAGTCCGCTCTGCATAAATTTCACCGGTAGCCATAAGCGGCAATCCGAAGAGCCTTCGCTCGGTCAATCCCATCTCAGCGCGACCGTCAACATCCTGGAATGTTCTGTTAATTATGGCTTCGTCAATCTGACTTGCCTCTGCTCCAACCCAGATTTCCCTGTTTGACCCTAAAAAATTACGATCACCAGCTTTGGCATTAAAAAACACTCTTTTTTCCGACTCATATCCGCCACCTATTACTCCATGATAAGGACGCTTCTCGGTAACCTCCACCACGACATGCACAGTGTCACGTTTTTCACGCAATCCTATCGTTTTCAAACGAACAGAGCTGAAAAGTCCCATGTCCCGTATATTTCTTTGTGATTCCACCATTCTTGAAAGTGACAAGGGCATTCCCTTAACAGCTTTAAACTCCCGGCTAAGTACGCGCTCTTTTGTTTTTAATGCTCCTGCATAGCGTACCTCTCCAAGGACCACCCTGGGTCCGGTATCGATTTTAAAACGAACATCCGCCTTTGTACTGTCATCATTAAAGGTAACCACAGGAGTAACTACAACGTGAGGATAACCAAGCTCGGAGATCTTCGCTTCGAGAACCCGTTTGTCACTTTTCAGACGGTCTGCACGGAATGCGGTTCCAGCATCTGTAGACAACACAACAGTAGGCTCCAAATCCAGAAGGCTGATGCTGTCAACCGATACGCTGCCAATTAAGGTTTGCATACCCTCATCAATATCTATGAGTATAGAGACCTTATTATTTTCGATATTTGTCCTGGCAGTTGCCTTTGCTTTTAAAAATCCCCTGGAAGTGTAGAGTTGCTCAATAGCAAAAGCATCTTCCTGCAGCCTTTCAGGTGAATAAGCCCTCTTCTTTTCATTTCCCTTGTCGGTATGAAGCACCTGACCCAAAAGCTCATCATTACTCATAGAGGATGCGCCATTGATGACAATTGAGGAGACCGTGGTACGATCATTCCGCTGAACATCAAATGTCACTATTCTTTTATTTTTTTTCCTTTTCGCAACGACCGTGTCGTAAACAGTCAGGTTGGCATTCAAAAAGCCCTCTTCCTTCAGGTAGCTTTCGGTTGATTTCTGCAGACGCCTCAGTGCAACGTTATTGCGGTTTCCATTGCGAAAAGCATTTTCTGCATTGTTTCGTACCTCCTGCTTTACACTTCTTCCACTGCGCCGGGAGCTTTTCAGGACGTACTTATCCCCTTCATTTATGGTAAGAACTGCCTTTACCGACTTTGTAACACTGTCAATTATAAGAGTATCATTTATTGCTATATCAGCAAAACCACTCTTTCGATATCTTTCTAAACAATTTTCTATGTCTTCACGATAAATCGAGTGTACAAATCGTCCTGCACTTCCAGGCATAATCGATGTCAGCCAGGAACGCATGTTTCTTTTAATGGAAAACGCGGATTTCACACGGTTACCGGTGATCTCGATATTTTTCAGACGGTAATAATCACCTGCCTTAATTCTTACATCCACCACAGAGTCGCATCCACCGCGATAAGCGTGGGTTGAAATCTCTACCTGCGGTGCAACAAAACCTTCCCTGTGGTAGAGTGCCGTGATAATTGAATCCTGTCTTAATACCTCTTCCTTGCGGAATACATCTCCGGGGTAAATGCTCAATACCCGTTCAACATCATCCCGGAAAAGAGGATACGACTTTTCTATTCGTATGTCCCGGATATATCTGGCCGGAGTAAGAAGAAAGGTCACTGTTGAATCCGAACAGCTAACCTTGACATCAGCAAACAAGCCAGTCAGCCTGAGCGCCTCTACAGATGAGGCAACAGTGGCACTGTCGTAAGCAGCATCTGGTTTACACATAATCAGTTTGCCGGCAAATTCGAGCAGTTCTTCTCTGTTTACCCGTTCTTCAGTTAATTCCACCTTCACCTTTGGAGTGGTGGAAAAGACTAATCCGGAAAAGAGGCAAAATACCAATAAAAAGAACTTTGGAAGCATCAAGAAGCGGATCAGCATATTAACGCCTCTCCCAAATAAAACGCAGTTCGCCACCATTTACACCACGGGTATCCTGATATCCTGAAAGAAGCAGATCCTGTAAAATACGATACTCAGCAGTAGCCCTCTGTACTATTAATGAAGCTTCCGATTCAACTGTGTATTTGGTTCTTAAACGTCGGGTAATGTCTTTACCCACAGTCACCGCGATACGATCCGAGGCTGCATTATCCGCGTTTCCTGTTTCAACTTCTATTACATCCAAGCCTGTAGCTTTTTTAAGGTCATCGCCAAAAGTTGACGCTACCAGTGACGCAAGCATCTGTTCTGGCGATTGCCCACCCATACCTCCAGATTGCAGTTCGGTTGAAGTTTTACCAAGCACTAAGAGCATTATTATATCCTGATCCTCAAGTGAAGGATCATTACTGGAGAGGGAAAACTGAAGATCATCGATACCTCCACTCAATAGCAACTGTATAGTTCTTTCCTGCACAGGCACCGTTCCGCGGATGTCTACCTTTGGCTCTATTGCATAAGGATTAACAAAATCAATCACCCCTTTTTCAACAGTAAAAACTTTTTTCAGGTAACTGATTGTCCCCTGCTCAACCGCTGCCCTGCCATTAACTGCAGGCGAAGCAAGCGTTCCGGAGAGTTGAAGATCGGGGTTAATGTAAAGCTGAGCCATGTTATTATCAACCCGAAACGGAGAACGCCCTGAAAGATCCACATTGAAACGCATGTTACGCATAAATGGAAGGGTGATTTCAGCCGGGGGCGGAGCTTCTTTACGCTTACGTTTCTGCCCCATGGAAGCCAATGGATTGATGACAATATCCTGATAATACAACCCCTCAAGCAGTACGATCGATCCGGATGCGATGGTAGTGTCTGGTGTACCTGCAATGCGCAAATTTGCGTTTAATGCCATATCCAGCATACCCGGTAAACTAACAGGTACCGCATCCATAATTAGATCTGCCATCATATCTGAAGGGGAAAGCGCATCAAGCTTTAGATGACCTTTTGCGCGAACTGCACCATTTCCAATTCCGGCACTGAGTGACTCGATCCGCACAGCATCTTTTGTAGCTACAATCAATCCATTAAGCGAATGGAGCCGCTGAGAAAGACCGGGAATAGCCATGGCAATACCTTCAGGCCGCAGTTCGGCTTTAAGCGTATGCTCCTTTATCGTACCATTAAAAAGTGCATCGATTGTTATACGCCCCTCGATTTCATCCAGATCAGGTGCAAAGTATTGCACCACAGTCAAAGGTATAATGCCTTTGATCATCGCATCATGCGAACCATCAATTTTCCCACTGGCATGACCGTTTATTTTCCCTTCACCTGCAAGAGAGATGGAAAAATCCGGTACAGAATATTGTTTGTTCACAAGTTCCATGCGCAGATCTCGTGTTTCTACGATCTTCTCTTTGTTGTAGTTTATAACGAGGTTTTCTATAGTCATGTCACCAGTTGCCGCTTCCAGACTATCAGTGGTTCCAGACAAGCGCAATGCAGATTTCAGAACCCCATCGAGCTGCTGTCCGGTCATTGCCAGAAAAGGCCGTAATTGAATAGAATCCAGATCTGCTTTCAGTGAAAATCCCTTATTTGATAAATCATAGTAACCATCCAGCATAGCAATCGCAGCACCTTTGATTTCAAGCCGCTGGTTTTCAAAACCAAACTGTAAATCGACATCGTCAATCGGGTACATTCCAGATTTTATTTTGTTAACAGATATTTTTCCCTTAGCCCTGGGCTGCGGGTAGGTACCTTGTGCATGAATTGATACAGATGCTGTTCCGTAAAGAGAATCCATAACTTTTAACAATTGTGGAATGGCTGCAAGCTCGATAGAACTGCTGGAAAGCCTGAGATCGAATGAATCTTTAACCGATGCCCAGCCGGTAACAGAGAGAGAAGCACCCGGAAAGAGCGAAATTTGAAGGGGTTCGATCAACACCCGTTGTTTATCCAGATTGGCATCCAGACTCACCCGTTCAATGGTTTGTCCGGCAGCAGCGATATCATCAGCTTCGATATTTACATGACCATGAAGATCGGATATGGTTCCTCTGACCGCACCATTAATTTCAATACGGGCTGATACAGAATCGATAAAATCTTCAACAAAGATTCCCGGAGCAGCAACTGAGCAGTCAAATGTGATTTTTTCGACATCTACAGGAGCTCCATTATCTAACACGCAGGCATTTCCTTTAATAAAAATCCCGGATTTCCCCATCGCGACATCCAGCTTGTTTACAGTTGCCATGCCATTACTGTCAAGTTGAACGGCAAGTTCTATCTCACCTGCCGGTATCGTTTTGTAAACTATCGAATCTGCTTTGAGATCAAGTTGTGCCTGTGGATGCCTGATATCACCGTTAAAACGCGCAGACAACTGCACTCTTCCTTCGAGACTGTCAAAAGGGAAAACACTTTCAAGCAAAGCGGCAATTGAAGGCACATTTGCATCCAGTATACCATTAACAGCTCCAGATAAAATATGGTAAGCTCCGGAGAGTGACAACTCCGTCTCACCGAATGCCGCGTCAAACCGGCTCACCTGAGCTTCTCCATCTTTCACCGTAGCAGAACAGGCGACTGTTGCATTCAACGGCTGCTTTAAAGAGTCAAGACGAAACGATTCAACGCCAGCGTTCATCGCCACATCTGCAGTAATCGAATCAGGATTTACCCCTTTTCCATTAATCAATAAACTGATATCTGCAGATCCGGACATTCCTGGCAGTAGTGTATCAATCAGAAACCGCTCTGCTTTCACCTCCAGTTGATAAGCAAGCTCCTGTAAAGAGCCTTGTGCTCCGGTAAAGCCATCCGGAAAAAATCTGCGCGCATCCACACTGCCATTAATAGTCACACTGCCAGCACCTGCATCGATTGAAAGCGGTGAGATGTGCACTACCCGATCCTGCAGGTTAGTTGCACAATAAAGAGAGTCAATTATATACCCTGCGATAGTGGCACCACTGCTGAGAACAGTGAGCCCGGCCTTATCCGGATTGCCTATTCTACCCGAAAATCCGACATTGATTGCAACAGCACCATCAAGTACGAGATCGTTTCCGATGACAGCAGAAACTTCCGGAAGTGCAATATTGGTAGCAAGTACCAAATTAATCAGTGGATCGTTAAATGGAGCTTTAGCGCTCCCCTTTATAGAAAACGATGAACCAGTTGTTCGCCCGGAAACCACAACTGTATCTAGGTTCATTTCACGCATTCTTGCCATTAGAAAAAGGTCATATAAATATATCGGACCATTTTTTAACCCCAAATTGAGCGAATCAAAGCCTATCTCCAGATCAGCCGAAAATGTCCTGCTCTGACCATTTGCCTTGATGGACAGGCCATGTGCACCTACATCGATGTTTTGATGTCCGGCAGCAAAAACGATCTCTCCATTGACAATGTTAAGGTTTTGAATATCGATAGCCAGGGGTAATGCGAAACTGTCCGCGGGAGGGGCCTTACTCGCAGAGTCAGGCTGATTGCTACTATCGATGAGTGCTTTGAGGAGCGAAATTGATCCTGTCGAATCGATATCGATCTTGATGCGTGGGTTCTCGATCGATGCGCGTCGAACCAGAACTTTTTTCCGCAAAAGTGCCAAGCTGGATACATCTATATATAGATGCTGTATGCCTGCCAGTTCTTTTCCCGAGGAATCGGCCAGCACAAAATCATTGATTTCGACTTTGATAGCCAGGGGTGATATTGCTATCCGCTGGATAGAGAACTTTCCTGGAATCTCCTTATTGATTTGGTCGATGATGGTTTGATGAACCGTGTTGGAACGCGCAATCAGTGCTACGGCTCCGATCAGGAGGAGCAAAACTGCAGTTGCGGAAACTGCAAGAAACAGTAAAATGCGCTTCATAAGGGTTCGCCTGGTGAGGTACATCAGTGAGTTTTTTTTCGGTTCTTAAGGTTAGTTTTTGTCATTTAGCAAAAAAAGCTGTAATGCTCAATTTAACTCCTCGCGGGAACCTGTTTGGTTGGTAAAAATAGCTCTCAGGGAGAAAAGAGGCAAGAGTATGGAAACCTGGTTACCAGAAAAAGAGGCTGTTTTGAAACCTGTCTATGCCGGATGTTAGATTTTTTCTGATGTGTTTATTTATTATTACCCCTGATCTGGAAAATGTTTTAGAAATACTGGTCTTCTTCCTTTTTATAGACGTATAAGAAGTGGTTTAGCATCAACAGCATCCTGATGATAATTTACCGTCTTTGCTGCATCCGCATACTGGTTCGCCACCAGTGAGAATCGCATTGAAAAATGCCTGAGCGCAACCAACACCTATTTAGTTTCTGTTCAAAATGAACCAATGCTAATTGATCTGGAACTGGAATCTATCTTTTTCCTGTATTCTTTAGGATGGATGCCCGATAAAACAACTCGGGCATGACGGATTTAGTGCATTTTGAACAGGAACTATTTAAATATTCACCGGTTACCCTTTACAGAAATGTTCCAATGAGCTCTTCCCGGGAATGAGGTGACAAGTATGCGGGTGGAATGTCCAGAATAGTGAATGCGCCTCTGCGGTTTTCATCTGCCAGACGCTTAGCTGCACGTGCATGTGCAACCAGAATATTTGCAGTCGCTTCGGGGTTACTATCCCAAATGTTCCGGTATTCTACAAGAGCATGGTTGCCATCCCCTGTTCTCCCCGAACCGATTACAAGTCCGTCATGAGGAAAACCTGAATACTTTTCATCCAGTTCTTCCTGACTTACGAAGTGCACCACTGTTTTGTATGGTGCAAAGTAACCGCTCATGCTTTTTATTTCGTGCTCAATAGCGCTGGTATTAGCCCCTTCTTTCGCAACAACAAAGCATTCCCTCCAATGCATGTCGCCGGGTTTGAGTTCGGGATTTTCTCCAGAACGCACCTTTTCAATTGCCTCCGCAATGGCATGAGTGTACTGACGTGCATCCTGTACACCATTTATACTCCGGATAGCATCCGAGTGTCCCATCGATAGCCCACCCTTAGGGCCCGTGCCGTAAAACCCGTAGTTTTTTGAACCAGGGATTATAGCATTGCCAAGTACCCGTTGAAGCGAGAAGGTCCCCGGATCCCATCCAATTGAGACGCAGCAGACTGTCCCAGCCTCGCAAGCCGCTTTGTCCATGCTTTTAAAATAACAGAGCGCTTGACTGTGGTTATCGTAGCTGTCGATAGTGTTGATATGTTTCGCGTAAAATGGTCCTTGCACCGGAAGATCGTCTTTGGACCCACCGCAAAGAATAGCCACATCAGCCTTTTTTAGCTCGAGAAGATTGTCCTCAGCAAAAACCGGTACTGTATCGCCGAGCTCATTTTTTACCCGCTCAGGTGAACGTGAAAGAATGCAGACAAGCTCCATGTCGGGATTTTGTTCAATTGCTTTCATAACTCCGCGGCCAACATTTCCGTATCCGATTATTGCAATCTTTACATTTTTTTTCACAGTGTCCATTCTTTGTATCTCCAAATTTTTCATAACGAATATTAACTGATACTGATTTAAATCCCCATCATCTTTATAAGAAACATGGCGTTTTTGGTTTTTGATTCCCCAGGATTAAGTTTGTAATCAAAGGTAATGGAATCACCGCTATATTGTTCTTTGAAATGGTAATTTACAAATCTCTTTTCGTCAGTATATGCCAGATTACAGAGCTGCAGATCGTGTGTGGAGATTATTCCTATTGATTTGTGATTAGAAAGTGCCTTTAAAACAGCCACTGCGCCATCATGACGATCCTGTGAATTGGTTCCTCTGAAAAGCTCATCCAGCAGGAATATCAGTTTTTCATCTCTTCTTACCGCCTCCACCATTTTCCTGATTCTGAGAAGTTCTGCATAAAAAGTGGAGACTTTTGAAGAAAGATCATCATTTATCCGCATGGAAGTATACATTTGCATTAGTGTACAATGAAGCGATGAAGCACATACCGGAGCTCCTGCCATTGCCATCACCAGATTTGTCCCCACAGTTCTTAGAAAGGTACTCTTACCGGACATGTTTGAACCGGTGATTATAGCTACAGTACCCCCTGGCTGAAAAGGTAAATCGTTACTGACTCGCAGACCACTATGAAGCAGCGGATGTCCTAACCCCTCCCCTTTTAAAACAACACCCTCTTCTGTAAACGAGGGAAAAACCCAGAGCGGATTTTCAAATCTGATTATTGATAAGCTTGACAATGCCTCAAATTTTGCGATTGTTTCAATCCAGACACCAAAATGCTTTCCATAATTTTTCTTCAGCCGGCCTGCACTGATAATGCACTGAAAATCCCAGAGCATGATTGCGTTGGCAAACAAATGTGCCATTGGACTGTAACGTACTTCAGCCGCATTCAGAATTTTTGACAATGAGCGAAATACTTCTGATGCAGATTTTTCATCGGAACGGAAATTTTGCTTTAACTCATTAAGATAATCCGATTTGAATTCTTCAGATTCTATCGTATGTAATAGCCTGGAATATGCAAGCAAGAGTGGACCGTTTTTCTCGAAAGCGTTTATTGCTCTTAAAACCTTTGCGTGATAAAAAGCATAAAGCACAAATTGAAGCACATAAGCAATTGCAAAGAAAACCAGGGTTTTGTAGAGTATAAAGCCTGCTATTCCAGTTAAAAAAGAAAACCAGGGCAAAATCCTGAAAATGACAATCGCAACATTCGATTTGAATGTGGGATCATGCTGTGTACTCCAAAGCAAAAATTTCTGAGGATAAGTACCGGTATCACTTAACATTCCATGAAGCTCCAGTTCCTGTCTCCAATCGAGAGAACGGGCAAGTTCATTTATCGCTTCCTGTTTTTTTAAAATCTTCTCAACCGATTTTTCTCCTTCACATAACTTTTGAGCGAGTGCTTTTCTTCCGAAAAAGGTGTGACACACAGAAATCAATTGAAACAGTGAATTCGGGCCGAAAATGTCAAGATCCCATGAGTATGGATGCTCATGGTCAATGAAATCCTCCCCACAATCTTTAAATCCACTCCATTGCCCATCCATTCGCATCAGCCCGGATTTATTAATTTCAATCTTTTTTTTTAGAGTATTGTATGAGTAATGAAGAGAGTTATGCCATAATACCACCCCCACGAACACTGCAATTCCGACAGCAAGGTCTATTCCCAGAAGAAGGTGATCGGCTGCTCTGTAGAAAATGATTGCACCGGAAATTACAACCAGAAAAATCAATAGGCGCAGATTACTGACCAATAGAATGCGTTTGTTAATATTATCAGCCAACTTCGAATACTGATCTGATCTTTTTTGATATTCCTCACGGGGATTGAGAGCGTTTTTATCCATCAATTCAATTTCCTTAAGCAACCTTGTCCTTGTTTGTTTCCTGTTCAAAATGCCCTGAATCCGTCATGCCCTTGCTGTATTATCGGGCATCCATCCTAAAGAATTCAGGAAAATGATATATTCCAGCTCCATATCAATTTAGCATTTGTTCAATTTGAACAGAACTTATTTATGTTTTTACTGCATTCAGATTTGATCCAAATATATATCCAAACAGCGAAACTTGCCGGTAAATATATGCGACTCAGCTGTAAAATGAGGATGTTTGGTAAACATCAGGGTCTTTACAGTGCCATCAAACACTACCAACCTCATCCGATGCCCTGGAAAACAGTTTTATCGCTGTTTTTCCAACCTGCTTTGTGTCATAATAGGCATACGCACCAGCACCCAATGTTCCTATGACAGGAATTGATCTGGCAATAAATCTCGAAGATGTTTTCCGGGCAAGATGAACACCTATTCTTCTTAGGATTTGCTCTGCTATCGTAGCGATTGTCTCTTCAAAAGTTACCCTGGTTACTGTTCTTGCCACTATATCGCGAACCACCTGACTTACCGAGTGTCGAAACAGACAGTAAAGCATCTGCTCTCTTCCCAGCATCGTTTTTTTCCCATAAATCGCCGCAATATCAGCTACCATGTTCCGCTGTAATTTCCATATTCCGGTCAGATCCGGCAAGATAGTGAAATAACCGGCCGGTCCTGCAGGAAGAGAAAGACCGGCTGAAATAAATGCTGCCTTTACAGCTGTTTTTTCAATCAGGTTCCTGGTCTTTGCGTCTGCATCTGATTCCTCTTCACGTCTGGAAACGGGTATTTCAGAGATAATATTGTAAATGGATTGAACCAGTTTCTCGGTAACCAATTTATCTACTCCTTAATGGCAGTAAATTTGTGTTCAGCTTTTTAAGAATGCACCGCTTTATCCTGTTATTATGTATTTTAGCTGCAATGAATATAAGTACTACAAACCAGATGCCGTTTCCATCACAGGAAATAACTCTAAATACCAGAGAAAAAACCTTAAAGCTTCTCTGCCCCCAAGATCCTGAAATGGTTCTGAACTCGATAACCGACGAGCAATATGAAAAGGACAAGTTTCTTCCCTATTGGGCTGAACACTGGCCATCTGCTCAGGTTCTTTTTCCATTCATTGAAAAATCAAAGACTCAGCTATCCACTCCAAATACCCGAATTTGCGAACTAGGGTGCGGCCTTGGCATTGTCTCTTCGCTTTTAGCACAATTTAACCACTCGGTCTTTTCTGTAGACATCTCTCCTCAAGCCTGTATCTACTCTAAAGAAAACATATCCCGCAATGGTGGAATCTCCAGAGTGATAGTATCAGACTGGCGAGCCATGGCATTCAAAAAAGAGTTCGATCTTGTTGTGGCCTCTGATGTTCTTTATGAGCAGCGATGGATCGATCCGGTATTAAACTGTATAAAAGGCCTGCTCAAACCTGGTGGGAAAGCATGGATTGCAGACCCGTGCAGAAGATTCTGGGAAATTTTCAAGCAGACTGCCGCTCAGTCTGGGTTCACTGTCAAAATCATCCATAACGGAACGGTCAACAAAACGAAGGTAGAAATAGTGGAGTTGTCAAAAGTCTTAAGTTAAAAGACATCCCATAAAGGGAAGTCTCTACCACTCTCATTTCATAATTGCTATTAACTCCCGATTATTTCTGCTTATACTCCTCGAATGATTGCAGGTATTTTTTGTTTCCCGGTACAACCACATGCTTTCTGGCGAATGCTCTCCCCCCAGAATGAGCATCACCCATAAAAATCTTATCTCCATTTACCATCCGGTCCGCAATACCTTCTATTTTTGCAGCCCTTAAGGATGCATCACTGTAAGCCGAATCCATAACCGCCTTAACGCTTGTATCTCCAAGCCGGTAAATATCAGACACTGCCCAGGTCAGATGCCAGATATCGAATTTTTTCTGCAAATTGTTTACATGCTTAAAATAAAGACGGGAGATCTGTTTTCCCTGATCTGGTGTAACAACCTGATCCCTGATAACCCACAATGGAAGGGAGGTGCCAAGCTTCCCCTGCCGTTCATCCATTTTTACTTCTGCTACTTTCAGTGTCTGATCGATATCTACCCCAGCCAGAAGAACTTCACTCCTGTCATGGGTCAGATAGCGCATGCAACCGGTAAAAGAAGAAGACAATAACAACAGCGGTAATACTTTAAGAACCCTGATTTTAAGAGACTCTTTCATAGTCAGCCTCCTTTGTTTTAAAGTATTCGTATATGGTAAGAACAATATTGCAGAGATTAAATAATTCAGTTAACTCTATAAGACAGCGAACCGAAGATTCGATAAGTGTAACTAATATCTAACCTGGAAAACTCAGAATGGAGTGGTGTATTCGCTTTTCTGAGTTTTATCTTAACAGTTCCGTTTTCTTCGACCGTTAATGGAGTAAAAGTGAATCCTGTAAAAGCAATCTTTGTACTACTTTTTTACGTTCTTGCTACAAACCTCCACGCAGCAGCCTTCGACGCTCAGGACTACAAAAAAGCCTTATGGATGACCACCAGATTCTATGGTGCTCAGCGATCAGGTATAGGCCCTAACTGGCTTATCATGGAGCACGAAAACCCCCAATACAGAACCAGCTTCACACAGGATGCCGACCATTCGGTCTCTCCCCCACATGACCTTGAAGGTGGATGGTTCGACTGTGGGGATCATGTCACCTTCGGACACACTTTTTTCTATTCCGCTTATCTTCTTTGCAAAGCCTACGAAGCGTTCCCTACCGGCTTTCATGACCTCTATGATGGAAAAAACTACAGTGACTATCTGCAATCTGGTGACTGGGACATTACAGGTGGAAAACCAAATGGGATTCCTGACCTGCTGGAAGAGGTAAAATATGCCACAGACTGGATAATCAAAGCGACTCCAAATTCAAATACTTTCTATTATGAAAAAGGTCAGGGTAATTATGATCACGCAACCTGGGTTACTGCCGGTAAAATGTCCACCCAGAAACTTGAGGAAGGCGGTGAACCCCGCAAAATGTGGAAAAACCCCAATGACGGGCACATGGCCTCATTTGCATCTGCTACTCTTGCACTGATGTCCCGCCTGTACTCTAAATATGACAGCAGCTATGCAGAACTCTGCCTCCAGCACGCCAGAAACGCCTTTTCTTATGCAGAACCCAGGAAAAATTCCGCAGTGGGAGCTTCTTCCGGTGGATTCTATTCCGCACCAAAATCACCGATTCAGGCATTTATCATAGCTGCAGCAGAAATGTATAAATCAACCGGAGAGGATAGCTACAAAAACCATGTACTTAGTAATACTGATAAGATAGAACATCATTTCTATGCTTTTGATTACAGTAACTTTCATGATATGGCTCCCTATGCTGTTGCGACTTCCATAGAATCAGAGAAAGACAGCATGCTTTCCAAATTAAATACGTTATTTGTCAGCGATTATATAAAAAATGTCAACAACGAGAAGGTATGTACAAAGGGTAATTCAGGATGGGGAGCACTTCGATACCCGGCAAATCATGCACTTATTACCGCGCTATACTCTAAAGAGATGAATATAAGCGATCACGACCAGTTCATCTTCAACCAGATCGATTATATCATGGGTGCCAACAATAAAAAGCAATCTTTCATAGTGGGATTCTGCGCAGGATGTGACAAATCACCTCAGTTACCTCATCACCGGAATGTCTTTCTCCGGGACGACAACCCAAATGATTCACAAAAAGCAAATATGGGAATTCCCCAGAGAAATAAGCAATTTGGTTACCTGGTGGGAGGAACCTGGAACTCTTCAGATTATAAGGAATCAGTAACACAATACGCGACAACAGAAGGTGGTATAGACTACAACGCAGGTCTGGTAGGTGCATTAGGATATATCGTTTCGAAACTGGACCCTGCTGACACCAGTAAATTTACAGGTAAAATTCCGGAGGATACAGCGCAGGACTCATCCTCTTTACGTCAAATCAGAAAATTAATGCAGAATCAGAACCTTTCTGTCAGGATACAGAATAATATGGTGACAATCAGAACACCCGAAGGAAGACCATTTAAACATTGTTCAATATTTGATGCTGCAGGGAAACAGGTTTTTTCCACAAATCAACCCGGTAGCGCCATCAGATGGAGTACTGGTGGTCACTCTGCAGGACTCTTTATTATCAGGGCAGTATTAAACGATGGTTCAGTACTGAGTGAAAGTTTACTGCTGAGTCAGTCTGGAATTGCCGGTCCTCATAGATAATTTGAGAACCGGGGATATTGACAAAAACAGGGATAATCGAGACAGATAATAACTGATTGATTTTAATACGTCTTGGATGAAGAAACAATTCTACAATTCTTCATCATTGAATTGTTTCCTGTAATCTTTCATTTTTTCACGCAACTCTTCATTCTGACTTCCAAGAATCTCGACTGCCAGAAGTGCTGCATTTTTTGCATTCCCGATACCCACACTGGCAACAGGAATACCTCCGGGCATTTGTACAATCGAATAAAGCGCATCCTTGCCATTAAAAGGTCCGGTCTCAACAGGAACGCCTATCACTGGAAGTACAGACATACTGGCAATAACTCCCGGGAGATGAGCAGCAAGCCCGGCAATGGCAATCACGACAGAATACTTCTGATCCGCAGTGATAGCGAATTTACGAATCTTATTGGGAGTACGGTGAGCAGAGATTACCAGTGTGTCAAACTCCACTCCGAACTCACGAAAAACAGCCTCTGCTTTTTCAGCTATTGGAATATCGGATTTGGAACCCATAACTATTGCAACTCGCATTTATATCTCCTTGAATTCACAAAAATTCAGCTTTTTCCAATGTTTCAGGATATAAAGCTAAAGCTTAACCCCTGACCCCCGCAGCATCCCGACCGATTCTTTTTAGTCCTTTAGCTGCGATGTCTCTTCTGAATGTTTTACCTTCGAAATTAATTTCAGCAACAGCTTCATACGCTATGGTAATAGCATCGATCAGAGTATCTGCCCAGGCACTCACAGCCAGAACCCGTCCTCCGTTAGTTACGAACCGTTCATCATTATCCAGAGAGGTTCCACTATGATAGACATCAAGATTGGCTCGTTCATGCTCGGCTTCTTCAATACCTGTTATAACTTTACCTTTCTCATAGGTACCAGGGTAACCTTTGGAAGCAAGAATGATAGAGACACAATATCCTGGAACAGTAACCCACTCTGTAACAGCCATACTCCCAATTGCACAGGAACGGAATAGTTCATACCAGTCACATTGAATAAGGGGTAAAACCGCCTGAGTTTCCGGATCTCCAAACCTGCAGTTAAACTCTACCACCTTGGGTCCCTCAGAGGTCACCATAATACCGCAGTAAAGAAGACCCTTATATCGTCTTCCCTCCTGCTCCATTGCCTTAAGTGTTGGAATGACAATTTGTTGCTCGATTTTTTTCAACATCTGTTCATCTACCAGAGGAGCTGGAGCATAAGCACCCATCCCTCCGGTATTAGGCCCGGTATCTCCATCACCAATTGCTTTGTGATCCTGAGCTATAGGCAGGATTTTAAATTTGCGGCCATCAGTGATAACAAACACCGACGCTTCCTCACCGATCATCTTTTCCTCAAGCACCACAGAAGAGCCGGCATCCCCAAAAGCCTTGGCATCAAATATTTCGCAGAGGGCATCACGGGCAGCTTCCTGGGTATCACAGACTATTGCGCCCTTTCCAGCCGCCAATCCGCTGACCTTTACCACTATGGGAGCCCCTTTAGCGCTCAAATATGACAGTGCATCTTCCTTATTAGTAAAGACTTCAAAAGAAGCCGTAGGAATGTTGTACTTTTTCATGAGCTCTTTAGCAAAAGCCTTACTACCCTCAATCTGGGCAGCAGCTTTTGTGGGGCCAAATACACAGAGCCCATTACTCTCAAACACATCAACTACCCCATCAACCAAAGGAGCTTCCGGCCCAATGATCGTTAGATCAATACCATTCATGGAAGCCCAGTCTGCAAGATCCTGCCAGCTGGTAATCTTTTTATCCACCAGCATGCATCCATCCCGCTCCATTCCCGGATTACCCGGATACGCGTACAAGCATAACGGACGATCCGATCGTAGTAGCGCCTTTAAAATTGCATGCTCACGGCCGCCACTGCCCACAATTAAAACTGAGTTCATGAAGTCCAAAAAACCTCCTCCAGTCTTTTCCCGGGTAATCACAACTTTTAAACCCGCAGAAGACGAATATAAAAATCATATAACACTAAAGCAATAATACTTTCTGACTCAGAATACTTATCTGCTATCTGACAAGGCTGATAAACCTGGAAGTCAAATATATCCAATATATTAAGCAGATTATATCATTCTGCGTAGTTCTTCGGGTTTAATGTGACTACCAAAAATAGCACATGAGGTCAAACGATGCAATATATGACTTTTAAAATAAATGTCATTTCCATCTATATTCATTAACTTCAATAGCTTTCTCTGGAACTGATTTTCATCCGGGCTGGGGTGAATCGTGACGCAAATATCTTTAAAGTTTTTGATAACATGTTATGAAGGAACAATCAGAGTTGAAACAGGACAACAGCGTATCCCTGTTCTGATCAAAAACATATATAATCGCCAGCACTCGAAACGCTCTCCAGATAGGTGCATATTTCTGAACCCACTCAAAACAGCAGTCGTTCTGTTTTTGAATATCTTCATGATCATCACCGATTGTTTTATTTATCTCTTTAATCTGATCAAGCATTTCAGCTCTGGAATCGATGGAGCGGACGTGCAGTATAAAAAGCTTAACTGCAGTCGCCATATCTATAGGCCGTTTCCAGTTGTTTTCTTCCTGTATTTTAAACCTTAATATCTGCTCTTTGTGGCAATTTATAAAGACTTCCAGTTGTTTTAAAATAGGTTCAAGCTCCCCATTGGAGTAACTTGATTTTATTTTATCGAGCTCGTCCATAAAAGTACCAGAGTATCCGTTTTTAGAGCCCTTATGCATCTGAAACTTATAGAGAATCAAGTTTCTGATTGAGAGCGGAATTGAAATATTGCTGATATTAACCAAATATTTATAATTATACAAGTTGGCAGTTATGACCGCAAGTTGAAGTTAGCTCTGCATAAGCTGATAATTGCTGATCTTATTGATCATCTGAACAGATAATCCCGGCTCCTACCACCAGGTTTCCATCGTAAATAACTGCTGATTGTCCCGGAGCTATAGCCCGGACCGGCTTATTAAAATGAATTTTCATCCTTTGCCCATTAAGATTTTCCAGCCAACAGGGTACTGCTTGACTTCTATAACGGACCTGAACCGAATAAGACCTGCTCATATCAAGCGAATCTATAAAGAGCGTTTCTTTTATGCATACCTCCGATGCCATAAGTTCATCATCGGTGGCAGCGACAACCGCATTATCATGTGGTAATATTTTCTTGACATACATAGGCCTGCCCAATGCCCCGAGACCTTTCCGTTGCCCAACAGTAAAGTTTTGAATCCCATCGTGCTTACCTATAATTTTCCCGCGGATATCCAGCACAGGACCAGGCAGAAATTCTTTTGCGCAATTCTGTTTAAGAAACTCGATGTAATCACCTGTACTTATAAAGCAGATATCCTGACTTTCCTCCTTTTTTGCATTATGAAGTCCGTACTGCTCACCCAGCATACGGACTTTGTCTTTCGTCATATTTCCCAGAGGAAAGAGGATTCGCGATCGATCACAATTATAAACAGGATAAAGAAAATAGGACTGATCCTTCCGGGGGTCTGCTCCCCGATACAAATACCCATCTTTGACAATGGCATAATGACCGGTGGCAAAAAGGTCAAATCCCAACTGAACGGCTTTATTTAAAAGTAAACCGAATTTGAGCTTTCTGTTACAGCAAATACAGGGATTAGGAGTAGATCCACTCAGATATTCGTTTACAAAATATTCTATGATGTTATCCCGGAAAAATTCTACCGCATCCACAACATGGTGTTCTATCCCGAGTTTGTCTGCAACCAGCCCGGCTTCAGTAACAGTTTCATTACCTTTAGTGGAATTGATTACCCGCATGGTAATCCCGGCAACTTCAAACCCCTGCTTCAATAAGAGTGCTGCTGCAACAGAGGAATCAACCCCCCCGCTCATAGCCACCAGAACTTTTTTTCTCAAATAAAACTCCCGGATTTATCCATGACAACTGCTGATTTTTTTCCCGGTTTAATATAGTAAAAAGTATATTACGGATCACAAAGATAGTATAAGCTCAAATTTTATAAAACTGTTGAAACATTGAACAGAATCAAATAGAGAAAATATGTTTTTTGAAAATGTAATATCACTGGATGAGGCTGTGAAAAGGTCGGCTTTACCTGAGCTGGAAACATTTCCCTGTCCTTACGACACCTCTAAAAGCGCAAGCGGTGTGATCCGTATCGTATTCCCTGAATTCACCTGCGTTTGCCCGAAAACCGGTTATCCCGACTTTGCAGCAATCCGACTTTATTATCTTCCAGACAAACTCTGTGTAGAGCTGAAATCATGGAAACTTTTTCTAAATTCTTTCAGAATGATAGGAACATTTCATGAGACAGTAACCAGCTTTTTGTTTGAAACCCTGAAAAAAAGACTCGAGCCCAGATGGCTTCTTTTAGCAGGAGATTTTTTCCCCAGGGGCAATGTGGATACCACTGTAGTTTTTGAGACTCCCGGCACTCGCCCATCCGGAGCAGATCTGCTTTTAAATCAGCTTACACCACATTGCAAAGGATTTGCATGTGAGTAGAAACAACCTGATATCAGGCTGAAGCCCCGGAAGTGTCTACCTGAAAACCAAGTTCAGAGAGAATTTTTGCCTCTTTTGCCTGAGCAGTCGAACACTTTATCAAAAAATGAGAAAACTCTCTTCTGCCAGGATAATTTTTCCTTAGTTCATCAAAAAACTTTCCCTGCTCCGGTTTTTCTTTTTTCAATATATTTGAGAGTGCTTTGTGATCCTGTTCAATTGCATAAGCATTTAGAATGGCATCAGCTACCGGCTGTGATGAAGAACCGACATCGATTGTTTTAACTATTTCAGTAAAATAGTCCTGAGGTATCTGCCATTGTGGTTTGAGAAAGAAAAATGCACAGGCCGCATCATAAATCATCTTTGTACCTCTGATCTTGCCATCGAAGGAATAACCGGCAATATGAGGAGTTCCGATATCGGTGAGTTTAAATATTTCGGTATTTATGGATGGCTCGTTTTCCCAGACATCTAAAATAAGCCCCCCAAGCCTTCCCCGCTCTGCTCTGATGCTTTTTTCATCAACCACTCTGCCCCGGCTGGTGTTGATGAGGATGGCATTTTTTTTCATTCCGGCAATAAGGTCGTGGTTAACCATATGGTAAGTGCTGAACTCACCGGAAGTAACCAACGGTACATGAAATGTCAATATGTCCGATTCCTCTGTTATTTGATTTAAAGAGATGTAAATCTCACTTCCGGTCAGTTTCTTCTTTGGAGGATCATTAAGCAGACATCTTATTCCCAGCGCCTCTGCGTAGTGATATACTTTACTTCCAATATTACCTACTCCGACTATCCCCAGGGTCATCTGCTGAAGTGGCCGTTTCAACCTTGACGACATCAGAAAAAGGGCTGATAGAACATATTCTGCCACCGATTCAGCATTGGACCCGGGTGCATATGCAAATCCGATACTTTTCTCTTTGAGATAATCAGTGTCGATATGGTCTACGCCAATCGTTGCACTTGCCACAAACCTGACCGCTGTCCCCTCAAGCAGCTCCCTGTTTACCGTGGTAATAGAACGGACAAGAAGAATAGTTGCATCAGCAAGCATTTCACGATTAATCATTCTTCCTGAAACGGTTTCAACCTCTCCGAAACCTGAAAAAGCCTCTTTCACAAAGGAGATATTTTCATCAGCAACAATTTTCATATGCCAGCTTTGCCTTTTTCATTTTTGTGGACGGATTTTGTGTAAAAATAAACAGGTCAGATCTATTATTCAGGCATTTGCTCCGGAATCGAAAAGGATCAGCTGAGGTTTCACTCCCGATCAGAAGCCCCTGAAACAGCTTTTTAATCTGTCCTTTAACTAATCTAAAATAACTCTTCCCGAATCTGAAGTGAAGAGCTATCAAAAAGGTTATCTGGTTGATTTGGAGCGGCTAAGTAATAATAATCCCCTGCTTTATACAATTCTATTCCACAAACCTTCAAATACCTGATAAAACCGGTTGTGCCGATATGTATTTTCCAAATTTATACAATTAACATAGTGATATAATAGATATAATATTTATGGATATTGGACAAAAAATACATTCCTCAATAATTGCGGCCATAACAGGTGATGCCCTGGGTGTACCGGCAGAGTTCAGCTCACAGCAGGAACTCTCATTATGCGCTGTTAAAAACATGTTTGGTTATGGTCGATACGATCAACCCCAGGGTACCTGGTCCGATGACAGTGCTATGATTCTTTGCACGATTGAGAGTCTAAGCAAGGGTTACAATATCGAACATCTTGGCCAGACCTTTTGCAAATGGCTCTTTGATGCTCATTGGACTGCCACAGGAGTTGTATTTGATGCCGGTATTTCCACGGTTGTGGCACTGGATCATATACGAACCGAAGGAAAGAGCGCACGGGAATCAGGAAGTAAACTGGAACAGGATAATGGTAATGGCTCGCTTATGAGAATCCTTCCAGCTGCTCTTTTTTTCCACAATCTGCCGTTGAACGATTTCTTATCTCGTATCCACGAGATAAGCTCAATCACTCACGCTCATCCGCGCTCCCTTATCGGATGTGGCCTTTATTCCCTTATAGTTAAAGAACTTCTGAAAACCAACGATAAAACAGCGGCACTACATAAAGCTGTAGCTGAAGCACTGGATTTTTATAACAGGTATCCTGAATTTAAAAACGAGCTCTGTCAATATATTCGGATTCTTTCATTCGAGCTTGTATCTCTGGAGGAACATGAGATCCGCTCTTCAGGTTATATTGTTGACACCCTGGAAGCTGCATTGTGGTGTTTTTTAAAAAATGACAGCACTTCAACAACACTCTTATCTGCAGTTAAGCTGGGACTGGACACGGATACTACCGGTACGATCGCCGGCGGATTAGCCGGTATAATCTATGGCTTAGATGATATTCCCGAAACCTGGATTGATTCACTGGCCAGAAGACAGGAGATAGAGCAGCTTCTCAGACAATTCACTTCTGTTATTACAAATGCGACAACCATCCTTCCGGAAAACGTGAGATAATCCTGCCTATGAAACCATTTCACATTAGAGATTATGATCTGCTGGTCATCGGAGAATGCTATATAGAATTCAGATGTGATGGTGATGTCTGCCATTGCAAAGAGTATGAGAAGGACATCGGAGGTGCAGAGCTGGTAGTAGCTGCATCGGCTTCCCGCCTGGGGTCCGGCGTTTCGTTAGTCTCTGCAGTAGCACGCGACCCTTTTCATTCTATGATCCGTGAACGTCTCCTGAGCCAGGGGATAAATATCGATCATGTTATTACCGCCCAGGGATACAACGGAATTTACTTTACCAGCACCAGGTATCCCGAACAGCGTGAATACCTCATCCATCGTCCCGGCAGTGCTGCAACCCACATCACACCATCAATGATCTATGATGATCTTATAGAAAACTGTAAAATCGTATACTCCTCAAGCGAGATGCAATCAGTCTCCCGGGCAGCCAGACACTCTGTGTTTAAGGCATTTCACTTTGCTCACAGTAACGATATCATGGTAGCTTATGACCCTAATCTTCGTTTACAGAGATGGTCGCTGGAAGATGCAAAAGAGAGTCTGTGGAGTGTTCTTCCCCTGATTGATGTGATTTTCCCTTCCGCACCAGATGAATCGAAGGCACTATTTGGCTACGAACGTCCCCTGGATGTTATAGGGTTTCTGTGGGATCGCGGTGTCTCTATTGTTGTTGTAAAGACCGGTGCAAATGGATGCCTGGTTGGATATGACGGAAAAATCCAGGAATTTACCCAACAAAGTATAGATGAAAAGCTCAAAGATGTAACCTTGATTGGAAGTGCATTCAATGGCGGATTCCTCCACTGCATTGCCAGAGGTTTTGATCCTTTCACTGCGGCTGAATTCGCTAACTCAGTAGCACTGTATAAAGCCATAAAAGGTGGTGGCATCGATTCGCTTCCTACCGCTTCAGATTTAAAAGTATAATATCTCCCTGCTAAAAACTAAAAGGCTGAATATTTGCTATTCAGTTTTATGATCATATTAGTACACCAATGAGTCAGTATACCAGTAATAAACAACATCCCAACCAGACATGAAAAAAACAGAGGGAATTTTTAAAGAACTTTATCGTCTGGATACAAAAACAGGCGCATACATAATAGAAATTGCCCTTGACAAATACTCTGACATATTCTGTGAATGGGACCCCGCACCTTATAAACTCAGAGACATAGATCCAGATCTGGAACTTTATCTTGAGGGGTGCTCAGATGACATACCCTTTCGCTATCCGCTGATAGTAAGTTTCACAATCCCCAAGGGAATCAGAGAAGAAAAAATCGAAAGGCAGGCACGTAAGGGTCTGAGAAATGGTTTTAAATTTAAAATTTACTTTATCAACAAAGACATAGCCCAAACAAATGCCCGTACTTTACTTTTTATACTGGTTGGTTTTGCATTTCTTTGGGTAGCTACCATCTTTCCCAAACAGCTTACCGCTTCTGTATTCCCTTCGATTCTAGTTGAAGGAATTTTTATCGGGGGATGGGTATTTCTTTGGGAAGCAATAACTTTACTTCTTTTTACTACATCGGGCCTCTACCACAAAAGCAGAATTTACAAAAGACTATTGAATTCTACTATTGTTTTTCGGGAAATAATTTATGACAGCTGAATCAAAGGATTTCGCAATAAATCACTGCTCCTCATAAAATTCAAAGGGGTAATTTACTGTCAGCCCTCCCAGACTGTCTGGGACTGCATTAAATCTCCAGCTCAGAATTCTTTGGGTGATCTCCTGTTCAAAACCATTATCTCCGATACTGGACTGAATCACCTTTGCCTTGTCTACAGACCCGCTAGATTGGATATGAATTTCAACCAGTAGTTTTCCTGAAATTTTCACACCTGATCTCAATTTTTTATTATAGATATAACGCAGTTCTCCGGAATTATCATCAATAACCCTTTTGAGAGCTTCAGGTCGTCTGTAGGGATTCATAGCCAGATTCTGACGACGCTCCAGTTCTTTTATTTCTGCAGGATTCAGTTTTCCTTGCTTAAGCAGTTCCCGCCTTACCTGTTCAATTTTCTGTTTATCCTTTTTCTTTTCACCACTGAGATCCAGACTACCAATTTTGTTTATAATATTTAACAGGCTGTCATTGGAGAGGGTATGCACAAGCTCTTTATTTGTACTTTTAAGCATTTCCTCTTTGATCGAGTTTTTAGATACCATAAAAGAATATTGTTCTATATTACTGAGAAAAGTCTGATCCTTGTATGCCTCAAGCTGTCGTTTTGCCTCTTCCGCAATCTGTTTCTGTTGTTCGTAGAATGCACCAAGCATAAGCATCCTGCGGTTTGCCTGTCTCGCCCAGTTTTTGCTCTTATCGGTTTGAATAATTTTTCGATACTCCAGAATTGCCTCATCGATCTCCCCCAGTTCTTCATGAGACCTTCCTTTAAAAAACCTGGCTTCTACTACAGCATTTGGGTCAGGATTTTTCCCTATAAAAACGGAGAGACTTTTGATTGCATTCCGGAAGTCCATTAACAGGTAAAACTGCTTGGCTTTTTCCATTTCGCTTAAAGCGGTTTTCTTCAGTTTTTCCCGTTCTCTTTCGATTGACTGGATAAAATCCAGCAATTTCCAGGCTAAGATGCCTGCTTCGGTATTTGGAAATTCCGCAATTACGTCTTCATATACTTTTTTTGACTTATTATAATCACTGAGCATTGAATAGCAGAATGCTTTATGAACCATAACAGCAGCTCTGATATCAGGAACAAGTGCAGTATTGGACAGAATATCTTCATAGGACTTCAGAGCCTCATTGAATTTACGGTTACGTTCATAAAAATATGCGATTTCCAGTACAGCAAATATTTTATCATCCTCTTTGGGGTTAATGATTTTTTTCCCTTGAAAAATGCGGATACAGTTAAGAATCAGCCTTACAGGCATGCGGTAAATTTTGGTGGTCCAGGAATTTTTATGCTGCTCAAGCTGTTTCTCAGAAGTAAGTGCCTGCACCTTGGCTTCCAGTTCGTAATTAGTTACATTTTCCTCTCCATAGAGCATTCTTCTTTTGATCAACTCATATTTGGCTACAATCCCAAAAGTATTTGAGACATCTTCTTTCGCAGCAATAGTCCCCAGCAGGTATTTGATTTCTTCAAGACGGATGTCAATCAGACCAATATTATAGATGATAGTAAGGCCCAGAATCAGAAGTATCAGAAGCAGCTTTAGAAATGTTTTCATAGTGGCAGACCACTTTTAAACATGCAGAGGTGGAACATCAGTTGGATTGATACGCTGAGTAGGACTCAGAGGTCCGGATCTTCTGTCAATCGCATAACAGGAGCCATCCATACTTTTCACATACTTTTTAACTTCAGCTGCAACAGCAATCATTTCTGCATGACGGCGGAAGGGGCGTGTTTTATTGGTAACAACTGCCACCGATACACTCATCAGAGGAAATCTCTGACGATCTCCCTGCCGATTGACCGACTCAATAAACCCGTTTCTGGCATCGATGGCATTATAGAATTGGTAGACACCTCTGTCAAAGGTAGTAATAAATGCCTTCGCAAATATTTCCCAGTACTCAAAATCCAGGATAACCACAAAATCATCCCCACCTTCGTGTCCTATGAAAGCATCGTTTATGTCTTTACGCTTTGCCACAGCAACCAGGCAATCACGGGTATACAATATCGCATCATCACCACGGGTAAATCCGTATTTGTCGTTGTAAGCTTTGAAATTATCCAGGTCACAATACAAAACACAGATACATCTGCCACTGTTAAGACAGTAGTCGATATGATTGGCAATAGAAACATTACCCGGAAGACCGGTAAGCGGATTAGCCCCTTTTGCTTCATCACGCATCCGCTGAAGTGAGACACCCATCTCATTAAAAGAGGAGGCAAGTTGTCCGATTTCGTCCTCTCCCACGATGGCGACCCTGATATCCAGCTGTCCCTGTGCGATTTTATGTGTTGCTTCGTTTAATTTCCTCAAAGGTATGAGTATCATTTTAAAAACTAACACTGCAAAACCAACATGAAGGATAATTACCAGGACTCCGATCAGAAAGCATTGACGGTAAAGATAACTCATCTGCCGTTCAATATCTTTCATCTCCAGCTTGATTGCTGCAACTCCGATCTTGTCACCTTCATAGGTGAAAGGTAAGTACAAGGAAATCGCACGCTGCTTTTTATCTACGCTGTGATAAAAAAGCTTATCCTCAAAACCCTGTCTGGTGATGGCCATATTGATCATTTTCAATTCGCCTATATCAGCCATCTGCCTTTCTGCAATCACATTTTTAATGATGCTTATAAAGACTTTTCCGTTTTCGCTGAAAATAGTAAGATCCACAATACCCAGTGCTGCTGCATCTTTTACAATTTTATTGATATTGGCAGTAGACATTTTATTGTCCAGACCAATAATATTTTCGATTCTGTATTTGAGATTGGTTCCTTTATGCTGACTGTTGAGGATGGCATTTTCAGCGATTAAGTCGAGTTGGTTCTCAAAAACCATCAATACAAATATGGATACATTCAGAATAGTCAGGAAGACATAAAAAATGGCAGTCTTAAAAATAATCGACTTGGTATTAAATCCCTTCATAAGAGGAATCTCCCTGTTATATCAGGACTTCGTGCTTGCTCAACCAATATATACTGTTCAAACCAAAACACCTGGCATTGCTCCTTATTTTTACAACTGCAGGAGTTCATTAAGCCAGAGACGTTATCTTTTAAACTGATCAAATATGATTTAAGTCCTGTTTGCATTGTTGTAATTACATACATTTTTGTATGCTAAGTTTAATAATGCAAATTTTAACGTCATGTACAGCAAATATCAAGTCCCCGGGCAAAGACCGGGTACAATTTATTCAGACCAGGCTCTCTTCATACTCGTTTAGTTTATTTCTGAGGGTTCTGATTGAAATCCCCAGGATTTCCGCTGCTTTGGTACGATTCTGATTGCAATGCTCCAAAGTCTTTATAATGAGCTGCTTTTCCATATCTGCAACAGTAAAACCGACCTGAATACCATCAGCTGTATCAATATCTTCAGAATATGCGGGAAAACGGAAAAGTGAAGGTTTGATCAGCCCTGCCCTGGTAAGCACAACCGCTCTTTCGATTGAGTTTTCCAACTCCCGGATGTTTCCCGGCCAGTTATGGTTCATTAAAATTTCAAGGCACCCCTTTTCCAGCCCTTCAACACTATACCCATTTTCATTGTTGAACCTGGATATGAAATGCTCCACCAGTTGAGCTATATCATTTTTCCTCTCACATAAAGGAGGTAAATGAACATGAATCACATTTAGCCGATAGAAAAGATCCTCCCTGAATCTACCCCTTTGTACTTCTTTATGCAAATCACGGTTGGTGGTAGCAACCACTCTTACATCCACCTCCACAGGATCATCTCCTCCCACTTTATTGATTTCCCGTTCCTGCAGAACTCTTAAGAGTTTGGCCTGAGCCATTAAGGGCATCTCTCCTATTTCATCCAGGAGTAATGTTCCACCGGATGCAGCCTCAAATTTTCCTTTTTTCTGCTTAATAGCGCCTGTAAAAGCACCTTTTTCATGTCCGAACAATTCTGATTCAATCAAACCATCCGGAAGAGCTGCGCAGTTTACTTTGACAAAGGGTCCGTTGGCACGTCTGCTTTGAAAGTGGATCGAACGGGCAATCAATTCCTTACCAGTACCCGATTCACCGGTTACCAGAACTGTCGAGCGGCTCTCGGCAACAGATTTGATAAGTGATCTGATCTCATCCATCCGGTCTCCGGAACCGATGAAATTTGACTGCTCCAGAAGTTGTGATTTTAAATTCCTGTTCTCTATTACTAGAGACTGAAACTGTATTGCCCTCTCAACTGTCATCTCGAGTTCTCTTATCAGATTATCTGACTTCTGAATAAAGTCATAAGCCCCCTTTTTCATGGCATCAACAGCAGTCTCAATAGCGCCATAAGCAGTTATGATAAGAAAAGGGATTTCCGGATTTACAATTTTAATTTGTTCCAGCAGTTCGATACCAGTCATTCCAGGCATTTTCATATCAGAGACCACCAGATCAAAGTGTCTGCATTCCACGACCTCAAGAGCCGATGGTCCATCCTTTGCGGCTTCCACCTCATAGCCCTGCCGCTTCAGAGTCTCAACTATGGAATCCCTGAAAAGCTCATTATCATCTACTACCAGAATCCTTTTTTTATTCATCAAACACTCCACTATTCCTTTAAGAGGGGAATAAACACTTTTACTGCAGTACCTTTTCCAGGCTCACTCTTAATATCTATGTACCCGGAATGAGATTCTACGAACTTTTTAACTATGGCCAGACCAAGCCCTGTTCCATTCTCTTTTGTGGTGAAAAATGGATCATAAATTTTAACCAGATTTTGCTTTTCGATTCCAGAACCGGTATCTTCTATTGAGTAACAGACAAATCCTGAGTTTTTACAACTGTCACTTTCCAAAGCAACATTTAATACCCCTCCCCCGGACATGGCCTGCACGGCATTAAGACACAGATTCATCACAATCTGCCCCATCTTCTCCGGATCAGCAAGAACATAAAACGGCTCATCACCGAACTTTTTATTGACTTCGATTTTAATTCCCAGTCTCTCAATCTCGATCTGCACGAAATCGATTACCTCATCCAGAATTTGAGCAAGCTTTACTTTTCTGAATTCGGTCTTAACCGGCCTGGTATAGACAAGTAAATTGGAGACTATTTTGTTTAACCTGGAGAGACCTTCAATAATTTTTCCCAGTGTTTTTCTTCTTGAGTCATCTGCATCCAGGTCTCTTTCCAGAAGACCTGCCCACATACCCATAGCACCTAAAGGGTTGCGGATTTCATGAGCTACAGTTGCAGACATTTCACCCAGTGCAGCCATTGTTCTTGCTTGATGCATCTCTTCCTGAAGTGCCTTGATTTTAGAAATATCGCTGAATATTTCAACTGCACCCAAACGGTTACCTGAGCTGTCCCGAAGCAATGCAGTCTGAAAGGATACCGGTACCGGATGTCCATCCTTATGCCATAAAACTTTTTCATCTCTCTTTAATTCACGACCTGTTCGCAAAACATGAATCAGTGAAGGTTCGGTGCCGGAATCACTGGTGAACACTTCTGAAAAATTTTTCCCGATAACCGACTCTGAATCGTATCCGGTAATCTCTGATGCAGCCCGGTTAAAATGAGTTATCCTCCCATTTATATCCAGTCCGATCACTCCATTTTCCATGCTTTCCAGAATGCTGTAAAGGTAAGTCTGTGTCTCCTCCTGTTTAGAAAGACTTGCTCTTAACTCTGCATTTTTGCTGTCCAGTTCCAGATTGACTTTTTTAAAATCATTCTGCATCAGAGAATAGGCTTTACTCAAACGCTCTGCACGAACCTGAAAGTCGGAAAATGCTTTTTGAAGGGATTCGAAAAGTTCTACAGTGAGAATAGGTGTCCCGGTCTGGCTGGTATTCATCAGCAATACTCCTGCAGAACCAATGTTCCATCATGGTTACCTGTTTGAGGAAACAGTATTGCTGCTCTCTTTACTGATGCTTTTTTCAATGTATCTCTTAAGCTGCTCTTCTTCATCAAGAAATTCCCTGATGGTAATTTCGGTTTGATCCAGAACTGAATTCATTTCCGCAATCGCAGGATCATCTCTTATAATGTCTTTACGGTTTTGCCATTGAATAAAAAGATCTGAACTCTTCTGACGCTCGGACTCGATAACATCAAGCAGTTCTTTCTTTTTTTCCAGGCATGCGATCACTCCATTGAGATCACCACGGGAAAGAATTACCCGGCTCAACACCTTACTAACCAGATCCCTCATCTCCCTGTAATGTTTCAATTGACTGTTTAATACTGCAGTCAACTGCTGAATTAGTATTTTATCATTGGCTTGCATGGTTTTCAACTTCATTCATTTTTATTTTTTTTCACCGGACTTATCAGTTAAGAACAGTCTTGTATTCATTTTCCCAGATAGAATCCTCCAGTTTCCATTGTGCCTGTTTTGCCCAGTAATCATCAGGGAAGCTCCTTATCAAACCTTTAAAAACATTCACTGCATTCTGATACTGTTTAAGATTTTTAAATATGCTTCCAATCTGAAACAGGCCCCATGAAGTCTCCTGAGATGCTGGATATTTTCTGGTAGCTTTTGTGTAAAGTGCCAGCGCTTTCTGATAATCCTTGGATTTGTAATAGCTGTCCGCGACTCTGTAATAGCAATCTGGAATGAGCGACAGTACGTTGGATTTTTCACCCAGATCTATGGCTGACATATAATTTTCTATTGCCCGTTTTTCGTTTCCCAGGTTAGTATAAACATTACCGGATTTAAAAAGTATTCCAATCTTGCGAGCAGTATTGCTGCAAAGTTTTTCCGCCTGAGTGTATGCTTCCGCCGCTTTTTTGTACTGCTCCAGATCACTGTAACAGTCGCCCAGTTTTTCGAAAGCCACTGGTGCCCAGTTATGAGAGCGATATCTTTGAAGAAAATCACGAAACAGTTTTTCTGCGATTTGAAGATCACTGCGCTGCTGGTATGTCAATGCCTTAAAATAATGACTCCTGGGTGCCGACTGGTGAGATGGATAACGGTCAATAATCTGCTGAAACTGGTTTTCAGCATTCTTGAACAGACCCAATCTCAGATAACAAACGCCAGTATTAAATATACAAACAGCAGCAATGTCAGCCCTGGGATTAGTCATAAGAACCTTTTTGAATTCCAGTATGGATTTATCGAAATTTCCAGCACTGAATTCTCTTATCCCCGCAAGCAACTGCTGTCCGGCATCAGTCAAAGTGTCTACAGTAAACATGGTAAGCGTGGAATCTATCTGAACTTCCAGCGGCGTATAATTTTTAACAGCAACAGCCTGCTGAACAGAAAAAGTCGCTTCCTTATCATTCTCTGCTACAGCGGTTTTATTGACAGGAGCAGTAGCTGATTGGGGTTTTGACTGTTTTGTATTTACGGCAAGCTTCCTGTATTGCTCAATAAGTTCCGTTGCCTCCTTTTTTCCGGGCTCAAATGAGGAAAAAGAGATGTAGCTGGAAAGATATGAAACTGCTTCGTTGTATTTTTTCTCTTCGGCAAAGATTTTTCCCAGGTAGTAATGAGCCGTATAGTCCCGTTCACGGAAACTGAGTGCTTTGAGGAAGTTTATTTTGGCCATTTTACTCTGGCCCAGCTCTAAACGTATCAGCCCTGCATAATAATAACCACCAGCATGTTGAGAATCCTGGTTTATTACTTCGCGGAACTTGCTCAGTGCGGCATTGCGATTTTTCTCATCATACAGCTTAACAGCACTTTTAAAGAGCTGTTCAATTTGCCCCGGATTCACCTTTGATTCATTTCTGTTTTCTACCTGCTGAGAGGTTCTCTTTTGAGGAATTTCTGCGGTGGAATCTTCTGCTTTGGTCGGGTTATTGTTTACCAGTCCGATAAGCCGTTCTATCTGTGCTTGTAAACTATCACGTTCTGCCGGATCACTTGATTGCTGATACTGCTGCAGCTCAACTATCGCCTTCTGAATTTGCCCATCCTTTTCATAAGTTGCCGCCAGCATTTTATGAGCAGCACCCCACCCGGGGTTATAAGTAAGTGCTTTTTTCAGATTATAGATAACCAGCCGGGATCGTTGCTGAGCTTCCCTTATCTCCGCCATATGCATATATGCATTGAAATTCTCTGGATAACCAGCCAGTACTTTTCTGAACTCCTCTATCGCTTCCTCATATTTTTT
This sequence comes from Fibrobacterota bacterium, assembly GCA_023436145.1. Taxonomy (GTDB): domain Bacteria; phylum Fibrobacterota; class Chitinivibrionia; order Chitinivibrionales; family Chitinispirillaceae; genus JAAYPC01. Next base: position 20,893 of record JAEZKP010000063.1, on the reverse strand, counting down.
TTCGTTTTTGTATTTTACCCCGAGCCGGTAATGAATATTTTCAGTGGCATCATCGGCATAAATGACAATTGAACTGCAAAAAATGCAGAACACAACATTAAGCAGTGTTTGATGGAAGAACTTTATTGCACCGGTATTTTTGGTTATTAGGCACATTGCAGTAGAGTCCCTGAATCTTAAATACTTTTTACCTCTGTAGATTCTACTGTTATTAACATCCTGTATTCAAGGCCTATTTTTTTCCCGGATTTTTGATTTTTTCAGCTTTCAGGTAAAATTAAAAAAGTGGACTTAAAAAAGAGTTACTGCTCATTTCCCAGATAACGTTTCCCGGTGAGATAGTTACACACATAATCCCTGATTGCATCCTCCAGAGACATGCATTGATGGGTGCAGCCAATACTTTGCAAACGATTCAGATCTGCCTGAGTAAAATACTGATACTTTTCACGTAATTGTTCCGGCATTTCAATATATTCAATATTTACACTCTTGTTGAGCGCTTTAAAAATTGCATCAGCCAGATCATTCCAGCTGCGAGCCTTCCCGGTACCTATATTGAATATCCCCCCGACATCAGAATTATCCATAAAGTAGAGTATCATTTCCACCACATCTTTAATATAGATGAAATCTCTTTTCTGCTGACCATGTTGATAATCAGGGTGGTAAGATTTGAAAAGAGACATCACTCCATCATCTCTGACCCGTTTATATGCTTTATTTATAAGACTTCTCATCTCTCCTTTATGGTATTCGTTAGGACCAAACACATTGAAAAATTTCAGTCCTACTATTTTTTTCAGCCATCCTTCCCGCAAAGCGTAACAGTCGAATAAATGTTTGGAGTATCCATACATATTGAGCGGGCATAGTTTATCCAGTACTGAATAATCATCGCTGTAACCAAATTCACCATCACCATAAGTTGCGGCACTGGAAGCATAGATAAAACGGGTGCTTTGATGATTTTTCCACCACTGAGCCAGTCTGAGTGTATAATGAAAATTATTTTCCATCAGATAATCCGCATCAGTTTCCATTGTGGAAGAACAGGCCCCCATATGGAATATGGCAGTAATACTGTCTTTATAATAACCCGACTCCAGTTTATTTATAAACACCGTTTTATCCTGAAAATCCAGATACTTCAATGATACCAGGTTTCGCCATTTTTCAGCCGTTCCCAGCCTGTCCACAATCAGTATATCTTTAATACCACGGCTATTAAGTTTCCAAGTAAGAGCACTGCCAATAAAACCAGCCCCCCCGGTTACCACAATCATATTAACTCCTGTAATAGGTTTATCCGGTTTCAAAGTTACTTTGTTTGTAACATAATATACAATTTTCTGTATTTTTTTACAGTGTGAAATGATAGAGAATTATTTTTGAAGAGAGAAACAGAATACGGAGCGGATAATGGAATGTTCCAGATGCGGTTACTTAATTGACACAGCACAGATTTTTTGCCCTCTTTGCGGCGGAATCTTTAAGAATGAATTTATTAATAAGAAATCATCTGATACTGAAACCGTGCCCTGGGAGAGCAGCTCTGCCAGAGATTACCCGCTCAGAGCACTTCTGAACACAATTCAGGAATCATTTTTTAATGTAGACTCTTTTTTTTACAAGCTTAAAAATGCCTCCTCTATAAAACCGGCGCTACTTTATGGAATAATCAGCGGTAGTATTGGCATGGTAGCCACATTTCTGTGGTCCTTTTTTCTCCCTGATTCATTAATCAATAGCCAAAATTCGACTGTAGTAACAGCTAATAATCTGATTTTTACGCCGTTTATCCTCTCTTTTCAGATCCTGGTTACTACTCTATATATCCATTTAATGTTAATTATATTCAGATCCAGAAAAGCACCGATCAGTGCCACATTCAGACTCTCCTGTTATGCTCTGGGAGCCTTGATTTTAAACGCCATTCCAGCTTTAGGCCCTTTTCTATCCTCTGTTTTGTGGTTCTATCTTATTATCACCGGAGTCCATCAGCTGCATTCCATCAGCAAATGGAAAGCTCTGGCAATTATGATTTTTCCTCTGATATTTTTTTTCTTTGTGGTTCTTTTGATCGTTTTGGCTATAGGAATTGCAGGTGTAGCCGCTTTTGGTCTTTTTAGCTGACCTAAAATCCTAAAATTGAGTACCTCAACTCTTTATCTAAATTCATAATTGAAATCAGAATCCTGATATGGTAGTATAAAGAAGCTACAAAAGGGTAAAAAAATGGCAAACAGTATCAATATGCTTTTAGATGTTTCTGTCCCCATAGCTGTACAGTTAGGGCAGACCAAGATGACTATCCGGGAGCTTCTGAGCCTAAAAAAAAGCGGGATCGTACGGCTTAACCGTATGGCAGGTGAACCGGTGGATGTATTCCTCAGCAAGAAGCTTATCGCCAAAGGTGAGATAACCGTTGTGGATGACAAGCTGTCGGTAAGAATCGGACAGCTTTATGGTGCCAGGGAAAAATTTAAACACCTCTGAGGCCAGTATAGACTTTCTTAAAAAAGTACCCCCAGATTCAGGCGTAAAAAAGAGAAATCAATCTTATCGAAACGGAAAGCATAGTCCATATAATACCTTTTATAATGAACTCCAGCCCCCAAAGTAGGTATCTTACCCGACAAACCAGCCCGAAACACTGCAATATTCCAGAACTCTGCCTCCAGGCCCAGGCGCAAAGAGGTGGTATACTGCTTATCCAGCCCCAGTGCGAATGTCCAGTTTCCTCCCAGATCACCGCTTTTATCGACATATGAGATTCCGTAATAATGTGAATATCTGATTTTTTCACTATATTGCACAGGTGAATGAACCCAGATAATCTCTGAGGGAAGAAAATCTCTTACCGCGATTCCCATGATGAGAGTGCGGCTTGTTTCTTTTCTGGACAGATCAAAATCCAGTCCTATACTGACCATAACTCCTGCATCAGCATTTACTCCCACCCCCATATATTTTTTGTCCTTGGGGTTCATGGTTTGCCAGTATCCTTTCAGACTCATCCCCGCAGAGATATTCAATGGACGCGGCAGACCGCTTCCAGGAATTGTAGGCATTTTTAAAGCCAGCAATTTTCCAAGAGTCAGGATCATTAAATGTTGATTATTGCGGAAATATCCTAAAGGAGTACCGGATGAACGCAGAGATGCATCTTTGAGTGATTGTTCATAAGTTGAAGGCAATGAATCAAAACATGGAATATCCCCGCTTAAAAAGGGAAGATACACAATGGAAGAAGCCATCTGACTCTGATATGGAATCCGTAAAGCAAAACAAGCCTGTCTGGAGAGGCCATGATAGATATCCGCTATTTCAGCAGATAATTCGACCTGTCTGGCAAATGAAACAGATGCCGGGTTCCAAATCACCGATAAAGCTCTTTTTGGCAATACCACTCCAGCATCACCCATTGCCGCAATATCGGCACCGGCAGGCAGATGTGCCATATCTGCAGCATAGCGCAACTGCATCTCGTCTGCAAAGCACCTGTTTTCCAGGTGAAGCAGAAGAAAAAAAAACAGGACATAAAAAAGCACACAGTGACTTTTGCAGCAAACAATCATTACTCACCAATGATACTGACCGACACGTTTCTTTTTCTCGGGCCGTCAAATTCACAGAAATAAATTGATTGCCAGGTTCCCAGCACCAGCGATCCATCAGAGATCATGACCTGTGTACTCAAACCTACCAGAGAAGCTTTTAGATGACTGTCCGAGTTTCCTTCAGAATGCCTGTAAAAAGGTTCCTGCTGGGGAATCAGCTGAGCTAACTTTCTAAAAAAATCGGCTTCCACATCAGGGTCAGCATTTTCATTTACAGTAATCGCTGCGGTAGTATGTAGACTTATTACAGTGCAGATACCGTTTCTGATTCTGCAATTATCGATTACATTCTGCACATCAGGAGAAATGTCTATCCATTGACATCTTTTTTTTGTGGACAGGGAGATAATTTCCTGCTTTACCATTTTTACCCCCCGGGCGAAGAGCTGCTACTTATAATGTGTTGGTCTTCTGAGCAATGTCAGCTGCAGTTTTGGATCATCTCTTAATGTTCATAATATCATAATCTGCATTAATCGACAATCATATCTTCAGGAAGAATAAAGCTCTGGGGATTCATATGACGACCGCTTACCCTGACTTCATAATGCAGATGAGGTCCGGTGCTTCTTCCGGTACTCCCCATCATGGCAATCAGCTCGCCTCTTTTAACCTGCTGACCACATTTGACCATAAACCGGTCCAGATGAGCATATACGGTTTCTATGTCAACCTGGCCATGATTTACGATCACCACTTTTCCATAAAAATCTCTTGCTCCGGCATAACGTACGACCCCATCTGCAGTGGCATAAACAGGCGTCAGAGGAGCATTGGCAATATCCAATCCCTCATGGAACATGTTCTGCCCTTCGATCGGATGAAAACGGTATCCAAATGGGGAAGTTATTCTGCCTTTGGTAGGCCAGATGGATGGGCGTTGATCCCAGTAATTCTGAATATGAGAGACTTTTCTGGACATATGAGCAAATGTGGAATCCTGAAGCTGAGCCCTGCGCAGAAGTGCTTCCACATTTTCTTTAACCGACTCTGCATGCACCAGTACAGGATCCAGGAGTGTTGCGATTATCATATCCTGGCTGCTGGGTCTTCCACCGATACCTGCCATACGCACATCATTACTGATTGGCTCCAAACCATACTGCAGGCGTACCCGATCTTCAAATGCAACCAGAGATTTAATCCGCTCTTCCTCTTTTACAATAAACTTTTTCAGAAATTGAATCTTTAGGAGCAGACCTTCATTGTCCCGTCTTGCTTGATAGACACCAAATTTAGCTATTCCCAAAGAGGTGGTGAACCACACCAAGCGCCCCAGTCCATAAAGACCAGCGATTGAGAAGATAACTACGGAAAAAATGGTAATGCCTGAAACGTAAGCTTTTCGTACTTTAGAAAAGGATTTAGTGGTCAGCAGTACCAGATTCCATTCCGGTTTGCTCATGCGAATTATGTCTCCTGAAATTAAAAAAGGACTTACAATAAAATTGTAATACCCTAAACTTATATTTTCAACCCTAATTATACGTTTAAATCAGAGAAAAACATCATTTAATTTAATTTGTGCTACTAAAAGGTGCTAAGGTTATGTTTTCTTCTGATACAGAGCCGAATCGATGCTGCCGAAAATCTGCTGGTAAAGGCGGCTTTTTGCTACGATTCCCACAGCTTTTTCGTTATCCATAGCCAGATAAAATTCTGTCGAATCTGGTTGGATACTCTGCAGCATAGAGAGTAATGACTGGCCTACCTCAATTTTTCTTACCGGTTTCATTAATTCGGAGAGAAATCTTTTTTTATTTCCTTCTATAGCGATATCTATAATAGAAACAGTTCCAACAGGATTAGTTGCCTGTTCATCAAAAACCAGTATCTCATCTGAATTAGGAATCTTTTTGATTACCGAGCTCAAAGCCTGATTACTGGTGAATACTTGTTGTCTTTTTTTAAATTCAGATATTCCAGTTATGATATCTTTGATCGTTTTATCCTTCAATTGAAGAACATTATTTATAAGAATATCTGCAGACTCCATGAGAGTACCCCGTTTTGAGCCTTCAAGAGCCACCAATACCATCTCCTCCCGTACCTTTGCCTTAAAGGATTCTTCAAAACCCGGAGGTTCTTTTCTGAACAGGTCTACAAATTTGGAAAAAAGCCAGGTAAAAGGAAGAGTAAAAAAATAACAGATCATCAAGGCTGGAATAGCTTTCAAGGTTAATCTGAAAGGATATATCCGGAAAAGTGACTTAGGCAGTATTTCACCAAATAAAACCAGACAAGGAGTGAGAAACCATGATTCCGGGGAGGGAATTTGTGCAAGATCCAAAAAGACATGTTGATCTATAATGTTATAGACCATTAAGAACGACAATGTTGCGCCAATATTACAGACATTGTTTAAAATGAGTATGGTGGAGAGAAGGCGATCTTTATGATTCATCAAATAAAGTGCCCACCGGGCGAAAAAATCTCCAGATTCGGCTTTATGTCTGACTTTAATAGGATTCCAGGAAACAAAACCCGATTCTGAGCCGGAAAAGAAAAAGGAGCCAATAAGGCAGATGAGCAAAACTAAGAAAGGTCGAATTTCGATCATAAGAGTTATTATGCAGTATTCCTGCAGGTTTTCTGCCTTGAGAGCAGCCCCGGTTTGATGGAGTGATTTTTATCCTTCTGTGGATTTGTTTGTTTCTTCGTATGTTTCCTTTTCCGGAAGCAGATACCAGGCAGCAAGATAGGTTACTACTCCGGGCCAAATTCCTGTGAGCACGGTTGCAAATATGAAAATGAGCCTGATCAAAGTCACATCCATTTTGTAGCTGTCAGCGATGCCTGCACATATTCCGGCTATCTTCTTTCCATTTTCCATCCTGTACAACTTCATTTTAACCTCCTGAGCTTGGTTGACTTCTTTTAATTTGTTATTCAAAATCACTGCCATCATCCTGGTAAAGTGAAATTCTTCTTTGTTGAAGCAGCGGCAATCTACCCCTGACCTGCTGGATCAACTCTGCTTTACATTCAGTATAGACTATCTGTTCCTTTTCGTCGGCTTCAGCCAGAATATCTCCCCAAGGCGAGACTACCATTGAATGGCCATAAGCTTTATAGAGTGATTTGCTGTTTTCTCCCTGAGAAACTGCAGCCACAAAAATCTGATTTTCAATAGCTCTGGCTCTCATCATCACATGCCAGTGCGCCGGTCCGGTAATATTATTGAATACTGCTGGCAGAAGCAGAAGATCTATACCCAGAAGTTTGCGGTTACGTAACAGCTCGGGAAAACGGATGTCATAGCAGATAAGAACAGCAATTTTACCCAGCTCGGTTTCTACTGCAGCCAGTTTGTTTCCAGGAGTAAAGACCGATGATTCACGAATCTGCAGTCCTTTAAAATCCACATCGAAAAGATGACTTTTATCGTACTTTAATAATATTTTGCCCTGAGGATCTAACAGATAGGAACGGTTAAACACAGAACCGTTTTCCCGGTATGCCATAGACCCGGTACAGAGGTAAATACCCAGTCTTTTTGCAGTGGATCCCAGAAGAGAAACGGTCCCGCTTTCATCTGCTGCAATCTTACCGATTCCCTGAATCTGAAATGGATAATAAAACATTTCCGGCAAACAAACCAGTAAAGCTCCCTTTGAAGCAGCCTCTTCCACCATAGCAATGGCATGTTCGATGTTGGCCTCTTTATTAAATGTAGGGGTAATCTGTATCAGGGCCATGGTAAAGTTTTTCATACTTATAAAGTAATATATGCATTTTCTGTATCCAATGTGACCCGATAATGGAAGCTGGTGATCGGTTGTTATAAATTAATTGATGATTGGGGTTTTCAGCGGGGTAGCCACGGTTGTATTTTTTAAAGATTCAGTCCAGTAAAAAGAAATTCAATCAACAAAAATTCATAATAAGGAGGGTGCATGGCACCACATGTAGAGATCTGGTCCCAAATTCCGCACATGGTAGCTGATATGGGGCTTGCAGACTGGGGACGAAAAGAAATTGAGATAGCTGAAAAAGAGATGCCTGGGCTAATGGCTATCAGAGAAAAATATGCCGCTATGAAGCCACTGAGCGGTGTACGTATCACCGGTTCATTGCACATGACCATCCAAACCGCAGTTCTTATCGAAACACTGGTTAAGCTGGGTGCTCAGGTTCGCTGGGCATCATGTAATATTTTCTCTACTCAGGATCATGCTGCAGCAGCAATTGCCAAAGCTGGCGTTCCTGTGTTTGCCTGGAAAGGGGAAACTCTGGATGATTACTGGGCATTGACCTTTCAGGCACTTAATTTTGGCGAAGGAAAGGGTCCTCAGCTGATTGTGGATGACGGTGGTGATGCCACATTGCTTATACATAAAGGTTTTCAGTTGGAAAACGGGGATAAATGGGTCGATTCACCATCAGAGAGTCAGGATGAAATCTCCCTTAAAAAAGTGCTGAAAGCAGTTTATCAGAAAGACAATCAGTTCTGGCATAAAGTGGTAAAAGAGTGGAAGGGTGTTTCTGAAGAAACCACAACCGGAGTGCACCGTCTTTATCAGATGATGGAACAGGGAACGCTTCTGGTACCAGCGATAAATGTTAATGACTCGGTTACCAAATCCAAATTCGATAACCTGTATGGCTGCAGGGAATCTCTGGCAGATGGAATAAAACGGGCCACAGACGTAATGATTGCAGGGAAAGTTGCAGTAGTTTGTGGCTTTGGAGATGTGGGAAAAGGATGTGCTCAGTCTATGAGTGGCTTTGGTGCAAGAGTGATTGTAACCGAAGTCGATCCTATCTGCGCTTTACAGGCTGCCATGGCCGGTTATGAGGTAACTACAGTCGAGGAAACTCTGGGCAAGGCCGATATTTATGTAACCACCACCGGTAATATCGATATTATCACAGCAGAACATATGGCGGCAATGAAAGACCAGGCTATCGTTTGTAATATCGGACATTTTGATAATGAGATTCAGGTAGCGGCTTTGGAGAAAATACCCGGGATTAAAAAAGTTAACATTAAACCTCAGGTAGATAAATTCATTTTCCCTGATGGTCACGCTATCTTCCTGTTGGCAGAGGGTAGGTTGGTAAATCTGGGTTGTGCAACCGGACACCCATCTTTTGTCATGTCAAATTCCTTTGCTAATCAGACTCTGGCCCAGATTGATCTGTGGCAGAATCGTGATAATTACAAAGCCGGTGTGTACCGTCTTTCCAAAAAACTTGACGAGGAAGTGGCAAGACTGCACCTGGAAAAGATCGGGGCTAAACTGACCAGACTGACCAGCAAACAGGCTGACTATCTTGGTGTTCCGGTTGAGGGTCCCTACAAGCCTGAACATTACCGTTACTAATCGCTCTATTCTTGGGGTCGTTTCTTTCGGTTCTGGAAGAAACGGCCCTTTTTTTTGCTGCTGCTAAAAAGTCTGAAGGAAGGTTTTAATGAAAATCCAGGGAATCGCCATTTGTCCCCCACCCACAGCCAGGGATAATCCCGCTGTTACACCAGAGCTTCTGGCCAGCACTCTTGCCCGTTATTCCCGTTCCAACAAGGGTATAGATTCCATTCTTTCTACTATAGACTGGAAAGATCCGGACAAGTCGGTGGATGCCATTTTTAAATTTGTGGATTACGGGCATGCTTCGATTGCTGGAATGACCGGTGGAATCGCCATGGTGATTGATGGTTGTTCCATGTTTCTGGCTTACAAGCTCTTTGAGCTGGCGCAACTCTGTGATGGTCAGGAATCCAGTACCCGTTATATAAAACTGGACAAAACCAATTTACCTTCAGCTGAGCAGACCGGGATACCGGTGCAACTTAGAGGGCAGTGGCAGGAGCTCATGGAGCTTTCTTTTGATATTTATCATGAAGTTTACCGGGAACTTGACCAGGCAGCACAGCAGGATATTTCGGTTGTCAGAATACCAAAAGGGGCATCAGACAAGGTGGTGGAGAGGCTGAGGAAAAACTATGCGCTTGACCGTTCCAGATACTTCATTCCCTTTGCCACCAGGACCAATGTTGCATTGGTGATGACTGCGCGGGTCTGGAGTGAAACAATAAAACAGCTGGACTCATTGCCTCTTCCGGAGGCCAAAGAGTGTGCGGAAGGGCTTCGCAACGAGCTTTCAAAATTTGCTCCCAGATTAAGCCGGCACAGTTATGCTGATGAGGCCAGCAGGTTTCAGGCGCAGCAGGTTTTTTCTTATGCGATTGACAAAATTCAGAAGCAGGGGGTGGGGACTTCTTTGCTAAGCGATGAGGTTTGGGTGGAGGTAAATGACCGATTCCCCTCTTTTTTGCCGCAGATTAAAAATATAGAGAGCTCTTTTCATGGGAAAGTAAACCGTTACAGTACCTCTGGCACATCGGTTAGAAGAGTAACTGTGAGGGCAGCCTGGAACAATCTGGCTATTGCGGAGTTACGGGATTTGAACCGGCACCGTAGCGGATACCGCTTTACTCCGCTTACTCCTGATGGTTTTTACATTCCTGCAGGGGTAAATCACCACCGGTTGGGTGAGTTGATGGAAAAGAAGGCGGACTTTCTCAGGCGGATAGTATCGACCGGGGAAGCTGTGGCTTATGTGTATGGACTGTTACTTGGAACACAGGTGCCATTTGAACATTCGACACATCTGGACAAATTTATATATGAAATAGAGTTAAGGACAGGGCTGGGGGCGCACTTCCGGTACGCTGAGCACCTTGGTGCGGCTTGCAAAGCACTTCTGGAGAAAATGCCTCAACTTGAGGGTTTTATAGAGGTAGGCAGTGCAGAGCCGGAGTGAGGGGCTCTTGTCTGCAAAGAGTGGTTCTCAAAATTGACATAAACCTACACGGTTAAGTTTTCTTCTGTTACGGATAACACACCTTGATATTGGCAGATTCTCTGCCACTCTAAGCGCATAACAAAACAGAATCATCATTTTCCTTTTGCCCTTTGCATCTGGCATGCCTCTTGCGTTTTGTATATCTGGAAGGTGTATTTGGCACTTTCAGCCGGGGAGGTAAACATGAATTCTATACATTTGATCCATGTGGCTGGTATTCAGACTGCTGGGGGGAGGTGAAAATGAACTCTTGCCGGAAAAGCGGGATTAGGTTGGGGATGTGCTTGCTGGTGCTGAGTGTAGTCGTTTTTTCACAGAGTGCGCAGCAGGGCTCTCACTTTTTTAATGCTGGGGATGGTCTCAGAATCACTGTTCCACTGGACAGTACTTCCTTTATCAACGGTATTTACCCCATAGATGGTGAAGGTAACATTATTCTGCCGATTATTGGTCAGTATCATGTTACATCCAAAAATCCTGAAGATTTCAAGCTGTTTCTTAAACAAGCCTACGAGCAGTATCTTCATTACCCTGAGATTCAGGTCACTCCACTGATAAGAGTGGGGCTGCTTGGGGGGTTCAACCGTTCAGGGATGTATTATGTGGAACCTGGCAGCTCCATGTGGGATCTTATTTCTCTGGCCGGAGGAACAGTTCATGAACGGGGGCTTAAAAAGATGACCTGGGAGCGGGATCGCAAGGTGCTCAATAAGAACCTTATTCCCTACCTGGAATCCGGAAAATCGCTCCAGTCTATAGGTTTCAAATCAGGAGACCAGATCTGGACTCCCTCAGACAACAGAAGTTTCAGGGAAGTTCTGGTTAGAGACATTTTACCTATAGCCACCTTCTTTCTCTCTTTCTATGTGGGAATCATGACCATCAGGGATTGATGGTTTGATTATCAAATTTCAACATCCGAGGTATATTGTGAGCTTCAGAACCCAAACCGACAGGACGAACCAAACCGGTATGAATCGTCAATTGGACCATTACGTTCATCTTATCTGGCGTAAACTATGGTTTGTTCTTCCAACATGCTTAGTCGTTACTGCAGCCTGGTTTGTGGCTATAAATAAACTGGGAGTGGCAAAACCGCAGCTTAGTGCCACAGCCATTCTGCATTTTGATGATCCTGATGAGCTCAGTGCTGTAGATGAAAGGGTTACTTTGGGACCGGAAGCCAAAGCTGTGCTGGTGAAGAGCCGGACATTTCTGGAAAAAGTGGTTCGAAAGCTGGCATTGCAGCTGCGTGTCTCCAAATATCCCCGCTCTATGATCTTTGACTCCATCTCGGTTCAGATCGATGCTGATCCGGGTTCTTACCAATTGAAAGTAAAGGGACAGACTTTCAGACTTTACTTCACAGACCGATCTGGTCAGAAAAAAATGATTCAGAGCGCAGAGATCTCATCTATTGATAAAATCTCCATTCCAGGTCTTCATCTGCAATGGTCAAAACAATTTCTCTCTTCTCCATTCACAGTAAACTTTACGGTAACCAGAATGCGTGATGCGGTCGATTACATCGTGGATAATATGGTTACCAGAACTGCCAGCAGAGACGGTATGGTGCTGGCAATTACCATGAATGGGAAAGACTACGAGATGATCACTGCCATCATTAACACCATTGCCGACGATTTCGCTTCGGAAAACACTGCCACAAAACAGAAAAGAATCGCCAGTCTGCTCTCGGTGCTGGAAAAGCAGTTGCAGACTGCCCGCAATGAGATGCTTCAGGCGGAACATATTGTTCGTAAATACCGGGAGAGATATCCCACCATCGGTCTGGCGGATGCCTTTGCGCCTCCGGTTGCTCTTATGGACTTAAGGGAAACCGAAGCAGAACTCAAATCTGCTCTATTTCAGGCCTCAAGTCTGATTGAGCGGTATTCATCAGTGGCCGACTCCAACCGTCTGGCACTGCTTAATGAGATGGTTTCTTTTCTCAGCAGATTTCAGACTGCCACCTCAGCGGGCTTAGGTGCAGAACTGGACAAACTGGAGCAGGAAAATCAGCGGCTTACTTTACAGTACGCACCCAATCACATGTTCATCCTTAAAAACATGGAGAATATCCGGGTGTTTGGCAGTGATGTTCAGAATGCTCTTGCTGTTTTACATAATGACCTTAACAGAAAAGTCTCTCAGAATAAAAACAGAATCAATAAACTTAATTCAGAAATCGCCACTCTTCCGGCAAAGGAGCTTCACCTCTCAAAACTGCAGCGAAACTATGATGTTGCAGCACAGATCTTTGCAGGTGTGCTAAGCAGATACAACGAGGCACAGATCGCGCACACGGTGGAGGTGGGAGATGTGTATGTGGTGGATCATGCGGTGGTTCCTGAACCCAGGATGGATTTTAAGACTCTTCTGGTAATAGTGGGACTGGGGCTTTTCCTGGGAATAGCCATGGGACTGGGGCCAGTTGTAGCGATTGACTATTTTGATCGTACAGCCAGAACTGAGAAGGATTTGCGGCGCATGACCGATCTAGTGGTTCTGGAGTCGATTCCGGTTAAGGGCAGCTGGGCCAAATCAAACAGTTTTGGAAGTTCGGTGGACGAAAAACTGGTAACCGCGGACTACGCGCATAATTTTGCGGATGAGACATTCCGCTCTCTGAGGGCAAAAATTCTTCTGGGTCTTAACGACATTAAAAAGAAGCGCATTCTTATTACCAGTCTGGGTATCGGAGAAGGCAAATCCTTTACTGCAGCAAATCTGGCTATCACCCTGGCACAGCAGAAAATCTCCACCCTGCTTATCGATGGAGATTTGCGAAGAGGGGTTCAACATCAGCACTTCGGGCTTCCCAAAAACCCAGGGTTGTCATCGATTCTTCTGGACAGCTCTTCTCTGAGTCCGCTTCTATTGCAGCCGGTGTTGCAATCCACCCATATCCAGTATCTCAAACTGATTGGTGCTGGTTCTACCATTGTCAACTCATCGGAACATCTCAATTCGCAACGTTTCAGAAAACTGCTTGAGATTCTATCCAATGAATTCGAGGTGATAATTCTTGACACTCCACCAGTGGCGGTAACCACCGATGCAATTGGCATTCAAGATGTGTTTCACAGGTACATCTTTGTGGTAAGAGCAATGCATACAGATATTGGTGAACTTAACAGAAAAATAAGAGAATTTCCCGGACTGCGAAAAAGGGTAATGGGAGTGGTATTAAACGGAGCGCCTTACAAGCACACCGAATATAATCAATACACCAGTTACAAATACGAAATGGACTGAAAATATGTGTGGGATCGCAGGCATTTTTGATCCTGATCCAACCTTTATGGTTGACATTCATCATCTGCAGAGCATGACCAGGGCTTTAAGCTATCGTGGTCCGGATGATGAGGGTTATTATCTGAATAATGGTGTCGGGCTGGGCCAGCGACGGCTCAGTATCATAGATGTCGCCGGTGGCAAACAACCCATGTGTAACGAAGATGGCAGTGTATGGGTAGTCTTTAATGGGGAAATATTTAATTATCTGGAGTTAATGGCTCTTTTAAAATCGAAGGGACATCATTTTAATTCCAGATGCGATACCGAGGTATTGGTTCACCTTTACGAAGAATACGGTGAGAGATTCGCCACCCATCTTAATGGTCAATTCGCCATTGCACTGTGGGATAACCGGAAACACAGCTTGTTATTAGTGCGGGACCGGGTAGGAATCCGCCCTCTGTATTATACCCGCACCAGTAACGGAGTGTTTCTTTTCGGTTCCGAGATCAAATCCATATTCTGTCATCCGGAAGTGCGTCCTGAGCTTGATTTTACCGGACTTGAGCAGGTTTTCACTCTCTGGGTACCAGTTCCTCCCAGAACTGTATTCAAGGGGATAACTGAGCTTAAGCCCGGTCATATATTAAAAGTAACAGCACAGACACAGAGTCTGAACTGTTACTGGAGGCTGAGTTTTCCAGAGAAAAATCAATACGATGAGAAACCGCCGGAATATTATGAGAAAAAACTCCAGGAGCTTTTGTACGATGCGGTGACGCTGCGGTTGCGCTCCGATGTAACTGTGGCGGCATATCTTAGTGGCGGGCTGGATTCATCCATTATTTCGGCTCTGGTTAAAAAATATCACAACCGTGACCTGATCACTTTCTCTGTTTCCTTTAATGATTCTGCTTTTGACGAACGCAGTTATCAGAATGCGATGGTAGAGTTTCTAGGAACCGACCACCGTAACATAGAAGTTGGTTACCAGGATATTGGAGAGGCATATTCGGAGGTAATCTGGCATTCCGAAACACCAATGATCCGCACAGCACCCGCTCCTCTTTTTGCTCTCTCCAAACTGGTGTACGACAATCAGATAAAGGTGGTTCTTACCGGAGAGGGAGCAGATGAAATTTTCGGCGGGTACAACATTTTTAAAGAAAACAGTATCCGGAGGTTCTGGGCAAAAGATCCATCCTCCAGAATACGCCCGGCTCTGCTCTCCCGTCTCTATCCCTACATAAATACCGATAAGGATAACCGTTTCTGGCAGAGTTTCTTTAAACGTCAATTGACCGATATTTCAAACCCGTTCTATTCACATTTAATACGCTGGTCCAACACTTCCAGAATCAAAAATTTCTTTGCTCAGAAATATCGGGACATGCTTAATATTCAGAATGTCTATGAGGAGTTGAATAATTTTATAGATCCTCAGATCCGCAACTGGGATCCGCTTTGTCAGGCTCAATATCTGGAGATAAGTCTTTTCATGTCAGGATATCTACTCTCCTCACAGGGGGACCGAATGATGATGGGGCATTCGGTGGAGGGGCGTTTTCCTTTCCTTGATTACAGAATAATTGAATTTGCCTCATCGATTCCCCCCCGTTACAAGCTTAATGTACTTAATGAGAAATATATACTTAAAAAGGCGTTTTCAGAGCTTATCCCACCGCAGGTTCTAAAAAGACCCAAACAACCCTACAGGGCACCAATTTCACCCTGTTTTTCGCAAAGTACAAACAATCTTGCCTCATTGATGTGGGAAGATGATGCTTTGCAGTGTTCGGGGCTCTTCGATGCTGGACCGGTGAGATTACTCAGGCAGAAAGCAAATAGTACAAATTCCAGGTTGTCTGAGGTTGATGAGATGGCTGTAGCAGCTATAATTTCCACTCAGCTACTTTACCATCACTTTATTGCAGAACTGGTGCCTTCATTGGGCTCAGACAGAATTAAACGCAGTAAAGAAAGCAGTCTTCAGCGGGGTTCTGCCATCATTCCACCGGTAAACAGCGGTTCGTCGATACCGGTTAAATCTTCAGATCAAGTCTAAAAAGATCCTGCATAGTTCTCAGGAGTCTGTCATGGTCTCATGGCAGACTCTTTGCATATTAAAAAAAGAAGATACCCGCATTGTTTTATGTAAAGAAAGGTGAATAGATCAAAATTTTCTCGGGTATCAGTTTTATATGCTATTATTAGGAGAAAGGTAGCCTGGAAGCTGGTGATATTGCGCTGGATAATAATTACAGTTTCAACACTCGCGGCCGGATTTCTTATCTGGCTATTTTTCAATTCATTACGCCGGTATAGATGGATCATTGTTTCCCGTCGGCTCTCTCCCCGGGCCCTCTATAGAGCTCAAAGCGAGCCGGTTAATCTTTACCTGGCAATCTGCGATCATTATCAACCTTTCTGGGGTCAGGTCTCACAGGAAATTGCTGAGCATCGGGTGGTAACCTGGTGCAGGGAGTATCCCCGGGTGGCCCGTGAGCATACCGATTGCAGAGGAAGACATCCTGTGCACACATTTTTCTATTCCGAAGAGGACTATAATCCTAATCTTGTCGATTCTATTTACAAATTACACAAAGATGGTTTCTGTGATGTTGAACTGCTCTTAGCACATAATAATGATTCACCGCAGAATTTTAAGCGTAAAATCGAAGAATTCAGGGATGTTCTTTTTCATCACCATGGCTTACTCAGAAAAGACTCCCTGGGCCATATCAGCTATGGATTTATCCATGGTTACTGGGCGTTGAATAATTCACGGCCTGATGGGCGCTTTTGTGGGGTAGACCACGAAATACCGATATTAAAGCAGACCGGCTGTTATGCTGATTTCACTTATCCTTCAGCACCCGATATCACCCAGCCACCCATAGTAAACAGCATCTATTTTGCAGCAGATATACCTGAGCAACCCAGAGCTCACGAGCAAGGTAATGCTGCCAGAAGAAACTACTGGTCGGAGAAAGATCTCCTGTTGATTCAGGGACCTTTGGCCTTAAACTGGAAGAATCGCCACCACACAATTTTTCCTTCCATAGAGCATGGAGGTATAAGCTACACTGCAAGATTTCATCCGGCCAGAGCTCTTCAATGGGTGAAAACCGCGGTTTCTATCTCTGAAATACCTGGGCATATCTTCATAAAGCTCTTTACTCACGGGGCTATAGACCAAACCATCCGCTATCTTTTTAATGAAGACGGGTTTGCAGAGCTGTGGAGTTATATGGAAAACAAGTATAATGATGGTAAGGCTTTCAGGCTTTTCTATGTTAGTGCTTATGAAATGTACAAAACCATAAAAAACCTCTGCCTTGAGTCCAAATCGGTTTCAGCCAGAGCCGATTTGCCGAAAAAAGGGTAAAATAAACCGCATATGCAATCCGTTATTTCAGCATTTCATTGTTTGTAAGACATGCGATGTAGTATTTTGAGATATTGTGGAGAAATTTAGTTAATGTCAACTCAAGTACAAACAGAACTCAGTTTTAATGGTCTGACCGCTCTTTATCAGATCGCACACCTTCTTGCTTCCGGTCAGGATCTGGAGGTCATAATGACCAGGATTTTGGAAATCCTGGAAAATAATGCAGGGATGAACAGGGGGATGATTACCATACTCAGCCCTGATAACGAGGAGCTTGCGGTTGATGTAGCGCGGGGGATTTCAGAGAAAGATAAGCGAAAAGGCAAGTACCGTCCCGGAGAGGGAATAACCGGTAAAGTGGTTGCCACCGGCAGGCCGGTAGCGGTTCCTACACTGGACGAGGAGCCCACTTTTCTGGACAGAACCGGTGCACGTAAAGGGCTCGACCATTCCAATCTGGCTTTCCTATGTGTCCCTATCAAAACCGGTGATATGGTAATCGGGGCATTGTCTGCAGACAGAGTTGCGGTTGAGGATGCGGTTACACTGGAAGGAGAGCTCCGTTTTCTGGAGGCGGTCGCCGATCTGATTGCCCAGGTGGTTCAGGTGAGGCGACGGGATTACGACCGGATTCATGCTCTTGAAAAAGAAAATCTGGAACTTCGACGCACACTGGAGGATAAGGGTAAACCAGATCTTATGATCGGTAACAGCAGTTCTATGCGTGATGTTTACCGTCAGATCGGACAGGTGGCCTCTTCTATGACTACGGTAACCATACGTGGGGAAACCGGAACCGGCAAAGAGCTGGTAGCCAGAGCGATTCATCAGAAAAGTCCCTGTGCTGCCGGACCATTTGTGGCTGTAAACTGTGCCGCTCTTCCTGAATCACTGCTGGAGAGTGAACTTTTCGGTCATGAAAAGGGTTCTTTTACAGGCGCTACTGCCAGAAGAATTGGTCGTTTTGAAGCAGCTGATAATGGAACACTGTTTCTGGATGAGATCGGTGAAATGTCGCTTTCTGCACAAAGTCGTCTTTTACGGGCGATACAGGAGAAAGAGTTTCAGAGAGTTGGTGGTTGCGATTCGATCCGGGTAAATGTGAGACTTATCTGTGCCACTAACAGAGACCTGGAAACTGATGTGAAAGAAAACCGGTTCAGGGAGGATCTCTACTACAGAATCAATGTGTTTACAATTGCACTTCCGCCATTACGCGAACGGGGTGCAGACGTCCTTTTGCTGGCAGATTACTTTGTTAAGAAATACTCCAGACTTCATGATAAAAATATTCAGAGGATCTCCACCCCTGCCATCGACATGCTCTCTGCCTACCACTGGCCGGGTAATGTCCGGGAATTGGAGAATGTTATTGAGCGGGCGGTAATTGTGGCTACTGCCGATGTTATAGAAGGTCAGGACCTCCCCCCTACTCTTCAGATGAAAGATGTGGCTTTGCAGGGTGAGCGCGACGATTCATTTGAAAATCTGGTCGCAGCCTATGAGCGCACACTCATACTGGATGCACTTAAGGATACTGGTGGAAATCAGACTGAAGCTGCCAGAGTGCTTGGGACCACCAAGAGAATTATTCAGTATAAAATTAACAAATACCAGATCGATTATTCCCGTTTCCGCCGGTCGGATCAGCCCGAAGAGCTTTAAAGCTGAAAATGCCGGACTATAAGTCCGCATTTCAGTGCTTTTCCCTGCTGTTACCTCTACCCACAGTACAAATTCCGCTTCAATGTAACAGTTTTGTTCTTATTTACCCCACTTCGATACAAAATTGTACCATCCCGACCTCTCCAAAACTATCTCCAGGAAGCAGTTGAGAGCCAACTTATTTCATCAGTATAGTGAAATACTGGTTTTAATACCGGTACCGTTGTTAAGTCCAGTTTTTACAGCTTTTTAATAAGATATGGCTCGATTTTTGCACAATTTCCCCGCAGAGTAAAGTGTTCTGAGTAATGCTGAAATATGTTTTCCGGAATGTCAACGTAGCTTTTAACAATCGATATGTCATTTATGGAACTAGAAAAGATCAGGACCGATTTGAGTTTTAATGGTTTGGTTGTTCTCTATCAGATCGCCAGGGTACTCAGTGCGGGGGGCCCGTTAAGCAGTTGCATGATGGAGGTGCTGGGGATACTACAGGAGCTGGCAAAAATGAACAGGGGTATGATCTCGCTTCTGAATTCTTCAGGTGATAAACTGACTGTGGATGTGGCGTATGGAATACCAGATTATCTACGGCAAAAAGGAAAGTACCGGTTGGGAGAAGGTATTACTGGACAGGTAGCAAAAACCGGAAAAGCGGTGATAATTCCCACACTTGAGGATGAGCCTACTTTTTTAGATCGGACCGGAGCACGAAAGGAGCTTAAGCTTTCAGACCTGGCATTTCTTTGCGTACCGATTAAAATTTCAGAGAAAGTAATTGGAGTTCTTTCGGTAGACCGGATAGTTGTGGATCAAGATGTCACTCTGGAGGGAGAGTTACAGTTTCTGGAGGTAGTATCAAACTTGATTGCAAAGGTAGTAGAACAGAGAAGAAGGCAGACCGAGCGGATATCTGCGCTGGAGAGGGAAAATAAGGAGCTCAAACAGATATTGGAAAACAGAGGACGGCCGGACCAGATGATTGGTAACAGCAGGTCCATGCGTGAGGTGTACCGGTACATTGCTCAGGTTGCCCCCTCTACTACCACTGTGCTTATCAGAGGAGAGACTGGGACAGGTAAGGAACTGGTTGCCCGTGCTATACATCAGAAAAGCATTTTTCGCGACGGTCCCTTTGTTGCAGTAAATTGTGCCGCACTTCCGGAATCTCTTTTAGAAAGCGAACTGTTCGGACATGAGAAAGGAGCCTTTACAGGAGCATTCAGTGCCAGAGTGGGGAAATTTGAAGCGGCACAAAATGGTACACTTTTTCTCGATGAGATCGGGGAATTGAGTCTGAGTGCCCAGGGAAGGCTTCTCAGAGCAATCCAGGAAAAGGAATTTCAGCGGGTGGGAAGCATGGAAAATATAAAAGTTAATTTACGTCTAATTACAGCCACCAATCGCAACCTGGAAAAGGATGTTCGGGAAGAACGGTTTAGAGAGGATCTGTTTTACCGGCTGAATGTATTTACTATTGTCTTGCCACCTCTGCGGGAGAGGGGTGCAGACATAATGTTGCTTTCCGATCATTTTGTTAGAAAATACTCAAAACTTCACCTGAAAATCGTGGAGAGAATCTCTACTGCAGCAATCGACATGCTGTCTTCTTACCAATGGCCTGGCAATATCCGGGAGTTGGAGAATGTGATTGAACGGGCGGTGTTGGTTTGTGAAGGCAATGTGATCGAAGGGCATGACCTCCCCAGAATGCTCCAGCAATCTGGATTCAAGCAATCAACCGGAAAAAGCGGAACATTTGAAACCCAGGTTGCCTCCTACGAAAAAGAGCTTATTATAGAAGCGCTCAAGGATTGCAACGGCAACCAGACGGATACTGCAAAACTACTGCGAACCACCAAAAGAGTCATCCAGTACAAAATCGATAAATACGGTATCGATTATCGCAAGTATAAGAATAATTCTTCACCCAGAAAAGAATGATTTTCTGGACTCCATATATTTACAATCAGCCACACAGCTTACTTCTGTCCCAAACTAAAATCCAGTAAAGTCCGAAAATCAGAAGTGTCCGGTTAATTTAACAAACATAAGATTGCATAAGAAGTAGGGTACGCAAATAAATTACAAATCACAAGCACCAAATACTAAACAAATCCCAATTACCAATTATTCAAAATCCAAACGACAAAAGAGCAGATAG
>JAEZKP010000058.1 GCA_023436145.1 Fibrobacterota bacterium | reverse complement strand
GGCACTGAAATGTTGGTGCTTTTTTTATTTTGCATAGCTCAACTCATAATTATTTTAAAAAAATGATGGGAGTAAAAGTGGGAATTTATCTGAGCAGAAAGGGTCCTTTTTATCTGAGCGCCATAGTTAACATGCTTCATGACTATTCTCTCCATTGGTTAGCAATCTCAATTTAGATATTCTAATATTAAAATGAAATTGTCAACAGATTAATGACATAAACCCAAATTCGATATAAGCCTATTATACTGCTATTGAAGTACTTAATGTTTTTGGTTCCAAAACATCCCTTCTTCATAAATATAATCTTTTTTAAGTAGAATTAGTAAAGCAGCACGCAAACGGCTCTTTTTTTTATGAGCTGAATTTGAATTTTGTGTCGATTTATTATTACTCTTTGCATCTTTGGAAAACCTCTTTTTCCTTTTTCTCTCTGAATTTTCTGAAAATTTATGGTCGCTTGAGTTTATGAAAGAATTTTCACCAACTTGTTTTGAACTGTTCAGCATATAATGCATTTTTTCTAAAAACATTGCTGTTTTATATGCATATTGCTGGAATATCCCTCTTACCACACATCTTTCGTCTTCAGTTTTAAGAAAATCGGATGAACCATAAATTCTTAGAAATCCAACACAAGTATTAACACTTTGTTTTGGTACAGAGACTTTAATGATAATTTTCCCAATGAAAGCAGTACCACATTTAGGTCCATCAAAAATCAGACCATCGGGAACCTTTAATTTTTCGATATCTCTTTCAATCAAAATATCATTATGGCTGTTGTATAAGCGGTTATACCAGTATCCATCTGTTACTTTTAATGATTTTTTAAAAACAGTGGAAATTTCCGAATTATAGCTGCCAGTTTTAAAAAAACTGATTTGGAAGCTTTTGTTAATAATTCGCTATAGTCATTAATAGTCAAAACATTTTCTCCCGAAATGTGTGCAGGGTTTGGCTATTGTATTTTGATATGGAAACAATAATACTGAATCATTATTTGTGCCCGCCTGAGTAGTCCCTCTAAAATAAGTGAATCAAGTAAAAGTGATGCTTTTTCATTGTAATAGTCATTCTCTGCGTCAATAGTACCAGCGCATCGCTGAAGACGGTAATCGTATCCATATAACTGCGGATAGAGCCAAAATCAGGACTGATTCGGACATATTGTTTTGTACATGATAAAATAAAAATAGACAGAGATAATAGAAATAGTTTCCGGGAAAAAGACAATGTCAATCCTTTTTGGAAATTTGAGATTTGCGAGAATAAAAGATACTTGGAAAACAGTTATTTGGGCAAGCAAAAGATTCAGCTTAAAAGCCCTTAATTACAAAAAAAGTAGTGGGTTTTCATGACTGGGTAATTTGGGCCATTGATCATTCCTATATTTTCTCAGGGCTTTTCTGTCTCATTTCTTTTCAACTGTATTAAGGCTGGATACGCATTTTGCGTTTCCTGCCGGTTGAAAAAAATTATCAACTTCTTTAGAAATTTATCCCAGTCATATCCATACGAATGGCATTTCTTTTGCACCTCTAAAAAAAGAGAGGAGAAGATACTTTTGGATTGGATTAACTCATTGAAATATATAGGATTGTGTGAAGCCGTGGGAATGACCGGATCAGTTTTCACCTCAAGATCTATCCCTACCTGGTATAATAAATTACAGAAACCATCCATAAATCCTCCTTCCTGGGTGTTTGGTCCGGTGTGGACTGTTTTATATGCTCTTATGGGCATTTCTTCTTTTATCATCTCCCGTAAAAAAGAGCAGGGCCAGAAAGTAAGTATGATAGTCTTTTATTTACAGCTGATGTTAAATTTTCTCTGGACAGCTCTTTTTTTCGGGATGCGTTCCCCGTTTGCTGCTCTGGTCGAGATATTCATTCTCTGGATTTTAGTATTTGTCACTGTGATATTATTCTGGAGAATCTCAATCAGGGCTGCGCTGTTACTTGTCCCATATCTTTTATGGGTAAGCTTTGCATCTGTGCTGAATTTCAGATTCTGGAGAATCAACCGCTGAAAACCGGTTCTAATCTGCAAATGGATCGATGTTCCAGTAAAGTGGAGGGTAGATATGCCAAGGAGCAATGAAGACATAAAAAATGATATTCTGGACAATCTGGCCAGAGATTCCAGATTGCGATCTCCTAAAGTAAAATTAGAAATAAGCGGTGGTCTGGTGGTCCTCACCGGGAGTGTACAATCTTACCAGGCCCGGGAAGCAGTAGAATCGGATGTGTGGGCGGTTTCCGGAGTGACAGCTGTAGATAATCGTCTGGATATCGTTTTCCCTTCTCAATACCGAAAACCTTCAGATGAGGCAATACTGGAAAGTGTACAGCGCTTGCTAAGCTGGGATCCAGATATTTATATGGAAAGGATAACTGCATTTGTACACGAAGGCAGGGTTATTCTGGAAGGGTCGGTTGATACTTTGTGGAAAAAATTCAGGGCAGAAGAACTGGTACGAAATGCGGGTGGTGTGCTGGCAGTGGTAAACAAACTCGCAGTAGTCACATCCGGTGACATCGCTGACGAAAGAATCGGTCAGGATATTACATATATGCTCAGTCGCAGTTCTGTTTTAAGTGTAAATTCGGTTTCTGTGGAGGTCCAAAAAGGTAACGTGAGACTCAGTGGTATGGTTCCAAATCGAAATGCCTTCGATGTTGCCGAAGATATTGCCAGATATACTATGGGGGTGATAAATGTAAATAATCAGCTGGTTATTAGTGAAAGCTAGAAAATCTTCTTCCCCAGAGAATTTTATTATCACAGCTGTCTTGAAAAATTGCAAACTATACCCTATATTTTACTCCATAGTGAGGAGTTATTTATGGGTTGTTTGCGATTATTTTTTCTTTTCTTTATTATCTGTACTACTACTTTTGTGTCCGCTCAACAGGATAGCCTGACTTCACCGGTTTGCTCCCATCCTGATCAGATCATTGCAAAACTGGATGGAAATAAGATTGAGTATGTGATGGGAGAGTATCATCTCAATATCTCCACTATTAAGGGTTATCTTTACAATGACGGCTTCAGTAAACCTTATCTGAAAAAGTATAACCTTTTCAGAGGCAGTTCTTATGTGATGCTTGGAGGTGGACTGGGCCTGGTGATAGCAGGGTTTTCTACTGGAAAATCGTTATTTTCACTGGCTGGTCTGGCAAGTGCGGGTACTGGTGTGGTTATCTATTTCAAATCAAACACTAAATTTCGTAAAGCTATACATGAGTATAATAAGAGTGTTTGCAGTAATAAGTTTCATCACTGAAAAAGAAAAAAGAGCCGGTTTGCCGGCTCTTTTTGATCAGTTCGCTCTTGAAACAAATTCATCAGTAGCTGTGTTAATACGGATTTTGTCACCGATGTTGCAATACAAAGGTACCTGAATCTCATACCCGGTATCTATTTTTGCGGTTTTGAGCACTTTTCCGGAAGTATCACCCTTCACTGCTGGTTCAGTGTATTCTATTGTGGCTTCAACCTGTGCAGGAAGTTCTACTCCGACTGGTTTAGTTCCATAGACAATGATGTCGATGTTCATCTCTTCCCGCAGGTAATTAAGCGCATCTCCCAGGTCGTCCTTGTTTAAATCCATCTGTTCGAAGGTTTCCTGATCCATGAATGTATAAAACCCGTTGGTTTCATAGAGAAACTGCATGGTTTTGCGTTCCAGGACGACATCATCAAACTTGTCAGTTGCCCGGTACACAGATTCTGAAACACTGCCGGTAGATAGATTCCGGAGTTTCATCTTCACAGAAGAGGCTCCACGGGCACCTTTGTTGTAGATGGCTTTCATGATAATGTACAATTCGTTATTAATTTTGACAGTATTTCCCTGTCTGAGGTCCTGTGCTTCTTTCATTAATGGCTCCTTGAAATTGATAGTTTATTATTTTTATTAAAAATTTAATTCAACTGTTTTAGGCAGTTTGCGATAGAATCGGTTTCTAAAGTACTGGAAAAAAATAAAGTGGTTAGCGTACCAATGGAGGGATCAGATACCTGATGGTAAGAAATGTACACGCCGGCAAGTGGATCTCTTTTTTATTAGTTTTTGTATTCACGGAGAAAATCACTGAATTTTTGGACCAGATTACAGTTTTCTTCTATAAAATAACTCATCTTCGCTGTTGCATGTTTAATTTTATTTAAATCCTGAAAAAAATAATGAAAATTTTCCGTTGTGTGTTGGATATTTTCTTCCAACCCGGCCTCATTATATTTTTGCAGCAGGTCCTTATATCTATTGAATACCTCTGAATCATCAAAATATTGTTCGAAATATTTCAAAAGTGCATCAACTTTTACTTTCTGATAGCCATTTTCCTGAATGTAGGCGTTCCATAAAAATGGTTTTCCGGCACAGATAGCCCTGACCAGAGAATCCTCACCCCGCACCAGATTAAAATCGCAACAGCACAGAAGTGAATCATAGCTTTGCTGAGAAATAAGAGGCATCAACGCAATTTCAAGGTTGTGATATTTGATATTTCTGCTATCGTCAACATTTTTGCCAGCTCGTTTCAATGCAGCTTTTATGCTGTTATGGCTTTTATGGCCAAACACCATCAGATATACCTGTTTATCTATTGAAGTCAGGTCAGCCAGAAAGTTATCAAACCCACGTTCATAAGAGAAAACGGTTCCAAATAAGCTATTTCCTGTGTTCTGGAGAGTCAGGCCTGCATTTTTTTTCAACAGTTCATTAATCAGATCAAGCCGTGAGTTCTGGAGTTGTTTTTTATTTCTGATAACTTCTGTATTTAGAATGACTCCGCCTGTGGAAGTGGTAAAACCGGGCATAAAAAAGAATTTTTTGGCAGTGCCATTATTTAGCAGGGATTCTTTCAGATGATAGCCTTCTACCCAGTCCTCAGCCGAAAGATACTCCAGGTTAATTATCAGTTTACTTCTAAATACTGCGATATCCATTATTGGTTGTGGAATTTCGCAGGCGAACGCTTCAACCAATATATCTGCAACTCCAAGCTCTTCGATATCCTGTGAACAGAGTTCAGATGAGTCGATAAAGGTGATTTCCTGATGGTGCTGAACTCTTTTATCGACTTTTATCTCAGATATGATGTTGTGAAGAGTTTGCAGATCATCGATAAAGACTCTGGTGGTACACTGTGGATTCATTTTTTTGAACTCTTTGGCGAACCTGTAGACCACACCTGCATCACCAAAATTATCGATGACATGGCAGAATATATCGATACTGGATAGATTCAAACCAGCTCTCCTTTATCATTGTTTCTGATGTGAATGGATTATTCTGACCTCACTCCATGAATCAACCCGGTATTTTCGGCAAGCAAGTGTGAGACTTCATTTAAGTGTTGCCGAAACCAGGTGTGGCGAGTGCAGTCTGAAATGCATAAGTTAGATAATATATAGATATTACCGACTTAATTTAATATTATTTTATATAATATCCACCAGGAGGTTTTTTTTGAAAAAGACGATCCCTATAATGATACTGTTGTTACAATTCTTTTCTTACGGATACGAAGTCTCACTTCCTGAGGAAGATGCTTCATCTACGTCGTGTAAGATTTCGATGCAGCTCAATATGGCAGCACCCGATGCAGATGCGCTTACTGGTAGAGCTGTTGTGGAGGTTAAATTAATTAATGATCTGGGCAATCCGCTTTCCGGTTATCAGATCCAGTTAACCAGTAACAGCGGGACATTTCTTTGTCAGCTTCCGGAGCAGAAGAAGGGGAGTACAGATGGGGAAGATGTAGATCGAACTTGTTTTCTCACCGGGCAGGATGGTAAAATAAGGGTTCACCTGGTAAATCTGCCCTTAAATGGTGGTGTTGTTCAGGTAAAAGCGGTCTGTGATTGTGGTGGTTATCAGGTTTATGCATCAGGAAATATCAATTACAACAAGAAAACTATCGGAAAAAAGAAATAAGATTTTTTTTCTGAATTTTTGGGATTTGGGGTTTAAATACACATAATATGGAGTCACTACAATATGTCTTAGTTGGCATGTTCGCTGTTATTTTCATTTCTGCTATGACTGAATCCTGCATTCTAAGCATTTCATATAGCGACATTTTTAAGCTGCAGAAAAATTTTCCGATGATCAGCAAGATATGGAAGCAGCTTAAACAGAACATTAATCAATCATTTACTCTTGTTTTAATCTTTAATACAGTTGCAATAATTCTCAGTGCCAGTATTGGAGGTGCATATCTTTCCGGGATGTGTGAGCAGCAGTGGCTCATCCCTATAGCAGTTATTCTTTCGTATATAGTGATTCAATGGGGAATCGTATTGCCCAGGACTTTAGGAATCCGGTTTAAAATTCCCATGGCAGTTATCATAGCAATTCCTTTGTACGTGCTTACTTTAATATGTAAACCACTGGTGATGATTGTGGGATTAGTTAACCGGCCATTTGAGGCAAAAAGAACAGCCAATAACCTTTCCCCGCTTCTGGAGATTGCCACTTTGGCTCAATCTGCAGCACTGGATCATCAGATCAGCCGTGAGCAGGCACACCTTATTGAACGCAGTATTCAGCTTTCCAGAATGAAAGCCAGGGATATTATGGTTGATATAGGTGAGATAAACTTTCTTTCGGATACCATGTCTTTAAATGATGCACTGGTGGCATCGCACATGCACCATCATACCCGCTTTCCTTTAACCAGAGCAGGAAATAGTGATGATATAATGGGGTATGTCAATTTTAAGGATATTGTCAGTGCATTACGGGTCAATCCTGCAAATCCTACTCTTCATGGAATTTGCCGTCCTATCGAAACGGTCTGTGAGACGATCGCACTTTCAGAGCTGCTCAAAAAGTTCACCCGCAGTTATCAACACATTGCCATGGTTAAAAACGAATCTGGTAAAATCATAGGCATGGTCACACTTGAGGATCTGATAGAAGCTTTGGTAGGTGAATTAGAGGATGAGTACGATAAACCACCTGAGTTACTGGTGCAACTTTCAGAAAACCGTTTCAGGGCAGGTGGTAGTATAACATTTGATAAATTGAAAAGGCATGTGCATAAAGACTTACCAGATTGGGATCTTTCTGTTGATGAATGGATTTTAGGTCAGTGTGCAGGTAATGTCCCTGAAAATTTTTCAGTTTCTTATCAGAATGTTTCTTTCAAGGTAAAAAGAATCAGCCGTGGTCACGTTTATGATCTGATTATCGACCGCCCATTTACAGAAACTCAGCAGGTCGCATAAACCTGCAAAGATGATATTTGAGTCTTCTGTCAGCTTTAGTTTTTTACAGTACTTATCATCGTTTCTGATAGTTTCTCTTCATCGCATCCTACTGATGGTTTCAGGCCTAATAAAAATGTAAGTATCAGCATTGTTTTAACTTATTTTCTATAACTTGATTACGTGCAGTTCGTTTCTGGTGCATTATTTTGAGATGATGTGCCTGAATGAGAAATCATCCTTATTAACATATCATTAAATAGAGGAGGCTCAATGAAGATTCAGAGTGTAAAAGGTCGTGAAATAATCGATTCCAGAGGTAACCCTACTGTGGAAGCTGTTGTTACTTTGGAAAATGGTATTGTTGCTAATGCAATGGTTCCATCCGGTGCATCTACTGGTGAGAAGGAAGCAGTGGAGTTAAGGGATAAAGACCCCAAGCGTTATATGGGTAAAGGTGTTCTCACCGCAGTTAAAAATGTAAATGAAAAAATCCAGCCGGCCATTGTAGGGATGCCAGTTGAAGAGCAGCGGGCAATCGATGCAGTTATGATCAAGCTGGATGGGACAAACAATAAGGCTAACCTGGGAGCTAATGCAATTCTGGCTGTTTCGCTGGCTGTAGCACAAGCCGCGGCAAAGGCAAAGGGTTTACCGCTTTACCGTTATATCGGTGGTGCAAATGCATCTGTTCTTCCTGTTCCCTGTATGAATGTCATCAATGGTGGCCGTCATGCAGATAATAATGTGGATTTTCAGGAATTCATGATCGCTCCACATAATGCTCCTGATTTTAGGACTGCAATCAGAATGGGTGCAGAAACATTCCATGCTCTCAAATCGGTTCTCTCCAGCAAGGGTTACGCTACTGCAGTAGGTGATGAAGGTGGTTTTGCCCCCAATCTTAAGTCAAATGAAGAGGCTGTGGAAACAATATTGGAAGCTATTACCAAAGCCGGATACAAACCAGGTGTTGATATCTCCATCTGCCTTGACCCTGCAACAAGCGAAATGTGGGACAATGGCTCCTATCTCTTCTTCAAATCAACAAAAAATAAATTGACATCAGAACAGATGGTTGAGCATTGGGAGAACTGGGTGAAAAAGTATCCCATTGTTTCTATTGAAGATGGTATGGGGGAGAATGATCAGGCTGGATGGAAGCTCCTTACTGAGAAACTGGGTAAGAAAATCGAGCTGGTTGGTGATGATCTGTTCTGTACCAATCCTGCAATTCTGGCTGAAGGTATTCGTAACGGTGTTGCAAATTCCATTCTGGTAAAAGTCAATCAGATCGGTTCTCTCACAGAGACTCTGGATGCTATCGAACTGGCTGGAAAGCATGCTTATGGTTACATGATCTCTCACCGTTCCGGTGAAACTGAAGATACAACTATCGCAGATCTTGCAGTTGCAACTGCATCCGGAAAAATAAAAACCGGTTCAGCCTCCAGAAGCGAACGTATTGCTAAATTCAATCGTCTCATTGCTATTGAAGATGAATTGGGTGCAGCAGCACGGTTTGCCGGAAAATCAGCTTTCAAGAATGCATGATAGGCAAAATGATTTGAGATTTTTGATTTGTTGAGAATCAAAATCTCAAATTAATAATCTGAAATTCGGAAAAGACAAGAAGAAATCCTGAATTCCTTTCTTATTTCTTTTCCGAATTTCCTGCTTTTTCGACCTGTTTATAACGATCTCTATCCAACTGAGTTCACCTGCTAGATTTCTTCTCCTGAATCAAAAATCTCTCCTTCCCCAAAATCTCAAAATCTAAAATCTCCAATTTCAATCTTAAATCTCTTTCTTCTAAATCAAAAATCTGAATTCTGAAACCTGAGATCAGAAATCTCTTTCCTCCAAATCAAAAATCTCCAATTCCGGATCTTAAATCTCAATTCTCTTTCTTCTAAATCAAAAATCTCCAATTCCGGATCTTAAATCCCAATTCTCTTTCTTCTAAATCAAAAATCTCCAATTCCAGATCTTAAATCTCAATTCTCTTTCTTCCAAATCAAAAATCTCCAATTCCGGATTTTAAATCTCAATTCTCTTTCTTCCAAATCAAAAATCTCCAATTCCGGATCTTAAATCTCAATTCTCTTTCTTCTAAATCAAAAATCTAAAATCTCAAATCTGAAATCCTATTTGCCTTTTCTCCACCTTGGGGTTATAATTTAAACGGTTCATCAAGAGGGATTATGGAACAGGGATCACAGGTCACATTGTATAAGGTTTCGGTTGATGAAATCAAATTGGGAATGTATTTGGGTGATGTTTTTGATTCTCAGGGCCACTTGTTATTCGCAGCAGGTACTGTAGTACACAGTTCAGATCAGATCGAATTGCTTAGAAAACACCATATCAACTCAGTTATGGCAGTTATGGAGAATAAAACCAATACAGATCACCACAGTTCTAATAGTGAAATTGGTATATCAAACCGGGAGGCTGAGTATTACAGGGAATTATCCAGAGCCAAACAAGTGCATCAATATACATTGCAAACTGCTAGGGAGGCTCTGATTAATGCAAGGCTTGGTAAACTTATACCTGTTAAGAATGTAGAGACTACCGCGGAGCAGATTGTTGAGAGTGTTCTTAGAAATGCAGATGCTCTGGTGAGTCTTGCTCAGATTAAGGGGTATGATGAGTATACCTATGTTCATTCAGTAAATGTGGGAATTCTTGTCACATCGCTTGCATATTCCATGGGTTATAAAAAAGATGAATTGATACAGGCTGGTATTGGCGGACTTTTGCATGATATAGGCAAAATGGGGATTCCCGAAAGTATTCTCAATAAGAAAGGGAAATACACCTTTGGAGAGTTTTCTGTGATGAAGCGACATCCCGAAATCGGTATCAATATGCTCAAGGGATACAAAAGTATCAGTGATCTATCCAGGACTGTGGTAATTCAGCATCATGAAAGATATAATGGAAGTGGGTATCCCAGGCAGCTTACTGGTGATATGATTGCAGAGGTTGGATTAATCGCCGCAGTAGCAGATGTTTATGATGCTATGACTACGGATAGAATCTACCGGGCAGCATGGACACCACATAAAGCCCTGGCTATGATATTTCAGGGTTGTGATATGGATTATTCCCGGCGGATAGTTGAGCTTTTCACTAAACATTTGGGTATTTATCCTGTAGGAAGTTTCGTAAAACTATCATCCGGAGAGATGGGCATAGTGGTCAGGGTGGAAAAGGGAGAGATACTGGCACCCGATGTACTGATTCTTTATTCAGCTGAGGGTAATAAACTTCAGGAGCCTAAAGAGTATAAGTTATTGAGTATGCAGAAGCTGGAAAATGGGGATAAGTATCGGATAGTGCAATCGCTTAATCCCAAGGAATATGAGATTTGTGTTGAAAATTATGTCAGAGCTAAACCTTTTGAATAGGTTTAAGACTTTTGCTGGAGAAATAGAGAGGACAGTTCATGGGAAGCAAACATTGCAGATTGTATGATGAAAATCTTGTACATAATATAATGCTGTCGACAGGATTATCCATACTTGAGTATTTGAAGGAAAATAATAATGTGGATAGTGATGACATTTGCGAATTTATTGAAATGAATGCAGGAAGTATTATCGAGGACACTATTGAGCAGTTAAATAATGAAGATGATTTATCCAGCCAGGAATCTGGAGATTCAGAAAGTGATCAGTGGCCCTTTAATAACCCCGGTTCAGAGAGTCGGTAGGACTTTCCATTTACTAATTTGTTGCAATTGAGCCAGGGAAATATTAATTTAAAAATCTCCAGCCGAAGTGGCGGAACTGGTAGACGCACTGGACTCAAAATCCAGCGATGGCAACATCATCTCGGTTCGATTCCGAGCTTCGGCAATGATTGAAACTCCGCTATTAAATCTTCTCTTGTATATAAGAGCAATGCAATCCCAACTATTTTATCAGTCTTTTCTCGATTCTTCTGATTGCAGGCCAGCCGCTCAGTAAAGTAAAAACCACAATAAATAATAAATCCAATAATAATGTGGTTGAATAGTTACCCAGGCACAATGCTCTGGTTGGTCTAACCACATGGGTAAGTGGAAAGAATTCTGCAATTATTCTTAAAAAGGGCGGGAGATTTTCGATGGGAAATACTACGCCGGAAAAGAAGAACATGGGTGAAAGAAACCCTGTGAAATAAAAATTGAAATGATTGATATTTTTAACATAGGTGGTTATCAGAAGTGAAATGGTGGCAAACATAACTCCGGTAAGAAAGCCTATTACCGGTGTAAAGAGGCTCCAGGGTAGCGGGATGAGTCTAAATGATGCTACTACTATGATTACCGCAAAAGAAAAAAAAAGTCCTTTTGTTCCTGCCCACAATATCTCCCCGATCATCAGGTCCTTTACACTTAAGGGAGATGCCAGCATGCCGTCATATACCCGGTCAAATTCAAGACGGATGAATGTGCCGTAGGTCAGTTCAAACGCAGATGTAAACATCGCTGCTGTGATGGGGAGACCGGTTGCCAGAAATGTGATATAAGGAATACCCGCCATTTCTTCGATGTATCTGTTCATTCCCAGTCCGATTCCTGCCAGAAAAATAAGTGGTTCGAGAAAGGGGGGAAGACCATTGCTTATAAGACTCTTGGTATAGACTCTGAAATGGCGGAACCAGACACTGTAAATTCTTTTGAGTGTTGCTGGATACAGCCTTTTTTTACTGGAGTGCATTAAGTGTGCTCCCGGTTATTTTAAGGAAAAGGTCTTCAAGATTGGACTGGCGAAGGTAGTACTCTCCTGGATCAAGTGCTTTGGAGATGCCCTCAAGGATGAATTGCTCTTTACTATAGATTCTTACCAAATCAGTGGATTGATCAACTCTGGTATCAGCTCCAATCCGATCCCTGATTCTGCAAAAAGAGTCTTTGGAGTTCACTTCCAGCACAAATGGTTCTATATTGGCATTGACCAGTTCGTGGGGATTGCCCTCCAGAATTTTCTCCCCTTTATTCATGATTATTATGCGGTCACAGATCTGAAACGCCTCGTCCATATAGTGGGTGGTTAAAAGAATAGTCATCCCTTGACGCTTAAGATTCCTCAGTTTTTCCCAGATAAGATGACGAACCTGAGGGTCAAGACCGGTTGTGGGTTCGTCCAGAATTAAAAGTTTAGGGTTATTTAGCAGGGCACGCGCAATAATAAGCCTCCGTTTCATTCCACCGGAAAGCTCACGGATACGGGACCGGTGTTTTTCGGAGAGTTCCATAAAACTTAAAAGTTCATTTATCCGCTTAGTTGCTTCTTTGGAGGGAATATCATAAAAACGGGCAAAGACTCTAAGATTCTCCTCAACATTGAGCTCTTCATCCAGATTGTTCTCCTGTGGAACAACCCCGGAGATGTATTTTATAGCCAGAGCGTTTTCTTGAGGATCAAACCCGAAAACTGACATCATTCCTTCAGTGCCGTAATCCCGGTTACTTACCCCATAAATCATCTTCATAGTCGTCGTTTTTCCGGCGCCATTTGGCCCCAGAAGCCCAAAGCAGATGGATCGGGGAACAGAAAAACTGAGATTTTTAACTGCTGTGAATGGTCCAAAACATTTATTTATATTTTTTAAGGTAATTATTTCATTTTCTTCCATTGAAAGCTCAATTTCAGGGGCATTTCAGTCCCTCGGTTACCAGTTTCCGGTGTCGATTTTAGTTTTTACATACTTGTGTCTGAAAACTAATTTAAATTAGTTTTAAATCAACTTAATAAAGATTGAAATTCTCAGGCAACTTCTCCTTCTGGAAATTAATTGCAAAAACCAGTACAGTTTGCCTTAATAAAACACGACTTAATTCGTTTTCATATATATTTAATGTTCGCTCATTTTTGCAAGTCAAATGCAGAAAATTGTATTTTTTTTTTCTTCGGTTATGTTCTCAGTGACTGATGGAGTTCTGTGGTACTGGTAACTCCTGATGTCGATGGTCACCAGAGTTTCTGCTGAGTGTCAGTATTTTTTGCTTGCTGTCTGGAGTCTAAAAAGAGAATTGTGAAAATCAGAAGTTTAAAAATGCTGCTTAAGTATCTTTTATTAACCAATCCATAAAAATCCGAGGATTATATGGGAAAAAAATTTAAAATCGTCGGGATTACCCTGGGGGTAGTTCTTGTAGCTTTAATTGCAACTCTGCTGACTTTATGGATAATGTTTCCGCCAGAGAAATTAAAAGCACTTATCATTCCTCAGGTGGAAAAAGCCCTTGGTAGAGATGTCAACCTGGAGAAGGCATCATTGAGTTTTTTTCCAGTCATGGGAGTAAGTTTATCCAAACTTGAGATTTCCAATACGGAACGGCAGGGTTTTTCGGATACCTCTTTTGTAAAAGTTGACAATCTTCTGGTGCAGATACCCCTGATTTCACTATTAAAAAAACAGGCCGAGATTTCAAAGATCATTATTAAGAAGCCTCAGGTCATTGTGGAGATCGATTCTACCGGGCATTTCAATTTTGATGATCTGGCTTTGATGCCTAAAGAAAAAAACAATGAGGTATCTACCCGTAAAGGTACAGGTGGTGCCATGATTGCTTTACCTGTACCCATAACTCTCAAGGAATTTACGATACAGGATGGAGCTTTTACTTATAAAGACAAACGCTCAGGGCAGGAGTTTACGGCTGGTGATATCGACCAGACAGTGAGATTCTCAATAGATAAAGAACTCAAAGATGTAAATACTTCCGGTGATTTGGTTTTATCGCAGGTCTCGGTAAAAACAAAAGAGATCTCCAGGCCATTGAGTGATTTGCGGATCAGTCTGAGTCATGATATTCAGGGTGATCTTATAAACGGAAAGGCAGAGTTAAAGAAGTTAAGGTTATCTTTTCAGAAAGTTTTTCTGAACCTTAACGGTACAGTTACCAGTTTCAATACCATCCCGCAGCTGGATTTACAACTTGATTCTGATCCCATAGAGCTGAAAGATATTCTGGCAGAGATACCCAGAGAGCTTGCACCAGAGCTGGCAAAGCTTGCTGCATCCGGGACAGCGGAACTCGACCTGGCTGTAAAGGGAGCTTTAAAAGAGGATTCCAGGCTTCCGATTCAGGGCAAGTTGACTATAAAAGATGGAATGGTGAAGTATTCTGATCTTCCTAAATCAATCGACAAAATAAATACTTCACTGGATTTTACTGACAATAGTCTGGATATAAAAAATCTGAGTATGTTATTCGGTTCCAATCCGATAGAGTTGAAAGGAACAGTCAATAATTTTGCCAGTCCGCTGATAGATTTACTGGTAAAAGCAGATGTCGATCTGGGTGATCTTAAGCAGATGACCAGTCTGCCTGAAGGTGCATCACTTTCAGGTAAAATAAAAACCGATATATCAGCAAAAGGGGAGATCGACCCCGGTGATCCATCAAAACTTGATGTTAAGGGAAGAGCTGATTTGGAGGAGGTATCTATACAGTGGCCTCCTTTGATGAAACCTGCGGTGATTAATGGATTGTTTACCCTTTCTTCAAAAGCAATAGGACAGAATCTGGCAGTAAAGATAGGGACCTCATCCATGAAAATGGATGCCGCGATTACCAACTATCTGAGCATGGTTATTGCGGATAGTACAAAGAAAACACCGCGGCCATCGATAGATTTCAAGATCGCATCGCCTTTACTTAATTTTGATGAAATCCTGCCACCTGCTCAGCAGAGCAATGCTTCTGAAAACGATGCTTCCAAAAAAGCAAATGCCAGTTCAGCACCGATGATCGCACCTCTTCCTGGTGTTGACATGAAAGGAACTGTAGCTGCATCAAAAATAGTTTACAAAAATGTGGAAATGAAAAATATGCAGATGCGGGTTTCGGTACTCAATGATGTTGCTGATCTGGATATAAAAACCGGATTTGCCAGTGGAACCATAACTGAAAAGATTCATGCAGATCTGCGCAATACACGGGCTGTGACTATTAATAACAATCTGGGTATCACAGATGTGGAGGTTAATGATCTGCTGACTCGCTTCGGTAATTTCATCAAACCAACCAATGCGTTAAATAAAGAACTGAGAAATGTGCAAAATAACCTCTATGGCAAAATCAACCTCAAGAGTGATCTGACTACTTCAGGAGGAACACAGGAAGAGCTTTCGAAAAGTCTCCGAGGAACCATAAATGCTAATCTTGCAAACGGAAAAATATCCAATTCGCTTATTCTTACCAGAATTTCCGGTATACTGACTAAATTTATCGATGTCAAGGATATTCAGTTCCGTAATCTGAAGACCACATTGCGTATCGAGGATGAGACGGTTTATTTTGATGAATTCAAGCTGCAATCGGATCTGGCCGGGGATTGGGAGCTTGGAGGCAATGTGGGTTTCGATTCCAAACTTGATATGGATATCGATCACAGAATGACTAAAGCAGCATCCCAAAAGGTGCTTGCTGTTCAAAACAGCAGTAAGAGTAAACTGCAGGGTTTATTGCAGGGAACAAAACTGAGCTCCGCATCCGGGTTACTGGATAATGTCGGCATACCATCTGATGCAGAGGGAAGAATTACTCTGAAGATTTCGCTCTCTGGTACTGCATCTGACCCTGAACCCTCTTTTAGTGGTTTTGGAAAGGGCAGCAACTCTTCTGCGGTTACTCAACAGAAAACTCCAAAAGAGCAGGTGACTGAGCAGGCTAAAAATGTAATCGAGCAGAATAAGGCAATTGTTGAGAAAAAACTTGCTGAAGAGGGGCAAAAACTGGAAGCAGAATTAAAGAAGAATATTCCTGTTTCACCGGAACAGGGCCAGAAATTAAAAAATAAAGCAGCTGAAAAACTGAAGAAGTTGTTTTAACAAAGACTCATACCAATAATAAATTCAGTTTTTCTGGACTTTGTCAGCCCTGCGCGTTGCGGGGCTTTTTTATTTTTACCTCACTTCCTGAGACTTCTCATTCTCTATAGAGAATAAAAAGTATTGATCTGATACTGGAAACGGTTTGTTTTTCAGAAATTTGAAATTATAATAATCACAGTGCAGTAATTTAATTTTCTGAGGAATAGATGATCAATATCTTTGAGTACCAGGATTACCGGAGTTATCTTCGGGATTATTATTCAGTGCAGAAAGCATCGAAAAGGAATTTTTCTTACCGTTCGTTTTCTGAAAAAGCTGGTATCAGTGCACCATCTTTTCTTTTTTATGTGATTTCAGGAAAGCGAAACTTAACACAGTCAACGATCCTCAAAATTTGTCAAGCCATTGGTTTTACCAGGGATGAGGCAGATTATTTTGAATCACTGGTATTTTTTAATCAAGCCACAAGTATTAAGGAAAAGACTCATTATTACAGTAAGATTGTCGAGATAAGAAAGCCCATAGATATTGCCATAGTGGAGAAGAACCGTTATGAGTTTTATTCCAAATGGTATCACAGTGTTATTCGTGAAGTCGTGACATTTTTTGATTTCAGCAATGATTTTGACCGTCTGGGAGCCTGTCTGATTCCTCCGATAACTGGAAAGCAAGCCAGAGAATCGGTACGGCTTCTGGAGAAGCTGGGGTTTATTGAACCGGATAAACAGGGGTCGTATCACCAGACTCAAAATCTTTTACAAACACGGACCGGGGCTGTTGACGCTTTTGTAATAGAGAAATTTCAGATAGAGATGCTGGAAATGGCAATAAAAGCATATGGTTCGATTCCGGTCAATAGACGAATGATGACTTCTACAACATTTTCTATATCAAGGCAAACCTTTGAGTTATTTAAGATGCGTATTCGGGAGCTTCAACAACAGCTTATGGAAATGGCCAGAATGGATGACAGTCCGGAACAGGTTTACCAATTGACTATGAATATTTTTCCTATCAGCAACAGTAATGAGGAAAACCAATGAGCAGGGAGAGAGGAGCGTTTCTGCTGCTGGTATTGTCGGTCTTCGCCCTGATTCTTCATTGTAATCATGATTCACCTTCACAGTACGCTGGTGGTTCATCCGGGACCGAGGTAAGCGTACTATCCGGGATCGTGTTGAACCCTGACAGTACACCAGCTGTTAATGCTATTGTCAGAATAAGACCTGCGGATTATCTGTGCGATTCAGCATTTTCATCGGAGTATCTTTCCTCCCATTTTTTAATCGATACGGTTACCGGTCCTGATGGTTCGTTCAATGTTGATCAAATCACTCCTGGCTCCTATAGAATAGAGGTGAGCTCCGGAGATTCACTTGCTGTTATGATTGAGGTAGATCTGGATTCTACAGAAAACAGGCATAACTTATTGGAGAATGTTCTGTTGCCTA
The DNA here is from genome assembly GCA_023436145.1 of Fibrobacterota bacterium. Classification (GTDB taxonomy): domain Bacteria; phylum Fibrobacterota; class Chitinivibrionia; order Chitinivibrionales; family Chitinispirillaceae; genus JAAYPC01. The sequence goes on along the minus strand of JAEZKP010000058.1, from coordinate 3,340 downwards.
TGGCGGAGATCGAGGTGAAAGTTAAGATTAAAAGTAATGATAAGAGCCTTGGGCGATTGCAGATATATGGATTAGAGCGTGAAGTCTATTCTGACAGTGATGGATTTTTCAGTGTGCGGGTGCCTTATGGGGCTCATATTATTCACTTGGGGGCTGTTTCGGCTGACTCCTTTAGACCTTATAATCCTGAGATGGGATATCTGGATGTGAAATTGAATATGGGTGTGGGAGAAAAACGTGATCTGGGTACATTCAATCTTGTGCCACAGCCGATGAAGCCCTGCTATGATGGTCATTGTGATTCTATTACTATCAATAAAATCCTGGATACTCTGGGGTTAGAACATTTTCTGATTGATTCAGTCTGTTCCTGGAGAAATGGCCGTATTGATTCAATCTCTTTCCGTGGAAGAGATTTGGAATTTATTCCTTGGGATATAGTCAAGTTGATGCGGGTTACTGCGCTTGATCTTGGAAGATGTGGATTACAATTAATATCTGGTGATATCACTATAATGCGTAATATTACTTCTCTTTATCTTGACAGTAACCAACTCTCTCAGTTGCCTCAGGGAATCGGAAATCTGATTAATTGCAGAGTACTTAACCTTTCAGGAAATAATCTTAAATCATTGCCCAGATCAATTACAGATCTTTCCCCCAAAATCTTTCTTGATTTATCAGGTAACAGTTTATGCCAAACTGATCAGGAATTGGGGGAATGGGCAGACAGATATGATCAGGACTGGCGAGGGGCTCAAAAGTGTCCATAAACAATCAAAAAGCTGTTAGTGGAAAATGTTTTTTCTGGCTGTTTTTTTGCTTAATCAAAATTGGAATGATCTATCAAAAATACGGGTCGGATACTTTTGTAAATGAAAATAAACATTGCCACCCCCGCACTTCTTTTTCCGGCTATTTCACTTCTGCTATTGGCCTACACTAGCCGGTTCCTGGCTTTGGCTTCACTTATCAGAGATCTTCAATCAGAACATGGTAAATGTGCGGATGTGCTGATATTAGGGCAGATAACAAATCTCCATACTCGCTTGAGAATTATTCGTAATATGCAGGCGTTTGGTGCATTTAGTTTTTTTCTCTGTGTTTTATCCATGCTTTCTTTATTGATGGATAGAATCTTACTGGGGGAGATCATCCTGGGGGTAAGTCTGCTATTTTTAATGAGCTCTTTAGCACTTTCCATCTGGGAGATTCAGATCTCTGTTGATGCACTGGAACTTCAGATGAAAAGAATTGAACATCACCAACAGTCACAAAATAAATAAACAAAAGGTATTCTTCTGAGCAAATTTCCAATTGATGCAAAATAATTATTTCAGTATTGTTTTTTGACAGAAAATATCGTTGACTTTGAGTATATATAGCCCCGCATTTAAATTCTTAATAGATATCAAACAGCGCTCACCGTTATTAAATGTGCTTTTTAAAGCCAGTTTCCCATCCGGAAAATAAACTGATGCTGTTATGGGGTTTGTTTGATACAGCTTTTTTAAATCACCTGTAATGATTATGCCGGAATTGGTTTTCTGCAAAGCAAATCCGGCGGATGAGGCGCGGGTGTGACTGCTAATAACCGTTTCTGCAGAAAACTGGTATAATCTCAATGTACTTGCAGAAGGATAAGTACCGTCAGGCCGTGATTTATCCTGGTTGATAGGCATGGTTTCCCACCTCAGATAATACTGTCCTTCACGGATGCGGTTGACTTGCATACCAGGAAATGAAGATTCTACCTGGTATAATTCCTTCATGGCTTGAGGCGGTTCGTAAATATTATCACTTTTGGGTTTAAGGTTCTCTTCATTAAGCACCCAACGTTTCAGTTTTTGATTGGGGTACACATAATCCTGAATTAAATCACTATTTTCATCTATGGAGAGAGGGGTTGCAGCGATGTCATGAGACAGGGAGCCTTCACGATCCAGGTTCCATTTGAAACTGGTCCAGCTGCTGGTTTGATAGATTTTCCAGTTGCCATTTTCCCATCGGGTGTTGAAAATCTGACTGATATTATGGTCATCGTAGCGATGATAAGTGACAACAGCGCGGTTTTGTCTATCCCAGCTGATCCAGTAATCCATATTTATCAGCCCTCGTTTACTGGGTATGGGATCGACAACTACACCTGCGGTGCTTGTCTTTACAGGTATGGAAATATCCTGTCCGGACATGGTTTTCCAGTTAATCAGATCATTACTTTTCATGTGAGAAATATGGAAGTTGGTGTTAGCCACGGGTGTTTCCCGCCACATCCAGATAACATGGAAAAAATTATCAGGACCAAAAACAGGGGATATATGATAGGCACTTACCTGGTTTTCTCCGTCAAACAATCCCTTACTGGTTAATCTGGACCACTTTTTGGTTTTGGTATCGTATTTATTGCAGATAGTGGTGCCATTACCGCTACCACCGGTGCGGTACTGGAAAAACAGTTGGTTATTGGGGCCTTCGATAAATTCAGGATAAGTGATACTGTTCTCAAGAGTCCCGATCATACCTGGTGTTTCAAAGGAATCTATATTCCATGGCTTTTTTGAACGGAAATAAATAAGATTAACATTATGCATATTTCCACTGATGTGGATGTAACCGGAATCATCTATGGCCATCGCTATATAATTATGAGAGTCCCACCCTGTGGTGGTGGGAAGCTCTGAGTATTGCCAGGAAGTGCTTCCAGCAGTTCGGGCTGCAACTACCATTTTACGATTGGTGTTATAAAATGCCACACATTGGATATTATTTGTTGTTTTAAGGGCAAAATTAACCGGATGACCCGCCCAAACCTGTGAAATGTCAATCTTTTCGACAAGGGTGATATTGGCAGCAATGGTATGAAAGGGTATGATGAAAAGTAGTGACAGGCTGGTGGAGAATATTGCATTTAAAAGAACTCTACTAGACATATCCGTTACCCTTTTCTATAGACGATTTTTCTCATTTCCGGTAAAATACATAGATCCATTTGGCAAGGAAAGTAAAGAGTTTTTACCTTTCAGTCATTATCTGCTCTATCTAATTTTATGGAAATATTACAACTTATACTGACTGGAAATGTGACTGTCTGGTGATATTTTCCTGGGACAACGAAAACAGGGAACTTTCTATAGGGATTGAACAGAGCAGAGGGAAAACAAAAAGAAGGGTTTTCCTGGAAAGTAAAAAAGAGTATGTAACAGAAGTGTCCGGTAATTTAACAAACATAAGATTGCATAAGAAGTAGGGTACGCAAATAAATTACAAATCACAAGCACCAAATACTAAACAAATCCCAATTACCAATTATTCAAAATCCAAACGACAAAAGAGCAGATAG
>JAEZKP010000036.1 GCA_023436145.1 Fibrobacterota bacterium | reverse complement strand
AATCCCTGCGGTAAAAGAACGTAAGCCTTTCAGGCTAGGGAATGATATACGGGTATGCACATCCTGATCCGTAGCCTGAAGGGCTTCTTTATAAGTAGCGCAGGGTTTCCTACCCTGTGCTAAACATGGTGGCTCTGTAGCGCAGGTTTTTCTGATCATGTCTTTTGACAATACTGAAATATTTATTTAATTTATAAAAAGACCCCATGCTTATTAACCCAATCCTGGAAATTAAAACTATTTATGGCATCTATACTCATTGTTGATGATAATACAGGGCTTCGTGAGCAGATGAAATGGGCATTCTGCAACGAGTATACGGTTTTTGAGGCGGGTTCTGCGGGTGAGTGCCTTTCCTGTTTTGAACAACATCTCCCAGGTGTAGTTCTTCTGGATATGGGTCTGGATAATGTTCCAGATAAGGGATTAGAGCTCATTGATACGCTATTGGGTAAAGAGCGAAGAACAAAAATACTGGTGATTACCGCCAATACTTCTGATACTCTGGGACCTGAGTCTGTCAGGCGGGGGGCATTCGATTTTCTGAACAAACCAGTTGATATAGATCAACTGCAACTACTGGTTCAGAGGGCTCAGAGAATGCTTTCTTTGGAAATGGCTGGAGATGGGGATAATAAGAAAAGCGGTAAACTTCAAATTGAAAACAACTTTTTCATGATTGGGACCAGTCAGCCCATGGCCAGAATTTTCGGCCTTATCCCAAAAATCGCCGATACTGATGTCAATGTACTTATTACAGGTGAAAGCGGTACCGGGAAGGAGCTTTGCGCCAGAGCAATTCATTATCACAGTAAAAGACGAAATGGACAATTTGTTCCTATTAATTGCGGAGCAATACCTGAAAACCTTATAGAATCGGAACTCTTTGGTTATGTGAAGGGGGCGTTCACTGGTGCCAATTCAGACAAAGCAGGTCTTATTGAGATCGCCAATGAAGGCACTTTACTTCTGGATGAAATTGGGGAGATGCCTAAAAATCTTCAGGTCCGACTTCTTCGGTTTCTTGAAGATCAGAAAGTGCAAAGGCTTGGAGGTACTGAATTCAAGAAAGTGGATGTCCGCATCGTGGCCGCTACTAATAGTAAAGAGGTCAATGACAACGGCTCTCAACGGGGTTTAAGAAGTGACCTGTTTTACAGACTAAGTGAATTTCAGATTGAGTTGCCCGCATTAAGAGAACGGGGTAACGATGTGCTGGAGATAGCACAATCAATTGTGGAAAGATACCGGATCAAATTCGGCCTGCAGAAACTGTCGTTAAGTTTACGCGCAGAACAGGCGCTACTGCATTATGCGTGGCCTGGAAATGTGCGTGAGCTGGAAAACAAACTCAGCCGTGCTGCTATTACTTGTGTAAATCAGATCATAGAGCCCGAGGATCTTTCCCTGAGTGCTTCATCAGCTATGGGACTGTCACTCAAGGATGCTCGCGATGTTTTTGAGAGAGAGTTTATAATCAACGTCTTACGACAAGCACAATTTAACATTTCCGAAGCTGCCAAAATCGCAGGTGTCAGCAGACCGACTCTTTATGATTTGTTAAAAAAACACTCGGTAAAACTGGAAAAGGAAACTATTATCAGATAGAGCGGATCTGATTTCAGCCGGAAATTATAATGTTTTCTGTTTCATAATTCTAAATTTGGAAACTTTAGCTGAATTTTCTATATCTTAAAATTTAACCCATTCGGAAATAACGATGTCATTTAACTACCATAACAATTCATTGACTAAAACCCTGATATTTACCATTGGATCGGCTCTTTCCCTGTTACTTTTCAGTAAAGATCTTGGCACACTGTTCCATTTGGTTAATAATGAGGCAGAGTACACCCACCTGGCTATTATTCCGCTGGTCAGTGGGTTTTTCCTGTGGTCTGGAAGAAAACAGTTTCTGACAGAGAATGCTAATCTGATTATCGGGGCTTTGCTGGTAATTATTGGCTTGATCTCTACATTCTTCATAACTGCAATTAAGTTTCAGGACCCTGTCACAGGGTTATCACTCAAGGGATTCGGTATAATCATAGTCATTTATGGATTGTTCATACATTGCTGGGGATTTACCGGTTTCCGACGGGTAATTTTTCCTTTCGTTTTCCTGCTTCTGGCAATTCCGTTCCCACCATCTCTGTTAAATACTATAATTGCATTTCTGCAGCATGGATCTGCTGTCATGGTCGAATGGTTCTACATCATACTTGGACAAACATTTGTTCGAGATGGTGTGATGTTTCATCTAAATACACTCAGTATCACCATCGCACCTGAATGCAGCGGTATCCGTTCGACTATGGCACTAATAATTACCGGAGCGGTAGCTGTTGAGATGTTTCTGAAAAACGGCTGGAATAAAACCCTGATGCTTTTGTTAATTATTCCTATGTCTCTTCTAAAAAATGCTATCCGTATAGTCACCATCACCATGCTTGCTCAATATGTTGATATATCTTTTCTTACCCATAGTTTTCTTCACAAAAGCGGAGGAATTTTATTCTATATAATAGTGCTTGCCATTTATTTCCCTCTTTTGTTTTTACTTTCCAGATTTGAGCACCTCCAGGCTTCCAGAGCTTGTCATGGTGGTGAGATATCCTGTCCGAAGGCACCGTGATATATGGGATCGTAGTCATCCCACGCAGGGAAGGAATCCCTACGTTAAAGGAACGTAAGCCTTTCAGGCTAGGGAATCGATATACGGGTATGCACATCCTGATCCGTAGCCCGAAGGGCTTCTGTATATGTAGCGTAGGGTTTCCTACCCTGGGCTGGTCATGTTGGGTCTGGTTATCAGGAGGTTCTGATATGTCATGGTCATACGGAGTCATCGTGATCCTGAGGGGATCGGGTCATACGGTATCGTGGTCATCCAGGTATCGTGGTCATCCAGGTATCGTGGTCATCCGGGTATCGTGGTCATCCGGGTATCGTGGTCATCCCACGCAGGGAAGGAATCCCTGCGTTAACAGAACGTAAGCCTTTCAGGCTAGGGAATGATATACGTGTATGCATATCCGGCTCCGTAGCCAGAAGGGCTTCTGTTATACGTAGCCCATGGTTTCCTACCCTGGGCTACCCGAGGTGGATCTGGTTATCAGGTAGTCCTGATCTGTCATGGTCATACGGAGTCATCGTGATCCTGAGGGGCTCGGGTCATACAGTTTCGTGGTCATCCGGGTATCGTGGTCATCCCACGCAGGGAAAGAATCCCTGCGTTAACAGAACGTAAGCCTTTCAGGCTAGGGAATGATATACGGGTATACACATCCGGATCCGTAGCCTGAAGGGCTTCTGTTATATGTAGCCCAGGGTTTCCTACCCTGGGCTAATCATGGTGAGTCGTTATTCCTTGTCCATAATCTTTTCAATATGTCTCTCCACTGCAGCTTTACTTACATCCATTGCTATGCTGCCTTTGGATGAATCCATCATTGCCACTACTGTCTTGAAATTGCGTACTGCCTTATTAAGATCGTTCTTTTTCTCGTAAGCTATTGCCAGCTGAAAAAGGAGCCTGGGTTCACTCTGGGTGATTTTTGAGTCTTCCAGAATCTTTATACATTCACCATACTGTCCGAACCGGATTAACGCTTCCGCATAGGTGTCAAGTACATTTGCAGATGAAGGTAGTAACTGGTATGCTCGTTCTGCAGCTTTCATAACCGTCTTTTTATCCGGCTTTTCTGATTGAAGCAGCGCCCAGGCCATGTTGTTATAAAAGACACCTGTCTTGGCACTGGCTTCCTTGTCTGATTTATTGGTGGCCAGGAGTTCTTCGTAAATCTTTGCAGCTTCCTCGTTTTTATCCATTCCCATGAGCATTTCAGCATGCAGCAGAGATAATTGCTGGCTGTTTTTTTCTTTTCTTGCAGTTTCGATCAGTTGTAACGCATCCTGCTCCTTTCCTTGCTTCTTAAGAATCTGGGCTTCCAGGGGTATGGTAAGCTCCCGTGGGGTGTTACCTGAATGACATAAGGCAAGTGCATTTGTATAATCGCCTTTTACAATTAAAGCAGAGATTCTGGTTGTACGGATCTGGTGCTCATTTGGAAACTGCTTTTCCAGATCTGAAAGCAGGGTTATTGCACTGTCAACTTTTCCCGTGCGGAGGGCGAGGATTGCCCCATTAAAGCGGATGCGGGCATCGTTACCGTAGAGTTTTTCCAGAAGTTGCTGCGTGTATTCGCTTTTTTCCAGCAGGTTTTTCCTGAATGTAAGATCACGGAAAAGTTCCAGTGATGCACGTGTAAACGACTTGCGTTTGTGCATTATTGAGATCGCTGCCAATGCTTCATTTTCTTTACCGGAACGGGAGAGTACAAGTGCATATTCGGTTAGTATGGCAGGGGACCTGAGGTAAATCCCGGGTAAACGCTGGTAGACTTCTAATGATTTGGCATATTGATTACTTTTCAGCAATGCACGAGCGGTGTAAAGCTCAATAAAAGGATTTCCCGGAACACTTTTCCGTATTTCATCCAGTTCTTTCAGAAGAGCTGCTGATTCCATCTTTTCGCCCTCCTGAAGAATCTTATAGAAACGTTGTTCTGCAGATTTAAATGGTGATGAATCCGGGATTACAGATATAAGAGCGTTGATACTGTCTGGCTCCTTACGCATGGCAAACATGAATGCCAGATTTATCCTGGCGCGGTGATTTAATAACTGATCTTTCTGATCGGGATTAGCCTGCCGGTAGCCAGTTAATATTGCTGCTGCTGCATCAAATTTACCGCTTACAAAAAGAAACGATGCCTCTTCCAGTGCGACCTCATTGGAATAGAGTCCAAATAGCTTAGTCTCTTTGAAAATGTCCTCAATACCTTCATAATCATATTCAAAGGCACGCATCGAAGCCAGGAGTACGTAACCTGCACCATCTAACATTTTAGCTTTACGGGCGGTTTCCAGAAATTCCCTGGCCTTAGTTGTTTCGTTTTTGATGTTTAGCTCGCGACCAATTTTAAATGCCAGCATTGAGGATGGTTTAGATGTGTATAATTTTTTCCATATTGCCAAAGCAGAATCAGATTCACCTATCTGGGAGAAAAGTTCCGCTTTGAGCAGGGGACTTTTTACAGAATCCGGTAGTTCGTTGAAGAGCGAAACCATTTTTGCAGTACGCTGTTCTTTGTTGGTGAATAGCGAGAGACGAAGAAGTGATGCCATTACCGGAACACTTTTCATTCCGCTTTTCCAGGCCATCTCGGTATGGATAAAGGCTGCATTCTGGTTACGGGCCACCTGGGCTGCTGCCCAGTGGTATTTCGGGTTGTCCGGTTGCTTTTTGGTTGCAGCAAGAAAGTATTTGTAGGCGTTGTCAATTTTATTCTCTTTAGCCAACTCTACTCCCTTTTCATAGGCTTTCTCCGG
>JAEZKP010000088.1 GCA_023436145.1 Fibrobacterota bacterium | reverse complement strand
TCGATCTTTCCGATCCGGTAAAGAAATATAGGGATTATATACAACTTGAAAAATTAGACAGTAAAGGCGAAAAAGTTATAAAGTATTTAAAAGATGCCATCAGAGGAAAACTCAACTTCCACAAACGAGAAGCCTGGGTTGTGGGGACACCGCAATTTGTGAAGCAGATATTAGATTTGGACAGCTGCAGACGGGCCCGGATTGCCCGTCATGTACTGGAAAACGTTACGATGGAAAAAATAGTAGAAGAAGTAACCAAATCACTATGTCTCCCCGCTCGGGAAATATTTCGACAAGGCTTATATGATGTTAAATCTACAGCAAGAGAGCTGTTTGCATATGTGGGGAAGATACGATTTGATTTCTCTGGTGCACAGATAGCCAGGCATCTGAAGGTAACCGAATCTGCAGTATCCAGGATGATTAGTAGATTTGATAGTATTGAGTGTAAGGTATTTTTTATTGAGATGGCTACTACGGTTTTTACCTAAATACCATTTCCAGATGGCAGAGCCCTTTGAAAATAACTTGACTACGTGAAGCTTTATTGAACACCATTTTCATACTTAATCATACCTGTATCGTTAATAAGCATCTTTATCTAAAGATGGTGCTTATTAGTAAAAATTTTAAGCATAGAGATCATCACAAATGCCTAATTAGATAAAGCCTCTGGGCTGTTTTCTGAAAGTGTGTATAACAAGTGAGAAAGGTACTTCTGAAGGGACCAGTTTCCATCCCAGAGATGAAAACTGACTCATTAAGGGATTAACCTCTGGGGGAAAATAAAGAATAAGAAGTCCTAAGAAGGGTAGCAATTTTATTTTCCTAACATCTGTAACTGTCTATCACTTCCATTGCAAGAATCGGAAATTGGGCTGTTTGTATTCTTACTTTGTCAATTATCTCACTGAGCTGTCACACTAAAAACCCATATTTAAGTCTATTCGGAAAAACTGTCAGAACTAAACTTTCTCTAGTCCACTCCATATATCCCAGAGGTGAAATTTTAACGAGGAAGGATTTCACCTCTGGGGAAGGGGAAGTGAGATACTGTTAAACCAGAAAAACCACTTAATCAAAATGCAACATGAACTCAGGCTTACCCCTTCTCTGTCTTAATCTTTTTTCTGGGTTTCCTCTTCCTCTTATTCAGAAAACTGCGGTGGCGGTGAGCCCGCCATCTACCACTATCTTCTGACCAGTTATGTATGAGGAGTCATCACCTGCAAGAAATGCAATGACTTTTGCAACCTCTTCAGGTTTTCCGAATCTCTTTAATGCTATCTTTCCAAGATTCTGCTTTTTTATATCTCTGGGCATTTTATCTGTCATATCGGTTTCGATAAAGCCCGGAACAACAGAATTTACTCTTACTTTCTTGGATGCCAATTCGGCTGCCAGAGACCTGGTAAAAGCAAGAATCGCTCCTTTTGATGTAGAATAATTGGTTTGTCCAGGTATTCCAACTAAACCTGATACTGAGGCCACATTGATAATGCTACCCCCACCACTGAGGATCATGGGTCTACAGACTGATTTAGACCAGTAAATTGTACCATTGAGATTTATTTCCAGTACTTTATACCATTCCGTAAGATCAGCAATCGCGAAAAACTGATCATCTGTGATGCCGGCATTATTTACCAGAATATCGATTCGCTTCTCTTTTTCGAAAGTTGAGTTAACGATATTCAAAATGCAATCCCTGTCCCGCTGGCAGCATTGAATTGCAACTGCTCCTGTTTCTTGCTCTATCAAAGAGGCTTCATCACGTCTGCTATTATATGTGAAATACACACGGGCTCCGGACGAGGTGAACAATTCTACCGTTTTTTTCCCTATTCCCCGGGACCCGCCAGTTACAATAGCAACTCTGTCTTTCAAATCCATAATTACCCCGTTAATAATACCCGGATCAGTCGAGTTTTATACTCAATGATTTAGGTGTGAATGGTGGCATAGAGATTGTCTTGACTTCCGGACCATCTGTTGCCCTCAGATAATATTTCAATCCCGAATAAGCCATTTCGAATGGTAACAAAGCAAGTGCAACTGTCTTATCCAGCACATAAGAATGTCTGGCAGATACAATATACCCGATATCCCCTTTTTCATCACAGATTTTATCACCGATATTAACGGTTCCGGATTCCTTTTCTATGGTCATACCGGTAATTTTTTTGCTGACACCTGCTTCTCTTTGATTTTCGAGACACTGTCCACCTGTAAAGTTCATGTTTTCAAGGTCAATCATCCATTGTAACCCCAGGAAAAGGGGATTTCTGACCTCTGCCCCTTCACTGTAAATGTTAAAGAATCTTCCATCCAGTCTTAGTATATTGTGGACATCCAGACCGCATACTGTTCCATCAAGCTGCTTTATTTTTTCCGAAACAGTATCAAAGAGATTTTCAGCTACTTTATTTACCGCAATGAGATAATAACCGAATTCCCCTGTTTTACCAGCTCTTATTACATTTACCTTTTCTCCATTGAACTGGAATTCCTCTATTGATAGATAGGGAAGACCCAGAATGCTTACTCCGAAGATGTCCTTTGCCACTTTCCAGGCATTACTTCCATCTATACTCAGCACCACATATTCATCAGTAATATTTTTCAATCCGTAATCTGCACCGTTATTATCTTCAAAAAGAAATTTGTCAAGTTGAGCGTCATCGATGATAGACTCGCATAGAATCAGAAACTCCTCATCATTATTGGCAATGTAGCAATCTGCAACTATGTTACCGTCCACATCTGCCAGAAATGTATGCAATACTCTTCCATACCTCAGATTTTCCACATTACCGGCAATAACGTTATTCAGAAAATCGAGGCCTTTATCCTCTGGTATGGTATATTTCTGCAAAAAAGAAAAGTCGGATAATCCGGCCGCATTTCTGACAGAATTATATTCATGTTCGATGTTATCAGAGGTAAATGGAATGTTAATTCCGTATCTTTCCCTGAATGAAATGCCATTTGTCATGAACTTGTTGTTTAGCAGCAATTCCCTCATCTTACAACCCCTTTTGCGCAATGATGTAATCTGTTATCGTGTTCAGAGACCTTAGAGGCGATGTATTTCCGTCTTCAATTCTTACATTGAAGCAACTTTCCACAATCATGACAATTTCAATTGCATCCAGTGAATCCAGCCCCAGTCCGGCACCCAGAAGTGAAATATCCTCATGAATGTCATCTGGCTTGTATGGAAGATCCAGTCTTTTTATCATCTCCTCTTTGAGTTTTTGAAGAATTTCTTTTCGTGTTTTGATTTTCTCTTCTCTCTCAACATTCATTTGCCCTCCTCATTCTTCAGGTTTATTTAAAAACGGTGTTCTATTCAATATCATAGAGTAGTTATATCCAACATCTGTAGAAGACAATGCCAGTATATTTTTAATTTCATGAGTAGTTTTCAGGCTGTCCACGTTCTCTATTCCGGTTATCTGTGGCCATAGCGGTGATCCGCTGTTCAAACAGTGCAAAACACATCCTAAGGCAGAGATAATAGAACTGCTTTCTATATAGCCAGTATTGAACGTGTTGGTGATAAGCGGTTTACCATTAAAATATTTGTCATATACATGAAGCACTTTGTTGTCCTGAATATTTCCCTGAGGTGCCCAGACCACCAAATCAATCTCCTCACATGAGAGTCCAGAACGCTTTAAGGAAGTTTTCATGGCATTTTCCAGCTGTTGTGGATTAAGACACTGGGTTCCAAATGTGTCGGAATCACAGGACAGTGCATATCCGAGTATTTCCCCAAAAACAGCAGCATTTCTTTCTTTTGCTTCGGAGAGAGTTTCCATAAGAAACATTGCAGCACCCTCACCTAGAACTTTTCTTTTGCACTCATCATTTCTGAACTTGTAATCTTTTTCCTTATCATTATTGTAAAGATGGCCTAGAAGATCATAATTATAGAAGGTCTGCCTGTCAATTTCATCTGCGGCGCCTGCGACCATATATTTTGATCTCCCCAGTTTCATGTTATCGAATGCAAAAGCCACTGCCTGCAGTCCTGAATGTGGTCCGTTACCCAGTGTAGTATTTATACCTTTAAGGTAAAGTATATTGGCGATCCAGCCTGCCACCGAATTTGCGGTAATGTTTGAAAAATTGGTGGTATCCGCGGAATATGTTCCACTACTGAATACTTTATCCATGTGTACTATTTCTGGTGGACCGTTGGAGATGGCAACAGCCACACCGAACTCTTCGGCATTTTTACGGTTCGGTTTTAATCCGGACTCATCAATAGAAAATGATGCTGCAGCAGTCGCCATTTTACTGATTTTATTGGAAAGCTTCCTGAAATCCAATCTTCTGTTTACATCTTTAGAGCCGAATTCCGGAACAAAACCTGCAAGCTGGGCTTTCACGCTTTCTTGCCAAATGGATTCATCTTTGCTGAAATTTCTAGCTCCGCTGGCCAGAGCTTTGAGATTTTCAGTTACCCCTAATCCCAATGAGGTTACCATTCCGATCCCTGTAATGACGATTCTTTGTTCAGTCGGTTCTTTCTTGATGATTGGCTTGTTCCATTTGGAAATGACTACTGCAGCATGGCTGCCTCCGAATGCGGAATTGCAGGAAATAAAAGCATCGTATTCTTTATCGCGTTTATGGTTTGGAACATAATCCAATTCACACCCCGGACGGTTTCCCTTGAAGTTTATAGTCGGGGGAATGAATCCTTTTCTCATTGCCAGGATATTACAGGTTGCTTCCAGAATTCCAGTGGTTCCCATACAATGTCCAAAAAAAGATTTAAGGGAGATAACAGGGACTTTTTTATCTTCAAGCAGTCGTGTAATTCCCCGGCTTTCGCATAAATCATTGACTTCTGTACCTGTGCCATGTGCATTTATACACCCCATATCTTCCACCGGATATCCTGAATCATTCAAAGCCATAAGAAGAGCCCGGTATACACCTTCTCCTCTGGGTTCAGGAGCTGTAGGGTGATGAGCATCGAGTCCGGTAGCATGCCCTGCTATTCTGGCATAACATCTTACTTTTCTCAGAAGTGCCTTCTCCATCTCTTCAACCACCCAGAAGCATGAAGCCTCCCCAACATTAAGCCCTACAGGTAAAGAGAATGGAGAAATGGCCTCAGAGGAAGTACCTCCAAGTGCATCGAAACCGGCTATATTGGAAATAGCCATACTATCGGAGGCTCCCACGATAACTGTCCTGCTATACCCCCTGTCAATCAGTGTCTTTGCCAGACCCATAGCGCCTGTAGAAGAGGAGCATGCGGTAGTGACGATCCAGAGATCGCAATTAAGTTTGAAATGGGAAGCTATGGCTCTGCCAAAACCATAGTACTTTGCCTGTAAATTCATATTTTCATTATAAGTTCTGTTGATTATACCGTGTTTCCACCGATAAAGGTCTTCCCCAGTTAATAAACCTCCGTTACAGGTGGAGAGAACAATCGAAGTATCATCATCTCTTAGCTGCTCAACACTTAAACCGGCATCATCCAAAGATTTTTTGAATGCTACGATGGCATGCTGAAGATATTTGTCATTGTAAAGTTCCTGGTCTTCTTTGGAAAGGTATTCATCTGGATTGAAATTTCTGATCTCGCCGCCATATTTTAGCTTGAAATGAGACATGTCGAATTTCTGAATTCTGTCGATGCCACTTTTAGAGTTTTCCAGTGCATCCAATAACTGGTCGAAATTGTTTCCTATCGGACTTAAAAAACCCATACCGGTAATTACTGCTTCTCCCTTTACACCTGATTCCTGCAAAGGCTTGCCTACTATTCTGACACCGTTTTCGTATGTAGATGGTTCCAGGCTGCTCAAGTTAACATCCTTCTGTGTTTTGAAAAACTCATTCCATACTTTTATAAACTGTCCGTATAATTGCTCTTCGCTCATGTTTACAGGTTTGAAAACTACATGTGCTCCGTTATAATTTTTCCAGGTGGTATCTATTATTCTGTTTTGTCTTTTTAACCTGTCCCAATGAGCCGAGCCGGGATAAGGGGTAAAGATGAAAAATTCCGAAGTCTCAATTCCTGCCTTGTAATAAAGTTCAAGAATTCTGTCCGCAATTGACTGATCATCCCAGTCCCTTCCCAATGCACAACTGCCGAAAAAACGAATATCCCTGTCTTCCAGTATCTTTACAAGGTCAATAATTTTCTGCTGCTCATGCTTATCTCCCTGTAATGCTTTGATGGAGAATGGGTCTACATTCATGGTACAGTAGAAATTTTTAACACCAGCCTCTGCTGCCAGTGTAAAAAAGTCCGGGTCTACATTCAAAGCGACAGTTGAGGCAACAAAGTACTTTTTATTAAGAGGTTTAATTCTTTTGAACAGCTCAGTGGCATATTCTCTTATTCTGTTCTGGGTGAAAAACAGAGAATCATCTGCAAGGTACACATTTTCGTATTTGAGCGTTTGTAATTCCTCGACCACTTTATCTATCGGCTTAAAACGCATTTTGAATCCCATGTGTGCAGGTATGGCGCACATTGCGCAGTTATAGCTGCAACCACGTGATATCTGGATGAGGTCCTCTTCCCATTGGTAACTTCTGTTATTATAAAAGATGGATCGTTTGGGATTTATCCATTCTGCAGGATCAGATTTACAGCCACCTTTGTATACTTTTTTAAGCTGGTTGTTTTGTACATCTTTGAGGATTTCAAGCCAGGTGGTTTCAGCTTCTCCCACATTCACCGAATCTGCATGTTTAAGACATTCCTCAACCATAAATGAAGGAAAAAAACCGCCCATTATTACTTTGGTACCGTTTAACCGGAAATTATCGGCAATTTCGAAAGCCCGGGTTGCCTGTGGTGTAAAACAATTGATTCCCACCAGATCGTATTTTATTGAATAATCAATTATATCGCCACTATTGTCATCAATAAAATGCAGGTCAATATTGTCAGGTGTTAAGGCTGCCAGAATAGGAATACCCAGAGATGGAGGGGTGGTGAAATCGCCCAGAAAATACTTTACCAGACCACTGTCCAGTTCAGGGTTATTGGTAAGGAATTTCTCGAATTTTGGGTAGACAAGTGCAATTCTCATTTTTTTAAATACCTGCAATTGTAAGGTAAAGGACAGAGGTAATCTGATTGTTGATCAGAACATCATTAATTTTCATATATGGATAAGTCATATCATTCCTCCATTAACCGATATTGTCTGACCAGTGATATATGAGGAATCCGGGGAAAACAGATATTTAACCAGAGATGCAACTTCATGGGGTTTTCCACGACGTCTCATCGGAACCACTTGTCTTATAATCTCTTCATCTACACCCGCAGACATTTCAGTTTCTATAATACCTGGAGCAACAGAATTGACAGTTATATTGCGTTTAGCCAGTTCCAGAGCAAGCGACTTGGTAGCCCCTATAAGACCGGATTTTGCGGCGCTGTAATTTACCTGTCCTCTATTACCGGTGATAGCGCTTACAGAAGTAACGGTTATGATTCTTCCACCACATCGCATTTTAATCATCGGCATTACAAGAGGCCTCAGAACATTATAAAAACTGTCAAGATCTGTGCTCATAATACCGTCCCATGCCTGCTCATCCATATCCGGGAAGGGACAGTCGTTTTTTATTCCGGCATTAAGCACTACTCCATAAAAGGGACCACACTCTTCAATGTTCTTTTCAAGAACCGATTTGCATTCGTTGCGATCCGATACATCAAACCGGAGTATCGTGGCTTTGCCACCACTATCAACTATGCTTTGACAGGTCGCTTTTGCGTTGTCATAATCGCTTCTGTAATTAATAGCTATATCAAAATCATCTTTTGCAAGCTCCAGAGCGATTGCTTTTCCTATTCCCCTATTAGCGCCGGTGATAAGGACCCTTTTATTCAAAATCACAGATAGTCCTTTCCTACGATTACAGAACAATTGTTTCCACCGAAGGCAAAATTGTTGACCATAAAATTTAATGATTTGGAAATTCTGACCGGTGTGTTAGAATCCAGGAGTTTTATTGGGGATATTTGCTCATCTCTGCACCCATCCCAGATGTGTTTGGGTAGAAACACTCTGTTCCCATCCTGTTCCAGAAGCAATGCGCTGATAAGAACTCCCATAATACCGGAAATGCCCAATGTGTGACCGATAACTGGCTTTAACGAGCTGCATGCTATGGAGTCTTTCCAGATATTAAAAATCGCTCTGGCTTCAGATATATCGTTAAGCAGAGTCCCCGTTCCATGCAGTTGGATATAATCCACATTTTTCTCTGGTAATCGGGCATTTTCCATCGCCATCATCATTGATCTGAATGCCCCGTTTCCATCGGGATCGGGTGAAGAGACATGGTAGGTATCGCAGGATTCTCCGATTCCTCTTATCTGGACTCCGCCTTCTTCACCTGTTAAAATGCAAACTGCAACACCTTCTCCAATGTTTATTCCATCTCTGTTTACGCTCATAGGATTGGCTATGCTTTTTGAAAGGAGCTCCAGAGAATCGAATCCTTTCACAGTCATGTGGCATAGCGTGTCGACTCCTCCGGTAATAACCGCATCACAAATGCCACAGTCGAGCATAGCTTTGGCAGACGATAGTGCCTTCAGGCCCGATGTGCATGAAGTGGACACTGTGTAAGCTGGACCTCTGATCCCTAGTCTGGCCTTCAAATAATTGGAAAAAAATGAGGTTTCCGATTGATTGTAAAGGTAAGCAGGCTGGAAACTACCATCCTTCTTGTTCCGTACCGCATTTTCCAGATTATAGATACCGGATGTGCTGGTGCCGAATACCATCCCTATTCTGTCGTCCCCAAATTTCCTTTTCAGAAAGTCAACTCTCTCCTGCAAACGCAGATAAGTCCACAGGAGAAAAAGATCGTTTCTTAAAGTAACTCCATACAATTGTTTTTCGTATTCAGGAACATCAATATCAGCTCTACCTACATATACTTTACGATCAGAGAAATACTCACCACTTTCGGTCAGAAATGTTCTGTCACTGGTGGTTTCCAGATTTGTTAATATTTCTTCTTCGCTGGTTCCAAGGGCGTTGGCCAGGATATAGTAATCGATTTTACAGCTCATTGTAGTATCCTTATCACCATTTTTCGGTCCGCAGCCAGAGGTGAAAGAAGCAAGGTTATTAAAATACCGGTAATAATAGTCAATCCTATGGATTTAAGAGCCGGAATCATGCTCAGTGCAAGCATACCGAACGAAAAAACCGTGGTTGCAGATGATAACACTATCGAAATGCAGGTGACTGGAGGATTTTCGATCGATTCTGCCAAAAATACAGAATAATCTATTCCTAATGCCAGCACAAGTATCAAAGCCAGAATATGCATGATATTTATATTTATCGAAAACAGAGACAAAATTGAAATTGTCAGAAATAATGATAAAACAGAAGGCAGGAAAACCCTTATGCTCTTTTTTAAGCCATATCTGATAATCAAAATCAGCAGAAAAATTGTAAAAATAACAGGAATAAGTAGAATAAGATTCTTTCTTAGATTTTTTATCAGAACAGAAATTCTTGAATGATTGTTTATTAACTGTGAATGTTGATCAACGGTGAAGTTATTTTCCAACGACTCAATATTTTTTATTCCGCTCAAAAGGATTGCACCGAAATATTTTCCCTCGATTTCCCCGATCCACAATTTTTCCTGTTCGGTAGATACAGGAGACTGTAACCAGTTATCGATTGTGATGTATTTACCCTGGCTTTCAAGGATATCTTTCTTTAAATGCTGCAAAGCTTCCGGTTTGAAACCGGTTTCCAGAAAAAGATCATTCATCTGCTTTTTCTGGGACTGGAGCTTTTTTAACATCATTTCACTGTTAGTTTTTTGCGTTTTAATACTGGGCACAAATTTGGTCAATGCCAGAAAACCTGCAAGTTCACCGTCTTTCTGAAGCTTTTCGAGCCTGGTGGCTGTATTTTCCATATTTTGTAAAAGCTTTTCAGGTGACTCACCTGTTATAAGAAGAAATTCTCTTTCGTATTCCATTCCGGTCAGTTCTTTTATGCTGTTTACAGTTTTATCCAGATCTTCAGTTTTCATTTCGAATATTGACAGATCATCTTTGAAGGTGAGTTTGGGTAAACCTGTGATTATTAAGAGTAAAACAAATGAAAGTGCTGCGTATCTGAAGAATTTTCTTTCGAACAGACTGTAATATGCCAGAATAGGTGTCCTGAAATACCGGTATGAGTTTCCAATATTATCTTTTTCCTTAAAAACCAGAGGGAATAAAATCAAAACTGTAAGATATGCTCCGGTCAATCCGGCAATAGTAAAAGCTGCTATCTGTTTTAAACCTGAGAATGGAATGAAAAAGAAAGTAACATATCCTATTGTGGTAGTAAGAAAACCAATGGTGATTCCCGGCAATATATGCTTTAATCCAGCTGAGGAGTTCCATTTGTCTTTGCAAAAAGTGTATTCTGAGAGATAATGAAAGCTGTAGTCGATGCAGATTCCGATCAGGCATGCTCCCATGGTAAAAGATATCAGATGTATCTTATCGAAAAGAAGCACTGATGCAGCCCACCCGCACAGTAAAGCAGCAAAGATGGGAACCGAACCCCAGAGAAGACATTTGATACTTCTGAATGAAAACAGAATCAGTATGAATATACTGAGAACAGATAAAAATCCGATAATGCCAGTTTCAGATTTTGCTCTTTGCTGATAGCGGTCGGCGTAAGTAACCACACCGGTATAATTAACTTGTGCACTGGTGTGTGCACTCATTTTACTCTTTATTTCATCCACAAAATGGTTAAAAGAGGTTTGCACATTCTTTTCAAAACCGTTTTCTCTGAGAACCGCGGAGACAAGCACAGTAGTCAATGCTGTATCTTCAAAGATGATATTTCCGTTTTCGTAATCATTATTGCCCTTTTGCACTGCCATCGAATTGATGAACTGAGGAAAAAGCATCAGCGGGTCTCTGTTCAGCATTTCTCCATAAACGCTGGACATCGGGCTGAAAAGATTTCTGTAAAAGAAACTTCGAAATGATCCGAAATCTTCATTTTCACCTATCACTGATTTCATTGATGAAGGAATAGTGTTGTACCTGTAATTAAAGTAGAAATCAAACCAGTCACTTTCTTCAGGCATTTTGAATAGATCGCTTCCGGTTAAATCCTGCTTTAAAATAGATGCAGCACTCAGCGCGGAATCTCTTTCTTTATGTGTGACAATGAACAGTACCTGGCGGGATAATTTCTCGGAGAAACGGTCTGATGCTTCATGGAGAACCCTCTTTTCGCTATCTAAAGGAAGCATTTTCAATATATTGGTCTCTATGTCAAAACCATTTCTGATTTTTATGAATGAGAAACCGGATAACATAATCAGCAGGATGATCCAGACAGAGGCAGCTGCAATTCTATTTTTGGCTGAAAATTTCATGAACCCTTTTTACTTCCTCTGCTGGTGGAAATTGATGGTTTTGGATACTGATTTCTGAAATCTTATCTTCTTCACCCATAATGATTACTTCATTGAGCCTACCACTCTTATCACCGGTAATGACAATGTTTCTGATGAATTTACCAATGATTCTCTTTTTGGGTTTAAGCCCCAGAAGCCAGTTTGCCCCATCCTCTCTAAAATATATCTCGAAGGCATCCGATAGCTTATCAGCGCCAGAATGAATCATTTCGCTCATAAGACTGGCATATCGGAAAGACCCGATAGGGTCGGACTTGTCTTTTTCATAGACTTCTCCGCTTTTGGTAATGTATAGGCATTGTGTATACGGAGAATCTGTTTCCCAGATAATTCCCTCGTTCGGGGCAAAAAATATCCGGCCTTTACAAAGGAGATCTTTCTTCAGTGCTTTTACAAATGATTTCTGGACAAAATTTGCTGATATTGCAGTCTTGTTAAAATTATCATATATCTTAACCAGTTCTGGTCTTACCATGGGATTACATACTTCCCCGGAAAATAACTCATTATTTGGGTCTGCAACTACAGCCTGGCAAACTAACATCATAATATAGAGTAAACGTTTCATATCGTTTCTATAAAACTGGAATCTCTGTGTGCAAGTCCTGATTTATTATAAGTCCAATTAGTTTTTCCAATGATGTATCGATTCTCCTGTCTTCAGACAGGAAGCCGGCAACCTCGAGTACTTCCTTTTTCAGTGTGCGCAGTCCTTCAGTCAATGCACTCTCTTTGAGCGCTCCCTGCTTTATCCTTATTTCAACCGCTTGTGAGAAAGCAAATAGAGTAGCAGCACATACCTGTTCTGTTAATTCTATCACTCTGACACAGTCCCTTGCCGCAATAGTTCCCATACTGACTTTATCCTGATTGTGACATTCTGTAGACCTGGAGAATGAAGTCAGGGGCATTGTCTTTTGCAGAGCTTCTGCTGTCCATGAAGAAACTGCAATCTGTAATGCCTTGAATCCATGATTTATAGAAGGATCTGCCGCACCAGTAAGGTTATATGGTAATCCGTTATTTGTCTTATGATCTGCCAGCAAGGCAAACTGTCTGTCCAGCAGGTCCGCAATATTTGCCACTGCATTTTTCATGGAATCCATAGCGAAGGCTATATGTCCACCGTAGAAATTCCCACCATGAAGGAAATCTCCGGTTTGATAGTCGATAAGCGGATTATCATTGGCACTATTAATCTCTGTTTGAATAAAATCTCTCATCCAGGGAAGCGAATCGGCTAGTACCCCAATTACATGCGGGGCACATCTGATGGAGTATGGTGCCTGAATTCGATATTTGTAATTCAGGTTGCCATAATCTTCTCTTATGAGTTGTGCTATTTTTCTTTGTCCAGGGAAGGGTTTTGCTTTAAAAATCCGGTCATCGAAATGTCCGGAATCCGCCATAAGAGCCAGAGATGCCAGAGCTGTTATTCTGGCCGAAAGTGATGTTATATATTCGGCTCTTTGAAATGCAAAGCAGGATATGGCAGTCATTACCGAAGTCCCGTTCATAATGCACAAGGTTTCTTTAGGTTTTGGAATTATCGGTTCAATTCCCAGCTCACGATAGACATCTGCAGTATTTCTGATCTCCCCCTGGTAAAAGACCTCTCTCTCACCGTATAGAACCGCAGCCAGATACGATAATGGTGTCAGATCTCCGCTTGCACCGACCGAACCTTCTTCAGGAATAACTGGAACTATATCTTTATCCAACAATTCGGCGATTCTTTCCAGAAAATTGATTCTGACTCCTGAAAAGCCGTTTTTTAGAGATGCCAGACGGCAGACCATTACGGCTCTGGCTACAACCGGGCTCAATTTTTTACCAAGACCGCATCCGTGAAACTTTGCCAGATTATATTGCAGTTGCGTCGCTTTTTCAATCTGTACATCTCTGTCCACTGAATCGCCAAAACCAGTGGTGATACCGTAGATTTTGAGTCTTTTTTCGCATACCGCAGTTACTGCCTGTGAGCTTTTGTTTATAGCAGCGATCCATTCCTTATCAGGGGATAATTCCAGTTTCAATACACCTCTGGCAATATTTATCACATCTGAAATTGTCAACATTATACTGTCGGTTAAGTAAGTTCTGTTCAATTGGTCCAACCCTCATTCCTTCCAGAAGTTATAGAAATTATACCATTGATAGGGGAATGAACAACAAGCGTTCTCCAACTTGTTTACATAATCTCCCAGGTATGTTCTGATATCACGTTCCCTGTTACCAGATGATATACTGACTTTTTCAAAAAGCCTGCTGAAATGGATCACATATTTCTCAGTTCCCGTACTGGCTGCATAAAAGAAAATCACTGGACACTTTAAGATAGATGCGAGTATCCAGGGGCCTTGTGGAAAACTTGCCTCCTCACCCAGAAAGGGATACCTGACCACTCTGTTTTCCGATCCTGGGGGAATTCTGTCTGCTAATATGCCCAGAAAACCACCATTTTCAACATAATCAGCCAGCATGCATGCTGAGGCTGCGTTTATTGATTCGATCTCAATTATTCCATCATCTTTTTGGTCGTTTATCCTGGAAAACAATCCATTAATCATTTGGGCATGTTTTCTGTACATCAGCACTTTGAGCTTCATAGAAGGGTCTTTTGCCAGTAACCGTATAACATCAAAATTACCAAAGTGGGCTCCAATGAAAACGGCTCCCTTATTGTTTCTGAGCAATGTCTCAACTTCTTCGTATCCGGAGAGGGAAATCTTGAAATCATTACGCTTGCCTGACATTCTGATTCCAATCTGGTCCAGTAATGATGATGCAAAACTATTGTAGTGAATAAAGGCAGCTGCCAGTCCAGGCTTAAAAGAAAGATGTGATTTGTTTTTGTAAATTTTATTCAGATATTCCCTGGATGCATCTCTTCCTTTTTTATCTGTAGAAAAGAAATAGAACAGCACTGGTTGAAGCAGTATCTGAGTAAGCCGTTTTTTCAGTAGTTTGTAAAAGAAAAATGTGATGTATATACCAAATTTATTACCGCGTTCTTTTATTTGTGACCAGTTTGATTCTGATCTTTGCGGAAAAGTTGCTTTCCGTATCAACACTGCTAAGCCAATCCAGAAAAGTTTCATAAACAGCCAGCTTATTCTTATATTGTCAGCAAGCACATTGAAGTTGGAAGGTTCTTTATCTCCATAGTTCACTCTGGTGTCAAAACTGCGGACCTGCACTCCCTGCCATCTCAACCGAACCAGGATTTCCGGGTCGAAATCCATCCGGTTGCCTGTTTTGACTTTGTCAATAATTTCCATGGTCGGGGCAACCGGATAGCACCTGTAACCACATAAACCATCCTTAATATCCAGAGACATGGTTTCAACTGCAATCCAGAAATTTGTTATTTTTCTTCCAAGAATTCTACTTTTGGGCGCAGTGCTTAAGTCAAATAGCGGATTCCCCAGAATCACCCTCTGGGGATCTTTTCTGGCCAGTTTCAGAATATGTGGCAAATCGGAAAGATCATGCTGTCCGTCAGCGTCGATCTGAACACAATGGGAGTATCCGTTTTTGTGGGCATAGCGGATACCTGCTTTCACTGCTGAACCTTTTCCTCCATTTTTTACCATGTTAAGCAAATTCACAGAAGTTTCTTCAGCTATTTCTGTTAGTTTTTTCCCAGTACTTTCATCTGATCCATCATTGACAATCAAAATGTCGATGCCATGACATTTAATCTTTTCAATTATGGATGGAAGTTCCCTATAATGATTATAGGTAGGAATAACTACTATAGGTTTAAACATTTCCGGTCCAAGTGGTGAAAAGTTTCTTTATTTCCTCAACTGATGTTTTACCCTGAGAGTCTAAAGGAATTTTTGAGACAAAGCGCCAGTATTTAGGTACCAGTATCTGAGCAAAGTACTGTAACAGTTGAAGTTTGAATTGATCCACGACAAATTTACTTTCTTTCCGATTGACAGGTTCACGGGTTTCAACTACACAAGCCAGTACTGTCCTTGCAAAATTACCATTATTGCGGGTGATGGGTATAATTTTACACGAGTTGACATTTGGAAATGTTTTCACTATCTTTTCCATCTCTTCCAGGGAAACCCGCTTTTCTCCTATTTTTACGATTCTATCGCCTCTGCCATAAAGGTAAAATCTGTTATCATTACTTATGTCCACGATATCTCCCATGGTGAACCATTGATCCGGGCATTCTTCATGGTATATAAAAGGCGACTTTACCTGTAGAAATCCATCTTCGTTTTTTTTGACTTCCACCGATTGAAAAGGAGACCATTTTTCACTGTCTGCAGTTGAACTCTGGCGGCGCCAGGCCACTCCGCCGGTTTCTGTGGAACCAAGCACTTCAATAGGGATAATACCTGATTGAGAGCTGAATTTGTGCGCACTCTCAGTATCCAGTAAGCTTCCGGATGAAAATATTGCCTGGCAAAATTTACTCATGGCACCCAGATTAACCAGTTCAGGTATTAATTTCAGGTGAGCTGGTCCGGAAATGAGAACATTTTCTCTTTGCCCGTCGTTCATATCTGCAAGCAGTTTTTCCGGATAAAAATAGGTTTCATCGATAAACATGCGGTTAGTGCAGACCGGTAAAAGAATCTTATGTAATAATCCATATATATGCTGGTGAGATACAGTGGAGAAGGTCCTTGCGTTTTCCAGAACCGAACCGAATGTATCATTTAACACCCGCAATTCAGAATTGAGGTTGGCGATAGTTTTCCTGACACATTTTCTCTCTCCTGTTGTTCCGGAAGTGAAAAGCTCCAGCAATACTTCATTTTCTGGTAAAGGATTCAGCTTTTCACTTTCTTCTCTACCATTTTGAAGCGGAGCAATTGTCATCAAACCAGTGTAGCCGTCTGCCTGGTCCGTGATAAATGCATCTGCATAATTTTCAAACCTTTTTAACACTTCCTTGCTGTTATTGGGAGGAAGCACACAAACAGCCCCTCTGTGCCACACCGCAAAAAGTGCGACTGCGAATTGATATGATGATTTGCAATACACCAGGTATTTGTGGTGAGCCGGTTTGGTGTCGAGTTCAAGGTATAGCTTTTTTATATCAGAAAGGAATTTTTCCCAGTTTATATCGATGCCCTCTTTTCGACACATAGTTGCAGTTTGATCTTTGCGGATCAGAACCGAAGAAAGAGAATTGAAATTTCTATTCATGACCAAAAATCTTTCAGAACTGACAGATCAGTTTTTGAGTTTATAAGCATCTTTAATCTTATGAGTCTATTTCACTGAAGTTCCCGATTGGGTGGCAATTGCCTTATCCTTGAGAATCAGCCGCATAGGGTTTGAATATCCGTTTATAAAAATTATCTATAACAGTGTTGCCATAGTTTCTAAAACGATAGTATCTGTATGTCATCTCTATTGAAAAAAACAATCCTATCATAATATAGGACAGAAAACCATTATAGATAATCCAGTGTTCCATATTTCCTGCTACTGCTGTTATCAAAGAGATACTTCCATTTATGATAAAGAATAAAGACCACAATCCTGTTAATTTTCTGCAATATCTCACTTCCTGCTCCGATAATGACTTAACCTGTCTTCTTGCAAAGATCTCTATCAGAGGTGGGCCGAAAACCAGGGTGGAACCAAAACTTAATAACAATCCAAGATTTATCAGGGCTGGAGTGAATAATGCAAGAGATACCCGGTTAAGAACAATAGCCAGACCCAGAAGCGCAGCAATAATGATAAAAATAAAAATCTGACTTTTTTTCATTCCCTTTCTCAGGTAAAACACACTTCTTAATAGGTACAAAAAAAACAGACCAGTCAGCAAATATCTGATTCCGAAAAATCGGATTCCACAATAGATAATGAAGGGTACAAGAACAGTAACTACAGGAAGAAAGATATTGAGTGACAATTTGATAGGTTTTATTACCTTATGTACTTCTGTCATGTATAATTTTAACCTGAAAATGAACCAACAATCCGCTATTGCGGCCCCACACCCGATTACTTTTACAACTGCTTTGCTGTCCGGAAGACAACTGGCATCTATTAAAAAGCAACTGTTAACCTATCCGATAAATCCTTGCTTATCTCCACAAGCCAGAAAAACAGAGGCTTGCTAAAAAGACTTCTATTCTATAGCTACACTATTGATTGATGCTTTTGGAAATAAAATCTGCAAGTGCATCTATTGAGGAGAAATAGGACTTTATTTCCGCATCTGATTTGCCTTTCAGTTTGACTCCATATTTTTTTTGTATCGCCACCCCTAATTCTAATGCGTCAATAGAATCAAGGCCTAGCCCCTCGTTAAATATGGGTTGGTCATTTCTGATATCATCAGTTGAAACATCTTCCAGGGCTAATTCACTGATTATTAATTCTTTTAATTCTTTTTTGATCTGGTCACTCATTTTTTAATACTCCTTTTACGTATACGAATTCATTCTGGAGAATGTCTTCTCCATGTAAATCTGGAATCTGATGTTTCTGATATAAATGTATCATTATCCTGATTCAGAAAGTGAAAATAAAAATCCAGAGCGTCTGGTATTTGTTTTTGCTTTTCTGTACCACAGAAGGATTCATATTCAAAACAGACTCTGTTTTGTGCAGAGTCATCATTTGAAAGTATCATGGATAACGAATATGGAAGACAAGGTGTATCACTGTAAACTTCCAGACCACCTTCCAGGGGAAGGTCTGCACAGGTTAACAGTATATCATTTCCTTTAAACCTTTTTAGATTCAGCATCGCTTCCAGAAAACCATACCCCAGTGAGGACTGACTGGAGGAGATGGCGCTGGATGGTAAATTGTTACCAAAGAATATGGAATAGTGCGCAAATGGCATATTTAAAACTGAATTAACAAACATCTGAGGGGATACCAGCTCATCATTAGCGATGTCTTGAAGTAATTTCAAAGCGTTGTTGATATCACCATTTCTGGAAGATAATACAGTGATAAAATTTCTGTTTTCCGGAGTAGAACATCTGATAGCTGAATGCAGGATTAATTTAGAGAGATCGTTGAGTTTTCTTAGCTTTTTTTTGTCGATGAAATCTGGTGTAGGAATTTCCCACTTCTCTGGCAGGACATAAGAATGATTCTGTCCCGACGTATTAACAAAGGAGAAAGGAGTCCACAAATAAAAACTTTTAATCGTTAAAGTGGTAGCCATACCGGTGCGGAAAATCCTTGTAACTTACAAAATTATTAAAATATCCTCTAAAATATAATCGTGCAATAGAAAACAGTGATTATTATATCATTATTATATAATACCACCACCAAATAGGACAAAAAAAGCAGTGTTATTCTATTGGCCCAGTCCTGATGCGGGGGAGGGGCAAATGTAGTATCTGCAGTTTTAGTGTTTTTGCAGATATAGTTCAGGAGATCAATGCTTTAGCTGTTAATTCAGCTGTATCCCATCTTTAGTAACCACGTTTCTTATTTTATTGCGTTTTATAACACCACCAATCAAAAGTCCTATACCAGTACCAATGCTCATGCCTCCAATTGTAAAATCTTCGAGAGAATAAGTACTATATTTGTAGCCATTGGAAGGTGGTTCTATTACTGTTAGCAGGCCATCTATCGCCAGGAACAATCCTAAGGTGGCAATTCCACCTCCGATGGCCATAAGCCTGTTACCCTTTTTTCTATTTTTCCTGTTTGTGTAATAAATTCTATAATTTTCCACATCCAGATTCAATTTTTGGGCTGTTTGATAATGCTTGCGGTTAAACCCCTCATTTCTAAACTCCATCGCTTCGGAATCCTGTTGCATATTCATAAGTTTCTGCATATCCAGCAGTTTTTGCAGTTCCACGAGTTTTTGTAGATCTACAGGGGCCTGTTTTTCAGGCTCTTCAGCCGGAATAATCTGGGAGTACAAAAGAATTACAGTTAAGGCGATTAACAATTTGTAAGTTTTCAATGCGTTTCCTCAGTTGCTTTTAAAAAGGATTTTTATTGCGAAACATATTCAGCGTCTGTTGGTAACTGTCTGATGTCTTAAATGTTCCAATATTTACACAAGCAAACGCTGATTGCTGATCCGGATTGAATTCTATAGACTTAACTTTTCAGGCACTTTCAAAAAGAAAGGGATAACTGAGCTCCATATTGGTTATTTATAAGGTCCAATTTTGGTTGCAGACTGAGTTGTGCCCCGCTTTTTGTGAATACTTTCTCAAAAGTATTTCGCTTAATAACACCACCGATTATCAGTCCTACACCAGTGGCCATACATATTCCCCCACTTACTATGAAGAATGTGCCGACAGCTTTATCAATTTCATTATAATCATCATAATCATCATAGAAATGATCGTCATAGGATGAAACCGATTTTATTACTGATCCACAAAAAATAAAATAGAGGCCTAGACCGCTGCACCCTCCTCCGATAGCTGCCATTACAGTGCCTCTTACTCTATTGGTTCTGTTTTTATAGAAGGCGGTATAATTTTCCAGATCCAGGTTTAGCCGTTGGGCTTGTTCATAATGTTTCCAGTTGAATCCTTTTTGCAAAAACATCTCCCTTTCAGTATCATCTGCCTGAACAATCCAGATTTGTAGAAAAAACGCAGTCAGGGCCAATATGCATTTGTTCATTTACAACGCTCCTCCATGGTCTTTTTATCAGTGAACCAACATATTTTAAGGTTTTGCAAAACAGGATTCCGATTCTTTTGTCGTAACAATAATCTTTATGTTTATCCATTACTGAACAGATAAAAAGAAAATAGGTGTTTTGTTAATTAAAATCAAGCGGCCGGGTAAAGTTAAACAGGTGACACAAAAGAAGAGGGTTTGTAAAATGGCTAGAATCGTTTCGTGACATGAGAAAGAGCCTTAGAAATAAACTATTCTCCGGTGCTCAGAAGTGTCCGGTTAATTTAACAAACATAAGATTTCATAAGAAGTAGGGCACGCAAATAAATTCCAAATCACAAACACCAAATCCTAAACAAATCCCAATTACCAATTATTCAAAATTCAAACAA
>JAEZKP010000086.1 GCA_023436145.1 Fibrobacterota bacterium | reverse complement strand
ATAGAATCCTTGAGCGTATCCGAAGCTTTTTTTGCTGCTATTCTACCCAGAATGCCTCGGATAGTCAGCTCACAGAGAGAAGAATAGAAAAGATCGAAACTGAATCCGGGTCCTTTTTCCATTACCGCTTTTGCACCTAGCTGTATACAGGTTGCACCTTTCCCGGGTGATTGTGATCCGGTTAACACAATACTTGGGATACTGTCGGCATAATTACGTAGAATGAAAAACTCATCACCAGCATAATCAGAAATTCCCAGATCAAGGATACATACATGTATCCTGCTGGTATCGTTTACACATTGTAAAGCCTTACCGGTGGATGATGCTTTATGGCAGGTAAATATTTTTACAGGCTCCAGTAATTCCAGTATCAGATCCTGATAACCAGGATCATCTTCCAGTAACAGTAAATTAAGACACCCATCGAGAAAACTGTAGAGTCCGTTCCTCATTTTTTTGCCCCGATATTCCTTTTTTTCTACCCCTGCGGCTTGAATTGTGGAAGAAGTTCTTTTATTTTATTTCTTCTCCCCATACTGAGGTAATTCCATACTTTGTCAAGTTCTGCGTTAATTTCATTCCCATTTATGTGCGGACGGGGTGTCTGAAAAATTTCCGGAACAGAATCATATTTAACCAGCAGATATGCCAGATATAAAGCATATTCATCTGCTCCAATTGTGCCACTCTGAAATGCAGTTTTTAGTTTCAGCAGAGGACTTTGCACCATGCTGGCAGTCTTCAGATATGAATGACTTTGCTGCTGTTTATGAGATTTTTTTGAAAAAGAAAAAGATAAAACCAGTGTTCCAAATATCAGAATAACGACTATATTGATAATTATTATTCTTCTGCGGACCTTTCTTTTTGTATTTACCACTGAGCCAACTGCCAGCTTATTTGCCATCGAGGCAATCACTTCTTCGCGACTCATTTTTCTGGATATACTGCGTTTCATCCTCACCCAACTCACTAAAGAACCTACCTGCTTAGCAGCAAATAACCCAGTCCTGTTTCAATTATAGAAACGATGCAGCACGTTTTCAACACCCGAAAATATTACGGGGTTTTCTTTTATTAAAAAAAGCTCTTCCAGTCTCAAGACAATTGATGTAATCGATAAAAAATGATAGTATTACGTTATAGTTTAAAACCTCTCAAAACTAATACTCCAGTGCATAACACCAAACTACAAAGAAGGAATAAAGGTGAGCCATTTATCACTACCTAAATTAATCCAATATCCAAATACGATTTCTTACCGGGATGGTTCAGAAACTCTGCTTTATGAAATCGTTTCAGAACCTTTTTTCGATGAGTTAACTACCTGGCAGAATAAATCTAACTGGGCTTTATATTACCACTTATCGCCTTTGCGAAAAAACATTCTCTCATGGATCAATTTCGGTAAAAAACCACTGAGAGTTCTTGAGCTGGGCGCCGGATGCGGTGCTATAACATCGTTTTTATGCAACTTATCTGATTCAGAAATAGTTGCGATAGAAGGCTCACCAGAACGAGCCAAAGTCATACAGGCGCGCTGCAAAGGGGCTGAGAATCTCACTATTCATGCCTGTTCCATTGATTCATTCCATCCGCACTGTACATTTGATATAATTACACTGATTGGGGTACTGGAGTATGCTGGAAAATATGAACAGGGTCAGGATCCATATACATCATTATTGAAAAGAGCTGCCGGATGGCTTTCAGACCAGGGTGCGCTTATTGTAGCAATTGAAAATCAGCTTGGATGTAAATATATTTCAGGCTGTGCTGAGGACCATTATGGAACGTCTTATGAGGGTATTAATGATTATCCCCATTATAACGGAGTAAGGACTTTTACTAAATCCAGATTACAGGAAAAACTTTGCGCTGCAGGACTTCCTGTCCAATCCTGGTACTATCCCTTTCCTGATTATAAACTACCCAGCCTGATCTACAGTGATCTTGCCTTTGGAGATTCTTCTTTTGATTATATGGCATTAACCGATATTCCTCCCGAACCAAATGAGAATGTCAATCCGGTTTTTAGTGACCGGACATTTTTAAAGCTGATAAGTGAAGTGAGTTCTGCGACCTGTTTTATGAATTCATTTCTGGTAATGGCCTCTAAAAATGAAAGCTGTGATTTCTATCTGAATAACTCAGACATTGTGGCTGTTAAATCTAATGTTAAGTTTCGAAGTAAACCTTTTCAGACATCCACAGTATTTACACTAAACCATGGTGAAATAAAGGTAGCCAAGAAAAGGCTTTACCCTGAAAGTCCTCTTCCGGAATGTGACATCAGGCTGGTCTTAAACTATCAGCAGGAACCTTACTATAATGGAACTAAAAATCTCTTCGATGCCATAGTTGAAGCAGTGCTTGAGAACCGCTTTGAGCAGGCATATGAATTTATCTGCATCTGGGATAGTATACTTAATAAACAAATCATAAAAACCAGCGAGGAGATAGTTGACCACTATAACAGGTTTATCAGCAGAAATTTCATGAAACCACTTTACCCTGAAACTCTCAACGGAGGATGGCTTCCGGGAAAATTTGTCGATCTGACTCCGCTTAACATTTTAATTCCAGGAGTAAATCCGATAAAACATGAACAATACCAGATCATTGATCTGGAGTGGCAGATTTCATGCGAAATTCCACTTCAATTGGTTTTTGATCGAGGTATGTCATTACTCACTCAGAAGCTGCACAGTATTGTCAGTATCCATAAAATCAGTATTCATACTCCATCCAGACTTCCATCTCAGCTGTATAGTCTTGTTAAAGAGATGTCTTTATATAAATCCATGAATATTGAGTCTCATACACTTTTTGAAACCTGGTTTCAACAGATGATAATGGGAAAAGCTGGTGTGCCAAATCTGAATAACTTTGTGGAAACGGTGGTGAGCAGAGTCGAACAGGGAAGAAACAATGAAGCACTGGAATATTATGACAGATACAGAAGGTATTTTTCAGGGATACCGGATTTGAAGCCCTTTGACAAGCTTATGGGATCGGTAAGGAAGAAGTGAGTTGCGAACAAGGACATACTATTCATCCTCTAAAGAAATATTCGGCGTTGTGTGCTTGAAGACCGTTTAGTGAATTGGATCCACCAATTATACTGGATTATCCTTTTACGGATCGTTATACCATTTATAAAACCACATGTCCATTGCAGTAAGTTTGAAGCCTGTTCCGGTATAAAAATTTTGAGCGTTTATATTTTTACCTTGAGTTTTTGCCTCCAAAACAGATATATGATTTCTCTCACATAAACAAACAGCCTGTTGGATGAGGGTACGTCCATGACCTTTTCCTTCTTGAGATGGTTCAATACCAATGAGTCCAATGGTTGAATTTTGTGCTTTGAATTTGAGGGTAATAAATCCGCAGATCTGATTATCTACTATACTTTTAAGACATATGTCATCAAATGTGCCATGCACAGCTTTTTCCACCCACAACTGAAACAAACGTGAAGATGCTTGGCAATCAAATTTTGGATGATAATATCTGCTGTCCAGAAATGCCCTGGATGCAATGTCTTTTAGAGAGTCTATATCGGCCTGATCTGCTATAGATAAAACTGTTTGCTGGCTTAATCCGTTATATGGAACAGAAAGCGTGTAAGTCATACGCAGATCTGCAAAGCGAAAGCCGCTTTCTTCAAGTTGTTCAATGACATCTGTTTTGTGAAGTGGACAAACACATTGAACGAGTGTGACATTATTTTCATGGGCATATTGGTCCAATCCTGGCAGAAAATCTGCGACCGGTTCCATCTGTGCAACTGTAAAACCAAAGAATTTTGAGTCCCACTCAAGGATATTTATCATCGTTAGTTGTCTTCCTGATGATGAAAACCGGTCTTCTTTTAGTTTCTTCAAACGTTCTTCCGAGGTAAATGCCTATCATACCCATCACAGCAATAATTAGCCCTGAAAGAAACCAGATCGAAATAATCAAGCTGGGCCAGCCGCTGACAGTAATTTCGCCTAGTAAAGCTCTGACCAGAATGAAAAGCGCATAAAAGAACGAAAGTGAAGAGATCAACAGGCCACCTTTGACTGTTAAGCGCAGTGGTTTATCTGAAAAGGAGATGATCACATTGAACCCCAAATCAAACAGTTTTTTCATTGTATAACTGCTGGACCCGTTCTGGCGCGATGCATGGTTTACTGGCACTTTAATTCCCTTAAACCCTACCCATTGAATCATTGCTGGAAAAAACCTTACATGATCTTTCATCGCAAGCACTGCATCAATAACTTTTCTGTGATATACACCGAAATTAGCAATTCTTGGATCCTGTTCTGTTTCGGTAAGATATCCTAAAATTGCATAAAATATTCTGGATGTGAGTATCTTGAAAAAATTATCCTTTCTCTCTTTTCTTACTGCAACTGCATAATCAGCACCTCTGTTGCTTTTTAAGGCATTGTAAAGAACTTCAACCTCTTCGGGACAATCCTGCAGGTCACAATCCATCACTACTACCCATTCACCTCTGGATGCCCGAAGGCCTGCTGTGATGGCGTTGTGCTGCCCGAAATTCCTTGATAAAGAGATTCCCAGAATTCTTCGATCTGCACTGGTAAGCTGTTCGATTATTTCCCATGAATTATCTGGTGATGCATCGTTGACCAGTATGATTTCATAATCCTCTCCAAGCCTGCATAGTGTACTGCAGAGTCGGTAACAGAGTTCCTGAAGATACAAACTCCCCCAGTACACAGGTATAACAACGGAGAACATCGGTATTTGAATTGTTGCTGGGTTATTCATTCTGATTCTGTGCCTTTTTTTTGTACCATATACCCACATTACCTGACTGCAGATCGGGTGTCTCTCCTGGTTTAACATAACGGATAATACAGTCAGCTGAATCAGGGTTGTCCCCGTATGTGTTACCCCATTGTGTCATGGACATCAGTTTCCAAATCCGGTGATAGGGTATACCTCCATACTCAATCTTATCGGTATCGTAAAAACATTTGCACTTTGAGAGAGCTGAATCAATAAACGCATGCTTATTTTTCCTGTGTTGAATATAAGGTCTTCCGTTGGCACCCAAATAGGAAAGCTGCTTTTTTACAGACTGAACTGTTGTACGGTTTGAATAATTTGTCGTATCCTCGTATTGCGGTACCGGCGCAAATGAGAAATAGAGCACGTTTAAAAGAACAGAAACCATTGTCACCATGGGACTGATCGTTAAATCTTTACAATTGGATATCCAGACAAAAAAGAAAGCAATTATAGTCGCATAATAATTTGGAAATCCAAAGTAAAAAATAAACCCATAAATCATAAATGGTGCAGTTGCAAAAAAAAGATACAGGCGATCAGTTTGGTCACAACTTTTGAATGCAAAAATTGCCAGAATTATTCCCCCTGGCCCAAGTACGCCTGGCAAATAGATTAAAAACCTGAGAACAGAACGGGCCCAACTAAACAGGCTGGCACCATAGATAATTGAGGATGACTCTAAAAAAGGCCTGACTATTACATTTGCTTCTTTCCATGGGGACAGCCCTTTACTAAGCAGACTTGTTGGTAAATACCAGGAAAGAGTAAGGAGCGCAGCACAAAGAGAAAATATTGTCCATTGACGGATAGTACATCTGTTACGAAGAAGCGCAAATGCCAGAACCGGCCCCAAAAAAATCCCAAGATCCTGTCTGAATCCAATTGAAGTGAATAAAATAATAACAGGAACCACCGGATTGATTTTGCGCTCATGGAGTAAAAACAGTGATTTTGCCAGAAGTGCGCTGGCTGCCAGGGATGCTGCGTGTATGACCGGGACAGAAGTGAAAAAGAGCAGAAGCGGCATTGTTGCAAAAATCAGCAATGCGTGCGAAACTTTCTTTTGCCAGGGAATAAAACATAGTACTGCAATCAAAAGATACAGTATACTCTGAGCCTGTTGCAGAATAAAAAGATTTTTAATGAAAGGTAAAAAAACCCTGGCACTCATGATATGGAATATGTATCCGAACGCATGCGGTTGACACTTTCCAATATCAAATTTATCCCAGATACCCAGTGCATAGTTTGTGGAATCATAATCGAAGGGGAAAGGTGTAGCGCTTAGCAAGTGTACTGAAATCCAGACGATTATGCAAACACACACCAGAACCAGATTCCACAAAACAGGTGTATCTATGAATTTATTATTATTCATATGGTAAACTGTGGCTGCCCTGGTGAAAAACGTATTACACCTGGCTGATGGTGTTTTTGAGCTAAGATGTTACAAAATAAACAGATATAAAAAAATTGTACTATTCCGGTGAGATCACTGCAAGGCAGAAATTGCCCTGGGATCGCTTAATTTACCTGAATATATAAAACGAAGTGGTTAATGAAAGGGTAATACCCGAAGGTGAAGACTTTCTTCGTAAAAAAGCAAACTCTGGGGTTTTAACCCCCAGTTTTTTTCAATAAAAGTAGTATATTTTGGAATATTAGCACTCAAGAGAAAAGGCAATTGCTTAGGAAATGGCAATTAATAGCCCCAGGTAGGTGCCGCATTGAGATGACTTTCACAAACAAGGCAATGTTTTTTTTGCAGAATAGAGTTTTACTGCGACATCTCAAGCATTGCCCTCAATGACCTCTCAGCCTTTTCGGCAATCTTTTTATCTACCACAATCAATTCCCCGCCAGTTCCCTCCAGAGCATTTTTCACAGTAATCAGTGTGTTCTTCTTCATATTTGGGCAGACTATATCATCGGACAAAGCATTGAACACCTTACCCGGATTAGCCTTCCTCAGAGTATGCAAAATCCCCAACTCTGTAGCAATGGTAAATTTGGTATGAGAGGAGTTTTTTACAAACTCAATCATCTCACCTGTGGAGAACACATGATCTGCCAGTACCCTGCACTCATGAGAGGCTTCCGGATGAATAAGTATAAGTGCATCAGGGTATTTGTTTCTTGCTTTTTCCACCATTTCAGGGGTAATCTGATGATGGGTGGGACAGAAGCCTTTCCATAGGACCATTTTTCGTCCGGTCATCTCCTGTACGTATGAGCCCAGGTGTTTGTCCGGGACAAAAATGATACCTTTTTCCGGAGGCAATTTACGGGCAATCTTCACCGCATTTGAACTGGTGCAACAGACATCTGAGATGGCTTTGATTTCCACAGTCGAATTGACATAGCACATTACCAGATAATCAGGATATTCGGCCTTAAGCTTAAGCAGGTCTTCGGGTTTAATCATTTCCGCCATGGGACATCCTGCTTTCGGCTCGGTAAGAATAACCTGTCTTGTCGGGTTTAAAACTGCAGCAGTTTCTGCCATAAATCTCACGCCGCAGAAAATAATCTTATCCGCCTTTGTCTTACTTGCCTGCACACTTAACCCATAAGAATCTCCTACATAATCTGCAATATCCTGAATCTCAGCGGGCTGATAAGTGTGAGCTAAAATAACTGCATTTTCTTTCTTTTTCAGAGTTTCAATCTGAGACTGTACTTCAGAGACATTTATTTTTTTTACAAAAGGCGATATAGCACGAAGTTTTTCCACTATCGCAGGCATCACCTCGATAACTGCATCAATCTCTGAATCTGTGGTATATCTACTGAGAGAAAAACGAGTGGAACTGTGTGCAAAAGTATAAGGAACTCCCATTGCCCGCAGCACATGTGAAGGCTCCAGAGATCCGGTAGTACAAGCTGAACCTGATGATGCAGCAATGCCAATTTCGTCCAGATGAAGCAATATAGATTCACCTTCAATAAATTCGAAACTAATGTTGGTGGTGTTTGGAAGCCGGTGTTCTTTGTGTCCGTTAAGTTTTGCACCTGCACACCTGGTCATCAGTTCATGTTCCAGCCTGTCACGCAACTGTCGAACTCTGGTATTTTCCTCAACCATGTGTTTTTTGGCCAGTTCACAAGCCATACCTAGTCCAACGATGTAGGGAACGTTCTCTGTTCCTGCACGCCACCCATTCTCCTGATGTCCCCCGTGAATGAGAGGTTCTATTCTGGTTCCTTTACGTACAAATACCGCTCCTATCCCTTTGGGAGCATGCAGCTTATGGCCGGACAAGGCAAGAATATCGATTGAAGTCTCTTTGAGATTTATCGGTATTTTACCCACAGCCTGTACTGCATCGGTATGAAAAACACCACCCCTGCTTTTCACTTTTGCAGCAAATTCACAAACCGGAAAAATTACACCGGTTTCATTATTGGCCCACATAAGGCTGACAATCGTATCTTCATCGATAACCAACTTATCAAGCGCATCTGCTGAAAGCATCCCCTCACTGTCCACTTCCAGCTCCACCAGTGCTGAACCTTTTTTCTTAAGATATCTGCAAGTATTACGCACTGCGGGGTGCTCTACTGTGGAAGTTATGATTTTTGAACGGTTTCCATGCACCGCACAAAATCCATTTAATGCCAGATTATCACTCTCAGAACCGCAACTGGTGAAAATGATCTCTTCAGGTGAAGCCCCTAAAAAATCGGCTACCTGTTCCCTCGCCTGCTCCACATAACGACGAATTGATCCACCAAACCGATAAATACTGGATGGATTACCATAACGATCTTTAAAAAATGGTAACATTGCCTCAAGCACCTCAGGGGCTACCTGAGTTGTGGCGTTATTATCCAGATAAATAATTCTCTCACTCATTTTTAACCCTTTTTTCCTGACCCCTGTTCAACAGTCGCATTCACCGGGGCTTACCCAAATGCCCTGCTACCAAAATGAAATTCAGTACTGCTATAAAAAAAATTGTACTACCTTTTAAAAATTTCAAAAACCTTAAAGGAATGGTGAACAGCCGGTTTTTTTTCAGCATGTGCCCGCTATAAAACAAACCGGTTGCACTGTCCAGAGCTATAAACAAAAACCAGCAAAAAATCATGGGTAGAATTATCCATTTATTTTTCATTCTTACCTCCATATTTCCGATTTCTGTTAATAAAATAAAACCTGACACAGAGCAACTGCTTAGAATTAATTTTTATGAAGTAACCAGAATAAACCAAATTAAATACCTACTATTTAAAAAGTATGCCGCTAAGACTATTATTCATTTTTTCGGTTTTCTTGGGTTCACTCTATTCTCTTCAAGCACAACCCAAACAATCTCTTCCTACACTTCAAATGCTCACCAGAAGTGATAAAGTGGACAGCAACGCGTCTAAAGCCGATAGCAGTGTAAAAACCACCGCTGATAGTGCAAAGATCATCTCTCCAGTAATACGTTCCATTATTTCCACTGATAGCTTACCTGTAGAAATTTTACCCCTCTGCCCGGTTGATTCTATAAGCGTGCTGGTGCGCTATTCCGGAAAAAAAACTGACACACTGGGGACCTTTTCCAAACCTCCCTACCGGGCAGTCTGGAACTGTAAAGAGATTCCTGATCAGGATCAGATACATCTGCAGCCAGGGTACGTATTGTTCCATGAATCCGGTCTAAAAATCATCTCACCACCACTTGCACACCGCTGGGTTCTTGACAGAGAAAAGAGAGTCAGCAGAAAGAAATACCACAGTTACCAGAAAAATGCCCCTGATACTTCCAGTATCGATGGTGTGATCGATGAATGGAAGGCCATACGGGCAGTAAAAGTAGGGAATACCGGAACATTCAAGGCCTTCTGGAGTGGAAAAAACATTTTTCTTGCAGCACGGATTTATGACAGTTCAGTTACTTTCAAGGACTATGTGGAATTCCATTTTGATGTTTACAATAACAAAAACGCATTTGCAGGCATCAACCATCGCAGTATCCGTTTCGGGCCCAAACTCAGAAGCAACTGCTTTACTGTGAATCTGACCGATTCCGGTTTCACACTGGCAGACAGTGTCAATGTACTTATCAGCCGTGAAATGCGATGGGCTAAAAAAATCTACCCGGATGGTTACAGTATAGAAGTGTCATTACCTATTTTTTTACTCTCGGATCTGCAATATCCCCCAAAAATTATCGGTTTCGATATTTCAGTAATCAATGTCGATGATAACAGCAATATCGAATCTTTCACCAGCTGGTCGGGTACAGAAGCATCCAACCGTTACAACCCAAGTCAGTGGGGCAATATGGTTTTGGAACAGGCTATGTATCCCCTAAGAATAGCTTTACTCCTGGGGGTAGTTATTTTTTCTATTCTCTTATTCACCCTGATTGGAATTCAACTTATTCAATTTCAAAAGACCAGAAATATAGAGCAGATGGACCAGCGGGGATACTCTGAATCGATGAACAATATATTAGAATTCCTGAAAAATTCCTTATCCGATCCGCACCTTTCTCCCTTAACTGTAGCCAGGGCACTTTCGTGCACTTCTGAAGAAATCATTAACAGAATTCAAACAGAAGCAGACTGTACATTCGAACAATTTGTGAATTTTCATAAAATAAAACTGGCCAGAAACCTTCTGAGAGAAACTGATTACAGCCTGGACAAAATTGCAGAATTGACAGGGTTCAAAGGTCCGGATGATTTCAACCGATTCTTTACGGAAGCAACCAAGGTGGCTCCTGAAAAATACCGTCAAAGAAAACGGGAGGAACTGGAGTCTGAGGAGAATGGGTAGCTGGTCTGCCAGCGTTTCTGATTTTCCAGATATCGCGAGAGTCCACTTAGGACCAGTTAAATCCGATGGAGATTGGAATGAATTTCGTAGTTGAGTGGTGAGTTATACGAAGGAGGCCGGGGGTTTTTTCCTCATGGTTTCCCCAGAGGTGATTCCTGATATAACCATCTTTCACCTCTGGGGAGGGTAAGAGGCGGCACTTTTTGGCCTCACCTGTTTTTTAATAAATAATAATGGCTTTGTAAATAATTTCAGGCGTAAGCTATTGTTATTGATCTATTTATTTGGTTCGATATTCTTATCCGGCATCATTTTTTCCCCGGAGTTGTTTCAGTGTGTTTGTCGAAATCATCTCCGGGCAGATCAAATTAGCTGCATGTAAACAGGACAACTCACATCTATGAGTGGTCAATCAGCAAAACCGCATCGTTATGGCATCAAATTTTACTTTCGATATTTAATTGGTGATCCATCCCAGAAAAATGGCATCGTCAAGGAATGAGATGAAGGATAATTTTAGCGGTCTTTCTGTTTCTTCAAGATTATCAGGTAAATTCTGCATTTACCATATTTACAAAAAAGTTTTTGCACTCTATACTATTAAACCTGCTTATCATCCTGGAAATCGCAGATTCAGTAACCTTCAGATGCCTGGCCATCTTTGCACCAGAAAAATCAAAGCGTATCTTTCCCACATAAGCAAACAGCTCCCTTGCCGTGGATTTAACATCGTATTGTCCTTGACGAAATATCTCGTTGACGGGGAGACACAGTGACTTGGTTACTTCTTCTACTATCTTT
The DNA here is from genome assembly GCA_023436145.1 of Fibrobacterota bacterium. Taxonomy (GTDB): domain Bacteria; phylum Fibrobacterota; class Chitinivibrionia; order Chitinivibrionales; family Chitinispirillaceae; genus JAAYPC01. Next base: position 235 of record JAEZKP010000086.1, on the reverse strand, counting down.
TCCATCGTAACGTTCTCCAGTACATGACGGGCAATCCGGGCCCGTCTGCAGCTGTCCAAATCTAATATCTGCTTCACAAATTGCGGTGTCCCCACAACCCAGGCTTCACGTTTGTGGAAGTTGAGTTTTCCTCTGATGGCATCTTTTAAATACTTTATAACTTTTTCGCCTTTACTGTCTAATTTTTCAAGTTGTATATAATCCCTATATTTCTTTACCGGATCGGAAAGATCGA
>JAEZKP010000101.1 GCA_023436145.1 Fibrobacterota bacterium | reverse complement strand
GTTACTCTGATTACTGCATCGATATCGACTTGACCTTAACGACATGACTGCCGAGTGACATTTTGATCATATAGACTCCCGGCTGCATTCTTGCATCATTGAGCGGGAGCAGCAATTGTGACGCGTGTGTCAGCCCCGAATACAGTGTCGTTATGAATCTGCCGGAAAGATCGTATACACCGATAGTCAGAGGCTGCTGCGGAGCCGACTGTGAAAAATCAAGCCGCAATGCCTTATTCGCACCGTTAACGAATGATACTCCAATTCCGCCTGCCTTTTTTCCAAAAGTTTTCTGATCGATTGTCCCGGTTGGAACAGGGTTAAACTTCCAATAGTTGAACTTAAAGAGATCGCCGTTGCCGCCAACGAACTTCATGACCAGGTCGTGCTTGCCGGTGACCCCGGTTACATTACAGGTCTTGGTAGTCCAGGATGATGCCCCTGAAACATCGCAGGTCCCGATTAGTGTACCGGTCTGACTGCCGAGGCGAAGCTCGATCTTTGCGTTACCCCCCGATGAAGAAACCCGTGCCTCAAATGAGACGGCACCATCTGTGAAATCGACCTCCCTGACCTTGAGAGTGTCCCCGTTGTTGATGGATGTGAGGTTGATACCACCACCGATGTCGTTACACACCTCGGTCTTGAGCCCCCTTGAGTCGGCAATAGTCTCTGCCTCGACCCGTTGATAGGGATCGAGTGTGCCAACAGGTGCCGGACCCTGTTTGGTCATGGTCAGTTTGGGAATGCTCCCATCAGCCCCGTAGGTGAACTCTTCCACACAGACCGAGCGTTTAAAGCTATCCCCGCCAGACAATGCACCGTTGTGATAGAAAATATAGGAATGACCTTTATAATCGATGACACCGGGGTGGTTGGTACCAATATTGGGGTTGCCGAAAATGTCGCCCTTATAATTCCAGGGTCCGGTTGGTTTGTCGCTGGTAGCATAGCTGATTCTTTCACCAGATCCGGCATAGACCATGTAATAGATCGACCCGCGCTTGTAGAACCATGGCCCCTCGGTAAATCCCTGCAACGATATTCTGGAAGTAACGCTCCCTGTCGGGGTGATCATATCCTCTTTCAGCCTCACCATACGGAGGTTACCATTACCCCAGTAGAGGTAGGCCTGCCCGTCATCGTCAATGAACACTGTCGGATCGATAGCCATTTGCCCTTCCTGTGCTATCGCCTTTCCAACCGGGTCTACGAATGGGCCTGTAGGATAGTCAGAAACGGCCACACCGATTTTTGCGCCAGTATTGTTGTTGAGTGGCACGTACAGATAGATTTTACCGTTTCTGGGTATAGCCTGCGGAGCCCAGGCATTATCGGTAAACCATTTGAAGTCTTTCCCTTCGCAGATAATACCGCGGTCGGTCCAGTTCACCATGTCCACGGTTGAGAAGAGCTTATAGTTGTCCATCGTGAAGAAGTTGTTCCTCGTGATGTCCTCGTCATGGGAGGTGTAGAGGAATAAAGTATCCATGTACACCATGGGGGCAGGATCGGCGGTGTAGCAGGTTTGCACAATCGGATTGTCGGCAAAACCGGTTGTGGCACAGAAAAGTAACGCCTGAAGCAGGAAAAAACGTTTGTTCACCATAATCATATCCTTTAACAAAAAATATTTGTGATTGTAAAAAATGTATATAAGTAGAATTGAATTCCTGTTGAAATGACCCTCGTATCAAGTCAGAACCCCGACAGAGTATGCTGGTTCAATTTAATCTCTTACTCCATATCACGGGCTGTACGGCTCGGGATGTTTCAACAGACAGAGCTAGATAGCCCTGTTTTGTTAATGCATCGCTATAAAATATAAAGATATCTTCATTAAATGACCGTCGATTCAGGGAAGAGTATGAACAAAGTGTTCTATATTATGGAACACCTATTCAGTGTCATTTCACTAAAGCCGCGGCTGGTCTTAACACAAGTGGAGTATTTTCTCTCTTGCGTCGCAATGAGATGTGGGTAACCGAAAGTGGCTGCTGCTTCATTTGAAGATGGTGACGGATAAGCTCTTCTAAAGATTGTGAAAATCGACTAAAGAAATATCTTCCAGATTATAATAAAGGTATCGACAAACAAAAAATTACCTGTGAAAGTGCAAAAGCTGACTACCAGTGTCCAATTCACATAGCAAACACTCTTCGGTAAACCACATTCCCTGCTCTTAGTGTACAGATATAGATTCCATTTGAGATAGCTGCTGGAAACTGATATTCATATTTTGTGTTAACCGGCAGATTGCCTGTTCTATGCCGGGCAATAACTCTTCCTGACAGGGAGTAAATTGTAAGTTCTATATTTCCTGCTAACGGTGTTCCATGGTTGGTAATACAAAGAGTACTATTTCTGACTAACTTTAAAGTAAAAGTGGAATTGCTGCTGTTTACAACGGGATTGTTTTTTGCAGATGAGACTGGACCATTCCCTGATCGTACCACGAATACCTCAAAAGACTTCCCAGGAATATCATCACCCACAATTGCACCAGGAAATCCGCTGGGCTGTGGTGGTAGTTTCGATCCCATGGGCAGGTGCAAAGGATCTCCCAGGTACTTTCCCTCTAAAACCGGTTCACCCCAAATGTCAAACACGCTGTGAACCGTAAAATCAGTACCCGGTGTAATCATATTGTCGAAATTTACAGGTACAGAATCATTATTGTCCCAGTTGTATATAATTGCATCTATTCTGCGGGGATCATACTTGTTTGGATGTAAAACAGTCTTTGTACCGGTTGGAAGTTGATTTGAAAAAGAATTATTGGGGAAATCGGCAGGTTCAGGTCCAATTACAGCACCAAAGAAAAGGTTTCCCTCTACTTTGGCATCTTTCCATAGTCCCTGAGTCACCACATTTCCAACAAAATAATTATCCCTCGCTTCAATGAATTCATTTTCGACTGAACCACCCCATCCGAAGCGGACACTTCTGGCATCAGGAACCGGTACCCAGGAATAGTTTTCCCTGACAGTTACTCTGCCAACTGGTTGCAACCCGCCAATCAGCAGCCCGTCAGACTGGCCCAAGGTGGAAGAGCCACTGACTGATGCACCGGTACGAAACCAGACGTTTCTTTCAAAATTATACCCCTGAATGTCTCCACTTTCAGTGTAGGCATGAATTCCAAAGCCATATCCAAAGAAGATGATATTGTTTATTATCTGTTTTGTTCCTGTTTTGTTTTGGGTGTATATTGCATGACCATGGCCTCGTGCTTCACCATCGGTACCATTGTTGAAAATGATGTTTCCATACAGTTCACTGTTTATTGCCGGGCTCCAGAAGCCTATTCCCTGAAGATTATTGTGGATTACAGAGTTTATCAATTTTGAGTTTGGCGCATCAAACCGCACTCCTTCCACCATATCCGTTCTGGGCAAAGAAGTATTGGTTATCTCAAGATTCCAAAATTGAACCCATTCCCCCATTATATGAAGTGCTTGATCTTCATTTCCTTTTTTACCATCAATAGTAACCCGCTTTCCCGGTTCTGCCCAGAATATTACAGGTGAGTCGGCAGTCCCTGAGACGGTGCTTACAAATCTTCCCTCATATATGCCTTCTTTAAGCAGTACCAGATCACCGGGTCTGACCGGACCTGAAGAACTTAAGGCAGTACCCAAATCAAGTGGGTCCTCTTCGCTCCCGGAAGCTATTGAGCTACCTGATGGAGAAACAAACCATTCAGCATTAGTAATATCTATTCCTTCACTTCGGATAGAAAAAGTGGTGCACAGAACAATAAAAGTTAATAGTTTATGCATTGTAGTTCACATTGAATAAGTAAGATGCTGGTTTTCTGTTTATTTAATATAATACAATAAAAAAACGAAAAATGTTCGTCAAAAACAGGTTCTGTATTTTGTTGATACAGTCTATATTCTTCATCAGTGTTCAAGAGTTCTATATCAGAGGACAAACAAAGTAATCCCAGAGGGTGCAGGAATGCAATTTGGGCTTGTTCAGAGTCTCGGGTGGAATTAAGAAAAATCTATCGATGATTATTGTTGAATGCAATAAAATGTTATGCATAGGTAAGCTCAAAGTTTTAAATTAATCGCTTTTGTTTCCAGGCAACTGCAATCATTCATGGTTGGCAAGGGAAATAATTCCTTTATTGTTTTCATGCTAATCTATAGCAAATCTGAAAAAGAAGACCTTTCACATGATGAATGCTATTATCTCTCAAAGGTGAAAAGAGAACAAATCAGTTCAGGGTATAGCAAATTGCTCTTAGCAAACAACAATAAATCGTTTTTCGAGGTATCCAAAAGTCAAATTAAATCGTGTGTTGAAAAATACTCATTCAGCCAGTTCATGCACTTCAAAAATCAAGTTATCTGATTCTATGTTCACCTCCATTTCATCTCCTGAGAAGACCCAGGGAAATCCCCAGGGCCCCCTTTCCTTATTTCAATTAAAATCAAGTTAATTTATCTCTACTCTATTTTAATACAAAGAGTTATATTTTCTGCTTCATAAATGTGCCTACAACAGGAGGGATGGTTGTGAATATTATCGAGATAAAGGGACTCAAAAAAGATTATGCTTTGGGTAAGACTACTGTAAATGCTATCCGGGGAGTCGATCTTTCGATAGAGAAAGGCGATTTTCTCAGCATCATCGGGCCTTCAGGCAGTGGAAAAACGACTCTTCTGAACATTATCGGCTGCATCGACCACGCCACTTCCGGAAGCGTGAAAATTGCCGGCAAGGAGATTACATCGCTTAACGATAAAAAAATCACCGACATCCGTCTTCACCAGATAGGGTTTATTTTCCAGACTTTTAACCTCATTCCCGTGCTTAATGCCCTGGAAAATGTGGAGTTCCCTTTGTTGCTCATGAAAAACAGAACCAAGGGAGAGGTACGTAAGAAAGCGCTTTCACTATTGGATGCAGTCGGGTTAAATGAGCATATCTATCACCGGCCTTCAGAACTTTCCGGAGGGCAGCGCCAGAGAGTGGCTATTGCACGGGCGCTGGTGACTAATCCGGACATAATTCTTGCCGATGAACCCACTGCCAACCTGGACTCTGTTACAGGTGCATCGATACTTGATGCTATGCGGACTATGAACGAGCGCGAGCATACCACTTTTATCTTTTCTACCCATGATGCAAACGTGCTCAAATATGCCCGTAAGGTCATAAAGATCAAAGATGGCCTTATTGTGGAGGAGTAATCATGAATCTGATTCTTAAAATATCCTGGCGCAACATCATGCGTCATAGAGGCAAAAGTATTGTTATCGGGATAATCCTTTTTCTGGGTGCACTGCTTATGACTGCAGGTAATGGAGTAATTTCCGGAATGGACAGGGGCATGCAGAAAAATATTGTGGAAGGGTTTACCGGAGATGCTCTGATTATTTCAGAAAAACAGGAATCGGATAATGTTTTCCTGGAAATGATGGGCAAAGCGGTTGCGCCCATCGAAAATTTCAAACAGATCGATTCTGCACTTGCAAAACTTCCATACATTCAAAAGAGACTTCCTGTCGGTAAGAATTTCGCGATGGCGCTTAATTCCGAAGGAGCATTAGCGGATGGGGTGTTTGTTATCGGGGTAGATTTCAGGCAGTACAGGGATTTCTTCGGAGATAATCTCAAGCTGATCGAGGGTAGCTATCCAGATAAGACCAACGAACCATTCGCATTGATTCCCACCAATTGGCGGAAGATATTTGGGGAATATTACAGTATTATTCTCACACCCGAGGGGTACGAACCAGATACTTCCACTTTGGGAAAAGAGATACTGGAACGGATGACTGACATGCAGAAACAGCATGATGTGGTGTACATGGGAATGAATACCGAAAACACCACAACCGACGTACGTGTACCTGTCAATGCAATCGTAAAGTATCGCTCTCTCAATACCATCTGGGGACAGTTTCCAATCATTGATATCGAATCTTATCGGGAGTGTCAGGGGTATTTCAGCGCAGGAGCCAAAGCTGCAGATGTTAAGAAAGAGGATGAGTTGCTTCTGTCAGCATCCTCCGAATCTATTGATGACATGTTCAGTGGCGCTGACATGTTTGAAACAAAGGATAATGGCCGGGATGCCATTACTCTTACAGCCGGGAGCCTGGCTTCTGAGAAACAGGAGCGTGAAGAGATCGATTTGAATGACGGTGTTTTTAATATGATACTGCTACGGTTTACCGATAAAGCCAACCTGGATCAAACTGTAAAAACGCTAAATAAGGATCTGTCGAAGCTTAATCTGGGGGTAAGGGTGATCTCCTGGAAAAAAGCAACCGGGATGATAGGGTCGATGGCCGTGCTCATAAAAACATCATTGTTTGTATTTGTAATGTTTCTGTTTTTTGTGGCCATTATAATAATAGTCAATACGCTATCCATGGCTGCACTTGAGCGAACCAGTGAGATCGGTATGATGCGTGCCGTGGGTGCCAGGAAAAGTTTCATACGTATGATGTTTCTTGGGGAGACTGCTGTGCTGTCAGCTGTTTTCGGTGGAGCAGGAATTTTTGTGGGAATCATTGCTGTAAACATAGTCGCGGCGTTTAACATACCCACCGACAATGATATGGTGCAATTGCTTTTTGGCGGTGATACATTCAAGCCGTTTCTCTCTTTACTGGACATTGGGCTTGCACTGATCCAGCTTGTGATTGTAACGATTATCGCGGTTATTTATCCAATCCGCCTTGCAAGCAATATTAAACCGCTGGATGCCATTTCACGGGACTAGGAGCAGATATGCAACAGATAATAAGTATAAGTTTGAGAAACCTTGTTCGCCAGAAACGCAGAAACTTCCTGCTGGGTGTTGCCATTGCTTTTGGTGCTATGGTACTAATTCTGGCCAACGCATTTTCCCATGGTATTTCAAAAGTGTTATTTGAGCGAATTGTAAAGTACACAAATGGTCATGTGGCCATCTCCTATATGCGCAATGGAAATATCATGAACCAGATTTTCCACGATGATGAGCGAATTCGTGACGCCATTAAAGAGGTTTCACCTGTAGATGCTCGTACTGACGAAGCTATTGGAGTATTTGGCAGAGCTATCGGTAATGGTGTTGCAGATAATGTGATCATGGTTGGAGTGGATCTGACTGCAAAGATGTCAGAAAAAGAAGTAAAGGAGTTCGAAGCGAATTTCAAAATGCTTGAGGGCTCTTTTGAAAGGCTTAACGATTCTGCAGTCGTGGGTTATCCTGTTGTTCTGGCAAAGCAAAAAGCTGAATATATGAAACTGAAAATGGGTGATGTGATGAGGGTTCGTTTTACCGGTGTGAGAAATCAGGCCAGCAGCGCCCAGCTCACGGTAGTTGGAATTTTCAAGCCATCCAATGTGTTCATGTCAGCACCGATCTTTCTCAATCTCAAGCATGTGCGTTTACTTGCCGGATATGGACCTCACGATGTCGCCGCTCTTCAGGTTAACATGGAAAATCCTCAGCTTTATGCAAAGAAGGTGGCAAATGATATTCATGCAAGAATAAAACCTGGCCTTGCGGTGATGCCGGGGAAGGGGGAAAGTAAGGGGACAACAACCGATATGCTTACTCTAGGTTTCCGTACCGATACTGCATCTTTAGAGGTAATGCGAAAAAATATTGCACTGGAACAGGGAGACAGCTCATCTGCGTTTGTATATAACGGGGTAATTCTTTCTCACTCTCTTGCAAAGCAGAGTGACTGGAAAAAGGGTGATACCATACGTTTCAGTTGGACGGGTAAATACGATACTGCTGGTAATTATGCCAAATTTATTGTAACAGCAATTGCAGACAGTGCATCACCGCTTCCTCCCAGAAGTGTTCTTGTCAATGAGAGGGATTTTTACCGGGCTTATTACAACCCGTTGCCAGCGACACCTGATACGGTGTGGAAAGAGAATCTCCCTGATACTCTTCATCCACTCTATGCTGCTATGGCACCGGAGTATATGCTGATGAAACGGTGCAGTACAACCGATGAGTTCATGAAAATTAACAAGGAGATGGGTCGTGCAAAATATAAAGGCATTATGGTCAGTGTACAATCGATGTACGAGACTGCTTCGGCGATTTTAAATGTGGAATTTGCGCTGAATCTTATTACAATTGCTGCCGGACTGATACTTTTCTGTATTATCCTTATTGGTGTGATCAACACTCTTCGAATGACAATAAGAGAGAGGACCAGGGAGATCGGTACCATGCGGGCGATAGGGATGCAGAAAAAAGATGTTGTTTCGATGTTCCTTCTGGAAACCGGATTTCTGGCATTTTTCGCCTCAATAGCAGGAGCGATTCTGGCCTTTCTGGCTATGTATGGACTTTCTTCAATAACTATCGATGCTGGTGACAATCCCATGGGTATGCTGCTTGTCGAAGGGCATCTTTACTTTGCTCCCACACTGGCAGCTGCAGTCTCCTATATAGTGTTTATCATAGGAATTACGGTTTTTACCGCATATTTTCCGGCAAGACGTGCAGTCACCATGATTGTATCAGATGCTTTACGGCATGTCGAATAACAGAGAAAAGGAAAACAGGATGAAAAGATTCTTTTTTGGATGTCTGATTCTTGCAGCTTTTAACGCAGGTGCAGCCAAGGTGGATTCACTGCTTGGCGAAGTAGAAAAAGTAACTGAAATCACCACCGATGCCCAGGCAAATGTAACTCTTACCCAGCAGAAAACCGGGCAGGGCACAAAAACCATAGAGATGGTCTGGTATCGGCGGGACTCCGATGATGCATTTATGATCGTTATGGTTGCACCGGAATCAGAGAAAGGAAACGGTTATCTGCGTATGGGAGAGAACTTCTGGATGTATCGCAAAAACACCAGGACTTTCCAGCATGTCAATCGGGATGAAAATATCGGCGGCTCTGATGCACAGGCTGATGACTTCGAAAAGCGTAAACTGACCGAACTCTATGCGTCTGTAATTGATAAGGACGGAAAAGAGGTCCTGTCTGAGGAGATGCTGGGAAATATTCCGGTTTACCGTTTTGAAGTCAAAGCAAAAGTAAACGATGTAGATTACCCCAAAAAGATCTACTGGATCCGTAAGGATAACAGCCTTGTTTTAAAGGAACAATCCTTTGCTCTGTCTGGTTCCCTTATGCAGACCGCTTATTATTTAAAGTATAATCTGGTAGATAAGAGCTATGTTCCGGCCAAAATGATGTTCATCGATGAGTTCGAAAAGGGTAATAAAACCATCGTGGAGATTTCCGGTATTTCCACAAAAGCGCTTGATGATAAACTGTTTACCAAAGCGTACCTTGAAAATCTGAGTAAATAATATGAAAATCAATCACTTCCAGATTATTACACTGACGTTTTTCCTTGTCGTTCCAGCTGTCATCGCACAGGATGAGTTTGATGAGAATGCCCTGTTCAGCGATACTGCGATGATTGTAGTTCATGATACGAACTCTGCTCCGGTTGAAAAAATAAAAGTGACGGACAAGGTGCAAACCAGTATTGGTGGTGAGATCACAGGTGCTTCGGAAATTGTGACAACACGGAAATTTATCGATAAACCGGAACTGAACAGCACTTTTATGCTGAACCGTCTTGTGGGATCGGTAACTCTCGATTCCCGTCTGCAGAATGACACCAAAGTGTTCGGGAACCTTGAGGTCAATTATTATCCGGGATTTGACACGTCAAATGTTCTGTATCGTGCTTCAGGAATAGATGATTCCTATTCGCTTTACCTGAGAGAACTGTTTATGGATTTCAACCTTAACCGTAACATCTATTTCAGGATAGGAAAACAGGTATTGCAGTGGGGTAGATGTTACTTCTGGAATCCGACCGACCTTATTAATGTGGAAAGAAACAGTTTTGTAGAAAAGATAGGTTCCCGGGAAGGGGTTTACGGTGCCAGAATCCATATGCCCTTTGGTACAATCGCAAATATCTATTCTTTTATCAATATACAGTCTGTGAACCGTGTCGATAGTATCTCCGGAACGGTTAAATTCGAGTATCTTCTGGGAAGAAACGAGATGGCTCTTTCGGTCTGGGGAAAAAGAGGAAAACCGGTGGTACTTGGTTATGATATCTCGACAAGGGTATGGGATCTGGATGTCAAGGGTGAAATCAGTCTTACTACCGGGGGAGATTTTCAGGCAAGCATAAAACAACGGGACAGTTCTTTATTTGTGGAAACGATAAATAGTGGTGCCACTCCGCGTATGAGCCTTTCGGTCGGTCGGTCATTTGGTTTTATGGGATTTCCCAATGCTTTAACTATCAATCTGGAAGGATATTACAATGGTGGTGGTTACAAAGGAAACATGTTCAGGGATACTTCCAGATATGTTGTATTTGCTGACCGCTTTAAATCATTATCCTATGAAGAGAAACCCCGGGCAACCAAAAAAGAGGTGCTTTTTGAGGGTAATTTGTATGAACCAAACTACCATTCCCGCTATTATACGGCATTGTTTGTTAATATCAGCCGTTTATTTTTGAGCGGGCTCAGCTGCAATCTGGCTGGAATTGTCAATATCGAACAGGCTTCGTCAATGGTTACAGGCACATTTTCATATACCATGCTTAACAATGTAACAATCAGTTCAACGTTGACTGGTTATATTGGTGAAAAGAATACAGAGTACACATTGTTTGACCAAACGTTCGGATTGAGACTTTTGGCAAGTGTGAATTTTTAACAGCGATAATCGATTGTAAAAATCATTATATCAGGCTCCTGCAATCCTGACTCTGCGTCTTTGCGTCTCCGCGTGAAAATTTCCGAAATCCGGATTAGAATTTTAGTAAAGTCCAGGAATACGAAAATGAAGACTGTCTCACACAGAGCCGCTGAGACACAGAGGTTTAAGAATTATATTTAATTGCCTATACTAATGAGAATTGCCGAATAGACATACAATCTTAGCATCCGCAAAAAATATTTATATAACGAGCTTAAATCCTATGCATCCTTGCCCCATAGGGGCAAAATATTTCTAGCAAATTGAACCCCTGACAAAATCTTCCTTGTCCCGTAGGGACAATATGTTACTTATCGATTTTATGTATTTTCAACTATAGATAAATGTATTTTAAAAGAATTAAGACTATCCTGGAGCCCAAATGAAACCAATACATTTTACGCTCATCCTGATGATTGGTGTTTCGATTATCAATGCAGGGGATTCCACCTTCACAGATATGGTACTGATTCCTGCCGGCGATTTCACGATGGGGAGTACCCACGGTCCCAAAGATGAACAACCGGCTCATAAGGTACATGTCGACTCGTTTTACATCGGAATCACGGAAGTGACTATCTGGGAGTACTTGCAATGTGTACAGAGCGGCGATTGCCGTATGCCGTATTTCTGGAATAAGCGATTCTTTGCGGGTAAGGTGGACGATATGGAAGGAAAAGAGTGGTTGAGTCTGCCGGTTACCGGTGTGAGCTGGGAAGATGCACAATCTTATTGCAAATGGAAAGGAGAAGGATACCGCCTGCCAACCGAAGCGGAATGGGAATATGCTGCCCGTGGTGGAACCGGTTCCGATTTTTTCTGGGGAGACAAAAAAGAGGATGCTTCACAGTATGCTGTAATCAAAAAACAGCTTTCACCGGTTAAATCCCTTTCACCCAATCAGTTTGGCCTTTACGATATACTCGGGAATGCCTGGGAATGGTGTCTTGACAGGTATGATCCACGTTACTATCAAAAGAGTCCGGCAGATAACCCTGCCGGGCCCGATGATGCAAAAAAATATCCTTACCGTGTTGCCCGCGGTGGGAGCTGGAATGAATACATCTGGAATCTCCGCTGTGCCAATCGGCATTATGGCGAATCATTTCGTCGCTATGATGGAGTTGGATTCCGTATCTGCAGAAGTGTAAAAAGCAAATGAGAATACAATCGATTTTATTAAGCCTTGTCTGGATAGTAACTGTCCTGTTTGCAACTGAAAACAAGAAATCTGATTCTGATTTCAATATGCACTTCAGGGCTAATGGTCTTTTTTCTATCGGTGTGCATCTTTATGGAAAACCAAAATATGGTGATCTGGGTCCTGGTTATCGCTCTGACATGATGATTAATATGGCGCTTTTAAGCTATAAGGATCTGACATTCGACTTTCTGACTGCGGCCAGTACAAGCATCGCACGTCTTCCGGATGACCCGATCCAAATGGATAAAATTCGCTACAATTTAACTCCCACATTCCGGTATTCTTTGACAAAAAGTATCATTACCGCCTCGCTTTATCATCAATGCATTCATACCCTCAGCCGCCCGGAGAACGAAAATGGATCAACCTGGTGGAATGCGGTCCAGGCTGGGTGGGGTACCAAAGGCGCCTACTCCTTTTATTTCATTCAGAAATACAATAACCGGGATTTTTCGCTTCGCAACTCCTTCGATATAACCATAAATGCAGGATATTACCTCCATGGTAAAGCGCCTCTTATTGGCAACAATCATGATTATGTTTGTGACCTCAGCGGTTTAATCCGTTATCATTTCGGTATTTTCAGGAACAAGACTATATTCATCGATACTTATTACCGTATATGGTATGACAAGTCAAAAAAGACTACAGTAAAATTAACCGGTGAAATCAATTATGTAATTCTTGCTTTTGATAATATAGCATCGGTTTATTTCAACCATTGCATTGTTGATCAGAATCCCTATGATAACGAGTATTCACTGGGTGCTTTGGGAGTGAAGATTATTTTTTAGATTGTTTGTGGTTGGGTATCAAGGAAGATTATAATCTATATCGTAGAACTGAATTTAATAGATTGAAACCTCTGATTGTCCGGTCGGAACTAATGATATAGAGAGGTCATGTCATTAAAATCAACTATCACAACAACAGTTTGATAAAAGACTCTTTTCAAGAGCGAAATCATTAACACACCTGCAATAACTTTTTATTAACCGTCAGTACTTCAATACCGCCAGTCTGAAAGTCAGCATCATTAGTTAGTAGTTTATAGCAGTTTTTTCTGCACACTTCTACAAGTAATGCATCATTAAAATCAATCAGTCCAGATGGGAACCCATTCAATGCTAGCTCTAAATCTGATTCAGAAGAGAATGTTGTGTGTACATGACATAGTTTAATAATTCTCAAGGCATCAGCTGAAACACTGTTTGCAACAGGTTTAAAATTAGCAGAATGCCTGAATTTTTTATAATCTGGGTAAATAGAACTGAAACCACTCCAAATGATTCTGCAATAGCGGTTCAGATACTCACTTAACACCATAGGGTCGAGAACCGGTTTTGCTTTAACGCTTAAAAGATTAGCAAAACCTCTGGAATATGCTTTTATGTATGGTTTTTGTGGATTTCCAGGCGGTGGAAAAAGATAGAGCCAGATATTAGCATCTATCAACACAAACTCATCGGGTGAAAAGCTGTATTTGCTGAGGTCATATGCTTTATTCTTCATCTCCATCCTCTTTGTTCCAGGCATCGTCATATACTTTTGGATTAGAATAGTATCTTTTAGCATTATCTACAACACGCTTCAACATTTCAAGATCGTCATCTGCTAATCCGGAAACATGAAGGTGCTCACGAATCTGGTCTTCATTAAATGTTCCGTACAATTGACCAATAGAAGCATTGAGAAACAGAGAAATCAAAGTAGTAACATGCTCAAAAGATAAAGTAACATGATTACCATTTTTCAACAACGTGCTTGTTTTTTCAAAAACTTTCTGCCCATCTTCAGCAGAAATACATAATTGGCTGCCAATAACATCGGTTACTTTTATCGTTATATTTTCGTTCATAATAAACTCCACTATTAAAAAATGTCAATATCCTGATTTTCTGATCGCAAGCAGTAGCTATGAGTATCTAATGTGTTAATTTCAATATTAACACAGGTCCCGGGGAAATCGTGCTCCATTTTTTCAAAAATTTCACCATTTGAGCTAAATTCATAGTACCCAAATCGGGAAACTATTTGTAACTTTCCACCATTAATTTCGATAAACTCTTTAATCAATTTTAATCCAAGGCCTCCGGGTTGATCTTTTTTCGTAGTTTTTCCCTCAGTTAGTGCCCACCGTATAGCATTAAGAGAATTGACCTTTGGATTGCCTGTATATCTTCGAACATTATCGCGGATTCCTATACCTGCGTCTGAAATTGAAAAATCAAGTCTGTGCATGTTTGGATAGAACTGGCCGCAAACAGCAACGCCTGACTTAGATTCAGAATGAATTCTAGCATTTAAGAAGATCTCAAGGAGGCTCTGTCTGAATCTTTTGTTCAGTGCAGGAGACATACTTGGAATTCCCTTTCCTCTCATATAAGATTCTAAATATACAGTAAAACGCTTTTCTTCATGCAATCTAAATTTTCTAAAAGGTATGGTCGTCTGATATAAATCATAACTTTTTTCTTCGCCAAAAAGAGAAAGAAAGCGGTTTTTTTTTAAAATTAATGCTATACCAGGCGACAAACCCGTAATTTTAACATTCTTATAACGGTACTTCATTTTGGCGATTGCAACGTATAAAGGAGCAGCCATATTAGCCTCAAAAAAATCACACAAAGAGAAATCCAATATGATATTTCTAGCAGCAACATTTACTGAATCAGCTACGACAGTAGCGATTCCATCGAATCCATCACGATCGCTACGGGTTGTACCGATATAAACATTCATTAATTCTAATCCAGGCTGTCACCATTTTATACTTTAAGTGGCAACAACAAATCAGTGAAACTTTTCAGATATTCCGACCATACTGCATTAAGGATTACGGTTTTGTTGTAATTTTAGAAGACTTCTGCCATGTTTCTATCAAAACTTATTACGCTTCATACTCTTCTAGGCAGATATTCTACATTTAATATATAGTTCATTTCTAAAAGGGTGCTTGTTCAGGAGTATTATAATTTAGGTGAATACGATGTGGAAGACAAGATAAAACTAAGTTGAATTCTTTTCAACTTGCATAGCAAAGAAGATGTCTAATTTATGCCTCGATATTTATTTTTCAGAGCGAATGCACAATATAAGAGTTGTATTTCTTTCATTTTCATTAATTTTTATAATGAATTAACGAATTCTGTCACATCTTGAAATGCCAGCTCTGTTTTTTGATTTTGTTATTTTGTGTTTTAATAATCACACTATTAGTAGGATCTTCCATAAACGAGATCTGGCCAGGTTTGACCAGTGTTGCCATGCTAAGGTTCAATACTTCTCCATAACAGCAGGGTGTCCGATCCACCAATTTCCTGAGTACTCCCTTCCAAATTTTCATCGCTCAGAAGCTCTGTGATTTCCTCAAGCACATTACTATACGATCCGATTTTTTTGTACTCCTGGTCAAAAGCTGTTTGCACCGCCTGACTGAAACTCATCCCTTCGGTCCAGTTTCGTAAAAAATAGATCGGTGAAAACATAGAGAATGTGTTTAGCTCACTCGCCCCGTTTACCGCGGTTATACCTGCCCGCTCCCATGACTCGATCATGTAAGAACCATAACAGCAGGTCTGGTATAGCGCACGTGGGCAGACTGAGCGGCGTATAAGGCTGTCGACAAATGCATCGAGATTGTAGGATTGATCTGAGAACCAAACCGATGTTCCTCCGTTAAAAATATTCAGTCCTCCATGGAGGTTAAAGATCATATCCACTGTATAACCATTTCTGCACAGCATGGTAAGGGAATCGAGCACCGCCATTGCAGTTGCATCGTTATCGGTAAGAGAAACGGTTTTTGAGTAGAAAGGCTTCGCTGTTTCGATCAATTCACCAATCTGCCAATCCTCGCCAAACTCATCGATAACTTCATCAAGGGATAGGTTGTCGGGAATATCCTGTGGGCGTATTTGGAAAACATCGGACAAAATAGTTTTAATCTCCGAATGGAAATAAGTATATCCAGTTGACATCAAGGGGTCTATGGAGTTATTGTTCTCTACAACGATCAGAAGAGCTTCCTGCCCTGTCTTGGTATATGAAGGAGATGCCGGGTTTTCTTTGTTACACCCGGAAAACAAAGCTAGGGCCAATACAGTCAAAATAATCGAAAAAGATTTCTGTCTCATATACCAGGCTCTCCGTTCTGCAATAATGGTGATGTCTGAACAAAATAAATCACGGTTATCAAGAAATGATGATATATGAACAAAAAATACCCGGTTATCAATGAGAAGAATCTATGGAGTGAATCGCGAATAGCAGGTTTTATTCGCATGTGCGCTGATTCATGATTGATAAGATGTAGTATAGAAAGGAATTGTTATCTCAATTAATGTCGTTTTTGTTTCATGCCGCAGGTTGTTTTTGATATTGTCATCAGGAAAAAAAGGAATAATGACAGGAGGTTTTGTTTACCGAAGATGGTTACCATTGTTCCTGAATCGTTAATCTCTACACCGACTCTTATTCCTGGAGATCTTTTTTTATTTTGTCATATTCTTCTTTGCTTATTTCTCCGCGCGCATATCTTTTTTTCAGTATGTCCAGAGATGTCTCATTTTTCAAACCACTAAAGGTACGCCTATTACTTCGATTTTGAACAGTCTTGAAAATCCATATCAGGATAGTAATAACAAAAACAGTCCAGAAAACCATCATGAGAAATCCGCCTCCCCACCCGATATGCTCAAATCCACCCATTTTTAGTCTCCACCTTTTGTTCTGCTACTATTCTAAGGACATTTAAAGAAGCTGTTGTTTTTAAGAATAGAGAACGTGGGTAACAGTAATAACGCTCAGAGACATTATAGGCAAAAATGAAACCGTTTAGGATAAAACTATTAAAAATCAGATATTGACATCGGTTTTTGCTTATACTATTTTAGAAGTTCCTTTTTACGCGAGAGTAGCTCAGTGGTAGAGCTCCACCTTGCCAAGGTGGCTGTCGCGAGTTCAAATCTCGTCTCTCGCTCCAAAATTTTGGGGTTTCCCTTAAAAGCGGAAACCCTATTTTTTATAAAGCCCAAAATATTTCAGGGCGGCATAGCCAAGTGGTAAGGCAGAGGTCTGCAAAACCTTTATTCCCCAGTTCAAATCTGGGTGCCGCCTCCAATCTCTCTCTTCTAATCTCCCCTGCATGTAAAAATTAGCCATCCATTTTTTGCCAGGTATTTAAACCCTATTCAGATTTTTTCCATTTTTGTTTTGAATTAACTATTTTTGCACTCTTTGCATTTAAGGAGTATATCTGATGAGTGAACTGTACCGTTTTGGAGTGTCGCTGGATAAATCTTTAATCGACTCTTTTGATAAAATTATTCAGGCGGAAAATTACCAGAACCGTTCTGAGGCAATCAGAGATCTTATCCGGGAAAAATTAGTACAGAAAAAATGGACTCTGGGGGGCACGGTTGCAGGTGCTATCGTAATGACCTATGACCACCATAAAAGGGAGCTGGTTAATAAACTTCTGGATATTCAGCATGATCATCATGAGATCATACTCTCCACTCAGCATGTTCATCTGGACCACCACCATTGCCTGGAAGTAATCGCGGTGAGAGGAAATGCCCGTGATGTGGAATTGCTTACCAACAGTCTTAAGTCCATGGTTGGCGTAAAGCATGTAAGCTTGTCTATTTCATCTGCCGGTGAAGAGTAGCTTGTTTATTAAATCGGAAACATTATCAGATGCGTCCGGTTAATTTAACCAACATAGATTGAATAAGAAGTAGAGCATCGTAAATAAATTCCAAATCACAAGCACCAAATCCTCAATCCCAATTATCAACTATCCTGTTTCTGATTTTGAATTTCGAATTTTCTTCATCCATACTTCTGTTCCTGTTTAGAATTTGGGTATTGTAATTTTGTTTGTTTCAACAATGGCACGAATTTAAATTAAGTAGCACTGGGGAAATTTGGACTTTTTATTTCCATAACATTTCCAATCACTATTTTAGGAGGGCAGGAATGAAGTATAGTTCATCGGAAGGGAATTCCTTTATACTTTTACTGTGCAGTGCATTTTGTTTTTCACTTTTTGCAGCGCGTCCATTTGTAACCGATGATGTGGGGATAGTGGAATCTGGCAAATTTGAGGCTGAAACGGCTTGCGATTACTGGGGCAGAAACTTTTCAGCTGGATTTTGTTTGAAGCATGGAGTGACCCATAGAATGGATATAGGTTTGGGTCTTGGCTATACTCCTTTGCCAGAGGAGCTGAGAGCGTTCCATGAAGCAGAAATGTCCATGAAATATGCTCTGATTCCAGACCTCTTTGCGATCAGTTTCGCAGCTGTCTGGGGGAAGCAGTGTTATGCAGTGAATTTTGTATTGACAAAAGCGATAGGTAATGTAAGTTGTGATGCAAATCTGGGCTATCAAACCGGTACAGATCTGGAGGGCGCTGATTTGACATACGGTCTTGCGGTAGTATACGAGTTCAGGCGGGTGGGGGCAGGCATGGAGATCGGTGGTTCCGATAAAGCGCTGAACTGGTGGCAGATTGGTGGACGATTGCAGTTGGTACACTGGCTGTTTTTAGATGCTGGTGTCGGGATTAATTTTGAGGATCAAAAATCATACACCGCAACAACCGGTCTGTTATTTTTATTCCCTTCAGCCAGAGCTATTATTAGTTAAAAGGAAATCAAAAAATGCATATTCCAGATGGATATTTAGGGCCGGTTACCTGCATTGCCACTTATGCGGTGATGATTCCTGTATGGGCGATTGCATCAAAAAAAGTCAAGCAAAACCTGCAGGCAAAGCAAGTTCCTCTCTTAGCTATCGGTGCAGCTTTCAGTTTCGTAATAATGATGTTCAATATTCCTGTTCCCGGTGGTACAACCGGGCATGCGGTAGGTGCGGTACTGGTTGCTATATTATTAAGTCCCTGGGCTGCCTGTATTGCAATAACTGTTGCACTGGTAATTCAGGCATTGCTATTTGGTGATGGAGGTGTAACCGCTATTGGAGCTAACTGTTTCAATATGGCATTTGTAATGCCTTTTGCAGGTTATGCTGTTTACAGATTGATTAGTGTAAACAGTCCGTTGATATCTATGCGAAGAGTGGTTGGAGCCGGACTGGGTGGATATGCCGGTTTGGTGGCAGCATCACTGGTGGCTGGTATTGAATTTGGAATTCAACCTTTATTACATTATACGTCATCGGGTCAACCTCTTTACTGCCCCTACGGGTTGAAAATTGCAATTCCGGCGATGATGGGAGAGCATATATTGATTTTTGGATGGGTGGAGATGATCGTAACCGCTCTTGTCATCCGCTTTTTACAGAAACAGGAGCCTTCACTTCTGGGAGATATGGAGGTTACAAAATGAAAACCATTGACAAATTATGGTTGGGATTGGGTATTCTGGCGGTTATTTCCCCTTTAGGCTTGTATTTACCGGAAAAATTTAAGGCTGGTGCAGCCTGGGGGGAATGGGGGCCCGATGAAATCGGTGAGATACTGGGATATATTCCTGCCGGATTGGAAAAGGTTTCTTCACTATGGAATGCTTTAATACCTGATTATGCTTTTAAAGGTTGGGAAAAGATGGGTATGGGGCATCTCAGTGTTGCCTATATTTTCTCTGCTTTGATCGGAGTCCTTTTGTGCGCAGGTATAAGTTTATTATTGGGAAGATTTCTTGCGGGAAAAGGTAAGTGAATTGTTTAATGGAAAAAAAACAAAAAGAAATAGCTTTTTACAAAAGACAATTCTGGATACAGTGACACTATTGAAAGAGACCATTTCTAACGAAGAAATTGCTCAGACGAATGGTTTTCTTCAGAAGTGCGACCCCAGAGCAAAGTGTTTTTGTGTTCTTATTGCGTTAACTGGTGTACTTGCGACCAGAAGTGCAGCTGTTTTAAGTTTGATATATCTGTTTACAGTGTTTCTTTCGCTGATTTCATCGGTTCGTTTGTCATACTTCCTGAAACGGACACTTTTTTTTGTTCCACTGTTTTCATTTCTGATTATCATTCCCTCGGTATTTAGTTTTGTCACTCCCGGAGATCCGGTTTGTCAAATAGAAATATTCAGTATGAATATTTCAGTTACCAGGCAGGGTATCGGTTCTGCTATACTTTTTTTTATGCGGGTGTTATCATCAGTATCACTTGTAATCCTGCTGGTTTTAACCACTCCCAGTCCTGTTCTCCTGAAAGTACTGCGGATTTTCAGAGTACCTCAGCTTTTTGTGATGATATTAGGGATGACATACCGCTATATTTATCTTCTTCTGGACAATATTCAAAATACCTTTACTGCTATTAAAAGCAGGACAGGATATGTAAAATCTACCAGAAAAGGTCAGAGAATTGTGGGATTGACTATAGCTTCGCTGTGGATGAATTCTTACCGGATGCAGTCTCAGGTTTATAATGCCATGATTTCCAGAGGATATACTGGTGAACCAAAAATCATCGATGAATTCAGAATGCGGAAAACCGATGTTCTGATTATTACATTTACATTAATATCATTTGCAGGAATTATATGTGTGAATCACTTTTTTCATTAGACCGGGTCTGTTATGCCTATCATAAAATTCCGGCTCTTAATAATATTAATCTGACCATAAAAAGTGGGGAAAGTATTGCTGTAATAGGAGCAAATGGTACTGGTAAATCAACACTGCTTAATATGCTCGATGCGCTGATATTTCCATCCAGCGGTACAATTACTGCATTTGGCAGTTTGTTATCCGAACGGGAGATGGGTAATAATGAAAAACAGCGTTTCTTCAGGAGAAGGGTCGGTTTTGTTTTTCAGAATCCGGATATTCAGCTGTTTTGTCCAACTGTTAAAGAAGACATACTTTTTGGAGTTTTGCATCTGGAAATAGGGAAGGAAGAAATTAACCGGCGTTTTGAGCGGGTGGTTGAGTGCATGAGAATTTCCCATCTTCTGGGGCGATCACCTCATCAGTTAAGTATAGGAGAAAAAAAGAAGGCAGCTATTGCATCGGTTCTGATAATCGAGCCGGAAGTTTTACTGTTGGATGAACCCACTGCCGGTCTGGATCCGCAAACCACCCGCGACATAATAGCTATTTTATTTGAGGCGCATAAAAATGGTAAAACGGTGGTGATGGCCACTCATGATCTTCACATCGCTGAAGAGATTGCCGAAAAAGTTCATGTGTTTGGTCCGGAGCACAACATAATAAGAAGCGGATCGGCAGAGGAGATTCTTTCAGATCAACAGTTTCTTCAGAATAATAACCTGATGCATGTACATGTCCACAGACATCTGCACGGAAGTCACATTCATCCTCATGTTCATCATAAAGGCTGATATTTAGCCTTTATTTACCATTTGTTTATTTCAAAAAATTAGATATAATCTACACAGATAATTTGTGTGGTACGTCTTGCATCTTTTATTACAACGATTTATATCTATTCAATAAAGAGTTTGAAAGGGTGGCACAATTGAGAAAGATCGTATTAATTATTTGTCTTCTGATGAGTTATGAAATGGCTACAGCACAAGTTCATAACAGCGCCGGTACGCTTCGTCCGGGAAGGTTTTCACTTGGTGTGGCTCCTATATTTTTTGTGGATGGGGGTAGTGATGTGGGGCTTTTTCTGCATGGAGGGATAGGGATTACCCGCAGTATGGACCTCTCCCTCAAGTTCCGTCTCAACAACCACGATACTTATTTTGGCGGGGATCTGGAATTTGCGCTTCTTAAAGGGATGCCTTCTGTTTCACTTGCCGCCGGAATGCACGCCTATAATGATCTGGGTATTGATATGACCTTTAATCTTTCTTTTCCCATCCGTAGAATAGCATCACTTTACGGTTGTCTGGATATGGATGTGGAGTTTAATAAACATGATACTTATTTCCCAATTTGGGGAGTCATTGGTTTTGAAGTAATGGCCAGGAGGCATCTGGGGATATTGATGGAAATTGACATCGGGATAACCAGATGGGCATATAATATGTTTGGAATAGGTTTGTGTGTGTATTTTTGAGAACTGAACTTATGATCCCAGATTTCAAGAAACCTGGAGGTCCCATAAAAAAGAGCTGCTTAGAGAGAAAATTTATCGTGCCTGTTCACAACAAACGTTTTTTTTTATCGTATATGCCCGTTCAGAGCCAGCGATCTTTTACCAGTCCTTTTCTCCCCCCTGGTGATCTCTTCAAGCATTTCCCCGAAAGTAAGTTCGTCAAGCTGTGAAGAATCGCTTTTTCCGAGCTGTTTCATTAACGTATCGATATAATCTCTGGTAAAGTCATCCGGAACAACCGGGATTTTACGGTTCTGGTTGTCTATTGTTTCAAGTATACTGCGGACTGGTATAATAGAGAGGTCATGAGTAGGAACAAATGACTCAGAGCCTTCCACCTGGTGAAGAAAGTTCTCATGAATAAGCCATCTTAATATACCGGATGTCTGTTGCTCGGTGAGATCATATTTACGGCTAAGTATCTCGGTTGTCGGCGGTGCTTTTTTGGTTACAAAACAATTGACACAATCAAGAAGCATCCTGAATGTGAAATAGGTTTTGTAATCACCAACCCGCCGGTCCCAGCGTCTTTTAGCCCGTAAAAGCGGACGGAAATTCTGTATGACATAACCGACTTGTGCTCCAATCAGAATAAAAATAGCAGCAAGAAAAAGAGAAACCAAAAAAAGAGGGAGTATTCCCAGGGTACCATACACAGTCTGTGCCTGCATGGAAAATTGTACATAGGTTGAAAAGCTGCGCCGCTCAACTTCGAATAAAACTGCCGAAATCAAGCCTCCGGCAAGTGCTGATTTTAAATGTACCTTTGTATTGGGAACTAGCCAGATCAGTGTGGAAAATGCCATGGCCATAAGGAAAAAAGGTACCAGATCGAGCATGAATTGCCCACTGAGATCAAATTTCAGAGAAATAGATCTCCTGAACTGAATAGAGGCAAAAAACAGTATAGGGCTGTAGATCACCACCATGGTAAAGGTGCGCAGTCGAATAAAAAAGGAACGTGAACGGTGTACCTTCCAGATAGTATTTAATGATTCTTCGAATGTTCCAAATAACCCCATACTGACCAGGATCAGAACCACAATTCCCACACCTCTTAACTTTTTGGCATTTTCAAAAAAGGAGCTCAGATAGTTCAGGATCACTTCAGGAGCAAAAGGCAGAAAAAAAGAGAACAATTTTTCCACCTGTTCAGAGTTGATTTCGGTAAGGCTGGCCAGCATGAAAGCCGCTGTTACAACCAAGGGGATAAGTGTTAAAAGTAATGCATAGGCAATCGATGATGCTCTGGTTATGCAGTGATTCAGAAAGAACTCTGAAATGCAGATGCGGATAAAGAGCAGTATGTTAGTTATGAAGTAGCTGATTTTTTTTCTGCGATGATGCAGGGAGATGAGCAATTCAGCAGGATTATCGAAAAAATCAGTTATATATTTACTTTTCAAGATACCATCTTTCTTTTGAAACTTTCATGATAATTTTTATTCCCGGTTTTTTCGCAGCTGTTATGTCCGGGATCTATAGTATATCATTTCTGATAACAAGCTAGGAAAATAAAATAAAATACAGGTTTACCAGAGTGGTACCTCTGATATAACAGGGGATGATTCAATTACACTTAAATAACATTTATCTGATTGAAATAACTGAAAATAGCGTGTCTGCTGGAAATTATTGGGTCTGCCATGACTAAGGAGTGCTTTTTGCCGTTAAGGTAAATAGTTCAATATTTTATCTGCCTTCAACTAAATTATAATGGAATAAAATTTGAAAATAAGACCAGATTAGTTATATTAGACTATAATGGAGCAAAAATAATCGTCTCGGAGGAAATTGTGATCACAGTCAGTATTCATGAAGCTAAAACGCATTTATCAGCTTTAATTGCATCTGTTGAACGTACCGGGGAGAAAATAATTATACAGCGGCATGGAAGAGCAGTTGCCGAAATTAATCCAGTTTCACATAAAAGCAGGCTCAAACTTGATCCCGTGCTAAAAAATGTAAAAGTTATGAGTGATTTAACACAACCCACCTCAGAGGAATGGGATGATGTTTGAAAAAAAGCTGTTTCTGGACACTTGTGCATTAGTATGGTTGGTTACTGGAAGTGATGAGATCTCTGAAAACACAAAACAGCAGATTGAGAATGCTTCCCTTGTTTACATTTCTCCTATATCCGGATGGGAAATCAGCTTGAAGGAAGAGCGGGGACTTTTACATCTGCCATTAAAAGCTGAATTCTGGTTTGAAAAGGCAATCGAAAATCATAACCTTACAATTATCCCCCTGAATATGGATATTTTTGTTTATGCAAACCGGCTTCCCTGGTATCATAAAGATCCTGCCGATCGCTTTATCATTGCTTCTGCAATTAAAACCGATGCTGTAATTGTTACTGCTGATACCAAGTTTCACCAATATGGGGTTAAAATTATCATTTAGTACTCAGAATTGTTTGAAGAATAAGTCTGCTCCTTATTTTGCTTCTTATTTCAAATCATCCTTTCCCTTGAAAACCAATGTATTTTTAGAGCGCATCAGGTTCATTGTTCTGCTGTTATAAGAAAGAGTCGGTGCTAGTGAGAAAAAAATTTACTTTGGAGATGACCCGGGCAAATAAAATCACTATAGGGCGGATACTACTGGTTCCTGTTTTTGTTTATCTGCTTACTGCCGGCCAAGATTGGCATCCGGGTCTGCGGTTTATCCCATTACTTGTATTTCTTATTGCTG
The DNA here is from genome assembly GCA_023436145.1 of Fibrobacterota bacterium. Lineage (GTDB taxonomy): Bacteria > Fibrobacterota > Chitinivibrionia > Chitinivibrionales > Chitinispirillaceae > JAAYPC01. The sequence goes on along the minus strand of JAEZKP010000101.1, from coordinate 138,834 downwards.
CATCTTTGGATATTCTGGATGGATATCTGGCCAGAAAGAATCAGGAGGTGACCCGTTTAGGTTCGGTGTTGGACCCCTTTGCGGACAAACTATTGATGATGGCTGCACTTTCCATTGTGGTGTTTCAAAAGCTGGACTCTTTTTATGGGACTGTATCTCCAGTTTTGTTCTACGTAGTATTACTCAGAGAACTAATACTTATCTTTGGAGCCGGGGTATTGGTGCTGTTTAAAAAGAAAGTTGTGGTTAAGCCCCGTCTGGTGGGCAAGGCAGCTACCTTTGTTCTGGTATTACTGGTAGTTGCGGTTCTGTCCGGCTCAAACCAGTCTGTTATTAATATCCTGACCATCCCTGCCTGGGTACTTGTTTTTCTGTCTTTAGTTTTTTATATAAAGGATGGTATCATGCAGTTAGTAAGTCCCGAAAAGGCTTCTTAGAATAATTATCTATAGTTAAAAAATGTCCTCATTACTATTTTTCCTGATCCCGTAGGGATCAAATGTTTATAGAACACATTACAAGAAAAATGAATCATCCCCCCTTCCGCATTCCGTTCCTGTTTTGTTCATTTACCTAGAAATATTATGTCCCTACGGGACAAAGAAGTAAACTGACTGTGCACAGGAGTAATATTTATAATAAATATTATTGGTCGGGGATAATCTTTTTTGAGTCGGTTAGTGGTTGAATTCTTCTATCAAGCTGGTCTTTGAATTCTTCATTATAAATATTCAGGACTGTTAAAAAAAGTGCGGCTATTATGGGTCCTATGATAAAACCCATTATACCAAACACACTTAACCCGCCTAAGGTGGAGAAGAAAACCAGTAAGTCATGCATTTTGGCACTGCCTCCCACAATGCGAGGTCTGATAACATTGTCTATGTTGATAAGTACGATATAAGTTACCAGAAGTATACCTATGCCCTGCCAGACATGTCCGGTAAGCATCTTTATAAGTGCAGCCGGAACCATTACCAAGCTGGGGCCCAGCATAGGGATTATGGAAAAGACAACAATAACAAAACCCCAGAAAAGCCAGGTACTTACTCCAAAAATAAGAAGAGTAATGGCACTCAGGAAACCAACCACCAGTCCAATAATAAGAGTCCCTTTAATAATTGCTTTGGATATCAGTGAAAAGCTGGAAATCGCCATCTGCTGGTATTCCATTTTCAGCGGAATAAGATAGCGCATTCTTTGAAGAATTTGAGGCCCGTCTATAAAGAAGTAGAATAAGGTGAAGATCATAATAATCAGTTCTGCAGCCAGTCCGAAAACTCCGGTATAGGTTCTGTTGATGACGGCGGTTGCCAGGGATGCAACGTTTTTGGAAATGGTATTGATAAAAGATGACCAGTCTACTTCACTGAGCAGCCATCTGCCGATTCGGGAGTCCATGAATTTTGTTACAATGGGATAATCCTGCCAGGTTTGCATAAACTCTTTAAACCAGGGTACAGCCGTTGAATAAAAATCTCTCATTTGTCTTATTACCGATTGTATTATGAATGTAGAAGGAATAAGTACCACCAGAATTAGCAGAAGACAGCATACAAGGGAGGCCAGCGGAGCTTTTCTCCATAAACGTTTGTAGAACCAGTTGTAAATGGGATAAAGTAAACCGGCTAAAACAGCTGCAACAATGATCGGTACAAAAAAGATTCTCATTATGGGGATAAATGCTGCAGAGATAAGAAGAAACAAAACAAGTATGGTATAGCCGGAGAGTGACTGGAATCGTTTGTCATTGTTTGCCGGAGTTTCATTTTGGTTATTGAGTTGAGATGTCATAACAATTATCACTGCTTTCTTACTGATCCCAACAGGTGTGAATAGTTTTTCAGTTTTCCGCTATTTATCTGTTTTATTTTGAGCAAACCAGGCTCCAAAACAGTGAGTCAGAGCTGTTGGAACCCCGAAGAAGAATCAAACCAGATAATTACAATTTCCGGATCAGTTCAAAATTGCAGATTCTCATATCCGGATAACCATCTTTATCTAAGATAAGTTTGCCTTGAGAGTCAACAGAGAGCAAAAAGTCGTTAAATTTTAGAAATGTCCCATCATAACCGGCTTTCAGGAGTTGATTTTGAATTCTACTTTTTAAGTACGGAGCGGTGGAATTCTCTATATATCCCCTGTGTAGAGCATGCTGCAGATCGAGCGGGCGACAGAAAAGGCACTGCTGCCGGGCCATCCATTCATCAGGTCCGTTGTAAAAGCCGCGAATAGTGATGTAGTTATGTTGTTCACATAGTACGGATGAACCATCGGGATTTTTCAGATGCCGGTGAGATTGATAACGGCTGAAATCATCGGATGATTCCAGTTTAGGGCTTCCGGTCATATAAATTGCGCGAATATAAACTGTAGGGATACCTGCTTCATTAAGCTTCTGAGCAATGGAGAACTCTTCAAATGGGCTGTTATATCCATAGGAAAAGATATCCTGGAAAAGTGGGTCATTCAGATAATTTTGTGGCTTTTCACCAACTCTGGAAATTTTCCATACAATGTGAATATGATCTTTGGTTACCGTGTAATAAATGTCGTTATGAAAAGAAAGTTTCCAGGCTTGAGTTTTTCTCCATCGCTCAGGCAAAAAATAATCAAAAAGAGTGGCGTTTTTCCCTACCACCCACAGCTTGCCGCCTGTACTTTCAACCTGCCCATGAATGTAGCACAGATCGAAAATATTTTGTAAATGCAAGTGAGATGGCACAGGTGTGGCGATAAACCGGTGAAGCTGACAGTCATGATAGCTGAGTCTTCGGCTGGTGCTTATCTCATTCTCATGCTCTGCAGTACGGGTAAGCAGCTCATAATCAACAACCGAATATTTACCTTTAATTACCAGCTCCATTAAAGGACCGGGGTTGGGCATCCTGGAAAAACCAGCACCATATTGCAACTGAAGCTCTTTGATCTCTTCTTCACCAATAATGATATGGCAGGGTTTCATGTCTGCAATGGCAAATCCTTTTAACTGAAGGTCGTTTATTACTTTGGTGGTGGATTCTGCCAGAAAGGAGACTGATATTTCTTCTTTAAATTGTAAAGAAGAGAACAATTCGGCAATATCCTTCCCATAGATCCAGCCATAGATAAGTTTGTACTGCTTTAAAATGTCGATATGTATTCCCGGGTGACGAGCCATAACCCGGTTTATCTTGTCGATGGATCGTCCGCTTTGCCAGGTTTGCATTTTTTCGGGCGGAACATAGATTGCCAGAGGTTTCTGTGTGTTTATATGCACCTGAGCATCTCCAAATTTGCCCTCACGCATTTCCATAACCAGGGAAAACTCCTCCCAGGGGCTGTTAAACTCGGCGTTGATAAATTCCAATATGGTTCTGGTCTGCACGGGTACATCTTCACCAACTCTACAGTTTTTCACCACTATATCTATACTTTGACCATCAATCTCTTTAGTAGTAATCCTGTATACTGAACTGGTCCCTTCAAGACGAATCCTCCTTTTTTCATACCAGTCTTTCTCATACCAGTTCTCCACAGAAAGCAGTTTTTGAAATGGTAATCCAAAACGGGTAAGGTAAATATCTCCACCATCAATGGTCTTCTGGTGTACATACACTACTCCCAGAATATTTACCAAAGATCCGGGTTCAATGTGGAAAGATGGATATGATTTGGGTTTTGGTGACATAAAAACCTCAAAAAAGCAGTTGAAGTAAGTTTATTGGAGTAGCAAAAAGCGGAGGCAATGTTTTGAGGAGCGGATAAATAATGTCAGCAGAACTTTCTAAAAAAGACTTCCAGTAATAAAAGATAGTTAACCAGGAGGCCTGTAGTTGTCAGTCCTTAAGATTCGACAGGGTGTTTTTACCTTAAATGTAAATTAATTAAGAACTGACTTTTTCGAAGTCAGTTTAAGTTGCAATACTTGGCATCGTTTTGCGGAACTGAGTGGAAGATTACTTTTTTTGTGCCCTTGCTTTTCGCGGCATATCGGTTATTCCAGATTGTTTATCACAATCCCATCTCCTCTGTAGGATGAATCGGTATATGAAAGGGCAGTTGCACTTTTTACCACCATTGTGCTACAGGCCTCGCTCCATCTGTACTCCTTTAAATCAATACTGGTGAGGTAATTTGAAGATAAGGGGCCAAATGCTCCAAACTGGCATTGGGTCGAATCATATAATGGAACATTGGTGAAAGTGACTTTGTATTCATCCCGGTTATAGGTTCCATCCGGGGCAGAACCGTAATAAACATTTCTGATACTGGTTCCTGAGATGGTAGTTAAATGGGGAGTAGCACCCTTATTGATGGTTAATGATACGGATACTTTATACTCAGCATTCTGAGAGGAAAGAGTGCAGACATATGAATTTTGGGAAAAGGTGCAGTTCATTCCGGTCGAAGAGGAACCGGTGTAGACTTTTCTGGTTTCAGAGCCTCCGCCGTTACAATCACTCCAGGAGAAAGTCGCTTCTCCAGCTATATAAACTTCAAATTCTTTCATATGGTCCAAATATTCTGCAATAGAAATGAAGTCTTTTGGATAAGGTGCACTGACCTGTCCGTTTGCTGTTTTAACCGTGATGGTATCGGTGGTTGCATTGAAAGGGATCTGTACTTTGATGATTTTATCTCCCCACATATCACTTACGACAGGGGCTGGTACTGTTCCGAAAAAAACCTCTCCTGGAGTTATCCCGAAGCCAGTCCCGATTAAATCGAAGATAGAATTTCCGGCGCGGTTTACAGAGCTGTAAGTCTCGACTGAAATGATCTGGGGAATACCGGTGATTGTAAATTGCTTCATGTTACTGGTGATGTTGTCGGATTTAACAGAGACAAGACACCCCTGTGCACCTTGGGGCACAGTCGCTTTGATAGAGGTATTTGTCCATGAGCTGATGGAAGTTGCGCGAACCGATCCGAAAAAGAGCGTATCACCATTATTGTCCCCTAAATTTTTCCCATTGATTGTCACAAGATCACCGGGTTTACCCTGGGATGGAGAAATAGAGGAGATGAAAGGTTTGGTTAATCCCTTTGTGGAAACAGTAATGTTTCCTGAATTGTCTTTATTCATATTAACTATCAATACATCGAACCATTCCGTTTTTGAATTAAAGTTGACAGTTGCACTATCTGCCATCTCCAGTGGTTTAATTAAAGTAGAGCTGCCGGGGCTGCTCCGGTAAATGGCACAGTGAAGACCGGCATCTTTCTGAGAAAGCTTGATGACAGCTGCGGAAACAGTTGTATCCGATGGTTTTATTTTAATGAAATGAGCTGAAAGACGGGAAAGTGTAAGTGCGTTGTTTTTAATGGAGTTGTCCGTTAAAAAGCAATTACTTACGCACCCGAAATTCGATTTGGGCGATGGTGCACTGATGGGGAGGTTGATGTGGCCATTCTGGCTCTGAGCCCATTTGAGGTAATCGCAGTATTCCTGACCGATTCCCTGCCCTGAAAGGCTGGTTTTAATGTAATTATCAAGAATGGTGCGTATATAGGAAAGCGTAGTCGCCTTTCCTGCTTCTTTAATTATCTCTGCTACATTGAGTCTGGAGCCGGTTCTGAAAGCGCTGAGATAACTTAAAAATCCGCCGGCAATATAATATTCCGGATCAGAATTGCAGTCATCCCAAGGTCGGTGCAGTTGATTTATTATTGACATATCAGCATAGTGTTCAGCTTCAAAGATTTTCTTTGCTGGCCACACCATCCTGTCTGCAAGTACAGCGGTTGCTTCAAGCCACCATTTGGAGCTGTAATCACTGAAAAGCTGCATATAATAATAATCCTGAGAAATATGCAGAAGTTCATGTGCACAGACTGAAGGTAGTGCTTCGGCCATGGATTTCTCCGAATCAGTTTTTAAAGTGTTGTTGATTAATATATAACCCAGAAAGCTTGCTCTGCCATCATCGGGGCTTATATCCTGAACATAGACCTCGGTTTGACCCGGAAGAGATAGTCCTTTACTGGTTAATGTATCATAAGCCTGTTCAAGGTATAAGCTCATATCTTCAATGTAATGTGGAATAGTTCCGGTATGACCTAGAGTAAAAGGGCTGATATAAAGAGTATTGGAAGGGACTTTCCCTTCTGCCCAATAGATGGTAAAATGGGGGGTTCTATGGTAATGGGTAAAACCCTGCAGATTTTTCCATCCGTATTTCGCCAATTTTGTAAGGTGGTCGCTCCTGATGGTTATAGTTCGATTAACAGTGTCAATTACCGGATCAGCGAATACATGCCATGATTGCAAAGAATCTATATACCATGCAGCACCGACACGATTACCGAAAATGCCATTGGCAGCTTCTGATGCATCGAAAGGAAATGTTATCTCCAGTGGAGTAGCAAATTTATTCATATTCCCCAGAGTGACATCATAAACGGAGAGCATTTTAAGAAAGTCTCCGTTCCCATCAGGATAGGAATCCAGATTCCGGATCAGCAGTTGCAGAGGTTGATTTGATGTACCGGCTGGAATACGGATAGAGATAGCTCCGGGACAGTTTATGAGTACATCAGTTATTGATGGATCGACAAGAGTATCTTTAATGGTGACCCCATACTCCCATGAATTTTTATCATTGCTGGAAAGCGGATCATTCGAGCAAAAAACAAAAAAAAGAAAGGTAGAAAAAAACAAAATAATGAAGAGAGTTTTTTTAGTCGAAATCATCCTGGAGAAAACCCTTCGCTTTTAGTGTCTGAGTATCTGGTCAGAAAGAAAATAAGGCTAACAAAGATAATAAAAGTCATATCTTTGGTGTATATGTTAAACTGAAATGTAAGAAAATTCAAGGGTAATCGGTTATAAGGAGATGATTGAAAAAGTATTACCGGGTAATCAAATCTATCCTGCAGTAAATCTTGGAAAAAGAAGTTTTCAGGCTGAAGTACTATATTAAAACTGTTTTTTGCAGATCCAGAGTTAGCGAATAAGCTGAGACTGCAGGATAGAGTGGATAAACAGATAAGACCATGTATTTGCCTAAAATCCATTAAGATAAGGTAAGGTAAAGGTCTTCCCGGATTGGGAGATTCTGACCAGATAGACACCACTTTTGAGCTGCATTTTTCCCATGGGTATCATAGCCTGCCTGCCGAATCCATTTTCTGTGGCTATTTCTCTGCCGGCGGGGGAGAGGAGGGATATAGAATAAAGACTTGAAGAAGGAAGGTTAATTGATAGCGAATTGCTCCCGGGGATAAGTTTGATATTATCTCTACAGGAGGTGCTTACCATTTGCTTAACAGGTGTTTCCGAAGTATAAGTTGCTTCCAGAAATGGTACAAATTCGGCTTCTTGTGCTTTCACTGTCTGGCTGGGACCACCGATAGTAATAGTTCCATGGTTTACCATAGAGGTATCATGATCTTCAGTCATCTCTACCCAGAACTCATAGGTTCCATTTTCGACCGGCTTGTCATCTTTACCGGTGCAATCCCAGGTTACTGTAAGGGTGTCATCGTGATTTTTACGAGTAGCTCCAGATAATCCATCAAAATCCTTTGCGCTGGGTGTCAGTCCTGCGTTACCAGAAATCTCATCCCAGGTTTTACAGTATTGGGAACGTCTGTAAGCTCCCTGAAAAATGGTTTTAATAAATGTTTTATCGGGCTTTTGAATCCACATCATTACGCAGTTAGCTACTTTGTATCTTCCGCCATAGGACTTGGTTTTAGCTTTAACGGTTAAAAGGTCACCTTCAGCAGCGGAAGCGTTTAAGCTAAAGGAAAAAATGGCTACCATGAGTAAGATTCTCAGATTTACAGAATTTTTTAGATTTTTCATACACACCCCGTTCAATTACTGATAGCTGTAAAAAGCTCAAAAATAGGTTATAGGAGAGTAAAACACCAATATTCTAAAGTAGTTTGATTTTTGTTAAAATATGCTGAAGAGACCTTTCAATTTATCCTAATTTGTTCATTTATAGGGTAAAATAGTTTAAAAAAAATGGACTGGTTTTGAAACTTGATTATAGTCTGAAGCATTGAATTCTCAACTCCGGGTTAAATTTAAAACAATACCTGCATTTATTATCTCATGTCTGTTAGAATGGAGAATTAATTTTCCCAACTACTAACTGTCTGCTGGCGTTTCTAAATGGTACTCCTGTACAACTTGTATTTTTTTGCAGACCGGATTCGTTTTATTTACAATATATGGAGTTTTTGCCAGGGGTGACAAAATTTTTTTTTAGCCAATGGTAGAATTTTTGCAGTTTTTTCAAAATTCCTGTTTCTATGTACCTTAGTTGAATTAAACGACGAATGACAGGGATATGTAATAGCTGCATTTTCATATTTCGGAAAAAATCACTATTGACCTTTTCAGGAATTTTTACTATTTTTAGTTAGAATCTTCAAACTAAATCAAAATAGCCAAACAAAGCAGGTTTTAATTATATGAATGCAGTTTCACTGTCTCCTACACTTGAAGATTATCTGGAAGCTATCTATCAGATCTCACTTTTCAACAAAGTTGCCCGTTCTATGGAGATTGCCGATAAGCTGAACGTGAAACGATCTTCGGTAACTGTCGCGCTTCGTTCTTTAGCCGACAAGGGGTTAATAAATTACCAGGCCCGCTCTTATGTTACTCTAACTGATGATGGTATGACTGCTGCACGGTGTGTGGATAGGAAGCACCATGTTCTTTCTGATCTTTTCATCAAACTGCTGGGAATGACTGAGAGTGAGGCTGATAAAGCAGCGTGTGGCATGGAACACGGAATGACTGCGGAAGTATGCAAGAAGATGACTGCTCTGATGAATGCATTAAACAGCGATCAATCCTTAGCTGAAAAAATGATTAAATCCATATCAGAATATGAAAAAGAGATTGATTGCAAACACGATTGCGGTTATAAGCCGTCTTCCGAAAAAGAGCCGGAAAGTGAAGAAAAACCGGTTCTTTACGATTTGAATGCTTTAAAGCCTGGTCAACGGGGTATGATTGAAAGAATTTTAGGCTCTGGTGCTCTTAAAAAGCGGCTGCGTGAAATGGGGGTCACTCATGGCCAGGAAATACTGGTGGAGAGGGCAGCACCACTGGATGATCCTATTGAGATCCGGGTGAGAAATTTTCATATGTCATTACGCAGGGACGAAGCGTCACTGATTATCGTTAGGAAATGCTGAAAAAAAATTTATCAGAAAGTTAGAAGGCTCTAATTTATTAGACAAATTAAAACTGTTTGGGGATTGTATGAGAGAGGATAGAGGAAGCGTGGGGCCATTATCCGCTTGTTATGAAGGGAATCAGCTGGTGATTTCCAGAATTGAAGGGGAGGGTATGTTTAAAAGGCGTCTTCTGGAAATGGGCTTTACACCAGGAATAAAGATCCGTATAGTGAAATATGCACCGCTGAAGGATCCGCTGGAGGTCCAGATTAAACATTCTCATGTGTCATTGAGGGTTTGTGAAGCGGACAGGATTTTTGTGACACTGGTCAATGTAACTGCGGGTGAAAACCTGGGTGAAGGAGTAAAAAGATGAGTATGAAAATAGCACTCACCGGTAATCCAAATTCAGGTAAGACCTCTTTATTCAACCGGTTGACTGGAGCAACCCAGAAAGTGGGTAACTGGAGCGGAGTTACTGTGGAGATAAAGGAGGGCATTGCCCGTTTGGGTAAAGAGCACCTGACAATTATCGATCTTCCGGGAACCTACTCTTTGTGTACTTGTTCTATGGAGGAGCAGGTTGCCCGCAATTTTATTGTGGATGAAAAACCGGATGTGGTTATTGATGTGATAGACACCACTAATCTTGACCGGCATCTATATCTGGCAGTTCAGCTTCTTGAGCTGGGGATTCGCCCTGTATTGGCATTGAATATGTGGGACGAGGTAAAAAGCAAGGGTCTTCATGTGGACATTGATTTACTGAGTAAGCTCTTGGGGTTGACTATAGTGGCTACCAATGCCAGAACTGGCGAGGGGGTTGAGGAGTTGCTTGCAGCAGCAGCTAAACAGGGAAGGGAAAAGAATACCAGTATAGCTGGTTTTGCGGTGAGGCTTCCTGACGAACTGGAATCTGCAGTTGCTCAGCTCATGGCAGAAGTTGAAAAAAACGGTGAGATCAAATTTAACAAAAGATGGTTTGCATTACAGCTTTTTGAGCAGGACAGGCAAATTGAATCGTATACAAAAGAGTTACCTCAGGGAGCACAACTACTTGCTCTTCGCGATCATCTGATTCAAATTCTGAGTAAATTACTGGGGGATTCGCCTGAGAGTTATATTGCAGAATCCAGGTATGGTTTTATTGCTGGTGCAGTAAAGGAAACTGTCAAACAGACCAGACCTAACCGGGTGGAGATTTCTGATATGATCGATGCGGTTGTAACACACCGGTTCTGGGCATACCCGATTTTTATCCTGTTCATGTGGCTTTTATTTCAGGCAACCTTTAAACTGGGGGAATACCCCATGGGATGGATCGAGTCACTGTTTGACTGGTTAAAGGGGGTAGCCAGTAACACTTTACCGTCTGGAGTAGTTCGTGATCTGGTGGCTGATGGTGTCATTGCCGGTGTGGGTGGAGTAATAGTTTTTCTTCCCAATATACTGATCCTGTTTCTGGGTATTTCAATAATGGAAGATACTGGCTACATGGCCAGAGCTGCTTTTATAACCGATAAGCTGATGCACCGTATAGGTTTACATGGTAAAAGTTTCATACCCATGATAATGGGTCTGGGGTGCAGTGTGCCGGCAATTATGGCAGCACGCACTCTGGAATCAAAAAAGGACCGGATTAAAACAATTTTACTTACACCACTGGTCTCCTGCTCGGCGAGATTACCGGTTTTTGTGTTGTTTGCAGGTGCACTTTTTCCACAACATGCGGCCAATGTGGTTTTTCTCTTCCAGGTGGTGTTTGGATTTGGTGCATTTATTCTTATGGGTTTTATTTTCAAGCATACGCTGTTTCAGAAAGAGGAGGATTATCCTTTTGTAATGGAGCTGCCACCTTACCGGATGCCGACTTTTCAGAGCATTCTCATTCATATGTGGCAGAAAACCGAGCATTATCTGAAAAAGATGGGTGGTGTGGTACTTTTATTCTCTGTAATCTTATGGTGGATGGGAGCCTATCCCAAAGCTCCTGAAATTGAGAGTCATTATGATCAGAAAATTGAAGAAGTAAAGATGATTCACAGAGTTTCCGATGGGCAGAAAAACGGGCAAATTGAAAATCTTCAGTCACAAAAGCATGCTGCAGTTATGGAACAGACCTATATAGGCCGTATAGGCCGGTTTATAGAACCTGTCGTAAGACCATTTGGTTCTGACTGGCGGGGCGCAGTTTCATTGGTTACCGGGTTTGTTGCCAAAGAGGTTGTAGTTGGTTCAATGGGAGTTCTTTATGCGGTTGGAGAAGGGGAGGATGAACAGAGTGAGGGCTTACGTGAGGTGCTTAAAGAGAATTTTACTCCCCTTTCTGCATTTGCTTTTATGTTATTTGTGCTTTTGTATATACCCTGTGTTGTAGCTCTGATCACCGTGATAAGAGAACTTAAAAACTGGAAATGGTCACTCTTTTCTGTCAGCTATCAATTACTTCTGGCGTGGACAGCTGCAACTTTGGTCTATCAGGTGGGTAAATTAGCCGGGTTATAAAACCAATTACTGAAAAGCCCTGAAAAGGGCCTTTTTTTTGAGTGATAGTTAGAATAATCTAATTAAATTGTTTAATTATAAAAGGAGTGCATATATGCTAAAAAAAAATTTTACTGTATTCACCATGCTGATCGGTATGCCCATATCGCTTCTGGCGGCCCGGCCATTCTTTACTGATGATGCGGGAACGGTGGAAAGGTCTGCATTTGAGCTGGAAAGTGCATCGGATTACTGGAAAGATTTTGCATCATTTGGTACAACGCTTAAGCATGGGTTGACTGATAAAATGGATCTGGGGATCTCTTTTGGATACCTGGCGGTTCCTTTGGAAAGAAGGGCTGCGCAACCATTGGAATTATCACTAAAGTATAATTTTGTACCTGAACATTTTTCCGCCTCATTTACCGGGTCTTTCAGTTCGGCTACTTATGCAGTGAATGCTATATACACTCACTCTTTTAAAGCGTTTTCCGGGCATGCAAATATGGGATTTGAGGCTGCAGATGCAATGAGGGAGATGGTTTTAACTTATGGATTGGCAGCGGTTTATAATTTGGGTATTGCAGCAATTGGTGCAGAAATCGGGGGAGTGGATGGGGAGTTGAACTTTTGGCAGTTTGGTTTTCAGATAAATTTACTGCAGTGGCTGGCTTTTGACACTGGGATAGGTGGTGATTTTGGAGACGAAACGCAGGTAAGCATCACCAGCGGTTTATGGTTTTCCTTCGGAGGAAATTGAAATGTCAATAAAGATGATAAATTGAGTGAATCCCGCAGGTGCGGGATCACCTGTTCTAAGTATTCAAACTGGAACTAATTTACTTAAGATACCAGTTGAATGATAATTCTGCAAACTGGTTTCCCAGGCTGAGCATAGTTACGCTATCATAATTGGAGTTCCCCATACTTTGATACCCATACCAAACTTGCCTTTGGTATCATAGGCAGAAGCTGAAGAGAATAGTGTTACTATTGCGATGGCCAAAAGAGAAAGCTTTCTGAGAGAGATAATCTGCTTGAAAAATGCCATACCAAATTTTACTGATACTGGTGATATTGCTGTGCTTCTCTATATTACTAAAAGAATGCCGATTTGCCAAAACATTCTCAATCAACCGGTATTAATTCCAAATATGAAAAACGGGTTATAAAAAGAATTTTTTCCCGTGATCTTCAAAGTGGGCTAAAAAAAAGAAACTCAAAGAGTTTAGCTGAGTAATTTTGTGATAGATTTTTAATGGCATTTATTTTGCGACCAATGAACAACCAATTCCAAAAGCGATTTAGCTAAAATCTGCTTACTTTTTTTTCGGGGTACATAAAACTCATAAAGGAGGGTAATGTGAATTCGAAAGTCGGGTTGCGTATCATGTACTGTAATTCATTTCCATCTGGTGCAGGAAGCTACTGTTTCAAAGGGCATTATGAGATTGTAGTTAAAAATATTGCCTACGAAAAAAAAGTCTCCATCTGGACAAATCATGCATCCTGGGCGGCTATTTCAGCAGAATTTGAAGAAACATTGCCAGGAAAACTGGAAAAATGGATTGCACCGGCCAGTGAGGGTCAGCATGATTTTGCAGTCAAATATTTTGTAGACGGGACAGAATACTGGGATAACAATAGCGGCTCCAACTACAAAGCACCTCAGGTCATGGATGGCTTCAGCGTAATTACAGGTAAAGATTTTCCAATAGTACATGGAGCTTCATCATTAGTTAATTCCAAACTGCGGGTTCATGCGGCCGTACAAAACCTTGGTGACAATAAAGAAGTGGGTTTAATCTATTCAAGCGATGGCTGGAAAACGTTTGAAACTCTAAAAGCAGAATTTTATTGGACAATGCAATCCGGTATAGAAGTATGGCTGGTGGAGCAAAATCTAAATACTAATTCAGATATAGAGTTTGCTTTATTTTACAAGGTGAATGATTGTGAATATTGGGATAATAATTTTTCCCGTAATTATTGTTTACCAGCCCAGGCAATTTCTTCCAAAAAAGCAGGAGCCGCAAGTGCTAAAAATGAGATGTGGGATGCGCCCTCTGTAAAATCCGCGGCTGCGAAACCAAAGAAAAAGTCAGAGCCCGAAATCGAAAATGCTACAGTAGAATCGGAAACAGTATCTGCAAAATAACTTCCATTGGAGGGGCTAAATTCCTGAACGCCCCTCTGGTTTCCTTCAAATCCGCCTTTATCGAATGTATGGTTTCTATTCTTTAACAGTATCTCACCTAACAGGCAGCAGCTTTGTTGTAAATTCTTTCGATAATGCTTCTCCATTCATCTCTTTGTAGACTTCAGGCAAATAGATCTGTCTCATCTTTGTTATATTAACATTTTCATAATGACAAAAACTAATAGCTGGCATAAAGATATATGCTTCCAAAATCAGGTGAAATACTTCAGTGGAAAAAATAAAAACAATCTGAAACCAGCAAAAAATCAATGAAATAAGCAATTATTGATGCTTCCAGAAAGTGGAAGCAGATAATATTTTCACATCTTCCTTCTGTTCTGTTTTGGTGTTATATTATTCTAAAAATAGTGATGCTGGTTTGTATATACTCTTCTTCAGGAGGCCTTATGAGATTCAGACTTTTGTGTTTGAGCTGTGCTGTTTTTATAGCCGGTTGTAATAATGATCCGGTTTCCAATAACAATATCCATCAGAAAAACGAGGCGCCTTTTGCGATAAGAAAACACGATTTTGTTTCCAGAGAAATAGTTCCTTCAGATGATCCCAGAGTCTCTTCTCAGGGAAACAGCATGAATCAGTTTGCAATAAAGATGTTTTCAGAGCTTAATGAAAAAGGTGAGAATATATTTTTCTCGCCGTACAGTATTACAAGTGCACTGGGAATGACTGATGCAGGTGCCAAAGGTGAAACAGAAGAGCAGATTCGTAAGGCACTTCAATCGACTCTGGCAGGTGATGATTTCCATGCCGGGATTAACGGACTGGATCAGAGTCTTATGGCACACTCAGATGCCACTGAAAATCTGGAATTGAGTATTGTAAATAGTATATGGGCGCAGAATGGATTAATGCTTCAGGTAAATTTTCTCGATTTGCTTTCAAGGCACTATGATGCCGGAGTTAATTTACTTAATTTTAGTGAGCAACCGGATTCTTCCAGGATAATTATCAATGAGTGGGTGAGTGAGCAGACCCACCAAAGGATTAATGATCTTCTTCCGGAAGGATCAATTACCAGTTCCACAGTACTGGTTTTAACCAATGCAATATATTTTCTGGCCGACTGGTTGCTTAAATTTGATGCCACTTTAACCATGGAGCGTCAATTTAACCTTATGGATGGCAGCACAGTGACTGTTCCCATGATGAAACTCAAAGATAAACCCGTGAAAGTTTTATATTACAATTCCGGTTCATGCCGTATACTTGAGCTTCCATATAAAGGTAACCGCCTGGCTATGAATCTGATACTTCCGGATTCGGGTACTTTCAAAGATTTCGAGCAGAATCTGTCAATTGAAGTGATAAATAACCTTATCGATGGGCTCGATTCTACATCAGTTATTACAGTGCAAATTCCCAGATTCCAATTTACCACCCCATCGGTTTCTCTGGTAGAGGCTCTTAAAAAAATGGGGATGACTGCAGCATTTTCGATGTCTGCTGACTTCTCAGGTATAAGCAATGAGCGTCTCGTGATAAGTGATGTCCTGCACAAAGCATTTATAAAAGTTGACGAAGAAGGAACGGAAGCTGCTGCAGCAACTGGTGTTATTTTTGGGAGGGTTTCCGAATATAATAAACCACCAGCAGAGTTTGTGGCCGATCGTCCATTCATCTTTTTTATACGGGATACCCAAACCGGTGCAATTCTTTTTATGGGCCGGATAATGGACCCCACTGTGGAAGAATGATGCCTTATATCTGCAGAGAGGAAATTTTAATCCCTGCCATATCTGGCGGGGTTTTTTGGTTTTTATATTGTATCTGACCATGCAGGTTGCCGCGGAACCCGGGGTAGGATTGACTATGGCAAAAAACGGTAAAAACTGTATCATCACCATATATGGAAGATCTATTTGATCTTTGTAATTTGACTTTTTCATTATGACAAAAACTATAAGTTGGCATTAAAGACAAATGTTTCCAAAATTAAAAGAAATATCTTAGGAAAGAAGGAATAAACAATCCATTTATGCAAATAAATCAATGAATTAAGCAATTGCTGATGTTTCCGGGAAGTGGAAGCAATCAATATTTCAATATCTTCCTTCTGTTCTGTTTTGATGTTATATTATTACAAAGATAGTTATGCTGGTTTGTATATACTCTTCTTCAGGAGGCCTTATGAGATTCAGATTCTTTTGTTTGAGCTGTGCTGCAATTATAGCCGGTTGCAATCATGATCCGGTTTCCAATAACAATATCCATCAGAAAAACGAGCCACCTTTTGCGGTAAGAAAACACGATTTTATTTCCAGAGAAGTAGTCCCATCCGATGATCCCAGAGTCTCTTCTCAGGCAAACAGCATGAATCAGTTTGCGATAAAGATGTTTTCAGAGCTTGACAAAAAGGATAAGAATACATTTTTCTCGCCGTATAGTATTACAAGTGCACTGGGAATGACTGATGCAGGTGCCAGGGGTGAAACAGAAGAGCAGATTCGTATGGCACTTCAATCAGCTTTGGAAGGTGATGATTTCCATACCGGTATTAACGGACTGGATCAGAGTCTTATGGCACACTCAGTTGCCACTGAAAATGTGGAATTAAATATTGTAAATAGTATATGGGCACAGAATGGATTAATGCTTCAGGTAACTTTTCTTGATTTGCTATCAAGGCACTATGATGCCGGAGTTAACTTACTTAATTTTAAAGGACAACCGGATTCTTCCAGGATAATTATCAATGAGTGGGTGAGTGAGCAGACCCACCAAAGGATTAATGATCTTCTTCCTGAAGGATCAATTACTAGTTCCACAGCACTGGTTTTAACCAATGCAATTTATTTTCTGGCAGACTGGTTGCTTAAATTTGACACCACCTTAACCGTGGAACGGCAATTTAACCGTATGGATGGCAGTACCGTGGCTGTTCCCATGATGAAACTCAAAGATAAACCCGTGAAAGTTCTTTATTATCATTCTGGATCATGCCGTATACTGGAGCTTCCATATAAAGGTAACCGCCTGGCTATGAATCTGATACTTCCGGACTCAGGTACTTTCAAAGATTTCGAGCAGAATCTGTCAATTGAAGTGATAAATAATCTTATTGATGGGCTCGATTCTACAGCAGTTATTACTGTGCAAATTCCCAGATTCCAATTTACCACCCCATCGGTTTCTCTGAAAGAGGCTCTTCAAAAAATGGGGATGACTGCAGCATTTACGATGTCTGCTGACTTCTCAGGTATAAGCAATGAGCGTCTGGTGATAAGTGATGTCCTGCACAAAGCATTTATAAAAGTTGACGAAGAAGGAACGGAAGCTGCTGCGGCAACTGGTGTCATTTTAAAATGGGAATACCAACCGCAAGATCCGACTGCAGAGTTTGTGGCTGATCGTCCATTCATCTTTTTTATACGGGATACCCAAACCGGTGCAATTCTTTTTATGGGCCGGATAATGGACCCCACTGTGGAGCAATGATGGCTATTAATTATAGTAAAGAATATATTAATCCCTGCCATATCTGGCGGGGTTTTTTGGTTATCATACTGTATCTGACCATGCAGGTGGCCGCAGAACCCGGGGTAGGATTGACTATGGTTAAAGAAGGTAATAACTGTATCATCACCATATATGGAGTTTCGATAGGATCATTAAGTGAAGGAAAGATAGTCTGTCGTTATAGCACTGCAGTTAAGATTGAAGAAGCTCTGATAGGTTCTCCGGTTTCCTCTTTTTCAGTCGGAGCGTCTATCGATAAGGAAAACCGGCAGCTTTTTGTTTTCATATCGGTTACCGGTCAGGTTAACATCGACAGTACTTCGATAGGTATTCTCCAATTTCCGCTAAGTGGTGTTCAGGATAATTCCACATTTCAGCTTCTCAGTGCAGAGTTCACAAACACTCAGGGGGAAAAGTCTAATGCCAAAATTTTGACTGGAACATCTGTATTGAACAGGCACGTACAGTTCAGAAAGAAAGCAGAAGGACAGCAGGAATATTATTTACTGAATGGAAGATGCATGCAATATCATATGGTAAGCCGCTTTGAAAAAAAGGCGATCAGGGATGGTGTACCCTACAGAATATACAAGAGAAAATGAGATCAGATACTTATGAATGCTATTTATTCATACACCTGTTACCGGCAATTTATCTGTGATTTTCTTTTGGAGAAGAAGAAAAAAAACCATGCCTATTCCTCACGTTGTGCAGCAGAGAAGTGTGGTGTACCATCGGGCACTTTTACCCGGATTCTCAATGGCACCAGGGGGATTGGACCAGCGCTTCTGCCAAAATTCACAGAATGGCTGGGTTTGAGGCGCCGTGAAGCAGAGTATTTTCAGCTGCTTGTTAAATTCCAGCATACCTCCACCAGTACAGAAAAAGACCTTTTGTATAATGAACTGCTCACTTTCAGGCAGCAGATGAAACACTGCATTCCTGAAGATAAGTTTCACCTTTTTGAACAGTGGTATTATATAGCAATTTATGAGCTGGTTAAAATCATGCCGGATTTTTCCTCACCTCAGAAACTTGGAGCGTATCTTGACCCGCCGGTAAACGAGACAAAAACACTCCAGGCGCTTGAAATACTGGAGAAAGCCGGATTAATTGAAAAGAATAAAGAGGGCTATGTTTCTGCAGGCACTTTTTTATCCACTGGTGACAAATGGGAGAGTGCTGCTATTCACTCATTTCAGACCAGGATGAGTTCACTTGGTACAGAGGCTCTAAACCGTTTTTCAAAAAATGAACGTGATATTTCGACCTTATCTGTAAGTCTCTCCAAAGAGGGTTTCCAGAAAGTAACTGAGATAATTCGGGAAGCACGTGAGAAGATAAGAAAAATTGAAGCTCTGGAAACCGCACCGGAAAATGTTTATCAGATAAATTTTCAGGCCTTCCCGCTTACCAGAACACCAGTGCGGGGTCAAAATGATTAATAATAGGATTTTATCAATTGTTTTATTTACAAGTTTATTAATGTTAAATTTTCGTTGCGCACAAAAAACATGCGGAGTGGAAACTACTAATGGGGCTACCGTAGTGGTCTGTATGGATAAAGTGGAGGGTACAGCTCCACCTTTTGCCAGTATCTATCTGTTTACTACAGATTACATCCCCTATATCGATACCGGACTGGGAATCGCTACAGCATCTGATTTAGATGGGTATTATGCATTTGATGGCATAAAGGCGGATACTTTTACTGTTACAGTGGTAAACAATACAGACTCCAGATCTGCAGTTCTTATAGGATACCAGAATGCCAATTTGCAAGCCAAACTCGAATTGCCAGGATCACTTGAGGGAAAAGTCATTTCAAATGAATATGGGACGATACTGGTCTTTATTTATGGAACAGGTTATTATACTCTTCTTAAAAGTGCTGGTTCCTTTGAGTTTAATTCTCTGCCTGGCGGAAAATATAAAATTCAGGCTGCAAGGATAGTAAAACGTACCTTTCCTGCCAAACCGATGATAGAAGCACTGAGTGAGATTCAGGATATAGTCATAATACCTGGAAAAAAAATTACTGTACCTGAACTGTTCATACCCTAAAAGTCTTTCATTATTATCATGGTTACCTAAGTAAATGCATATTGCCTGCATAGGGCAGGATATGCTATTTTTGTTAATTAAAGTCTCGCCGCTTATTTTCAATATTCAAGACAGTAAAGGGAAAACAATGAACAGGAATAAAACTATCTTAATTGCTCTACTGGTTTATTTTTCAGTTATCAAGGCTGCTTCAGCAGAACATCACGAGATGAAAGTTGGTGATTTCACTGTTATTGCAATACAGGATACCACTTCAGAAATGAACAGTGGGCTAATTGTAAACGGGAAACCGGACATAATTAAAAAAAATATGCCTGAAGGGAAGGGGTTGAGTTCAAATAACGTATTTATCATCAGGACTGGAAAACAGACCGTTTTGGTAGATGCAGGTGTTAGTGGAAAAGTTTTGGAAAAACTGAAAAAAGCTGGTGTTTCACCTGTAGATGTTGATTTAATACTTATCACTCACGCTCATTTTGACCATGTTAACGGACTGATTAATAAGGATCAGGCGGTTTTTCCAAAGGCAAAAGTACTGTTTTCTACAGAGGAAAAAGCTGCGTTTGAAGATACTGTACTTGATAAATTGACTCCGGAATTAAAAGCTCCCCTATTAAAAGCCAACCAGATATTGAAGGTATATGGAAAAAGGGCTGGTGCATTTAAATACGGAGATGCTATTGTGGATGGAATTATCGCGGTAGATATAAGTGGCCACACTCCCGGGCATTCAGGTTTTATGATAGAATCAGGTGGCCAAAAACTCTTAATTGCTGGAGATTTTCTACACATAGCGGCTATTCAGTTTGCCTATCCCGAATATTCTCTTGTTTATGATAAAGATCCGCAAAAAGCAGCAACTGTCAGAAAGAGTACTCTGAGTAAACTTGCTAAAGAGAATATACCGGTTGCAGGAATTCATATTCCCTTTCCCGGAATTGGATATGTAAGAACTGGTGAGAATGGATTTGTTTTTACTGCTATTGAGTAATTGCTGTTTTAGATTTGTAATGTTCATCAGAATTCCGGTGGTACAATGGAAAATGTAATGTAAAGTAAAAAGGTGCACCGGTAGCCTTATATTACAAATAACAAATTACTGAATCAGTGTAATAAATTGGATTCCATTTCGAATAAAGCTATTTTGGGGTATGTTTTTTTCGAAAGAACTATATTCCTTAAATCGATGATCTTACGGCGTGGTTTCTTTTATTCTTCCTGCCTGCCAGATCTGCAGCTTTTTCAGTCGTATCACTTTATTTCAGATATGGCGTTCAGTTCGCTGTAGCAGGTTACAGCGAAAGAAACTACAAAAACCGATAATTTAATGGCACTTTGTGAATATCACCAAGGAACCCGTCCGATTTAGGAATTTTCTTATCTTCAGGTTATGCTTTTTTTATCAGGGGGGCTACAAAAAACATGCAAATGAGTAAGATAATAATAGGAGCAATGCGTTTTAAAGACCGTTTCTCAGCTGTATCCACTATCCGTGCAGCAATTGATAACGGATTTAATTATATCGACACTTCACCATGTTATTGTTATAAAAGTGGAAGTGAGAATTCTGAATCCTGGGTTGGAGAAGCGGTTAACTTTAAGGATTACCGGGATAGGGTCATGGTTTCTGCAAAATGTTCTCCGGGAAACGGGGGGTTGCAACTGGGAGATTATAAACCTGATCAAGGTTTTGGTGTACGTACAAAACAGCAGCTGATTGAGGTCTTTAATCAATCTTTGAGAAGGCAGGGACTGACTTCTTTTGATTATTATCATCTTTGGACCACTCACACTATGGAGCAATTTAATGAGGCATTCGTTCCAGGGGGTTGGTATGATGGGCTGACCAGTATGAGTGGAAAATGGAGCAAACTGGGAATTACAACCCACGCTGAGAGCGCTACTATTATCGAATTTTTAAAAAGTGGTAAATTCAGCACAGTAACGATTCCGTTGAATGTGATAAACCGAACCAGGTTGTCGGTATTGGAATACTGCAGAAAAAACGGAATAAAAGTGATAGCCATGAATCCTCTGGCTGGTGGATTTCTGGCATCAAATGAGAAATTAAAGGAGCTGTCCTTACGTTATCTGATGTCCCTGCCTGATGTGCATGTGTTAATAGGGTTCAGGACTGTGGAGGAGGTCGAATATGCCAGTTGGATTCAAAAAACCACACCTGCGGGTGGTGGAGATAGCGAAGCGATTCTACAGGAAGTAGACTCAATGCTGGACACAAAAGAACCGCGTTGTACTTCCTGCGGTTATTGTGCTCCATGTCCTCAGGGGATAAATGTGGGGGCCAGTCTTTCCTATTTGAATGCTTATAAATATTTGAGAATTACAGAAGCTAAAAAATCATTTCAGGAGAAACAATGGGAGGATGGATTACGCTTGGACAAGTGTATCTCCTGTGGGTTATGTGCTAGTCGCTGTCCTAATTCACTTCCATTGGCGAAGATTTTAGCCGAAGCCAAAGAAATTCTATATCACAATTAACCAACAGTGCCGGGAGTTATCAAAAAGCCTTGCCGCCTGTTTTTGCCGGTATACCTGAAAGGTATCCGGCAACTGTGTCCATATAATCATATCTGACAAATTCATTTCGATTAATCATTTCAACAAGAGCATTCCTGCTTGCCCAGCATACGTCAACGATTTCGCTACATAGAATTACTGGAAAAAAATCCTCACGTGTCCCGCTTGCGGACCATACATCGATAAATTCGGTTGTATTTCTGGTTTGCTTGATTTTTCGGAGTTTATCAGCTCTAAGGAGCAGGCCAAGTTCATTAGCTGTGCTACGGATAGCTGCACTCAGACTGTTTTCATCATGCATCACAGCTCCACTCGTTATACACCATAGATCCTGGTTTGCTTTCTTTTGAATCAGAAATTCTCCATTTTGATCAGCTATCCACACATGTACTATCCGATGATACTCCCCTTGCTGCAATTTTGAATTATCCGGGGTTGTTTTACCGGTTTTCTCCCCATACTTATCCAGGATATCCCAAAAATCCATAATTATTTAATTCCTTTTTATACCCGTAATTAAAAATGAATCCAGCCGGAAAAAAATCAGTTATAATGTTAACAGCATTGCATCCCAATGTAAACTTCTTTTTAACAAAACGGCTAAAAATGTTGTTTTCGGGGAAATTACCACCTAAATTTGGAATATGTAACTGCTCAGGAACATATCAGACAGAAAACCAGTTTTTTAATCAGCAAGAAACAACCAGAGTTAATTATAGATATATCTGATGATAGAAAACATGGAAAGCGCAAATTTTTCTCTCTGATTCCGACTTCTTCGTTTCGTTATTGCCTTCCCAATCGTTCTGATTAAATATTTATTTAGAATCAGAACTGTCCGGCTAATTTAACAAAAAGATGGTTACTATCCTGATTCGAATTTGGATTTCGAATTGTTTCGAATTTCGTATTTCGAATTTTCCTATTCCTGTTCCTGTTTAGAATTTGGGTATTGTAATTTGGATTTTTTTTGGAATTTAACATTTGTGATTTGGTGCTTTCTGGTCTGAAATTCCAAATCTCAAGCAATTTTTTTGGCAGTAATCTATTGTTAAATTAACCGGGCACCACTGAATTTGAATAGATATTTTATTCGAACAATACTTGAGTGGTTAACAGAATATTTATATTATTATATTAAATAACTGAACCGGACGATTTCAATGTCGCCCTGCTGGAGGTAGTCATCCAGCCTGCAGTTTCAAATCAGATCAGGAAATGGCCATTAATTGGTGCATTTACCTTTATACATTACAGGCAGCGCATTGAATGTATATGACTTCTATTTTACAATTACTTTTATGTTTTCTGGTTTATACAGTTTTTCTGTTTACCGGTTGCGTTAACGATCCATCCATAAAGCCACAACGTATTTCTTTCAGTCCAGATAAAGACACCTTGATCGGACCGGGTGATACGCTTTCTTTTTGTTTTGAGTATCCTGCCGAGCGATGGTGGAGATATTACTTGCGAATAGATAGTACGGGCTATAAAATCACTGAAGGCAATATTTGTGATTTGACCTTCCCTGTCTCTGACACAGGTGATCACATTGTAGTGCTGGGGGTGTTGGATTCGGACAAATTTCTCCCGGATACTGTTGTCATTTCTGTACGGGCAAATAAGCCTAAGGTGGAAATTGGAGGACCATCCCAGGTGGTTGTCAACGATACTGCTGTTTTTTATGCAAAGGGATCTGACGTTGACGGATCAGTGATTCGATTTCTGTGGTCAATAGACAAAAAGGGAGAATTCTGGTACTCTGATACAGTGGATTCTTTCAAGGTGACCTGGGGGATAAGTGAACCAGGATCTCATATAGTGAGAGTAAAAGGAATCGATGATGATGGTTTGGTCTCCAGTACCGATTCACTAACTGTAAATGTGATATCCTTGCATCCGACTGTTTTACTTCCTGCTGATACATCTGTTTTTGCCAATGAAACACTGATTGTGGTAAGTTCCGGAGCTGATTCCAATGGAGAGGTTACCCATTACAGATGGACAGTTGATGGTGGTGCAGTTTCCAGCAGCTCAGATACTCTGATTTTAAACTGGGGAGTTAAAGGAGCAGGGGAGCATAAAGTCGTGGTCGCATCTGTGGATGACGATTCTCTGGAATCGCAGCCTGATACAATGATTATTCATGTCAAAGCAGGGTATCCGGTAATTAATCCTATACAGGATGCTGCTATATATGTAAATGACACATTAAACCTTAAAGCTGTAGCATATGACTCCAATGGTACCATTTCGGGGTATAGATGGACGATTGACGGAGTGGCCTCTGCAAATAACAGCGATACTCTTTCTTTATGCTGGAATGTGAATTCATACGGTAAACATATAGTCACAGTCAGTGCTTTTGATAATGATTCTTTGAATTCTGGTCAGGATACCATAATAATCGAAGTGTTGCCTGGTTTTCCGGTGATAATTCCTGTTGCAGATACTGTCATATCCGCAAATGATTCATTAACCGTTAATTGTTTTGCATATGATACCAATGGAATCATTGCTGCATATTTGTGGGATATCGATGGAAACGGATGGGAAGATACCTCCACAGTGCCCCGGAAAGTCATTTCATTTACAGGAAAAAAGATGATGAGGGTAATGGTTGGAGCGCTGGACGATGATGGCTTTTTATGTACAGATACATTTAATGTCACTTTTAATCTTCCACCTGAAATAACCTTTATAAAGCCAGAGATGACCGATACTTTATTTCTTGGTGAGCAGCAATTTCCTAGTCTTTTCAAATATGAAGCAGCTGTTTCAGACCCGGAGAATGATTCAGTAGTGGTTTCTTTATATCTGAAAGAAAGCGGAGACACTTTTCAGTCAGTATATTCAGGTAATGGGGATTCGATGGCAATACTTATCAATTCACCCGGTGAGTACCAGTGGAAAATATTGATGGAGGATGGCTTTGGTAATAAAAAGAATGCAGAAGGCATTCTGGTTGTGATAAGAGAGCACACGATCTGCTTTACGGGTCATTCTATTGTTACCGGGGTCGGAGGAAATGATAACGATGGTGGATTCAGAGCCGGAGTGCTCAAAGGGTTACGCGACTCACTGGGACAGTATGAGAGATTAAAGGCGGTTGGCCCTTTATGTACCTACAATATGAACAGCTTTCCGACCGATGATTCCTGTCTGGCTATATCAGGAACTGTAGCCAGAGATATGAGTTTTGTCTTTAAATCATTTCCCGGATTGAAGGCAGATATCTGGGTTTTTATGATGGGAGCCAATGCAGAGTACAAATCACCTGAATTAAATAATACCATCTCCCTGATTGATGTAATGTTAAGCAGGAACCAGCAATCAAGAGTGTATGTTTTGAATTCGCCTCCATTTCCGGAAACTGCAAGATGGGAGAGTGCCAATCAGATCTTACCGTCATTCAACCTTGGGTTGGCAAATGCAGTTGCTGACAGGAAAATGAACGGGTATAAAGTGGAGCTGGTGGATGCATTTACGCATTTAACAAATGAAGGAGTATTGGATTCTGCTTTGTACACAGACCATGTGCATCCTAATCAGGATGGTTATGGAATTTTGAGCCAGGCAATATTACAGGTGATGTACACCTCGGATTCTCCGGCGATTTCAGCAGAACAGAGAGTGTCTGCTAAATAAAAAGAGCCGGCTTATAGAAAAAGCCGGCTCTTCTTTTAATACGGAACCATTTTATTATCAGGCAATTTTCTTATCCTTTTTCAAGGAAAATACCGGTTGTGCCTGTTTTAATACGACTTCACGGTTAATCATAATTTCCCGGATGTCATCTCTTGAAGGGACTTCAAACATGATAGGGATCAGAGAAGCTTCCAGAACAGTTCTTAACCCCCGGGCACCGGTTTTTTTCTGATGAGCGATTTTCACCACTTCCCTGAGTGCATCACGGGTAAAGGTGAGTCGGATTCCCTCCATGGAGAAAAGTTTCTGATATTGCCGGGTCAGTGCATTTTTAGGTTCTGTCAATATCTGCATGAGAGCGTCTTCATCCAGTTCATCAAGGCCAAGAACCATTGGAAGCCGTCCGACAATTTCAGGAATCAAACCGAATCGGATAAGGTCGTCCGGTTCTACTTTACGAAGGATATCACCGATCTTGTGGTGATTCTTTCTTTTAACTTCAGCATTGAAACCCATCCTGCTTTCTCCGATCCGTGATTCGATAATCTTATCGATTCCTTCGAAAGCACCACCGCAAATAAAAAGAATATCGCGGGTGTTAATCTGAATAAGATTCTGCTCCGGATGTTTTCTTCCACCTTTGGGTGGGATACTGGAGACAGTACCTTCCAGGATTTTAAGCATTGCCTGCTGAACACCTTCTCCACTTACATCACGGGTGATTGAGGGATTTGCCGATTTACGTGAGATTTTATCGAACTCATCGACATATATAATCCCTTTTTCAGCTTTGGCCACATCGTAGTTGGCGGCCTGAAGCAGTCTGACCAGCATGTTTTCCACATCTTCACCCACATAGCCTGCTTCTGTAAAGATAGTCGCATCTACGATGGTAAAAGGAACCTTCAGCATTTTAGCAAGGGTCTGTGCTATAAGGGTCTTTCCGGTTCCTGTGGGTCCCAGCATAAGGATGTTTGATTTGTCTATTTCAACACCATCATTATCATTCTGTGATCTGGAAAGGATTCTTTTGAAATGATTGTAAGCAGCTACACTTACTCCCATTTTCACCTCATCCTGACCAATGACAAACTGATCTATAAATTCTTTGATTTCCCGGGGTGTAGGAAGGGTATCCAGACTCAGATCGCCAGGAACCGTTGTTTTTTCCTCCCTGAGAATTTCATTACACATATCCACACATTCATTACAAATGTGCACAGAAGGACCGGTAATGAGTTTTCCTACCTCATCAGGACCTTTTCCGCAAAAAGAACATTTAATTCCCGGATATCGGGATCTATTTGACATACTGCTTTATTCCCTGGTGGTTAAAATATCATCAATAATACCATAAGATTTAGCCTCTTCGGCAGACATGTAGAAGTTTCGATCGGTATCACGAGCGATTACTTCAATTTCCTGACCGGAATGATTCTGAATGATCTTATTCAGATTATTTTTCACCCTGATTATCTCCTTGGCGTGTATAGCGATATCGGCTGCCTGACCTCCGGCACCACCCAAAGGCTGATGAAGCATAATCCGGGCATGTGGTAAAGCAAAGCGCTTGCCTTTTGTTCCAGCTGCAAGAAGAATTGCTCCCATACTGGCAGCCTGGCCTATACAGATAGTGGACACATCCGGCTTAATGTATTGTATGGTGTCATAGATAGCCAGTCCGGATGAGACAACTCCTCCCGGTGAATTTATATAGATAGTGATATCTTTTTCCGGATCTTCATATTCTAGAAAGATCAGCTGGGCCATGACCAGATCTGCTGTTGTATCGTCAATATCTGAACCAAGAAAAATAATCCGTTCTTTTAACAGACGTGAATAGATGTCGTAAGAACGCTCTCCACGACCAGTCTGCTCAATAACCATTGGTACGAGCGGCATATTTTTTCCTTTCTTTCTATGAATTAAGCTCTCTTTAATGATAAACGGAATTACCAGGAAAAGAGAGGGTAAAATCGTTATACTTTAACAAAATCTGCTGAAAAACAATAAGGAACCGTTAACAGGAAAATCAATCCTTATTCTCAGGAGTGAATTCACCAATGAGATAATCCAGTGTTTTCTGTTCTCTGAGATCTTCCCTGATTCTTAAAGTGGTCCCATTTTTTCTGAACTCCTGTTTAACCAGATCAAAGGGTTGATTATACATTTCTGCCACGTGCTTGATCTCGTTGTCCACCTCTTCCTGGGTTGGTTTAATGTTTTCTTTATTTGCAATAAAATCGATAATCCGCTGGCGTTTGACAGCTTTCAGTGCGGTGTCTCTGTAATGCTCTGCGATTTCCTCCCTGGAAGGAACAGGAGTATTGGGTCGCTGGTATTGCAAGGTTTCATTGTACATATAATCGATAAATTGTTCGATACGCGCAGGAGGCACATCAAAAGGATTATTTTCTATTAAGGTCTCGATTGCTTTATTATAAGCCTCATTTTTTGCCTGCTTTAAGGATTCCTGCTCAAGATTTTTCTGAATCTGCTCCCGCAGTTCATCTTCGTTTTTAAAGTTACCTATTTTCTTGAGGAACTCTTCATTGATCTCCGGAAGTGATTTTTCCTGAACAGAGAGAATCTTTATTTGAAATTCACCTTCTTTTCCGGCCACTTCAGTATCTGCATAATCTTTAGGGAATTTAACTTTCAGATCGATAATTTCATCTGCCTTGTGACCAATGATGCCTTTGTCGAAATCTTTGATGCGATTTTCTCCACCCAGCTCAACTGGATATTTAGGAAAGGTGATATCGCTTCTTTCCTGGCCATCAATTATAACCTTAAGGTACTCAAGTTTTACATAATCGCCCTTTTGTGCTGGCCGGTCAAGATTATTGAACTCTGCGAATCTTTCCTGAAGATTTTTTACAGCCTCGTTCACATCGCTCTCTTTAATCTTTTTAGGTTGCGTTTTAATCTTCAATTTATTGTAATCTTTTATCTCAATTTCCGGATCAACTTCGGTTTCGATGGAAAAAGTGAGTGGCTCACCTTCCGGGGCTTTCAGGTCCTGGACCTTAGGCTGAGAGATGGGTTTTATGTTATTCTGATCACAGGCGTCTTTGAAAGATTTCTGTATAAGATCTTCGATAACCTCTGCGCGAATGGATGATCCAAAGCGTTGTTTAATTAATGCAGTGGGCACTTTTCCAGGACGAAACCCCGGGAGTTTGAGATTGCGTTTCAGATCATTGAGTTTTGTGTCAAATGCAGTGTTTATTTCCTGTTCTGGAACTTCAATATCGATGATACGTTTCCAGGATTCCGGTTCAGAAACGGTTGTTTTCAAAGGTAAATCCTCCTGATTTCTTATATTGATAGCTGAAAAAAATTAAATTCAAAAATGGTGCGAGAAGGGGGACTCGAACCCCCACAGGTCACCCCACCAGATCCTAAGTCTGGCGCGTCTACCAGTTCCGCCATCCTCGCCAACTTATGCGGTAAATCCTTGCAAAATAACTAATTTTCCGATGAAATCCAACCCGTAAAATCTGTTTCAGGTAAAATAATGGTTGGTTTTAAACAAATTCATGTATAACAGTCTGGTTAAAACTTAGTTTATGGCAGATTCACTATATCACAGGAATATAAATACTCATGAATCCAAGTACACCAAAAATTCCTCTTTTTGACCCCAGAGCTCACGCCCGGATCAATAAACACCAGGCTTGTTCAAACTGTTTTCGTCCTAAAAACGGTTGTATCTGTGAAAAAGTTATCTCTTTTCCAAACAGGCTGCAGGTAATTATCCTGCAACACCCTCAGGAGCAATTCAAACTTCTCAACTCTGCCAGATTAGCTCATCTTGCCCTGAAAAACAGTAAAATCAAAATCGGGCTTTCATGGCCTAATTTCAAGACTGTTGCAGGATCAGATGAACTACCCTCCAAATGGGGGATTCTATACCTTAGTTCTTCAAAAAGCAGCAAACCATGCCAAGTGATTGACCGGCATAAAAAAGAAGTTGAAGATACCTCATTTTTGCGGGGGATCATTGCCCTGGATGGTTCATGGAAACAGGCAAAAGCACTATGGTGGAGAAATCCCTGGTTCTTAAGGCTGAATCGAATAACTCTTAATCCCCGTCACCCATCAATGCGTGGTCAAACCAAAGCAGAAGGGATGTCTACAGTGGAAGCGATTGCTATGGCCTTAGGGTGTCTGGGAGAGAATCCGCAAATCTCTGAATCGTTGCGTTCCCAATATGAGGAGCTCATTATCAGAACGCAAATTACCCAGGAATAAACAATACACCATATTAGACTCGGTAGTGAACCCAGACTGGTTTCCAAAAGAGTCGGAAATTTCAGCATAGGATTGTTATCTTAATGGCAAAATCCTGCATCTAACCGCACCAATGCTTATATTTATTGGGTTACTCTGAAAACCAATTCTAATCCGCTTGGTCAGAGGGTTTTTTATCAGTAACACTTTGATTCGTTTATGCATTACTTTTATCCAGCATTATCTTATGAATATCTACTTTAAGGGGTCTCTGAAAACTGAATCTTTTGCCATTACCTTTGATGATGGACCACACCACACTTTCACTCCCAGACTTTTGGAACTGTTAGCTGGATTTAATGTCAGGGCAACATTCTTTATGACAGGGGTGAATGCTTTAAAAAACAAAGATCTGGTACGTGAAGTCTCAAGTCAGGGACATATTATCGGTAATCATTCGATGAATCACCTGAAAAAAATATTTCTGCCGGTACAAAAACTCAGGTATGAAATTAAAACTGCCAGAGACATTCTTGAGGATATCATATTAAAACCGGTTAACCTGTACCGGCCACCATATGGTTTCATTTCACCTTTTCTGCTTCCTGTGAGCAGGGAGCTGGGGCTGAAAATTATACTGTGGAATGTGCAAACCCATGATTATCGCAGAGAGAATTACCTGCAAATCATTAAAAGAATATCAAAAAAAATAAAGGGCGGTTCAATAGTTCTTTTTCATGAAGGCCATTTTAATAATGCTCTGCTGGATTACTCTAACAGCCTGGAAGCAGTGCGGTTCATCCTGAAAATGAGTATGTCAATGGGAATAAAACCTTCAACCGTTAACCGGGTATTAGAATTCAAGGATTAGTTATGAGTATTATCGGATGTCTTCTGATCGTAACCGCAGCTTTTTACTGTTGTTCTGTTTTGTACCTGTTAACAGGATTGTTCAGGCTTCATTACCGGCAAAATGATAAAATCCGATATTGTTCTATAATTGTTGCAGTTCATAATGAAGAAGAATGCCTTCAGAGGTGTCTCAATTCACTGATTAGTCAGAATTATCCACCTGATAAATTCGAAGTAATAATTGCTGATGACCGTTCAGACGATTCTACACCATTGATTATCAGTGATTATTGCAGTAAATACCCCAATTTCAGATCTGTTTCGGTTAAGCCAGGTGAGGATGCTGTCCCCAAAAAGACAGCTCTTATAAGAGCCTTGGATGTTGCCAGAGGTGAGATTATTCTAAGTACAGATGGCGACTGTGAGCAATCGCAGGGATGGATCCGGCAAATGGCTGCCTGTTTCACAGATGGGGTGGGAATGGTAATTGGCCATGTCGGTTACTTCAAACCTCAAAACCTCTGGCAGGGAATAGATGCGATGGATTACCTTACCCATCGTGCGCTAGGTGCCGCTTTTATAGGGGTAAATTCGGTCTATACCTGTACTGCCGCAAATATGGCGTATCGTAAAGAAATATTTGACCGTAACAGAGAAGGATTTAAAAGCCTTAAAATCAGGCCTGCAGAAGATAACTTTATCCTTCATTGTTCCAGGAATTCAGGATTTAAAATAGCAGTGGCAACTCATCCTGATTCTGTCATCGAGACTCAGGGAGCAAAAAATTTCCCTCACTTTATGAATCAGCGGTTCCGATGGGCTGCTTATGGTGGCAATATAACTACCAGAGGGGTAAAACTGTTTTTTATTCCGGCACTGCTTTTTTACCTGTTCATCTGGGTTGGCTTTTTTTATGCCGTTTCTTTTCCTGATATACTGCCGGTGTTACTGTGGGTATTAACCGCAAAAATGTGCTCTGATTTTCTATTAATTTTCAAATATGTCCATATTTACAAAATACAGTACATGATCAGGTATTTCCTGCCCTTGTCGTTAATTCATCTGATACTGGCTCCGTTGGTTGCACTAAAAGGAAATCTGTTTTCCTTCACCTGGAAAAACAAGCGTTATACAAAAGAATGCGAGATCGGAAACAGTGCTTCACTATGAGAATAGCTTCATTTTTATGTCTTCTTGTTTTTATTCTCAAACCGGCCAATGCTGAAATATATCAATGGAACCAGTTTGTTTATTCTGCATTGGACCTGGTTATGAATCAGGAGTATGACAGTGCCTATAATATCTGCGATAGAAGAATTGCAGCTGATTCAATGGACATAGATGCCCGTTATCTGAAACTGGTAATTTTGCAATCACAGTTGGCAGATTACGAATCGTATGCTCTTGATGGTCTCAGATGCATTTCCATGGCAGAGAATCTTTTAAAATGCCTGGACATAAGATTAAATACATGTAGTTCTTCTCTGGAAAAGCAAAAAATTCTTTTTTTTAAAGGAAATATCTTCGGCATACTCAGTATAGTAAAAGTTAAAAGAGGCAGCATACTTTTGGGTATAAAAGATGCCCGGACTTCTTATGAAAATTTTAAAAAGTTGTCAAATTCCTCAACTCTGTTTCCGGATGTTCTATATGGGATTGGTCTGTTTGATTATTATATCGGTGATAATCTCAAGTGGATTCCCGGAATCGGAAAAAGAGCCCGTTCCGGCCTGGAGATGCTCTTAACTGCATCAAAATCAGAATCCCCTTTCCGGTTTGGAGCTAAAAGCTCTCTGCTCTGGATATTGATAGAGCGGGGTGATTTTACCGCTGCCGATTCTATAGCCAATGAAGTTTTAAAGGAGTATCCGGATAATACAGTTTTTTTCCAGGCAAAATCCAGAGCTGCTTTTGGTGCACAACAATATCAGAAGGCAATGGAGCTGGGTGAAAAACTCATTGAATTATCTCTTAAACGCAAGGTTATAAACTGGAGTGATGTATTATCCGGCTACCAGCTGATCGCTTCCTGCCACCTGAAAATGGGAAACAGAAAGAAAGCACAGGATATTGCAGATAAGGGTTTGTCCTATGATATCCAGGCTGATACGCTAAAAATCGAATGGGTCCAGAAACACCGGAACTTCCTGATGTCAATAGCAGAGTAGTTATGTGTTTAGCTATTCAGCTGTTTAGCTGTTTAGCAATGGGGGACTTTTGATATGGCACAATACCAAAGCAAAAGCAGTAAAGAGAGGTATAATAAAAGGCCAGTATGACAGGTAATGATCCCTGTACCGGATTTACAAATTTATCATAGGCTATCAAAGAATCGCTGAGAAGAAAACAAAATGCACCTGCATATATCAGCCATTTTCTGTTTTTAGTATTAGAAGCAGATACAAATGCCATGGAACCGATCATTAATAAATAAAGCAGAACCGGTAGAAGAAATTTCCCTGAATTGGGGAGAATTATCGAACTGCTGCCAGCACAGAATAAAACGATTACTGATGCACGAATCATTCCGGTAATACTTTTTTTTGCGTATGGAATCAGGTAAATCAATAATAACAGGTTCGCGATCATAAATGATGCCAATGCGAACATAAAAAACTTGGTTCTGTCCAGACCCAGAAGAAGGTCACCGCTTCCCATAAACAGAAATATGAGAATTGGAAGAATTTTCTTTTCTGAACCATACAAAAAAGCAATTACAATAGTGATTAGTGCAGGACTCACTTTCAGAGTGACAAAAAGCCAATGAGGCAGTGCTGAAAGAGATAGCAAAAAAACGGTTACAATTAGAAGAAAGCTGAATTGTAAGAATCGATAAAATGTCTGAGTGTACATTTTTCATTTCCTTTTTCAAGCTGAAGGATTGCTTGATAAATGAGCTGTCTTAAAAGACTAATATCAGGACGAAGCATATTAAATATATAACAAATATTCTGCAGTTTAAAAGAGAAAGCATCCAGCATCGCTTATTAAAGAAACTATGCCATTAATCAGTTTCGCTTTTCGTACATTCCGGAAGACCTTATAAATCTGGCTTTTGGATAAAGTGAGCAGCTTGTGTGCTCATATCCCAGGTGATCCATAATTTGCTTGATCATATTATTAACCATTGTTGGTATATCATCATTAGATTTGTTTGCTGAATCAAGAAATGCTCCAAAATAGGACTCCAACTGTGGCAGTAACAGATCGATAGCCGGTTTTTTTTGTGCAGTAGAGTCAATCAGGGCTTGAATATTTTTCCTGGTTTTCAGAAAATTCCAGATTTCGACTGCAAAAGGCTCCTCCATAAGATAGCCGAACTTTCCCGGCTTATAGTTTAATCCATCAAAATCATTATGTTCCCATTGAGTTTTTTGTGACATATTAAAATTGGTTGCATTCTTTTTTATAATTAAAAAGCCCCGCCAGGAGCGCCCTCATTCTTGAACCCTTTTATATAACAGTGGTTGTTCCCTTGAGTAGTTCGTTAATCCGCTAATCTAGAGCGGCACGCACTAGCTATTCAAAGAAGAATTCCCATTGAAATGGTGTTAGTCAAGAAATTGGTATGCCCTGACGAGGCAAATTATTTTTACTGATCTGTTCAAAGAAGATAATCTACGAAAAGACCGGTCTTTTATTGAAATATACATTAAAAATAGAAAAAAAACTTTATTAGACTGGAAAAGAAGTCAGGAGCACTTGGATTATGGGCAGTTTTGTAGTAGAGGGAAAGTACAAATTAAAAGGGAGTATTCAGGTATCTGGCAATAAAAATGAGGCACTTCCCTTAATTGCTGCTTCATTGTTATGCAGTGGACCGGTGGAATTCAGCAATATCCCGGAAATTGGTGATGTGAGCAATATGCTGGAGATTGCATCTTTTCTGGGTGCGTCCATATCTCCGTTAAGCGAGGGTAGAGTAAGTATTGATGGCTCTAATCTTAAAACATCGATTCTTCCTCTGGGGCTGTCCAATTCCATCCGTGCATCAATTCTTTTTGCCTCTTCATTACTTGTTCGAACGGGCAGGGCAGTAATATGTCAGCCAGGTGGAGATCATATAGGCAGAAGACGTTTGGATACCCATTTTCTGGTCTTTAAAGCATTGGGTGCAGAGCTTGAGGTGGTCAGAAAGGTTACTTCGGATATAACTCAGGAAACCAATTATATATTGAATGCAGCTGATGGACTCAGAGGCGCAGATATTTATTTGGATGAGGCTTCGGTTACTGCAACAGAGAATGCAATTATTGCAGCGGCAGGAGCAAAAGGGACTACAGTGATAGCCAACGCTGCTTCAGAACCGCATGTCCAGGGACTTTGCCGTTTTATTGAGAAACTGGGGGTAACAATAGAAGGAATTGGTTCCAATATTCTGACTGTTCATGGGGTGCAAAATTTCAAACCATCAAACCATGAGGTCGGCCCAGATTACATTGAAGCAGGATCATTTATGGGGCTGGCTGCGGCTACCGGATCCACACTTTCCATTACTGGTGTGGACCCTGCGGTGATGCGTATGATTATTTTTCAGTTTGAAAGAATAGGAGTGATTGCTCAGCTGAAACGGGAGGAAAAGACTATCTATATTGATGATCATCAACCCCTTAAAATCCGTAAGGATTTGGGGGGAGTTATCCCTATGATTGACGACAGTCCCTGGCCGGGCTTTCCTACAGACCTTATGTCCATTCTGCTGGTCACGGCTACCCAGGCAGAAGGGACCTGTCTTATTCATGAGAAAATGTTTGAATCCAGATTGTTTTTTGTGGATAAATTGATCAATATGGGTGCCCAGATCGTTTTGTGTGATCCACATCGGGCGGTTATCGTTGGCCCATCACCTCTTTATGGTTCGTCTATAAGTTCTCCGGATATTCGGGCTGGAATGGCACTTTTGATTGCAGCCTGTGCAGCTGAAGGTAAAAGTATCATAAATAATATAGAGCAGATTGATAGAGGGTATCAGAATATTGAGCAACGGCTTTCAGCTCTTGGTGCCTCTATTAAACGAATTGATGATTATGTCAAATAGAATCGGAGAGATACCTGATATTCTGATGAAAGTCCGGTTTTTATTATTGCCTGTGGTTTTAACCGTACTGTCATGCTCTTCAGAACTGGTCCGTTATTATCCGGGGAACTATTATCCGGAAGACAGCATTTATCAGAATAAAAAACTGAAATTTTTAATTACATACGATAACAACTGGCAATTGTGGACAGATCCTGTTTCCATGGATCCTGATAGCAGAAAATTCGCACGCCAACTGCATAAATCCGGAATTGAACTGCTTTTTATAGGTACGACAGCTGAAAAGTACCTGGGCACCAGGGCCATTGCAGTTAATCTGAATGAACCTGCAAAGGAATACGCGGAATATATTCGCAGACTCAACCTGAAGGATATTCAAAACGATCAGGGACTGGTTGAGTTTACAAATGGACGTGTGGATATGATCAAGTGGACATATGAAAAATCGGGATACGGCTTCGCAGAGTTCTTCTTTAACAGCGGAACTTTTGACATTCGTATCGCTTTCTGGACCAGGAAAGCATTTTTTAAGAATTTTTTACCGGTTTTTGAGTCTATTATGGGTTCACTGGTACTGGCCGAGGCAAGCTGAAAATAAAAATTCAACCATAGAACGGAGTGATTAATGGAAAGCAAAAAAAAGGTGCAGATAAACTACCCCTGTGAATGGAGCTATAAAATTATAGGAGAAAACAGGGCTAAGATGCTTCTGGCTGTTGATTCGATTATCAAATCTGACTTACTGCTGATAAAGGAGTCTCACACCAGCAGAAATGGAAAGTACAGCAGTCTGGAAATCAGAGTCAAAGTCCGTGATGAATCGGAACGGAACAGTTATTTTAAACTGCTTGCAGAACACTGCGAAATTCGAATGGTGCTATGATTTTCATCTCTTTTTCCTGATATCCTCTTTTTGGCTGCTTAAGGAGTTTTTCCTCTTACCTCTTTTTCATTTTAGAATCTGCAGGCTTTAAGGGCTGCTGATCTAATGCCTGTTAATTAAATATCCCCTGGCAAAATTAACAAATAATGTGGCAATAGTTGGATTGGACCTGTATAATTAAAATAAGGTGACAAGCAGGTTTATAGACAGGTTTTCGGACACCTTAACCTTAAGAAAATCAATATGTTAACGATTAGGCACCATATGGTGGGTCTGTTAAAATATATGATACATTATGTTGTATTTGTTTGAAGTATGCGCAGTACTTTAGAATAGGGGAAATTAAATGCAGCGCCAGTATTTAACAAGCGGACAAGTAGCCAGAAAATTGAGAATTTCAATTTCCACTTTGAAACGTTGGCTTGAAACACTGGATCTGAATATTTCAGAGGTACGGAATTGTAATGGTTGGAGGTTATTCACTGAAGAGGATATTGAAGCGATCAGGGAATATAAACGCAAGATGAAGAAAAACGGAAAGCGGTTTAATGATACTACGCTTATCCCGGTGATCATCTCCGGGGAAAAAAAATTTAGAGCACAATGAGTAAAAGATGCGGCTAAGAGTTGAGTGCTGTTTATTAATGATAATTTTATCAGGTTTGTTTTTTCCCGGTTACACCCAGGAGGTAAGACGGGGAAGAAATGAGGGCACTGTGAATATTCCGGCGTCCAATGTAGCTGGTAACGGCAATATAACGGTGAGTGGTTCACTTCAGGGTAGTATTGGAAAGCCTCAGTCTATGTTAGAGACAAAAATCACCGGAGAAATAGGAATAGCCGAGATTCTTCAGTGCAACGTAAGTGCATCGGTAATAAATTTCCGGAAAATAGGTATGACCGAAGTACATGGACAGATAACGATACCAAACAATGACGGTTTACGTTTTTTTGGTATTGCACTTTGCGGGGATCTTTTTCTTTCTACTGCAATGGATACAATTTCCGGTGAAGCTACTTCTGGAAGACCTGATTTTCATTCCTACTTCAGAGCATCATTGATTTGTGATCAGGATTGGATTGCCATCAACAAAAAAAGCAGACTAAAGACATACCAGTTGATTAACATGGCAGATGATGCAGATCTTCTTTTTCAATACGAGCAATTATCATTCAAGTTAGGTGCAGAGTGGAAGACCTATAAGCACAGTTTCTTTCTGGATGCATCGGTGGGGTTGTATAAAGAAAAGCATACCAGTGTTTTTTCAGGTGATAAGGGGTTTCAACAGCAGAAGGTTTGGGTGGAGCCGGGAGCACGTTTGCGTATAAGAAACCGATTCAGCATACTGACTTCTATGAAGTTTTTACTGCTACAAAGAGTAAAAACCGAGCGTCCCCTTCCTGCACAATATGTCAGCATGTCAGTGTCTTTTGTGGCACCTCTTTATTTCAAAGAAACCAGCACAGAAGCCATCAGAACATTGATTTTCATAGATAATGCCAAAGACAAGGATAAAGACCGGATTACCAGAAATATTGAACAGGGCAAGTCGATAAAAACCGATTTTGAGACAGGTTTTGAGGAGCTGGCTCCTGAGGGATCAGACATTGATCAGGAAAAGGAGGCATTAAGGAAAAGGGAGGAGATTCAGAATAAGATGGAGGAGATTGAAAAGTTACTGGAGGATCTGGAATGAAAAGGATCTTTTTTTCTGTCTCCATATTTGTGGTTTGCCTTATGGTTACAACTGGCGCACAGGAAAACCAGAAACGTAACAGAGGAGAATCGTTCTATAACCTTCATAATTCAAATACCGTGGGGTGTGGAAATATCTGGTTATCAATGAGGGGTGTGGGGCATGTGTGGGATGACCCAATGATAATGGACACAGGTAAAAAGACAGAAGGGAAGTGGATCTCGAATGTCCGTGCTTTTCCGGAGATTAAAATTGAGGCTGGGGTGCTCAATTTTATGTCGGTTTTCCTGGAGTCAAGAGTGCTATCCTATGGATTTCGCCCGGGGAATGTCGCCTTTGGTTTAAAAGCCACTATTCCTGATAATCTGGACCTGCGATTACACGGATTTGCTATGGGGTTGACTTTTTTATATCAGTTTATGGAGTCCAGTCCGACACTGGGGGGATATAGTGGATTTATGCCTGAGGGTTTTGTGGTCAAGGGAACTTCGATGGAAGTGAAATTTCTTTATGAACTGGACTTACTGGCCAGATTCAGCAGGATTCCCTTGAGATTTTTAACGAATCTGGGTACCAGAATTCCATTCAGAAAAGACCGGCTGGAATGTTTTCAGATTCTGGGAAATACCGGGTTGGTTTATAGTAGATACGGATTTGATTTCTTTGCCATGTTTTCGGTGGATGCATTTAACAATCTCTTCTCTCCAATACTGATAAAACAGCCTGATAGTAAGACAATCGCAGTTTATTTTAGAGAAAATCAGATGTATGTAACCTTGGGGGGAAATGTCCGGTATGATAATGGTTGTGTACTCAATATTTCAATACCTCTATTGGTAAGCAAGAACAGGGAATCGAGAATGAGACTGGAGGATTTAGTGGAGCTGCACAGAAATACCAGAGCAGATCTTTTCAGGGATGAAAAAAGCAGAGGTATAAAAGATCCTTTTGATCCCTGGTTTGTTAAATGGAAGGTTGCTGGCTCCATATCTTTTCCCTTGAGATATAAAATGACAAGTGCAGAACTGATGAGAAATTATCTGATTGTTAAAAATAGAAAGGAACAGAGGAAAATCAATATTGATCAGAAGATTATGGATGAAGAAGGAAAGAAGAAACAAAAGGAAGAGGATAAAAGGCGACTGGAAGAGATTAGAAGGAAAAAAGAAGAGATAATGAACGCTCAGTAGTGGTCAGCACAGAGATGAAAAAACTAACAATCCAATCATTAGCACCTGTATTTATTCTGGTGATCGGTTTTTTCCCGATGATGAGAATGGATTGTGTATTTGCCAGGTCTAAACCGGCACAGGTTGAACACTCAATTATAAAGGATGACATAGTAAAACTATTAACCGATGAATATGAAATGGTTGATAGTTTAACCCGCAAGCTGACTTCATTTCAGGATGTTATCTCTGAGTTGCGCAGCATGGAGGTATATCCAGCTGAGTTGGTTAATATGGCTGAAAGTGTTCTGGTTAAATATGATAAGGGTATCGGGTTACTGGAGCAGACCTACAAAGAGACAAATGAAAAAGTGGCCCTGCAAAAAGCATCACTGGTTGATGCTATGGAAATAATGAGGGAAATGTTTAAATCCGGACCTGTTCAGAGTATGTTTACAGTTCTGGAAAATGGAAATTCAAAAAGAATAAATGAACTGAAGAAAATTGAGAAGCAGGTGGACAGATTGTGGAATACCGGCGATTCTCTTATCGAATTTGTAATGAGTCTTACGATAAATACTGCTCAGGAAAGAGATGGGATGGACAGGATTTTTTCCGCAAATTCTGACTCAATTATTAAGACCTGTATTAATGATTATTGTAAAAAAATAGACATTATAAAAAATGCAATCAGGGAAAAAGCATCAGCGCATCAGGTTAATGATCTTTACAAGATCGAAAAGTATGATCTTCAAAAATTAATGAATATGAAAAAGTATGATTTTGCCAGATGGAAAATTAACAGTATGAAAAAGCGATATGCTGAGAGAAGAGATGAATTGAATCTGCTTCTGGCAAAAGTTGAGTTTTCATCCAGAAATTTCAGTCAGGCATTGTCTATCATTTCAACGATTTCGGAAACAGAGCGTAACCATGATCAATTATTGATATTGAAGATACAAAGCCTGTATTCCCTCAAAGAATATGAGATTATATGGAAGGAGTACAGAGGGTACGATGTGAGCCGACTGGAGGGCAAGGCCAGAAATTTAATGATTTGGATACTGATTGAATGCGGATTTGCATTGCAGATAGAGAATGATTATGC
Organism: Fibrobacterota bacterium; assembly: GCA_023436145.1. Classification (GTDB taxonomy): domain Bacteria; phylum Fibrobacterota; class Chitinivibrionia; order Chitinivibrionales; family Chitinispirillaceae; genus JAAYPC01. The sequence goes on along the minus strand of JAEZKP010000101.1, from coordinate 98,314 downwards.
TCAGCTGGCATCAATGATTGATAACCGGCAATCATATACTCATCATGTGCTGCATGCACTTGCCCGCACATATCTCAGAGCTGGAGATGAAAAAACTGCACTATCTATTATGGAAAGCGCATTGAAATATAAAGTGATGGGAGAAAATGACCGTCTTGCTGTCAAGGAGATTCGTCTGGCACTGGCTCAGGTCTATTATGAAATGAAAGAATATGAAAAATCTCTGGCATTGTTCTACGATATTCTGAACAAACACGAGGATTTCGAGAGGGCTCTTTTTGGTATAGTCTGGTGTTATTTAAAACTGAACAATGATAGAAAATCTGAAATTGCCTTGAAAAAACTCATTAATCTTAAACCAGAGTCACCTCTGGCTACTGAGGCTATTTATATACTTGCCAGGAAAAACCTGATAAGAGCCAATACTGAATGGAAAAAGATGGTGTATCTGGATAAAGAGGAGAAAAGGCTTACAGCGAAACTGGATTTCATAATTGAAAAAAAGAGGAATAATACCAGAAAAGAGGATATTCCGAAGTATAATTATGCATATGAAGAATTGAAAATATTGCTTGCCAGACTGAAGAATGAAAAACGGATGAATTATGATTCTCTTAAAGCCATGTATGACAGAACAGAACGAATCTGTGATATGATTTACACTCACTATCAGACAGGAATGTTTCAGGAGAACATATTCTCGGCTGAGATGGAGAATAATCTTTTTCTGCTGGATTCAGCCCTTAATAAAATTAAGGAGAACCGTTCTGGTGAAGACGTGTATGGAGTGTTTTCAAATGCAATTCAGGACAGGCACAAAATCAAAAACGTGGCAAAAAAAGCCAAAGTGTTTGCTGTTATTACAGCAATTGACGAATTCAGGTGGGAACGGGAATATCTGGATTGGAAAAAAGCTGGTTTTCGGGAAAAGGAGCTGGAAACTGATTCATGCATAAAGGTCACATCCGATACTACTAAGTTAGAGGAGCTGAGAAAGAAGAAAAGCAAGATCACTAAAGCAATCGATTCGCTGATTCTTTGTGAAGAAAAAATGGTATCCGCAAATACTGGTGTGCTAAAGTCAAGAATAGATTCGTTATTCCGGATGGATATTGATAATGAAGATGCTGCATATATGAATTATCAATACGGAGAACTGAAATATAATGAAGAAAATATGAGGTATTCAGCGCTATACGAGCAGTATGAAATGGAGATGAATATCTATTTTAAAAAATTGAATGATTTCAGAAATGGATTAAAACTGGAGCATCCGGTTAAACCGGAAATGCCAGTTCTGGATCATAGCGGTAGTATTATAAAGTTCAGGAAAGTAATAGATGAATACCCGGAATCCCAATACAGAGCTCCGGCTATTTACAGTCTGGCGTGGTGTTATAATGATATGTCTGAATTTGACAGTGCAATGTATTGTATGGAAGAGCTGACCAGGAATTTTCCTGCATGCCCCTATACACCACAGGCCTGGATGTATAGTGGAGAATATAACTTTGACAAAGGAAAGCTGGACAGTGCAATTGTCTGTTACCAGGCTGTGCTAAAATACCCGGAAAGTGAATGGTTTGAGGAGGCTCTGTACAAATTGGCCTGGAGCCAGTACAGGTTGTCTAACCCTGAAAAAGCTATCAGTTCATTTCTGGCCCTGGTTGATCTGGGAGACGGGACATTGTCTGGTGCAACTTTACTTGAGAAGGAGTCTATGGATTATATCGCCATAAGCTTCAGTGAGGCGGATGTAACCGGGGAAAAGGGACTGGAGAGAGCACTCATTTTTGCTGAAAAGCTGAATGATGTTGACAGAGGATGCCGGATCCTGCATCGTCTGGCAACTGTATTCAGAGAGCAGGGAAGATATGAAATCGCCAAAAAAACCTTCCAAAACATGTTGAAATTATACCCCGGGTATTCAGGGAATCCGATTGTGGAATCAGAATTGGTTAAATTACTTGAAAGGGAACCGTCACTCAGTGATATCAGCAGGATGAAAAGAGAGATCTTTGAAAAATATAATCGAAACAGCAACTGGGCAAAGATGCAAAGTGAAGATATGCGGAAAATGGCAGACAGTATTGCCCAAAAGCAGCTTTATGATGCAGCAATCGGGTATCATCAATTGGCTTTACAGAAAAATGATTCATCCGCTTATCAGAGTGCTTTGAGTGCTTATCGCGAGCTTATAACCATTTATCCAACTTCATCTGTTGCCAATGAATGTCATTATAATCTTGCTGAAATACAATTTGCTATCGGAAATTATCTGGAGGCTGCAGAGGAATATATGGCAGTAACCAGAAGATATCCAGACAGTAAATACCGGGAAACAGCAGCTTGGAATGCCATTGTGGCTTCCCAGAATTTATTAAAAATGGAAAAAAGCCTGAATAGCAGACAGTGAATTATGAATAAAGAATACTCGAATTTTCTGATAGCTCTTATAGTAACCATGGTGCTGTTTGCATGCACAGGCTGCATAGGAAAGAAGAGTATTTCAGTCAATGAAACCAAACCAGCAACAACAGCAGATACGGTCAAAGTGAATAATCAGGAAATAAAACAGAAAACTGACACTGTGGTAATTAAGGATACCGGATTATCTGTGGCATCGCAGCTGATGATCAAGGCTTGTGATAATTATCTGGCTTTAATTGACAGTGGACAGAAAGCAGCTGAAGTGTTAAACATTAAAGCGTCTCTGTTATATAATAACCGGCTTTTTGATTGGAGCAGGTCTGTCTACAATCAGGTTTTGGAAAAATATGAAAAAACCCATTTTTACTATGATGCTATGCAGATGATAGCCCAGTCATATTATGAAGAGAAAAGATTCAGTGAAGCACAGGAGTGGTATCGTAAATTAAGTTATGTTGCACAGAGTGTTCCAGATAAGCAGGATGCATTAAGGCGGATTGCGGAATCAATTTTCAGGATGGCAGAGACATATGAAGATCAGAAAAAATTCAAGGATGCGGCGGTTGAGTATGAAAGGGTATCTTTGGAATTTCCGGAATCCAAGATTGCAGATGTTTCACTTTTTAATGCAGGTCTTTCCTATGAAAAGCTTACAGATTGGACACATGCCATACTGGTTTTCCAGCGTTTGATAAATAAATATCCCCAATCACAGCTGGTGCCCAAGGCGCAGTTCAGAATTGCTAAAAATCATGAAAAAATGCATCAATGGGATTATGCAGCAGAGGCATATATAAAAGTGGCTCTTGAATATACCAGTTCAGAGATGGGGCCGCTGGCTCTCTATAATGCAGGATTTTGTTTTGAAAGCGCAGGTAAATTAAAAGAGGCCGCTGCAACTTTTGAGAAACTTTCCACACTTTATCCACAAACACCTGATGCGCCGGATGTGCTTTTCAAGGCAGGTGAAATATATGGAAAAATAAAAGACTGGCAGAGCGTCACCAGAGTAAACCAGACATTTACAATTAAATTCGGTTCTGATCAGGACAGAATCATTCAGGCATTGTGCATGGGTGGAATAGCTTTGTATATGCAAAACAGGGAAGAGGAGGCAATTAAACAGCTGGAGAAAGCTGCTCTGACATTTGGAAGAATGAAAGAGCCAAGTTCTGTAAATGCATTCTATGCAGCTAAGGCTATCTTTACTATAGGTGAAATTTATCATGCCCAGATGATAAGAATTGATTTATCCGACCAGCGCAGTCTTTACAAGAGGCAGCTTGACCAGAAATCGGTTCTCCTTGATAAGGCCATCGAATCCTACAGTAAAGTGATAAAATTCAGTATTTCAGAGTGGACAACCAGGTCAGTGTATCAGATTGGTCAGGTATATGAGGATTTCGGAGTCAGTATTTTTCGTCAGCAGCGTCCATCTTTTAATTCCCTGGAAGAGAGAATGTCTCTGGAGTTGGGGATTGCGCGAGCAGTGGAAAAATATTTTGTGGAAAAGGCACTCTATTATCATGAATTGAATGTTAAACTTGGGATAAAGGAAGAAATTGAGGATAAATATATCACTCAATCGAGAGGAAAGCTTACATATCTGCCCTATATAGCAGCAGAAAACTACCTGGCTTTAGTCCAGATTACAAAAAATTCCATGGGTGTAAGCCTGGAAAGGTTCTCTTCGATTGCCAAAACCCTGCAGACTCTTCAGAAAGTGGCACCATTTCAGGAAAAAGCTATAGAATTGTATTTAAAATGTCTGGAATTAGGATCTGCCTACCAGGAGACAAATGAGTTTTATAATAAAGCTGCTTCCAGTATAACAAGTCAATCGTTAATGGTAGGGGAAACATATGACAAGGTAGTGACTGTAGCACGTGAAGCTCCGATACCTCAGAATTTCAGCGAATACGAAAGTTTTGTATACAAAACCAAACTTCTTAAGCAGATTGAGACATACGAAGAGCAGGCACTTACTCACTATCTTAAAACCTTAAAAATCGCAGATGCATACAAAATAACTGACCAAAGTGTCAAGAATGCACAGATTCATATCGGCAGGTTGCTATTTAATAAAGGGTGGTGTTACGACCTGCTGGCAACGCTTGCAGGATCAGCCCCTCCGATACCATCAGGAGTCAGCGAAGAGGAAAAGGTCGAATTCAGGGCGCGTATTCAGGAAATTGAGACAAAGTTCCGAACTCAAGCCATGGAGATTTATAAAACTCTGATGGAATTTGCTGATCAGAAATATGCATCCGGTGAACATGTTACTCATGCATATATAAGGTTATTCCAATTGTCACCTGAAAAATATGGAGTTACCGATGTTCAGGCTGTAAGAAGGAAAATTGAAGCAGATTCTTTATGGATCTGTTCAATTGATTCCATACAGAAGTGGTCTGAACTGGAAGCAAATGACTTCAATTGGAAAAAGGCAATGGTAATATACGGTATTGACAGTACAATTGCCGGTGTTCCGGAGCCTTTAAGTGGCGGGCTCAGCTGCAATTTCCTGGCTGCAGATACTGTAAGAAAAATATACTTCAGAAGAAAATTTGTAGTTGACTTACCATGCAGTACTGCCTTTTATTTGAAAGCGGATGGAAATGTGTCTGTGTATATTAACGGGAAAAAAATAATACCTGATACATCAAAAAGGGTGAATGGCATGTTATTTAACTGGGAAACCGGTGTAAAGATGAATGCAGGAGAAAATATACTTGCTATCGAGGTAACAAAGAATACACCCGGTATTGCCATTTATCCGGTATTATACTTGTGGGAGAGAAAAAAGGTACTGGTTCCCAAGCCTCCTTCTGCAAAAGAAGCCTGGACATATGAATCAGGAAAACCGGAAATCTACCAATATCCTATCTTGAAAAATTTCAGCATGGATAAAAATGGAGTATCAGAATGAAAGTTTTGATTGTGATAATAATGTTATTGACCTTTCTGGTCCGGGCTGATGAAGAGAAAGGTCTTAGCCCTGGCAAAGAAATTCCGGACTCTACAATGCAGGAGTATAAAATCGAAAAGCCCGGTACAATCACATTTACAGTGGGTGCCAGGATAAAGGGAAAGGTTGAGAAGCCTCAGGTAATGATCTTTTTACCCAAAGAAAGAGTGCATTACCAGGAAATCACACTGGAGAGGACATTTAAGGAAGATTTGTTTGAACCACTTCCATTTGTGCCCCTGGTTGAATGATTAAGACTGGTGCATCTTATTGAGAGTACAATTGATTGCAGAGGCTGAATAGCTTGACCGGATCAGCTGCGGAATGCTAAAATTAAGTGGTTTTTTGGCTATAATGGGCAGGTTTGCTTTGAAGGTAAAAGGAGGTTTTAAATGGAACAAATCAGCCGTTTTTTTCAGGAGGGCGGGATATGGATGTACCCTCTGGTGGTGGTTTGTGCGTTTGCTATGGCTGTTACTATGGAAAGGGTATTTTATTACTATTTGCATTGTAGAATCAATGCCAAGGCATTGTTAACTCAGATCACTCGCCACGTTCGTAACGGTGATGTAGAGAAAGCGCGTCAGATATGTGCCAGAACAAAGTCTCCTTTATCTGTAATTTTGGAATCTGCTCTCTGGCATTATCAGCAGCAGGAGCCAGATCAGGAAATTCAAAATGCCATCGATGAAGTAGCTTTAAGAGAACTCCCCAGAATTCAGAGGCGGACCCATTACCTTTCCTTATTTGCCAATATTGCCACATTAATCGGATTGCTGGGCACAATTTTTGGCCTTCAGGATGCATTTGGAGCACTCACAGCAGCGGACCCTTCGCAGAAAGCCTCGGTGTTGGCCAAAGGTATTGCAATCGCCATGAATACAACTGCACTTGGATTGATAGTGGCGATTCCATGTATGATTTCATTCTCGGTATTGGGGGCTAAAGCTAATACCATAATCGAAGAAATTGATGAGAGTTCAGTTCGGTTGTTAAACTTTCTATTTGCTCAGAGACGTGTATAGGTGAGTGGCCGTATGCAAAACAACGGGCAGAAAGAGATCAAAGGGGCATTTCCTGCAACAAAGCGGGCTAAAAAATCTACAAGTAAAGATATCGAACCCATTGATCTCGATGTAACACCAGTGATGAATCTTTTTATGGTTTTAATCCCATTTCTGGTATCCATGGCGGTGTTTACTCACCTGGCGGTGGTGGATTTTTCCTTGCCACCATCAGGTACAACCTCGGATATGATAGCTGAACAAAAAGAGCTGGATATCTCAATAGTCATTACTGCAGAGGGATTCAGGATAGTTGGCACAGCAAAGAAACTGGACCTGGTTCCAAGAATTCAGAACCAGTATCAGTTTGAGCAATTAAGGGCATTATTGAAGGCGATTAAATTTGAATATCCATCACAGAAAAGTGTTGTTCTGGTGATAGAGGCAGATGTGATATATGATGACATAATCAGGTTTATGGACATTTGCCGGGAATCACAATTTCCAGATGTAGGTTTATCGGGAGACATAGGATGAACTTAAAAATAATTACCAGGAAAATAAAGGGGATTCCTGTATTGGAAATGAGGGGCGAAATCACTAAAGATAACCTGAATAAAATTACCATGAAGCTGAATACACTGAAAAAGAAAAAAGTGCAGGCAGTAATATTTGATATGTCAAATACCAATTTTATTGACAGCCATGGTCTGGGGGTTTTTGTTCATTTCTGGCATGAACTGGCAGAACAGAAAAAGGAGTTGATTTTTCTTAAACCTCTGGGTTTTGTAAAACAACTCATGGCAGAGACCAGTTTGTCAAGGATTTTCAGGATTGTTGAATCCGAAGAGGAAATATGAGTTTTCCTGCATCAAAATCACCTTTGAAACAGGTCAGAAAAACCAGGGGTAAGAATGAAATAAAAAGTTTCAAGCCGCAATTGACATCCCTGATTGATGTAATGACCATACTGCTTATTTATCTTCTGAAAAGTTTTTCATCAGAAGGCGAGATAGTAACTGTCCAGAAGGATCTTCAATTGCCGGAATCATCGGCTCAGAAGCGGCCCGAACTTAATGTTACCATTACTGTGAATACAAGCTTCATTATGGTCGAAAACCGGAAAATAGCTGATGTGCAACAGGTGCTTTCCTCAGATGAAATGATTATACCTGAGCTCAATGACTGGTTGCGTTCAAGACGTGAAGCGACAGAATTGATAAGCCAGTACTCAAACACCACCACATTCAAGGGAGATGTGACAATTCAGGGTGACAAAAGGATACGGTTCAGATTATTGAAAAAAATAATGTATACGTGTGGTCAACAGGGGTACAATAATTTCTCACTTGCTGTTCGTAAACGCGGAGAATAGCAGTGGAGAATGAGAACAGAATTATTGTTGTATCCTCAGGTAGCCGTCTGGTCATTGACCGCTCAACCATCAGAGATATCAGAGGAGGCTTATGGAATAAACTGGATCTGCGTTTCTTTATAATTTTACTGGTTTCTCTTTTATTTCACGGAGTAATAGTATTTCTGGCAGCAAGAGTGAAACTGAAGCCTGCAGAGGAGATAATAATAGAAAAGGTTCCTGAAAGATTTGTAAAGCTGATAATCGATAAACCTATACCCAGAAGTACTCATAAAGAAACACCGCTTACAGATATCAACAGCAGGGGCACAGCGGAAAAAAAATCAGTTCCGGTTACCGGATCAGCTGCAACTATTGCTAAACGTGCTGAGGCTAAAAAAAACGTGCAGGAAAAAGTGGCAAATGTGGAAAACAAGGTGCGGACGGTCGGAGTATTGGGAATGCTTACCGGAGTGGGCTCTACTGCAAAAGGTCCCTCGGTGGTTGATGTGTTAGGTACAATGAAGGATAAAGGTGAGAAGTTCAAGGGGTTGGATGAAGTTCTTACCAATATGAGCGGACTCAAGAAAAATCAGCCACTGGAAATACTTGATCGTAAATTGGTAAAGAGTAAAGATGTATCCGTGTCACATAAGGAGGAAATAGATGATCTGATCGCTGGTGTGGGGGAGGTAAAAACATATGAACTGGCTAAAAAAGGTGATTTTGTGATACAGAAGCCTGAAAGTATTGAGGGGGCTGCCTCTAATGACTCAAAGAGAGACCCACAGGCGATTAACGATGTAGTAGCTTCGCATCGCTCCAGTATAAAAATGAGTTATGAAAAATATCTGAAAAGAGATCCAAACCTGAAAGGAAAAATTACACTGCGGATAACAATTTCTGCATCCGGAAGTGTTAGCGCAGTCAATTTAGTGGAAAACTCCACAGGAAATACTGAATTTGCAGATGAAGTGATGCGTAAAGTGAAAATGTGGCAGTTTGAACCGGTTACTGATGGAGATGTTACGGTATCTTACCCGTTTGTATTTACACCTGCATCATAATTGTAGTTAATAAACAAAAGGCGGCAGGCAATGAGGAAAACCAGCAGAGTATTTTTTTATCTGATTATTATTTTATTAAGTGTGAATGCAGGCATGATAAGAAACGGAACTGTTCTGGACATTCAGGTGGTAGATCACCCTGAGTTATCTGGAAAGTATGTAGTTAATAACGAGGGTATGATCGATTATCCTCTGATCGCAGATGAAAAAATAACCGACATCAGTACCTCTGAACTTACAAATGAACTGATGTTCAAACTTGCACGAAGTATTGACAATCCGCTGGTACTTATATCCATTGTGGAAAAACCGGAAATACAGGTAACAGTTCTGGGGGAAGTATTAAAACCGGGTGTGGTTAAAACCAATCAGGGTGCTACTGTTCAGGAAGTCATTATGAATGCTGGTGGCCCGGTGGTGAAAAGTGCTGATTTGACCAATATCAAAGTTATTCATAAAAAACGCCCCCGGGCTCCGGAAATATTTAACTTTCAGCAATTTTTGCTGGATGGGGACGTCGAAAAGATGCCACAACTGGAAGCAGATGATGTGGTGATAGTGCTGACTAAAAAAGAAAATCTTAACGTAAAGGTGATCGGAGCGGTTCAGAAACCTGGAATATTTGAATTGACAGATACAATGAATATTTTCGAAATAATTTATATGGCAGGAGGACCTGTAGAAAAGGCGGACTTTTCACGTGTCAGAAGACTCTCCACAAATTCCAATGAAAGAGTAGATGAAGAGATAATCGATCTTCAGTCTTATATCGATCAGGGCAAGATGGATAAGATACCTGTTGTTAATCCAGGTGATGTCATTATAGTCTATTCCAAATGGTTTGACTGGAAAACCATGCTTTCTGTAGTTAACAACACGCTACTAATAGTAGTCACTATACAGGCATTTGCCGGGGTATTTAAATGAGCCTATCTCAAATTCAAGATAAGAATGTGGAAAGAAATATCAGTGACTATCTGGGAATTATTCTGCGAAGAAAATGGATAATCCTGCTCTTTTTTGTCAGTACATTACTGTCTACTGTTTACTATGTTTATAATATAGAGGATATATATGAAGCTTATGCCACAATAGTGATAGAGGAACCTAATACATATATAAATCAGCCCATGATGGTAAATGTGAGATCTCTCAGTTTTTATGAGGGGATTCTCAATAGTCGCTCATTTCTTGAATCAGTACTGGACAGTATCGGTCTGGAAAAGTTTCAGCAGATACATCCTAAACTCAACAGGGAGTCAGCTATTCAATATATTCATCAGAATATCTCTTTGCGAAAAACAATATATACCTCATTTCTGAAGCTCAATGTCAGAATGAACTCAAGAGACCTTGCCTATGAGACAGCTGCCAAAGGGACTGAAATATTCAGAAATCGATGTCAGGAAGTGGCCAGTGAAGAATCCCGGAGAGCATTATATGAGATCGATAAACAGTTGACCATGATCAGAAAAAATCTGGAGCTGGCTGAGCAGGATTACCGGCATTTCAGTGAAAAAGCCGGGCAGATTCAGGAAGGGACTACCAGGGAGTTAAAAGCTCTGCAGGATTCCTCCTCTGTGGTGCTGGCTCAACTGGGAGTGAAAGAAGCGGATCTGGATGCTGAGAAAAAACTTCTGCATAAGATGGAAAGCAGCATAACTCCTTCAAAAGAGCTGAAGTCATCAGAATATATGCAATTGAGAGCAAAGTTGAACGAACTGGAAAAGGAGAAAATGCGTCTTGAAGGACTGGGTATACGTCTTGCCGGAATTTCAACAATTGACAGAGAAATTCAGGAGATTGAGCAGAAACTGCTGGAGCAGCAAAAAAATACCAGTACCGGTATAGATCTGGCTACCATGCGTCAATGGCAGGAGATTAGAAAATCTGTGATTGCCAAGGAAGCCGAGCTTGAACTTTTCAAACGAAGACTTGAAGCATATAACAAGGCGATTAAGGCATATAAAAGCGGAAATCCGGATATAATGTCCCAATCTCTTGAGCTTCTGCGGTTAAAAAGGTCAAAAGAGGTTTATGAAAATATCTATTCCATTCTTCTGGAAAAAGCAGAGGAACAGCGGATTATGAGTGCGTCAAATACAGCTGGTGTCAAGATAGTCGATATGCCGGTCTTTCCTCTTGAACCGATCTCTAAAAATGAGATGAGATTTTACCTCCTGGGGGCGGTTTTAGGACTATTCCTGGGAATCGTATTGGCATTTTTCATCGATTTCAATGATACAACCATCAAATCAAATGAGGATATTGAGAGATTTATAGGGCTGCCGGTTATGGGAACGATTCCTCACATTTCCCATGATAAAAAAGCTGAAGTGAAGATACGAAGAAGAAATGCTGACAAAGGCAGAGGTTCTTCACTTCTTCAGTACCCCAGACAGGTTTTTAACTTTGAGGGAGATGATTCTGTAATTACCGAATCATATCGCTCACTCAGAACCAATCTGTCATTTGTCAGTCCTGACAAGCCTCTAAAAACGATAGTATTAACTTCTGCCGGCCCATCTGAAGGCAAATCACTGACTATTTCCAATCTGGCCACTGCTTATGCTCAAATGGGTAAAAAGACTTTACTTGTAGATGCTGATTTGAGAAGACCGGTAATTCATCACATATTTAATACTAAAAGAGAACCAGGCTTTACCGATCTGTTTGGTGAGAACCCTGATTTCAATCAGATTATTCATGCTACTGATAAAGAGAATCTGTTCATTATACCCGCTGGTGTCTTTACTCCAAATCCAGCTGAACTGATTGGTTCCAACAGAATGAGTCAGATAATAGAGCAGTTAAATTCCATGTTTGATATAGTATTTTTTGATTCGCCGCCAATCGTTGCTGTGACTGATTCCACATTACTTGGCACTAAAACAGATGGCATCCTGGTAATTATAAAATCGCATCATACTGCGCGGGAAATCGCCTCCAGAGCAATAAACATACTAAAGAATGTAAATGTGAGAATCCTGGGTACAGTTTTAAATGATATTGATCTGACACACCGGTATTCAAGCTATGGTTATTACAAATATTACTACCATTACTATAAAACCAAAAATGATTGATAATGGCTAAAATAAAGGAGTGTATGGGTATAGATGTGGTTATCGCCACCTATAATAGATCCAGTGTTATTGAGAATCTGATAAATAAATTACTTAAGCAATGTCAACCGGACGATTCCATTTATGTGGTTTTTCAGAATATCAGGGAGAAAAAAGATTTTGACAGCCCAACAGTGAAATCGCTGTTTTCATCACCGCCAAATCTGCCTAAAGCCAGGAATGCTGGCATAAATGCTGGAGTAAACCCCATTATACTTTTTCTGGATGATGATGTGATTCCCGATGAAAACCTTATGAATAATCACCGCTTCTGTTACCAGCAAACCTGGATTGGAGCTGTAGCCGGATATGTAGATGACCCACTGTTTGATAGAAACATTTTATCACCATCCACCTTTGACCCTTCCTGTGGCAAACTTGTACAAAACTTTTCTGTCAGTAAAAGCCAGTATACAATCAGTGTTATGGGAGCTAATATGTCTTTTAGAAGGGAATCATTAATGGAAATTGGTGGCTTTGATACATGTTTCAAAAGAAATGCTTTATGGGAGGATATTGATTGTGCTTTCAGACTGTTAAAAATTAATAAGAAAATCTGGTTCTGTTCCCAGGCCAGAGTTACTCACATGAGAAACAAAGCCGGTGGATGCAGGGAAGACAAGTCAAGTAAATATATTTATAACAGTTATGCCAATACTGCTTACTTCTGCTGTAAATATATACCTGGTAAATTTCTCAAAACCTGGTGCACATACTGGAAATACCGGCTGGAATATGAGACCAGGACCAAGGCCAAAGCAAAAGCCAAGTTGTTATCGCATAATATTTTCTGGATTATTGCAGCTTTATCGGGAGTAGTTACAGGTATTCTGCGATTTTGCATAAGTGGAAAACGTAAGGGGTTACCTATACAGATCTATTCAGAGTGCGGGAAAAACTCATGAAGGTAATGTGGCTTTTTCCGGTGAACAGAAGATGCGGAATATCTATTTACTCTCATGATTACATAAATGAACTGAATAATAAATGTGAAGTAATTACTGAAGACCTGTCAGCTATAGTAAACGGTAAAGAACCATTCCTGAAAGGAGCTGACAAAGTTGATCTGGTGCACGTTCAGTACGAAACATCCTTTTTTCTGAAAGGAAGAAAGGACATATATTTTAAAATATTATCAAAATTAAAAGTACCTGTCATAGTCACACTTCATGAAGTTTACGATGAATTTCCACAAATATATCCCAGAAGCAAAATCAGAGGTCATGGACCTGTTCTGGCGGTTAAACAAATAATTTATGATATTAAACACCCGGTGCAGACTGCTTTTCGGAAGCACTGTAATAAAGGATTTGGGGCTGATCTGATTTTACTGCACCATAGATTTCACAAAGAGATACTACTGAAGAAGGGGATAAAACCTGAACGGGTGGAAATTCTGGAACTTCCTGTAAAAAGAAGTGCATCAAAAGTAAATTGGAAAGCTGGAAAGCAACTGATTTTGGGTTCGACTGGTTTTATTAATCCGGGTTATGATTATGATTTGCTTTTTTCAGCACTGGAAAAGACAGAAATTGATTGGAAGTTCATTTGGATTGGTGGATTAAGAGATGATGAGCATGCTGAAATACTTCAGGATCTGAGAGCGAGGATTGTGGACCGGAAATGGCAGAACCGCTTTATCATTACCGGATGGGTTTCAGAGGAAAAACAGAATGAGATGCTGGAAAAAATAGATATATATCTATCACTATTCAGGTATAAAAGTACTTCAGCCACATTTTCCAGAGCCGTTGGTGCTTTAAAACCGGTAATTGCAACAGAATTACCTATGACAAAGGAACTTAATGCATATTTTAATAATGGAAAAAGTGGTCCGGTCATGACAGTGGATAATACCCCGGAATCAGTTGCCCTGGCAATCCGGAAGATTCTGGATGACAGCAGATACAGAACAGAACTTCTTGAGGCAGTGGAATTATATTCGGAAACTCTGAATATCACTAACATGGCAGACAGACTGATAACTATTTACAGGAGATTATGCAGGTGAATGTTCTGTGGGATTTCAGATTGTTTTCTCTTGGATACGGAAAGCGAGGAGTTGGCACATACACGCGAGCTGTAGCTGATGCCTTTACTGAGCTGGGGTGTCCTGTAAATCTTTTCATACTTGGTGATAAAGATTGTATACCAGAATCACCGGGGTTAAAAAACGCAAATCTGATTCAATATAATTGCAGCAACTGGAAACAGGATCTGATAAAAATTCCAGCGATTTTAAAGCGCTGTAAAATAGACATTTTTCACTACTGGATAGCATTAGGACCATTGTGGCAGATTGGTATCGGATTGTATCATCCTTGTAGAACTGTGGCTACAATATATGATCTGGGTGTTGAAAACTGGGATTTCCCATTTCTTAAATCGGTAAAGAGGAGCTGGTATTGGAAGACTCAGAAGAAATTAATAAGATCAATAAATAAGGTTATTTGCATTTCAGAAGCTTCTTCCAGTGAATTTCAAACCATGTTTACAACTTTTCAGAATAATACAGAAGTGATTTACAAACCAATAGGATCGGCTGAAACAAAAGAGGAAATAATTACAAAGGAAAAATATTTCGTTACCCTTGGCGGTTCACCACATAAAAATCTGGCCAGAGTCATAAAAGCATTTGATATTTTCAGAAGAAGTACTCCAGATTACAAATTGTTAATACTGGGATGGGTAAATAAAAAAGAAGAAGGTCTGCAGAGTGTACCTCCCGATGTTGTATTTGAAAATTCTATGGATAAATATGAAGAACATCTGAAAAAATCAGCCGGTCTTATCTTTTGTTCACTTTATGAAGGGCTTGGAATACCTCCTATAGAGGGAATGAGCTGCGGTTGTCCGCTTCTGCTTTCAGATATTGCACCATTACATGAATCGTGTGATGGTGCAGCTGTATTTGTTGATCCATATGATGTGCAGATGATTGCAGAAGGCATGATGCAGCTTGCACACAATAACAGGCTCTGGTCCTTGAGTTCATCTCAGGGTGCTTCCAGATACCAGGTAAAAACCATGAATACCGGAAGAAAATTATTCGAGATCTATGTTAATTCTTGGGAGAAAAAATAGTGCGGATACAGTATTCTATAGTTATACCAACCTGTAACCGGTCCGAATATCTGGAAATATGCTGTAAAGCGATTCGCGAGCAGATCCAGGCGGAAAAAAGTGTAGAGGTAATCGTGGTAGATGATGGTTCAGAGGAGATTACTGCACATCATAATAGTCAGATATGTAAAAGATTTGGTTTTACCTATTTATATCAGGAAAATAAAGGTATGGCGGTCGCCAGAAACTCAGGGGTTTCAGAAAGTAAAGGAGATTGGATAATTTTTCTGGATGATGATGTTCTTATAGCAGATAATTGGTTTGGGGTTATGAGAACAGTGTTGTCTTCTCAGGCGAAAACTGTGGTAGGAGTAGAGGGGATGGTAGAGGGGTCGGGGAATGGAGTATGGGACAGAGAGGTACAGAACCTTAAGGGGGGAGCTTTTCTAACCTGTCATTTAGCAGTGAGAGGAGATGTTCTAAATGAGATATCCGGATTCGATCCTGAATTTGAAAGACTGGGTCCCTATTGTGAAGACCATGAACTGGCTGCCAGGTTATTAAAAAAAGGGGAAATTATTTTTGCTTCATCTTTAAAAGTAACACATCTTCCACGGAAAGTGGAATTGTTAAAATATCTGATCACAGCTCCGAAAAGAATAAGAGGTTTACTGAAGGCTGACCTTTATTTTTACAGAAAGCATCCTGATCAATACCGGCATTTCCGCCATGCGCATACTTTCCTGGGTACTTTGCTTTCGGTTTTATTTAAAAATGTCTTCAAAAGTCTGAGGCGCAGAAATATAGGACGGATAATAAGTAATCCCTTACAATCAATAGTACTGGTGATTGCTGCATCGATTGAGCAGTTATATTCATGGTTTCTGTTATTTGAATTGCTGAAATTCAACCGGAACTTACTGATGAACCAAAGGGAGCAGGTGTGAAGGTCTGGTTTGCAGCATCAATTGAGGAATCCTCCAACGGGGGCGTACAGCGCTCAATGGTTCAGTTCAGCAGGTTTCTTCAAAGTGAAGGAATACAGGTGGAAATTATTTATGCGTCCAACAAAAGCGGTACCAATTACCTTCGATTTGCAGTTATGCTGGCGATTAAGTATTTAAAGAATCTGAGAAATCCGCCTGACTGGATTATTGCCCGTTCTACTGATGGCGTTTTTTGTACAGTACTGATAAGATTATTCTCATTGAAAACCAAAGTGGCTCTTCATAATCATGGCTGGGAGGAAAAGGTATACAAAATAGAAAAGGGGTTACCCAGGGAGATAGTTACTAATCCCACAAGCTGGAAATCGCATCTGTTACGATTCCCGTTGTTAAAAGCCAATTTGAGATTAGCAGATGTTTGTATTTGCGGTACAATTGAAGAAGCGAAGTGGATATCGGACAGATACAAATTTTCTGCAAAAAAAATGAGAGTTATTCCTAACGGTATCGATGTAGCAGATAAACCACACTGGCCTTTACAGAAAAATTATCCTCTGAATATTTTATCTGTAGGTGGATTTACCTGGAAAAAGAATCTGGAATACAGTCTGCAAATCTTTCGAAAAGTATTAAATAAAAACCCGGAAGCTAAATTTTACATGGTAGGTACAGGAAATATTCCATCACAGAGGGAGCTGCTGATGGATTTCTGCGGTGAGTCCCTGGTAATAATAAAGAACGAATCACCAGGGATGATGAACCGGTGGTATGAACATTGTCCATTTGTTGTTTCCACTTCTCGTTACGAGGGGGGGCATGCTTTTTGTATTCTCGAGGCTATGGCCAGGGGGTGTGTGGTGTTTGCCACCGGCATCTCTTCTTCAAAAGAAATAATCATGAATTATCATAATGGTATATTGCTTAACGGAACAGATGCTGAAGCGGACTGTTCGAGGATTATGAAAACAAGCCTGGATACTCAGAGTATTAAGGAAATTGGAATGGCTGCCTGGAGATATGCAAAACGGAACCGGATCGAAAGACAGGCAAACCGGCTCAAAAAAGTGTTACTCGAATGATTAATAGTGTCTGACTTTACAGTATCAGCAGGGGAAAGGTGTAGCTGGATATACTGCAGTTTCATAGTGCTGTATATCAGCTACGAAATAGAATATTATTATACTTTCAGCATAGTATTTCAGGGACAGAATCGATCAGTAATGGTTTTAAATGGAGATATCTGGTGGTTTTCCGTTTATTGTCTATATCGGTGTAAACTCTTTGAACCTGAACAGGTGTCAACCCAACCACTGTAGCCGCATCCGTAGCAGAAATATTGTTATTTTTTGCATACATACAAAGGTCGAGTTTATCATATGATAACTGGAAATAAAACTCATCCTGGCTCTGAGAGAGAGAATAGGTGTCGGTAGTGGGAGGTCTGTTTCGTATTTCTGGCGGTATTTCAAGATACCGGGCCAGTTGATATACCTGCGATTTGTAAAGATGGGCAATGGGTTTTATATCTGCAGCACCGTCACCAAGTTTTACAAAGAATCCCTGATCATATTCCAACCGGTTGGGTGTACCGGCAACTGCATAGTTTAAGCGGTCTGCATGATAATATTCCAGCATTTTTCTTACTCGCTGCTTAAAATTGGTTGCAGCTACAATGCCCAGATAAGTTTCCAGATCTAATCGTTTCTTGATTTGTACTCCTTCTGGTGATTGAGCGACTATAGAAAAAATGGAATATGCACTTTTTTCTATAACATTAGGCAGAACGATTTTTGATTTCCAACTCTCTGTATATTCCGGAATGATATTGCGGACGGTTTGGGAATATCGCTGATAAAAGCCCAGAGCTTTTAAAATACCGGTGATATCTTCATGCTGACATTGTACATCAAAATGGGAAGCCAGTAAACTACTCAGATGTAATGTTTCTTCTGCAGAATGCATTTCTGGCATCTGAAGAGCAAAAACCCGTTGTTTTCCAAGGGCTTTAACTGCCAGTGCGAGTGTTACACTACTGTCAATCCCACCGCTGATTCCCACTACTAAACCTCTGCGTTTGAGATCACCGGAAAGAAATTCATTTATTTTGGCACAGATTTTTTCTGTTTCGCTCTCACAATCAAGATTTAGTACCTCTTTGGAAAATGTTGAACTAAAAGCCATAGGTACTCCTTTTCTGTATGTAAATGGATTATTCTCCGGCTCAAAAGAAATTCTACGGAAAAAATGAACAGAAATAAACCTTTGAGACAATAACAGCAAAAAACAAGCCGCCGGAAACAGTAGATTTAATATTCGTTTCTTAATTTTTCCTTCATAATTTTCCCGGATTCATTTTTAGGAAGTTCTATATGAAAAGAGTAAAGAGAAGGGATTTTGTATGGGGAAAGCAAAGGGGATAGTTGTTTTTTGATTTCGGTAATTTCCAGAGGGCTATCAGATTTAAAGACAATAAATGCTTTAATAGCTTCACCCAGAATAGAATCCGGTACACCTATTACTGCAGCTTCACTGATTTCCGGTAGACTCAACAAAGCTTCTTCAACTTCCTTTGCGCTGACCCGGTTTCCTCCCACCTTTATCATGTCTTTAGTACGACCTACTACATAAATATAGCCGTCTTCATCGGTTTTTCCCAAATCACCTGTAAAGTAATAGCCGTTTCTGATTACAGCTGTACTACTTTGCGGATCTTTCCAGTAACCAACCATTATATTGCTCCCCCGTGCTGCAATTTCTCCAATCTGACCAACAGGAAGAGCTCTACCATGTTCATCGGCGATAATCACTTCCACATTGGGAATGGCTTTTCCGATGGAACCCAGTTTTAATGGAAGCATCTCTGGTTCAAGGTAGGTCAGTCTTGGTGCGGCTTCGGTCGTACCATACATCACGTAAAGTTTTGCAGGTGCAAACGTTTCTGCCACTTGCAACTGCACAGAAGGAGCTAAGGAACCACCTGCCTGGGTGATGTATCTTAAAGATTCCAGTTTACTCTGTTTAATGCTGGACTTGTTGAGCAGAATCATATATGTGGATGGAACACCGGCAAACCCGGTAACCTGAAGCCTTTTCATGGTTTCGATAATCAGGTTGGGAAACATGAAACGGTTGTCGATGATTACTGAACCACCACAAAAAAAGTGAGTAGTCAAAAGAGAGTTTCCGTAGATGTAATAAAGAGGTAATACCACCATGATTCTGTCTTCAGAAGTCAGCTTCAGATATTGAGATATGGAAATGGTGTTATCACTCAGATTCTGATGGCTCAACATTACTCCTTTTGGCTTACCTGTACTTCCGGAGGTGTATACAATTGATGCAAGATCAAGGCTGATAATGGGAAGCTGAGGTCGCTCAGTATTTCCTGTTTTCAGAATGTCCTGAAGTAAAAAACAGCAATTAACTGCTGGAGTATCGGTTATTAAGAAACGGACAGAAGGACAACGGGAGAGGATGGAAAGAAGTGGGGAAAAACGGTTGCTGGTAATCAAGGCGGCAGATTCTGAATTATTCAGGTAGAAGAGAAGATTGTCAGCTGTTACTTCATTATTGATGGCCACAACTACTGCGCCAGACTTCAGTATTCCAAAATAACAGATAATATAATCTGTCGAGTTTTCCATAAGTAAGGCGATACGGTCACCTCGGTGGATTCCATTGGCAATAAGAAAATTGGCAATGCTGTTTGCTTTTTGGTCAATATCCATATAGGATGTCCAGGACTCCTTGTGCCATACAGCTTCTTTTTGAGGATATTTATCTGCACTGTTTTCCAGAAAATGGTGCACTAACATATAATCTCCTTCAAATCAGGCTTTTGAGCAGAATTATAAATGAATGTGTTTTCTTAGTAAAGGTCCAATGACACGGGTTATCCCCGGGGGAAGCCGGCTCCAAATTTTGATAAATGATCCCCTTTTGGAAGAAAAATTGTCTGATGTCTCGGTTTGAGCAGCATATTTATACCAGTGCAATTGCTGAGGTGAAGCTCCCCACTGTGCTTTGAATTTGTAAGTTCCTTCATCAGGAGTTGATCTGCCAAAATCGAACGTCCGGTATCCGTTCTTAATGGCAAAAGAGAGCATTTCCCAGTATAGAAGCATATTGGGTGCAATTTTCTGATGAGACCGTTTGAACGATGCCCAGGGGTTAACCAGGATATTATTGACACCAGCAACAAGGGAACCGGCTATAGGTTTATGTAAATGATAAACCACAAAAAGGCGGCTTGATTGAGGATACTCTGTCAGCATGTTTATTATCAGTTGTTTCGAGTGTACAGGTGAACCCAGGTCCCGCATATTATAAACAAATACATCATAAAAATCATCAATCAGTTCAAGTCCTCCATTCAGGCAGATACATCCCTCTTTCTGTGGTTTTCGAATCTGGCTCCTTAATTTTGGGGAAAAGGAGGAGAAAAGAATGTCGGGTGATTCGGGCAGATCCAGAAACATTCTGACTTTAGAAGAGATAACAGATAAATTGCCATCAGGTGAAATTGATGTATCGAAGGGAAAAGGCTGTTTAGAAATCTGGCGCAGTTCGAGGGCTTTGCACCCCAGACTACTCATCAGCTCTTTAGCTTTTTTAAAAAGCGAGATGGAAACTTCAGGTGTGTCGGCCAGAATACCTCCGTAGTCACAGAAAGGCAACGAGATCAGTTCCTTACCAAAAATCAGACTGCGAAAAAAAAACAGTGGAAGAATCCCTCTGATTTCAGAATTTTCATCGAGGGCCAGAAAATAAAAGCCTGAGTGTCTGTAGGTGTTTTGCACGACAGTTTTAAAAAATGAGAGGTGGTAGAGATTGGCTTCGGGATGATTTTTAACGTAGGAATCCCATCTTGAGCTATCTTCAGGCTTAAAAGGTACAATTCTGATCATTTTTATCACCACAAACCGGAACAGTCTCTTCGATAAAGGACGATCCCACAGATAGTCGGGTCAAAAAAATGCTCTTGCAATTAGCTCTCCAGCAGAGTTAATTCAAGAAAAGAAGGATGAAATCAGGGCGGATAAAACCAGAAACGGTATTAATTGATTTCGCAATAGCTGATTTTAGATACGGGGCGGAAAATGAATTTGCCTTTGTCTAATTTCTGTAGTTCAATAGAAGTATTACTGTTTTCAATTGTTGTCATTAGCCTTTTCAGCCGGATGGAGAAATTCGGTTGGTAAGGGTTATCAATAATGGATTCGTCCTTGGTAAATTCACTGTGATAGAATTCAGTTCTTCCGGTTTCCAGATAAATACAAAGAATTTTTCTTAAAATCTTGGCAGGCACATTTTTTATGAAATCAACTCCATTTAACTGCATGGTATCACTTTTGCGATTGTAAGTGAAATTGTTATTACCTGCAAGCTGCAAAACCAGTTTATTATGAAGTTCCTTTATTTCTGTCCATTGGCAGTCATTATAATTTACTATATCATCGATAATAGAATCCATGAAGTTGTCCGGGTTGTGGTTCAGTTTCAAATAATGGAATCCAAAAAAGTAAGCAGGTGCTCCATATGCACACCCCTGGTGCAGGACAACTCTTTTTCGTACGGGACACAGGTAATCAGAACGCATTACCCAAACAGGACTGAAAGTATTTTCGTTAACAGCAGAATCGATTCCTCTGTTTGCGCAAAAAGTACCGAAGGAGGTTTTTTCAGCTCCCAGTTGGTTATTGATGTAAAGTAAGTTCCCATCAATTGTAACATTATCCACCACACTGGAGATTTCTCTGCAATCTGCAACCATGAACTGGTGCTCAAAGCGGGGAAGGCCGAAGCATTCCGGTAATTTTTTGATTATGGCAGAGAACCACAGCCCAATATCAATTTTATTCACATTACTGTTCAGGGCAGTTGTTGAGCAGTTGCATGGGAGGGGGAAATTACAATCTATCGAAAGTATAGTAGTGTTCCAGTCATGTTCTGAAATATGTGATACAATTCTGCTTGTGAAAACCGGTGCAATATATTGGAGATAATGGTCGATAAGGCTTAATAAAAGCACCCGTATATCCGGCTCAGTGAAAAACATTTTAAATACCGGTTTACTTATGGCTAACCAGCTTCTGGGTGAAACCAGTAGACCCTGATTA
Source organism: Fibrobacterota bacterium (assembly GCA_023436145.1). GTDB lineage: Bacteria > Fibrobacterota > Chitinivibrionia > Chitinivibrionales > Chitinispirillaceae > JAAYPC01. The sequence goes on along the minus strand of JAEZKP010000101.1, from coordinate 76,237 downwards.
ATTCTGTAGAAAGAGTTTTCCAGAAACTCAAGCACATTTTTTCCGTTTTGAATCAAAAAATCTTCGATATCACTAAATACAGAGAGCACGTATTCGGTGTTATACCACGAACGGCCGTGGAGCAGTTCTTTAAAGGCAGTTATTTCCTCTGCGGATTTAATCTGAGGAAGCGGGTGCTCTTTCCAGAATAATCTTATTTTTTCCGGGGTAAAATTTAGAAGCATTCCCGCGTACAAGACTTTAAGAATATCATAGCGGATGCCGGCATTAGCAGGTCCGAAAATATGGTCAGGGCAAGATGCGAGGCTATCACACTCGTTGTCTGGGGAACTGGTATACATTTGGAAATTATGGGAAATCATTTCTATCCATGCACCAATTCAGAAAAACAGAAAAATACTTTAATATATTACATAAGAGTAATATTATATTAAAAATTTCAGATATGCCAGCTTACTATTTGACAGTGAACCTACACCGTTTTATCTTCTATAAAACTATAGTCAATCAATAAATATGTCTTTATTAATTATTCCTAATACTGACGGTAGCTCTCAATAATCCGATTTATCAAAGCTGGTTAATCATATAAGTTATTAAGGAAATCATAGATGTCAGGAATAACAGTCAGTAACCTTGAGGGGAAAAAAATACAGGAAACTATAACCACTATTGGTGAAAGATTGAAATACATCTATTGCGGAACACTCAAGGATCTCTCATTTGAACAGGTATTCCCATTCTGGATCGAAGTGTATAATGATTATTTCCAGGAAAGCTTTTCCTCGCAAGAGTTTTTTGAATCGTTGTGGAGTGGTACCCTGGAACCTCCTTTTTACACTGTTTTTTCCATTTTAAACCAGCTGGAGTACTTTTTAATCAAACAAAACCTGAATCCCGTCGATTTTATTCAAAACACCCTGCCCTCACTTTCCAAGGGACTTATCATTTCCTCCGAACGGGTTCTTTTATTGAGCAATTCATATCTTTCTGAATTTTTCGATTCAAAAGATCTTCATGGAACTATTTTAAAAGTTTTCAGCAATCTCGCACTCTCCAATGAAATTCAACGGGAAACATGTCACCGGCTTCTTTGCCACAAAATTGAAGGTGATCATGGTATTGCCATAATGATGTACAGCTTTCTTGAGCAACCAAAAGACTCACAACGGTTCCCTCCTTACGATTTTGAACTCTGGACTGGATCTCAGATTCAGTCTGTGGTAGGATTTTTCAGTCTGCCTCCTTTTGACCAACTCAATATGCTGGCTGATTACCGATTGATCTCAGATATCGTCCCTGATCATCAGGTTCAGTATAAAGATGGAAAATTGTTTCTGGATGGAAAATACTGTGGCAGGGAGGTTACATTGTATGAAAAGTTTTTTCTTCAGCGTTCTGAGCTGATAGATGCCGGGATTTCCGACTGTACTGTACTTCTGGCTGAAGAAAATTATTTCTGCCCTTTGCGAAACAGAATTGTTATTCATAAAGACTGTGTGTACGGAGCGCCATTATATCTTTATCAGCTTGTATACAATCATAAGTTTGAACGTCCTCCTAATTTCCTTTCGATAGTCATTTCGGCTCTTCAGGAGCAACGTTCGGAACTTTGGCTGACCCTCAGGCAAAGACATGAATTTCTGGTTTCTAAAGCTCTGCGATGTCTTAATGTGGAATACAACTCTGAGGATGAAAGCATCTCGATTAACGGAGTCCATTTCATCTCAGGTGTACCAGCAAAGATACTTAAAAAAATATTATCTATCAATTGCAAGACAGAAAGAACCGAATTTCAGTATCGTGAGTTTACAAAGGATATGTCGATAGTTAACGACCCGCTAAACCCCAACTTTGTGGTAAGACTTACCAGACTCACCAAAGCACTGGAGAATGAATACCCAGAGATGCGGATTTCCAAAATTGCCCCAGGCAGAATAAGGCTGGAGCTCTCCTGCCGTATTGACTATTCTGAAAAATAATTAACCTCAGAAAGAAACCTTTTTTCAGGTATGCTTTTTGCAATTATCTCTATCTCAGAGATGCAGTCTGCTTGCGATGTTAAACTGATTATTAAATAAGTAAAACAGAGGTGAAGGATGCAAATCAGTACTGTTTTCTGTTTTGCAGCTGTATTCTCCTACGCTTTAATCTGGATATTATTTAAATCACCATTAATCGCTTTTTTTAAAGATAAGCCTGGAGTACGGAAAGTTCACCAGAGGATTATCCCCAGAGTTGGAGGTATAGCAATAACAGCTGGTTTTTTATTGTCCCTTTTGTCTTGGGATAATTTTCCGCTTCCCCTTCCTTATTTACCACCGCATCTGAAAAATGCACTTATGTTTGCCACTGTAGCCATAATCCCGGTTGGTTTAGCAGATGACATAGTTGCAATTGGAATTAAAAACAGGACTAAACTGATTCTGGAAATTTTTATTGCTTCGGGGATTACCATCTTTTTTGGCTTTTCTCTGGATCAGGTGCATTTCTTGGAATGGGATTTTTCGTTAAGTTGGATGGGAATACCACTCTCAATTCTTTGGGTGGTGGGTGTGACCAATGCAATTAATATCATAGATGGACTCGATGGGCTGGCAGGTTCCGTTATGGTAGTAATATTTGCAACGATAGCCATATTAACCGGTTTTTCGGATGAGCAGTCGGTTTTTTATCTCTGTGTTATACTGGCAGGGCTGGTCTGTGGTTTTTTATTTCATAATGTTTCTCCCGCCCGGGTTTTCATGGGAGATACCGGATCACTTTTTTTAGGTCTTATTGCTGGTTTCCTAAGTTTATACCTTATCTCAGAAAAGCAGAAAAGCTATCCTGTAATAATTGCCCCCTTAATGTTGGGTTTACCTGTATTGGATGTAGCAGTGGCTATGTGGCGCCGTTTTTTTCATAAGATTTTTTCAGGTGAAACGCTCATTACTGCTTTGAAAGCGATAACGGTTGCAGATAATGAGCACACTCATCACCGGTTGGTACACAGGGGACTTACCCATACAGAAACCGTAACCATTATGGTTATTTTTCATTTGAGCATCTGTATGAGTGCTGTACTGGTGTGCTTTACATTGAGAAGAGAAAGCGTTCTTCTTTTGTGCTATACACTTTTTCTGATAATTTGGTTTCTCTACAAACTGAACTATTTCACCGGTATCTCCACCATTCTCAAAAAGATAAATATTTTGCCGTGGCTAAAAAAGGAAACTGTGGCAGTGGCTTGCTATGATGAGGTTCTACAATATTCGTTGAAAAAATACAGACAGAACCGGTTTTTCTTTTCATTTAAATCTTCAGAGGAAATTCTTTATTATTCCAGAAAGTACTGTTCAGTAATTATTGAACAGCAACCAAACACTTCTATAGAAAGTCTGATATCTATTGCCAGTACAATATTTATTCAGAGTGCTTGTCCGGTGATTGTCATATGTTCTGACAGTGAATCGGTACCGGATTTTTTGGAAGAGCAGAAAAACAGACAGAAATCATTTCTGCTGCTAAAAAAACCGGTTTATATACCATCTCTTCTGAAAGAAATCGCCAACCTGATTAATCAGAGCAGGGGATGGGCAATGGAAAGAATGGCTATTGATACCAGGAAATTTTTCCTGCAGGCAGAAATGCATGAGAAAATTTGATAAAAACAGAAAAAGACTTTTGATTATATGTGCTGATCAGCTGATAAAAAATAAACTGGTAACTCTACTGACCAGCTATGGGTATTTTGTAGACTATGTTGCTACCCGTCAGGAAGGTGTGCAGAAGTTCAAGCAACACAAGCAGGGTATAATAATCTTTGATGCCGATCTCTTGCCCAGATATCCTAAGCACCTGTTCAGATTATTCAGCGTCAATTTGAGTAAACCTAAAATATTAATTGCAGCCAATCCGGAGCAGCAGATCAGATTATACCCATATCTGAATAATGGGGTTTATGACATAATTCAAGTGCCTCTTAATTTTGAGAATCTTGATTTTATACTTCGTCGCCTGGTAGCCTATGATACACTTACCGCCAGATATGAATTTCTTTATTTACTTATCAAGCTTTCAATCGTTTCTCTGCCGCTTTGGATTTACTTTATAATAATAGTCTCTTTGAAAACATTCCAACCCTGATAATTTCCCTTAAAATTACTGTTTGCCTGATAAAACCATCAACTGCTCACGACCGACTTGATGATTTTTACAATTGTTTCCATATCCTTAAAACTGACCAGAGGGTGGGAGGGGAGGGTTATCAGGTTTTTGAGAATCGATTGTGCATTTTCACATTTAAGCTCTGAAGAAATATTCAATTCACTTATGTGGTTAATGATATCAGGATAAGTTTTGCTTACACCCAGCCCTTTTTCTGAGCAGATCTGAAGAATTTTTTCTGCGTGGTGTTTTCTAATTATTTGCAAAGGGAAACGGACTCCAGTGAGATCGGATGATGGAAAAAGAGTGGTGATTTGAACGATACCCTCAACTCCATGAAGATTATCTGAATAAAACCGATTTCGGATATGGCGTTCATTAAGGAAATGCTTCAGTTTGGTTATCCAGGCAGAAGCAGTTCCGGCTTGAAATTCACCTAACTGATAAACATCAAAGTTACTGTTGAATACGGTTTCTCCCAGCTTGAGAAATGGTAAGGAATGTGGTAACCAGAAAAGATATGGGTGGATAAACAGGAATAGAGCTATGTTTTGGATTATGATTTTTAATGATTGAAAGATTGGAGGCTGGGGAAGAGAGTTTACAATCTCCTCAATAGTTTCTGCGAGGTCATCTCGTGAAGTTATTATTATTCCTCCCTCGCCGGTAGAGAGTGCTTTGCCTCTGGAAAGGCTAAAAATTCCGATATCTGCACCGGCTCCAAGCAGTTTACCTTCGAAGCGAGATCCCATAGCCTGAGCAGCATCTTCAATTACCGGAACGCCGGCAGCACTGGCTTTTTGGTAAATCCAGGGAATGGGAGCTGGTAGCCCGAAAAGATGAGCCGGAATGATGGCCAGAATTTTATCTGAGTGACTTAAAGCTTCTTTTAAGGATTGTGGTTCAATCTGCAGAGTATGCGGATCGATGTCGCAGGGGTAGACGCTAAAGCCTGCATTGACTATGGCAGAAGGAACCGAGTAGCAGTTAAAGGCAGGAATTATTACCTGCCGGCGACCGGGTAGCAGTTTCGAGAGTGCTTTAAGAGAGACAGATATTGCGGCTTTACCTGAAGACAGAAGAAAGCAGTATTTAACCCCGAAATAACCCATAATAGATTGTCGAAGCTCATTGAGTGATTTACCTGCGTCATTGAGTGTGCATAACCCTTTCAGAATATCTGAGAAAAAAATCGGGGCGGCTGCAGGTGGCAGTGTTTTACCGATTCTCATATTAATAATATTTATAATAACTGGATTGCTTTACAGTCTCACCCATGTTGAGTATTACACCCATTATTTTACTTTCGATAACAGGAAAGTCCTTCTGGATAATTTTACATAGCTCAATTGTATTAGTGTATCCTGCTTTGACTACCAAAAGGAATCTGGAAACCAGATTGCTTAACAGGGCTGCATCGGTAGCCAGACCGATTGGGGGAGAATCAAATACCAGGAAAAATGGCTGTTGCAGAAGTCGTCTTTTGAGTGCAATCATAGCTGTTGAACTTAGAAATTTCTGAGGATTATCTACCTGCTGACCACAGCTGATAAGCCACAAGTTGGGATTGAGAGTGCGTTGCACCGGGACATTTGGAAACGAGGGATTGCTGTTGTTTTGAGCATTTGTAAGGTAATCAGAGAGACCGGGGCTTTTTGCTAAATTGAATAGCTCATGAGAGATGCCTCTACGAATATCACAGTCGATGAGGATGGTTTTGATGCCATGCTCAGCTATAGAAAGCGCCAGATTTGCAGCCACGGTAGATTTGCCTTCGCCCATGTTAAGACTTGATACTGCAATACTTTTATCGATCTCATTGAATAGATCCAGTTGAATTTTGGTATTCAAGGACCTGAAGAGTTCTGTGGAGTAGGATGGATAGAATTTTTTGGGATCAGAGATAAGAATCCAATTTTTATGTGTTTTTTCAGTTTTATTTTTGGGCTTGTCATTACCCGATTTTTTGGCGGTCTTAAGGTGTCTTATCTTAGGTAAAGTGATCAGGAAGTTGTAGGGGACAAGTCTTCGAAGTTCCTGTTCAGTTCTGGCTGTTTTATCCAGCAGATCGAAAAGTATAGCCGGACCCAGGGTTATGACTGTAATGGTCAGAAGAATCAGCATCAGGGCATTGATTTGCTGATTTCTGGGAGAGGGGGGTATGGGTTGTACGGCGTAATCCATGATGAAAGCATCTGCCTTTTGTACAGTTTCAGTGAGTTTGGCTTCATTGAATTTAATGAGTAACGAAGAATATATCTCGGAGTTTATCTCTTGTCTTTTCTGAAGTTCGGCAAGCTGAAGCTCTTTGCTTGGAATACTTTGCAGTCGCGAAGTGATTCTGCCGATGGATTGATGTTTGTCGGATCTGGCTTTATTTAATTGTAAAACAAAGGAATCCAGAGCCTGTAAGGTTCTGAATTTAAGATTGGATAATTTACTGTCTATTTCCTTAAATATAGGATGATTACGGTCATAGTTACCGGTAGTGTTGCGTTTCTCCTCCTGATGCTGGGTGAGGCTGAGTTGAAGGGATGTGGCAGAGAGGCTTCCGTGAATTTGCAGAAATGCAATTGCCTCACTAATAACCCGTTCACTTTCATCGTGGGAGCAGACGCTGAGGCGGTTTTTCAGATCATGAGTTTGATCAGCAAGGTTATTGTATTCCATGGATCCGGTTTCCAGCCGGATAAGTTCGTTCATGGCCAATTGAGTACTTTGGCTCAATCCAACATCGGGATTTTGGGCCAGGAAAAATTTTAAATCGTTTTTAGATTTTGAGAGCTGACTTTCGGCAGCCAGGAGTTGTTTTTCTAAAATGTTCAGGGTTTCTCTTATTCTGTTCTGTTTCCAGGAGAGATTGCTCTCCACAAACATGTCTGCGATAGTGTTGACAGTTTGAGAAACCAGCGGATAATCGGTTCCTTCCAGTAATACAGAAAAGTAATAGGTTTGTTCCCGGGGATTGGGGCTGGTGACTTTTAATCTGCCCAGAATATTATCTATGGCGGAACGCATGGAACGCACAGAGAATGCGAAAGAGTGAGGGTTCTGCAGGAAAGATTTGGAAAAGTAAAGATGAACCCCCTTTAGGTTTAGGGTGTCAAGTAGTGAGATTGCGCCCAGTTCAATGGTCTTATCTAGTATACCTTTTTGAGCATTGGAATATTTAATACGAAAGAGGTTCTGGTTAATATTGTCGATTTCCAGATTAAAAGAACCCAGAGGAGCAGAACTGTCTACCAGAACCGAATCAAAAATATCGTATCGGGAATAACCGGATACACTGAACTGTAAAGAAAGTTTACGTACCACTTTCTCCAGGAAATTACGGTTAAGAAGTAATCTTTCTTTATTCAGATTCATATAATCTATGTTCCACAGATTTTGAGAAGGTTGTTTCTCAACTCCAATAAGAACAGTTGCAGTGAGTGGAGGTTTTTTAGTGAGTCCTAAAAATGAGACCATCATTACTGCCAGTAGTGCCGAGGAAGGGATAGCCAGAAGGAAATACCATTTCCATCGCCAGAAAAGATGCAGATAGTGATGGATTATGTATCCAAAATCAATGTTTTTAATTGAAGTTTGTTGTTCCATGTAAAATCTCTTATCTGGAAAGTGTGTATATGGATAAACCGGTACTGAGGGCAGTAAGAAAAAGGGTGAAAAAGGGAACAAAGTGCTCTCTGAAAGAAAGTTCGACTTTGGGGCGTGCAGTAATGCAGAGTTGGTCTCCGGAACAAAAACCAATTGACTTAAGAGATGTTCCGGATTGATAAAGAGATATCAAATTGTTGGAAATCACTTTTCCATCCCTCTCCCAGCGTAAAAGTTTCAACCCATCTTCCCGCATTAAACCACCGGCCATCTGAATGGCATCCCAGAGACTGTTTTGGGAATCAATCCAGTAGAGGCCTGGTTTATAAAAACCGCCGAAAAGAGATAAACGGATCATAGGAGAAATATTGATATTGGGGAAGGGCAGATAATCGATGCAGCGGCTTTTAATGGTGTCAATAAGCGCAGATTCACTCAGGTCGGTAATATACAGCTTACCGATAACCGGAAGATTAATACAACCCTGTTCATCTATCTTGTAAACACCATTAAAAAAGGAGGTGGAGTCAGGGAAAACCTGTATGGAAACTGCTTCGTTAGGTTTAAAAACAGAGATCCAGACTTTTTCGGATTTTGACGGAAGTGAAACTGAATGTAAAGATATGGAGTTGTCTTGTAATGGGTAAACAGTGGCGGAGTCCTGAGCATCTGCCAGGTGAAAAAGAAAGCCGATTAGAAGGATAATTTCTGAAAAGGCTAATGTATGCATTATAAATGTCTCCTGGGTGAATTTTATTTTCCGCCGGATATACTTTTGATTCACTGTTAATTGAAATAGCAATCCTTGTTCCTGATTAAAAAAAGAAAAGATGGAAATAAGGATAGAGGGAAAACGGGAAAAGCCCGTTTTTAATAATGAATTATAAAAAGGAAAATAGCCTCAGGAGAATAATTGCACAGGATTTGCAAGCCTATAAAATAGAAGCTTCCAAGAAAAAACTATACATAATATAATGAAATATAATTGCACCCACAAAACAAAACATAGTAATATTCTCCCATGAAAAGAGGTGATATGGAGAAGCCGGTGCGAATATTAACATTCGACATTGAGGAATGGTTTCATCTGTTGGATATCGAGGCTGTGAACTCAGTAGATTGCTGGAATAACTATGAAGTACGAATTCATAAAAACACCGATAGAATAATAGAACTGTTGCAGAAATGTAAACAGAATGCCACTTTCTTCTGTCTTGGATGGGTTGCAGAAAAGTATCCCCGGGTAATCAGTGCGCTTGACCGGGAAGGATATGAAATAGGTAGCCACACAAATTATCATCAGTTAGCATATCGGCTGAGCCCCGGACAATTCCGGGAAGATTTACGCAAGTCAATAGATACACTGGAGAGTATTACCGGAAAAAAAATCCGCAGTTTCCGTGTCCCGGGTTTCTCCATTACCACAGAAAATCTCTGGGCCTTCGAAATAATCGCTGAGTGCGGAATAGAGAACGATTCCTCTGTTTTTCCTGCATCCAGAGGTCACGGAGGTTTAAAAGATTTTGCTGCTACAAAACCGGTTATTATTCACACCTCCAGCGGTGAAATCAGGGAGTTTCCGATAAATACCCTATCCTTTCTTGGCAAGCGGATTGTGTTTTCCGGTGGAGGCTACTTCAGGCTGTTTCCTTATTCACTGATCCACTGGCTTATCAGCCGTTCAGATTATGTAATGTCATATTTCCATCCCAGAGATTTTGACACTCACCAACCTTTGTTACCGGGCTTACCCCTGGGAAGAAGGTTTAAATCTTATGTGGGCTTGAAAAATGCCTATTCAAAGTTAAAAAAAATTCTGGAATACTTTCAATTTACCGATATTAGCGGAGCCAAAGCACTGATCGATTGGAACAAATATACTCCAGTAGAAGTCCTCAGCCGTGATTCACTATCTGTGATGAGGGAAAAAATATGAAATCAGTTGTGGTTTTCGGGGGAAGTGGCTTTATTGGAACTCATCTGGTAAAAAATTTACTTCCCAGGTTCGAAACGGTTTATCTGGCTGATATAAAAACCCCTTGCTGGCACCCTGGTACCTCTATTCCTGAGGATAACCGAATTAAATTCATTCATTGCGATGTGCGACAGCCCATAGATGAAACCAAGTATGATAAATCAGTTGAATGTATTTACAATCTGGCAGCTATACATACCACTCCAGGTTATGCCGCACATGAATATTTTGAGGCCAACATTCATGGTGCCAGAAATATCTGTCAGTTCGCAGAAAACAGCGGATGTGAAAAAATCATTTTCACATCTTCAATTTCTGTATATGGTCCAGGTGAGGATGAGAAAACAGAGGAACTTATTCCCATGCCACTTATCCCCTATGGATCATCAAAAATCATTGCCGAATATATTCACAAGGAGTGGTTGAATAAAGCTCCCAAACAAAGAATGCTCACAATAGCCAGACCGGGGGTGGTATTTGGAAAAGGAGAGGGCGGTAATTTTACCAGAATCGCCAATGCCTTACAGAAAGGAGTATTTGCCTATCCTGGCCGGCAGGATACCATTAAAGCCTGTGTCTATGTGAAGGATCTCTGTAAATTTTTATCCGACGCTGCAAACAGATCTCCAGGATCTTACCTTTTTAACTTATGCTATCCAGAGAAGATTACCATTAAAGAAGTCGTTCAGAGCTTTAAAAAAACCCTGGGTTACAGAGCACCAGAAATTGTGGTGCCTTATTCTCTGATTTCCGCAACTACTGCTATAGTCAATTTGATGCCAATACCATTTGTAAGAAACATGGGGCTGGTTCCGGAAAGAATAATCAAACTGGTCAATTCCACCAATATTTCATCCCGAAAACTTATTAGTTCCGGTTTCAGATTCGATTACCCTCTTTCGGAAGCTATAAAAGACTGGGCAAGGGATTGTGGCAGTGATTGTCTTTATTGAAAGATGGTACAATTGTTGCCTGTTTATTAAAACAGTTCTGCCTGAAATATTACAAATTCTAAATAGAGACGAATATGTTGAAAATAAAAGTAGTACTCAGCTCTCCTTTTCAGGAAATAAATAATGGTTGGGCTTACAGATACATTAACTTGCTTAAAGGCTTAATGCGCTTTTTCCAGCTTTCTATCTTTATCCCAGGATCCCCCCTAAAGATTAAAGAGCAATTACCAGACGCTACAGTGTTCGGATTTGACTCAAGTATGCCTGTAAAACTCAAATTTAACAAAATCAACCTTATCGGCTCTTTTTTTTCCCCAAAAAAAGAGATGATCTTCTTGCCGGGTTTCAGATATTATCCCGGATACCAATCATTTATTGCCCAAAATGATATTGGCGCGGACCTGGCTTTATATTTTGGTCTGGATTCTTTGATTTATTATGGACAATCCGATAGGACTCCACTGATATTCTGTGATTTCTGCGACTCAATTGCCCGTAATTTACATAATCAAATAGCCAGAAAAAAAAGAAATCCGGCATTGGGGTCGGTGGATCTTATCTACCTTAAAAGGATAAAACGACGTTTTGTCAGCCGCAGGATAAAAATTATTGGTATCACAGATTCCGATTGCGCTTACATAAAAAGATCTCTTCCTCATAACACGGTAATTACTGTCTCCAATGGAATACAAATCCTCTCCAGAAATATCGATCTGAAAACAAAGTTTGAATCGGATTATCTCATTTTTACAGGTTCTTTGAATTATGCACCAAACGTGGATGCTGTCAATTTTATAGTCAAAGAGATTTGGCCGGAAATTTCAGAACGATTTGCAAAATTGAAATTGCTTATTGTAGGGAGAAATCCTGATCCTCAGCTAGTCGAATTATGCAACACCAATCCGCGTATTTTTATTCATGCCAATGTGGCTGATGTTTTTTCTTTCATAGAAAAATCGAAACTGGTAATATGCCCCATGTTTTTAGGTGGAGGTTTGAAAAATAAGGTATTGGAGGCACTTATTTGTTATACGCCTGTTGTCACTAATAAAGAAGGAGCTACCGGTATCCCCATGACAACTGGGGAACATGGATGGGTTGGTGACTCAAAACAGGAGATGCTTCAGGGAATAAAGGAGTTACTTTCCATAGATTATCAAAGCTATAAATTGATAGCTCAGAATTGCTATAAGCTGGCCAGTAGATATTCATGGGACTCGGTTACCAGCGGATTTAAAGACACTATTAACAAGTACCACCTGCAGCTAACAGAAAAAAAACACAATTGAGAACCGGAAAAAAGAACCCTTTTATGAATTGGATCAGATAATTTAAAAAAAAATCCAGGTGGAATAATTTTAATCTATGCTTTTGCACAATAATAAAGCGAAAGAAATCTTACTCGATCCGGTTAAAGCACAAATATCCGCTCTTCTGGAAGATATTGGTTTTCTCACTACCAGCAAGCCCAAAGTAGCCTATCACGGATGCGTTTATGAAAATCTGGGTGATAAGATTCTTCTGAATGCTTTCAGAGCCTTGTTTTCACCCGATTTTTTCCTGTATTCCAAACATTACTGGGGAAAGCTCCTACGAATGTCAGGACAGGAGCATACGCCTTTTCTGGTCAGTTTTCTTGGCGGGGGAACATTAATAAATGTAAGTAAGAGTTTTCTTGAACTGATGATGAAATGTAAAGCAAGAGTTAATGTCGTTTTTGGTACAGGTGTGGCCGATCCCACATTTCTTAATAGTTTGAAAAACAGCTATTGTGATATCCCCTCCTGGGTTGATTATTTGAATACTTGTAAATACATTGGGGTCAGAGGCCCCCATTCTGCTTCGATTCTGCGGGACGGGGGAGTAAACCAGGAAATAAAAGTAATTGGTGATCCTGCATTGTGGTTTGCCGATAGCACCGTTAAGAAAAAACAGATGACCAAAACCATCGGGATAAATTTAGGCTATACAAATGGCAATCTTTGGGGTGGAAGTGATGAAAAGATCGCTTCTGTAATGATCTCTTTTATTAAACACCTGGTTCAGTCAGGGTGGCACCTTAAGTTTTTCCCGGTATGGAAAGAAGATATCCCATTTCTCACCCATATAATCCGCTCAGCAGGTTTGATACCTCAGGAGGTTGTATTGGGAAATTACATGAATGTTCATCGATTCAAAAAAGAACTGCGAAAAGTTGATCTTTTCATAGGAGAAAAGTTGCATTCAGTAATACTTGCTGCCTGTACTTACACTCCCCATATAATGATCGAATACCGTCCTAAATGCAGAGATTTCATGGAAAGTCTCAATCTGGGACAGTATAATTTGAGATGTGATAAGCTGGAACCCGAAATGCTTATGCATTTGAGTGAAACAATATATGAGAAAACCGAATCAATACAGGAGTATCTTTTTACCAAGGTAAATATGATCAGGAGCAACCTTATAAAAGAAGCCAGAAGCATAATAACCATAATTCCAACAAGATCAGGCTAAGGGAAATTCAGATACGAAGCGGAACAAGCATGAAAATATCGGCTGCATAGAGACAGATGTTAATGTAAAAACTGGTTATTGATTTGAATTAATGTGCTTTACAATCCTATTAATAAGTAATTTACTACCCTCATTGCTTCTAAATTCAGTACAGATCTGTTGAAATCTTGTTATGTTGGACTGCACAGTTCTAATACGGGAGATAATCGACTTTACAGTGATGTTTTCTTTATTGAGGGGGGGAATTCCGCAAAGTTTTTCTATAACCCAGGCATTGTAGAATTGGTCCCAGAGAAAAGGGATGCTGATTACAGGTTTGCAGAACCAGAGAGCTTGTCTTATTGCACCTGAACCGCAATGAGAGATGAAAATTTCCACATTTTCATGAGCCAGTATATCGAGTTGCGGCACCCATTTTTCCCAGCGCAAGTCGGCTGAATCCATAGAGTTTTTCCAGGGCTTTTCATAATATGACCATAGTACCCTGTAGCCTTGCGTGACCGCAGCCTGGACAATGTGGTTGAAAAAAGGGAATACTCCTTTGACCATAGTTCCAAGGCATACGAATATTACAGATCTGGAATTAAGGTAGAGCCAGTCCGACAAATCATCACTAAGAAGATGTGTAGGTGAGTAAGCGACTGGTCCCACCTGAAAGACATGATCTGGAATAGAAATGTGTTCATATAAGTATTTTTTTTCCAAAATGCCTGTTCCGGAGGAGATAGTCAGTTTAGGTGATCCAGAAAGATTTGTTTTCAGATACCTGTTCCAGTAATCGGTGAGAAAATTGTTGATATACTGATCGGAATTGAATTTACGGTTATTAAATAATCTGGTATACTCTGTTAAGCCTTTACCCAGAAGTTTTTTAAGTATGGCCAAAAGTGCTCCGGTAAAGGGGTTGAACGGAAAATTGGTTAAATGATGTTCAGATTGAAACATCGAATAACTTCCATAAGCGCTATTAAATATCAGTGGGCAGTTTAGTTTAGAAGCAATAAGCTCACTGGATGCAGTAAATTGGTGGCTGTCGGCAAGAATAGCGGACGGCTTGAAGTCTTGCACCAATTCAAACAGTTGCTCTTGTTTGCAAATGCCAAAGTAGTTTTCCTTTTCATAATAGTTTATATAGAACCATTTTGTTATAATTGCATCTCTCCAGAATCTGGATGTCGCCGACAGTTTAGCTAAATTTTTAATGTGATCGGGTGGTCTCCCAACATAAAATGTAGAATAGCTGATATTTCTATACTGGCATAAAAAATTGTTCTCTGAGGAACCAAAGAATCTGACACTTATACCATTATCCTGTAATAATTTACCTATGTGTAACAGTATGTTTGTATGTCCGGCATCGGAAGACAGACTGAGTATGGCGATTTTCATGATTTTATTGTTTTATTAAAGAGTACTTTTTTCCAGAATGCTGGTAAAAATCGGACTGGACATTTTAAGCTGTTGAAATGTCCCATGTGACTCGATTTTTCCATGGTCCATGAGAGTAATAAGATCAGAATATTTCAAAGCTGAAGGCCGGTGAGAGATGACAATTATGAAAACATGCTTTCTGAGATTACACAAAAGCATCATGAAATCGTACTCTGATTCTATGTCAAGGGCACTGGTTGGTTCATCCAGGATGAGAAGTTTTGGATTTCTGTAGAGGCTTCTGGCGATGCCTATTTTCTGCCGCTGTCCACCACTTAATAGTTTACCATCCTGGCCCAGCTTTGTGTGAATACCCTGTGGCAGATTTTCTACGAAACTCCAGGCATTTGCCTGTTGAAGTGCACGGATAACTTCTGCTTCATTGACCAGATCTTTATCTACACCGAAAGCGATATTGGCAATCACGGAATCATCGAGAATGAAGATCTGTTGAGGGACATAACCGGTTGAGCGTTGCAGCTGAATTAATGTTTGTTCATCGGCATGATTATCGTTTACCAAAACATAGCCTGATTCTGGTTTAAGCAACCCAAGGAGCACATCAACCAATGTGGATTTACCTGATCCTGAATGGCCGGCTATGGTGTTTATCATATTGTGATGAAATGATATGTTGATGTTTTCCAGGGTGTAATTTCTGGAGGAGGGGTATTTGAAAAATATATTCTGCAGTTGAATTGTTTTGACAGTGGTAAAACCGGTATTGGCGTTTTGATAATCAACAAAGCATTCTGTGTTCAGTTCGTTAAACAGTACAAATGAAACCTCGCCATGAGCACTCAGTGCTGAGATGGACTTATATATCTGGTGCATTGTTGGAATCAGTTTGTATCCTGCGATGGCATAGATACTTAACAGAGGAACAATGGATTGAGCGTCATAATCGTTAAGTAAAATTATGATTGCAGAGATGAAAATGACACCGAACGCCACCGTTTCGATCACAAATTTGGGAATATCTCCACTGAGGGTAATAAAAGATGTGGAGTGGAGTCCTTTCAGGTTGATTTTTCTGAAATTTTCTATAAAAAGCTTTTGCAACTGATTTAGAATAACTTCCTTTATTCCTATAAAAGCTTCGGAGAGGATTTTCTGAGTTAAGGAGTTTTTCTCCGAAAGGATATTTCCATGTTTTTTCAGAGACTTTTTTAGCAAGATATAGGTAATCAGATATGTTGATCCCAAAAGGACACCAGTTAAGAGAACAACCATTGGGTTGAGATAAATAAGACCAGCTAAAATCACCAGAGCGACAAAAAGGTTACTGAATAATAGAAGTATTGATTGAATTACCATATAAACAAAGCGGGGGGCTTGTTGACTTATAAGTGAGATGGATTCAGTATAATTACTTGATTTGTGAAAAAGATAGGGTCGGAACATCAGGTTCTCCAGAAGACGGCGCTGGATATCACCTCCAATAACAATGGTAAAGCGGATCAGTAACCAGAGTGTAAGAACCGAAATGAGATTAGCAAAGATCATGAGAAATAAAGAAAGAAAGGCGACAGCCACAACGAAATCTTTGGATGAGCTGAAACCGAAAGTGTTGTAAAAGAAAGAAAGGATTTTATGGGTGCTGATCGCTTCCAGATTGGATAGAAGTGTAATAAATGGTCCAATACTGGCAATACCCAGGACCTGTACAAGAGCGGAAAATAAAAAGAAAATCATCAATAAGGCGAATGAGAATCTTTGTTTATTGGAGAAAAGGGAAAGGGATTTTTGTATAACTGTTACAATATACATAGACTTTTTCCGGTGTTACTGCCAATGACGGGAAGGAGTTTACAAAGGCAGTGAATGTCTGTTTTTAGTGCTTGCATATCGATGAAAAAATAGTATCAATTATTGTGCCTTTTAAGGAAAGCTAATTGTGGATTGAGATGAAACAGTTTCAATAAGCTGTTTATTTAAACGGGAAATGTCGTAATGTGTGATTGCAAAATTTCTGCAGGCTTTTCCTAAGAGCTGCCATTGAGATTGATCCAGTGAAAAAAGTTGTTTTATGCTTTGGGCGATGGCGGAAGGATTTTTTGGTGGGATGCTGAAACGAACCATCTGAGGAGCAATAGACTCTGGTACACCACCAGTGGAGGTGGTGATCACAATAGTTTTCATAAGCATTGCTTCCTGCACCACACATGCCTGATTTTCCTGCCAGGTACCGACAATTATACTTGGAAGAAGGAGCGCATCTGCCTGCATGAGCTCAGAAAATAGAGTTTCTCTGGATACTATTCCCGGAAATTTCACTTTTTCTGAAAGGTTATTTTTCCCGGTAAAAGATTGCAATTGTTTTTCCAGTGGTCCGCCACCAATAATTTTATAACTCCAATCAAAAAATCCCTGAGCCATCAGTCGGTTTAGTCCTTCCAATGCGTAGATAAATCCCTTTTCCTCGCTCATCCGACCGACAGAAAGCAAACGCAAGACACCACCTCTGCGGTATTCCCTCTGCTCTTCAGGGTTGAATTCTTCGATGTTGAAACCTACAGGTATGATGGAAATTTTTTCTTTTGGACATCCTCTGCTGATTGCATGCTCTTTGGAACTTTGGGTATTGGTGAAAACAAAATCAGCTGCCTTAAAAATGCCAGCAGCTTCATGGTAACTAATATTTTTCACACCTGCCACCTCCCCACCATGATAGTAAAGCGCCACCGGAGTTGAGGGATAGAGATTACGAAGAAAAATCAGGCTGCGCATAGTAAGCAGGTTATGTACCAGACAAAGATCAGGAGGAGAGAGAGGGAGTTGAAGCATCCGGATGATATTTGTAATATTTCGTTTAAAGGAAAGGTTGGGAACAGTAACTTTTAAAGCAGCAGGAATTCTTTTTTCAGGGTTTCTTAAAAATGAGATTATGCTCTTGTAAAAGAAGCGGGGCAGGCTGTGAAGAGTAGTCGGCAGGTAACTGGTAATCTTGTCAAGTCCCAGATTTATTACTTTTGACTCGATCTGTCCTGGGTGGTGCCCCAGGGCAAATATACGTAGCTTGTGTTTGTCTTTTAGAAATTGTTCGAACTGGGTAGTAAAGTAGGGTTTAAAGGGGCTGGGGTAATGCTCATTGAAAATGTATATTTTCATGGTAAGTGGCATCCCGGTTATTCGTCAGGTTTAACTGTTTTTAATACATTTGTACTCATTTCACTAAATAGAATCACAGTCCACAGGAATGGCCAGATGAGTACTGACACAAATAATGCGCCTGTCCAGAACCCGATAAGCGAAATAGCAGTGGCATTATTAAGTACTTTGAGGAAATGAATTGTTTCGATGGAGTTATTTTTACAGCGGGCATTCAGCATTTTCCAGTTGGAATACAGGGAAAAAAGCATAGTGGAAAAGATAACTGAACCAATGATTCCGGTTTCTGCGATCCACTCTATAGGAGTGGAGTGTGCTACCCGCTTAATTTGGGGATCTCTTTTAGGGTGTCTGTCTGCTTTAATTCTGTATTGCAGATTGTAAGGGACATAAAATTCGGCATAATTGAACATTCCGACACCTAAAATCGGATAATCTTTAAACATGAGGCCAGCCAGTTTCCATCCGTAGGTCCGATCAAAAGCAGTAGATTCGGTTGTGCCCTGCTGAATGGTTTTTAATTCGGTAAACCACTTCTGGGGTGCAAAGAAAAGAATAGCTAAAGAGGCGGTAGTGATAATCAGAAGAGCACGGAGCTTTTTTTCGATGCAGGTCCAGCAGAAAAAACCACAGATAATTAGTGCTACGGCACCACCACGGGAGTTGGCTACGATAATCATGGTCAGAAAAACTCCCAAAGAGAAGCCATAGAGGATTTTTCTGATCAGATTTTTATAGAGTAAAAACATCATGAAGGCATAGGGAATTGCACAGACGACTATAATCGAGATCTCATTTTCATCCCCCAGCCATTTACTTGACCATATCAATCCGCCCTGGCGGATACCATGATAGCAGGCATGAAGGATAGCCAGAAGGAAAGCATCTAGAATCAGGCTGATCTGACGGATATTCTTTACACAGCAGGATGCAATCACAAAGTTTGAATAATAGACAAAGAAAAGTTTTAATCCATTGTTACGGTAATCGATGTTAATGGAGCTCATCATGGAATATATGAGTATGAAAACAAAAAGCAGGGTAAAGCTGCCGGATAATTTACTGGAAAAAGGTTTAAACTTTCTGCTCGAAATAAGAAAGAGAGCATAAGCTGTGGTCAAAATTGAGGCTATCAGAGGTATTTTGAGTGGATTGACAAAATCCACCAATTGCTGAAAAGCGGCCAAATCCAGAAAAATGTGTGTACAGATAAGAAATATTCCGAAATTGACGTTTTTTAAATAGGGGAAAAATCTATTTAATGATAATTGAATTTTGGAGGTTTTATTTAGCATAGGCATTCTGGTGTTGATTTCCGTTCATTTATCAGGGTGTTCACAATACCGGTCAGTTTATCTATCTGATGCTGAAAAGTAAATTTCTGCAGCATTCTGGTTCTTGCGGCGTAAGACATGGATTTTTGCAGAGATTGCTTATCCAGAAGTTTCATGATTTTTGCGCAAAGATCCAGATGGTCTGCGGTATTAAAGAGAAATCCGGTGATATTATTTTCGATTGTTTCCGGAAGTCCATGCAGATTGGATACGACAAGAGGCAAGCCGCAAGAGGCCATTTCCAGAGCAGATCTGGGGAATGAGTCCCAGCCACTGGAGGCGATGACCCCGGTATAACAGCAGGGAATTATCTGATGTATATCGTCTCTATAACCGGCAAAGGTGATGTGCTTTTCAGCTGTAGTGCCTTTGAAAAGTGGAAAGAATCTTGCTTCGTCACCATTTTTATTTCCGGCAATCAGAAAGTGCACATCGTTTCGATGGTAGTGGTTTACCAGTGTGGAAGCAGCTTTTAGAAGGATATGAACTCCTTTTCTTTCTTCCATGTGTCCGGAATAAAAAATGATTTGTCTTTCTGAAGGGATTTTGAAGGTGCTGTAAGCGAAGGATTTATCTGCTGAGGGGGAAAATCTGGCAGTATCTACTCCCAGATTAACCACACTGACTCTGGAAGCAGGTATCCCTCTGCCAGAAATAGCGAATCTGGCCATGATATTTGATTCGAAGATGAAGTGATCGGGTTTATAGCGGTTCAGGGATACCTCGATTTTTTTGAGTAATAATTTAGAAAAAGAAGAGATGTCACTCATCGGAGCACCCCAGTAGGCAATGATTTTTTTCAGCCCGGCGCTGCGAAAGGGTTTATAGAAAAGATGTCTAACGGTCAGATCGAGACCGAAAAGTGTCTTGATGGAATTTTTTTGAATATAGTTGCAAACAGAATGAATTCTTGCGGGGAATTGCTGGTCATTCAGGCTTATGATATTGGAGAATGAGTCAGGTAGTGATTTTGGAGTTCCACCGGATACATCTTTGTAAAGAAAATGAATTTTATTGTCGTGGGTGAAAATGTTTTTGGCCATTTGGTAGAAAGTTGATTCTAGAGGGCTAATAGCATAGCCGATATTTGTAGAATACGGAATGTAAATTAAAATGCTCATTTGTTTTTAGAACTCCAAAGGGGAAAAGAAAAATCAAGAGTTATTAGTTTGATTCTTCAATAGTTTTCCTGCAATTAATTTGCCACTCTTTCCCATAAAAAGGCCTCCCACAATTTAAACATGGTACAGTAGATGCTTCCATTAATAGTTACAGGTGATTTTTTCAGGTGGTGAAAAAAAAGAACTGAGCATAAAAAAATGGATACAGCAGAAAACCGGAGTTGCAATTCAATACTCTCAGTTCCTCTAAGAAAATGCAGAAACATCTTAAATACTATCTTATATTACAGCAGATGCAAAAGTAATTATCTATCCCCAGAAATAAAGACCATAGAATTTATCTGTTATGGTAATATTTGCAGAAGTGTATTTGCAGAGAAGTATGCCTCTGCGGTATTTCAAAAAGAAGGCTTTCAGCTCAATGTTTCTTCCAGCGGTATTTTTGCCAATGATGGAATCACTTCCCCAGTTGAGGCAGTGAGGGCAGCAGCTCTATTCAAAGTGGATCTCAGCAATCATCATTCCCGAAAAACTACATGGCAGTCTCTGAAAGAAGCAGATCTGATTTTGTGCATGCATTTTAACCATTGTATTGAGCTGTGGAAAAGGTTTCCAGTATACAAAGAACGGATTTTTTTGCTGAAAGCTTTTACTTCACCGATTTGTTTCAATTTTAATATTGAAGACCCTTATGGAAAGCAAAAAGACGATTTTATCAGATGTTTTAAAGAGATAGCGGTCTGCGTTGAGCGTTTAGCAAAAAGGATCGATGCTGATTATGGCATGAAAAAATTATCACAGTATCCGCGGGCCATCAGTTCAGAGAAAGCAAGTGTTTAGTTAAGCAAATAACAAGGAAGAAAGGGTGTGTGGTTCACAATTTATAGAGGCCCCAAAAAAGACAGATGCGGGTAGTAAATTACGGAAAAAGGAAATGCAGCTGACAGAGAGTAAAATCCGGGTATTATTTATTACTTCAAATTTGGGGATAGGTGGACTGGAAAGGGTGATTGTCCAGCTCTGCATGCATTTAGATAAGCAGAAATTTATTCCTGCAGTGTGTTGTATCCATTTCAAGGGAGATCTCGCAGCAGAGCTGGAAAAACAGAATATAAGGATATTCGAATTAAACTCGAAGAAAAAGGATTATCTGGCATTTCTTAAAATTTTACCAGTAATAGAGGAATTTAAGCCACAAATCGTACACACCCACAATATCAATGCTTCGATAGATGGAATCATCGCTTCAGTTATAAAAAAGGTCCCGATAAGAATTCATACCGATCATGCCAGAACATTTCCAGACAAAACCCGTTATATGCTGGCCGAAAAAATTATCTCCAGTTTTATCAATAGAATAATAGCAGTTACAGAGGAGACAAGAGAGAATTTAATACGATTTGAAAAAATCGATAAAAGAAAGATTCAGGTGATCAGCAATGGAATCAGCAGTATTGCACTGAAAACGGAAACCGAAATTAAAAAGAAAAAAAAAGAGATGGGTCTTTTGCACTTTGAGTTTCTGATAGGCACTGTAGTACGTCTGGAGGTCCAGAAAGGTCTGATTCATCTGATCAGAGCGGTACCTTTGATATTGCAGAAATTTCCATTCACAGGGTTTATTATTGCCGGTAGGGGAACCCAGAGGGAAATATTGGAGAGGGAGGCAGAAATGCTGGGGGTTAGTAGAAGTGTCAACTTTCTGGGTCCCAGGCTGGATATAGGCGATATTCTTAATTTATTAGATGTTTATGTGCTTTCTTCGGTTTGGGAGGGCTTGCCCATGTCATTACTGGAGGCAATGTCATGTCAAAGACCTATAGTGGCAACTAGAGTTGGTGGTATTCCCCAGGCAATTGCTGATGGAGAGAGTGGAATTCTGGTGCCTCCGGCTTCACCGGTACACCTTGCCCAGGCCATATGTAAGATGTTAGAAAACGGTGTGTTAAGACAGCGTTTAGCTGTAGAGGCCCGAAGACGGTTTGAAAAAAACTTTACAGTGGCCACTATGGTACAGACTCATCAGGATATTTACCTTCACTACTTGAGAAAGAAAGGGATAATTTAATGTCGGATAGAACAGGAAACTCCGCTCCTGTAACAGTCCGGTCAAACGTTTACAGTAGAGCATTGCTACTATTCAATAAAATAACATCAATTCAGAAATGTCAAGATAATGCCACTCCATACCTACGATATATGTTACGGAAAAAGGGAGAATTTAAACCTTAAATTTTAAATCCATGGTGATTAAATGCTACTTAAACAAATTCCGATCGGTAAAATTTAAAACCTTGTAATTTAAAGAAAATTAAATAGATAAGGTGATTGAAACTGCAATATCGGGAATAATATCATAATGTAGCAATCGAGACTTTTACATTTTAAAAAAGGAGATTTAATGAGGATACTCGATTCTACGCGTATGTTTGCAGTTATCTTCACTTTGGGGGTTATTATGGCTTTGCCGGGCTATGCTGACACCATATATGTAGATAACAAATTATCAGTAAGTTCTACCGGTACCTATTCAATAAGTGGTAGAAACAATAGTGGTAAAAATGGGAAGGCATTCAAATCCATACAAATGGCACTTGATTCAATGAAGGTAGGTGACGTTATCTGTATTCGGGGAGGTGTCTATCCGGAACGGGGAATCACTATTCCATCTTCCAAAAACGGTACCTCCTGGACTACGGGTAAATTCAATACCATGACCTCTTTTCCGGGTGAATGGGCCATTATTGATGGGCAGAAAGATCTTTTCAAGCCTACCGGAATAGGTCCTTGTTTACTGGGAAATACCACATCACAGTCACTGAAATTCTGGAAATTTGAAAGAATAGAGCTTCGAAACGGTGCAACTGCGGATGGGCAGAGTGCATCGGGATTTTTTGGAAATCACGGTCCGTTTCATTTCCGCTACTGCGTGTTTCAGGGCAACATGGCAAGCTATGAGGGTAATAACCCCGGAGCACTTAAAGGCTACACCTGGCAGGATTGTATAGTGGAGTATTGCTATTTTTACGATAATGGTGCGCCTGTAAATCACAGAAACAGCGCTCATATTGTGATTTTTGCCGATTATAACGAAGAGGCTCATGCCAGAGATGGATTTGTCAACAATAACACCCACACCATGGGAAACATTTACCGTTATAATCTTTTTGTAAGCGGTTCTGCTCCCGCTGTAGCCATCAAATATAAAAATGATACTTTCCTTACAGGACGTAATCCCGGAGCAGGAAAAGGATACGATGATACCTGGAAACATCGCGGTGATCACATTCATCATAATATTTTCCGTAAAACACGGGATTATGCTGTTTGTCCCAGACAGGATTTCATACAATTATATAATAATATTTTCGATTCCTGTTATGGAGCGATTGCGGTTGGTGACTGGTGGAAAGGAACTATCTACAAGGCTACCGTCTTCAATAACACTGTTCTGGGAAGAGGGCAGCAGGGTTTCTTTTTCAGCCATTATAAATGCTTTACATTTCAGGAGCCCAATATAATTCAATATGCATATAACAATATCCTTGAAAATGTGGGGGATGATTACAACAAGTGTGATATAACTCTGCAATGGGATGCACAGATAACCAATGGCGTTGTTGACAGTTTCAAAATAGACAGGAATTTTATCTACAGACCTGCTACCAATCAATACGATGCCAACGGAACCAATGTTTTCTGGCTGGGTGTTACCTCCTCTGCTTCGCCAAGACATACTGTCAGTGCTTTTACAAGCCGGTTTCCGAATTCCAAAATGTACTTTGCAAATGCGGATGCAGCCAATCCGGTATTCAAAGGAAATTCCGGGGCAGATCGCATGATTACCCGCGGTGAGTATAAATTATCAGCTCAGCAAACCATAGCCAATGCAGGTAAAAATATTCGTCATCCATTTTTAGATGGAATGACCATTCCGGCCTATATTGGTGCCACCGATCCGCAAGATCCTAACAATAACCGCTGGGTTAATGATGTACTGGCTCTGGTAAATCTAAGTAATAATGTTCTTCCAGATACAGTACCCGAAAATCCGGTTCCGCCAAACAATGCTCCGGTTGTTTCACTGTTGAGTGCTGCGAATAATGCCGCTCAGATCAGTGATTCTGTAGTGGTTGTCAGATGGAAAGCTCAGGACGATCAGGGAATTACCAACTGTTCATTATTTGTTTCTGTAAATGATTCTAACTACAGATTGATTTCTGTGAAAAACAGTTCTCTTGATTCGATAATCTGGAATATTCCATCAACTGCCAAGTCTGTGAAATTTATGTTGAGAGCCTATGACGCCCAGGGAAAATTTGGAGAGGGTGTAACTACCAGGTATCTGATTTCCATAATCAGAGAGGTTAAAAAACAGATAAGATTGTATGCTTATGCAATCGATGGCAGTTCCATATTTACAGTTTGGGGAAATTATCCTGATGCGCCTGCATTTAAACAGGTTGCAGTAGTCTGTCGTGCGGACCGGTTTGCTGCATCTGTTTCCGAGTCTGGAAGTAAGGTTTATTACAGTAGTTTATCCAGAGGTAATGCTGTTATAAGTGGCTTTGCTAATGGGCAGGCTTGCTATGTGTCAGTTTTTGGAGAACTGAGTTCCGGCACATGGACTCAAAGCTGTGATAGTGTTCAGGTGATAACCAATAGTATGGCTGTACTGGGCAGGAGTGCATTCAGCGATACAATATATGTGCCTGAGGATGGGTGGGAATCATTGAGTCATGCACTGTATTGTTTTAAAGGAAACAGTAATGTATGGACAAAAGGCAGCGCGACTTTGACCAACAGCATAGTTGGGGGAAAGAGGGCATTGGCCTTTACGGTACCATCCTCGGCAGTATGCGATACCAGTGGATTTTATGCATATCTGGTAAGAAGCACTGCAAATTATGCGGATACAATAAGAATTTCCCGACCTGTTAAGCGGTTAAATTCAAATTGTGATGATTTCATCAGCACACCAGGCATGCGCCATCCCATTTCGGTTACAGCTTCACCGGTTAAATCCAGTTTTGCTGAAGTAATAAACTATCTTAAATCACCGGTCAACAGTTGGAGCTATGATAAAGATAGAGCGGTAATTACCCAGTGGAGGCCGGTGTCCATGGCCAGTTCCAATCCAATGTATTATGAATATGGACAGATCGCCGACTCACTATTTGACCCGGTTCCGGGAAGGCTTTTCTGGGTGCATTCTGAAGAGGCAGTAAAGTTTGATTTCGCTCAGGCGATAATACCGGCTCTTTATCAGGATTATACTCTACAGATTAGCTCAGGGTGGACTCATCTTGCTCTTCCAGTAGCGGTTCCAGTGACTTTGAAACAGATAATGAAGGCCACAGCTGAGGTATGGAGCGAGAAGATGTTTGATTCGCTGGAAATTTACCGTTGGAGAAAAACTACATACGGTTACAGTGTTCAGAGTATCTATTTACCGGCAATGAGAATGACTGATCCGGAAGAGATTGTCTTGACTGGTGGCATTGAAACCGGTTTGGCGGTGTATAACAGATCAAACGATGCAAAATCGATAGTCATTCCTGTGAGTAGAAATCCTTTAAAAAATCCTGCTCAGACCGATAATTCTGATGATATGGAAGACAGCAGATGGAGTATCTGTCTTGATGCAAGATTAAAAAGAGGTGACAGTCTGCCGTCGGCATACTTCGGGTATACATCAGAGGGTGGTCCATTGGCGGCTTATCAGCCAGCACCTTCCTTTGATGAAATAAAACTTCTGATAAAGGATGAAATCAGCGGGCAAAATTATTCACACCTTCTGGTGAACAATATCGACCAGCAGCGGATGTCATTTGAAGTGGCAATAGTTAATGGTTCGAATGTAGATGATTCCGTGATTTTTGCTATAGGTACCATAAAAGGTTTGCCGCAGGATGTCAATTTAACCATTAAGGACACTCAAAACGGAAAGTCATACGCCGGATCAGATTCGGTTGTGGTAGGAGTAGAATCCGGGAAGACTGTTTACTTGAAAATAGAAGCAGTTTTGCCAGTTCCGGTTCAATCCAGAGTGAGTAGCGAAAAGAAATACGGAATATCAAAACTTGTTCAAAACCGGTTTACTAACGATGTAAAGGTGGAATTCAGTGCGCCGGCAAATGTTAGCAAGGTGACTGTATCACTCTACACGTTGACCGGGAAGGCAATGATTAGGGAAAGTCGTTTACTAAACAGAGGCCAGAGCATTCAAAGTGTTCAGTTGCCTCTAAATGATCATTCTATATCTAACGGAAGCTACATTCTTAAGTTATCGATGAAAGATGATAAAGGGGCAGAGTTGGATTTCAAAGCTCCGTTACTTCTGATGAGCAGGTAGTTTAGGAAACAGTTCAATATTTCTGGGCCGTTTTCCGGTGAACACGGGAAGCGGCCTTTTTCTTATCTTTTTTTCAACTGTTGTTAACAAAAACAGGAGGAAATTCATTTTTTATGGAGATGTTGAACATTTCATGAAGAACGGTTTTAAGATCAGTGAAATATCTATCCCATTTTTTCTCGATTTCCAGTTTCATCAAAGCTGATTTTTCTTTATAATAACCGGTATTTTGAAGTACCTCATTAATACCCTGGCAAATGCTTTCAGGGGAATTATTCACGAAAACTGCACCGCTGAAATAATCCCGTAAGACCTGCTTGTCAGAGGTAATAAGCGGTTTTTTAGCAGCTACTGCTTCGTAACATCCACAGAGCATGCAATAGTCAGCTTTGGTAAGAACGAGGACGATATCACAGGTTGTGAGTAGATGTAAATATTGTGAATCTGGAATGAATCCGGTCAGATGAAGTTTAGGAGGGAGGCATTCAGGAATTTCAGAGAGACGTTTTTTATAATTGCCGGTAATAAAGAGTTCGCAATTGTCTGATTGGATCATAGAGAAAGCCTGGATGACCTCCCGTATGGGTTCATCGGAACCGAATGAAGAGATAAGAAGCAGACGGATATGATCTTTGACAAAAGCAGGGTTCCGGATTGGAATTTCAGGGAGTTTGTCCGGCAGTATGGCAGCTCGACCGCCTGCTTTTCTGACCAGATCAGCTAGAAAACCATTGGTAACTATGGTAAGATCAGCATTTTTCAGGGAATAATAATGAAATCGCATGAAAAGCCAGATAGGAAGGGAGCCGGACCTTGGTTTATTGAGTCGGAAATTGGAGTGGCGATCGACAATCAGTCTGGTATGAGTTATAGAACAATAGAGGCAGGAAAAGGCGGCAAGGACAATTGATGGATTCTGAATGAAAAGAAGTTTGGGGCGATGGATCAGCAGGGTTACAAGGGTTTTGATAAGACAAAGCGGATATCTGAAGAATCCTTCGATATCGAAAACAAAAAGTTTGCACTGCAGAAAGCCGGCAAGAGTGGCAGATCTTCGCTGAGTTTCCCAGGTAATCCAGACTTTATCAGAAGTCATGCATCGTTCTCCTGGCAGAAAGCAAGTAAAGATTAAACAGGTTGATCAGTTAATTTATAATAAGTAGAATGCTGGAAAACTTTTCGTATATTAAATATGTGGAGATGCCGCATTTTTGAATTTTTGGCGCAATATTCCACTATTGAAATGAATACAATGGTTTTGAAAATTCTCTTTTTGTGCTTTAAAGCATGCAGAGTTTGAAGGACCTGCATTTCAGCACCATCAAAGATATCCCCGGAGATTATGTGGAATATTTTCATAATGTAACTATTTAAAAATCATGCTAAGTTAACAAGGCTCAGAAGAATCAAAAAGCAAAATGTGTGCACTTACTCCTAAGGAGCGTACTTATATAAAATGTGTCTGCTGGATGCGGGTCTGCAATTTGCTGGTAATAATAATTTAAGCACAGGTGAAATGACTTTTCCAACCAGAGGAATACTTTTGAATTCCAAAGTTGAAAAACTATATCATAGTCTTCCGCCATTTATTCAGAATGCTGCTATTTCCATTTTAGGGTACCGGGAGAAGCAACTGAGATATAGTGGGATCTACCAAAAGTTTTATAGATCAATATCAGAAAACCATAAAGCCAGTAGTGAGCAGATAGTGCATTTCCAGGCAGCACAATTAAAAAAAATAATTTATACAATTGCACCTAAGATTCGTTATTATAAAGAACTATTTGCAAAAACAAAGTTTCCTCCACAGGACAAATTCCATTTATCCGATTTGGAAATGATTCCTGTTTTAAACAAGGAGG
This sequence comes from Fibrobacterota bacterium, assembly GCA_023436145.1. Lineage (GTDB taxonomy): Bacteria > Fibrobacterota > Chitinivibrionia > Chitinivibrionales > Chitinispirillaceae > JAAYPC01. The sequence continues at coordinate 47,853 of JAEZKP010000101.1, read as the reverse complement.
TAATCAGGAATCAAACAGGTGATTTCCTGAATCCAGAGGTAAAAAGCAGAATTATCACTCTTAATACTTCAGGTACTACCGGTACTCCGCTGAAGATTTTCTGTAATGCTGAAGTTCGTCAGAAAAATTATGCCTTTTTCAGCAGGTTTCTTGAATCGGTCGGTGTGAATCCGGGTGGAAGCAGAGCAACTCTTGGTAGCCGTCTGGTGGTGAAAGGGGAGCAGTCAAAACCTCCATTCTGGAGATATAGCATATCTCAGAAGAGTTTGTTCATGTCCTCCTATCATCTGTCCGAAAAAAACATAGCAAGCTACATCGAGATTCTGAAAAAAATGAAACCATCATATATAGATGCTTTCCCCTCAAGTATTTATTCTATTGCGGAATATGCTTTACGAAACGGGATATCACTTCACGGGACAACACCAGCTATTGTTACTTCAGCGGAAACACTACATGAATTTCAGAGAAAAACAATTGAGGAGACATTCGGCACTCCTGTTTACGATCAATATGGTTCTGTGGAAATGTGTGTGTTTATCGCACAATGCAGATGTGGCAACTATCATCTGAATTCCGATTACAGTTATGTGGAACTAATAAATGAAAAGGGAGAGAGAGCTGGTCCAGGGGAAGAGGCTGAAGTAGTCTGTACAGGGTTTATAAATCATGTCATGCCACTTATCCGTTATAGAATTGGTGATAAAGTGCTGATGTCTTCAGCGGGGAAGCCCGGTTGTGATTGTGGAAGTAATTTTCCTCTCATAAAAAAGGTGCTGGGAAGAACAGATGATGTGATCAGGACACCTGATGGCCGGAGAATCGGTCGATTAAGCGGGGTTTTCAGAGGATATCCGGTACGGGAAGCGCAATTCAAGCAGTACAGACCAGATGAAATAGAATTACTGATAGTGAAGGATTATCAATACAGTAATGAAACAGAACTGAAAATTATGCAGGAGATACGAAAGAGAACCGGACCACTGCTTAATTGCAGAATTAAATATGTGGAGAGGATTGAACGGGGAAAAGGTGGGAAGATGCGATTAGTAATATCCCATATAACTTAATAGGGGTGTTTCGTGTTAAGTCTTACCATTCGACTGATGAGACAAATTTATTCCACCGTTTTCATGAGCAGTGGAAAATTCCGTAAAATATGTGAAATGAATGCCCGGGCAGGGAGATTTCTGATTCTTGGTTATCATCGGGTCAAAAAACCATCTGCAAGCGAATACATTGAGCCAGGAATGTTTATCACTCCTGTTACATTCAAAAAGCAGATAGAGACCATAAGCAGATATTTTGAAATTGTATCATTGAAAAGCATTATTGAAAAAACTGTTCATTGCAAACACCCGATGTGTGTTCTAACATTTGATGACGGCTGGAAAGACTTCTATACTCATGTCCTTCCGGTTCTAAAAAGTCGAAGATATCCGGCGACCGTTTTTTTACCTACAGAATACATAGGAAACAATAGGAAATTCTGGACAGATGCCTTTGCTCATCTGATGATTAAGAGCAGGTTTGATACCGGATTTCTGGTAGAATATGTAAAAGAAGAAGCTCTCAGAAAAAAATTAACTGTAAAATTCAACCGTAAGAATCTTCATGAGTTGATAAATCTGATTAAGTTATATGCCTTGAAAAATGATGATGATGAGATAATAAATAGAATTATGGAAAAAAGTGGCTTACCGGAAAAAAAAGAATCGGATTTTATAAACTGGGAACAGGTGATGGAGATGAGGGATTCTGATATCATCAGTTTCGGTTCACACACATCAGAGCATATCATTCTGACCTCAGTAAGTAAAGAAAGGGTAAAGGCAGAACTATACGGATCAAGAGAGGATTTGCTGAAAAAAAAGGTGGTTACTTCCGATTTTATACCATTCTGCTATCCAAACGGATTTACAAATAAAGAAATATCGGAGCAGGTGAAATCTGCCGGTTACAGTTGTGCGGTGACCGTTCGGAGAATGTGGAATGATAAATCATCGGATATTTACCGGCTAAATCGGATAGGGATGCATCAGGATGCCTGTTTTTCATCAACGATGACTATCTTGCGTCTGGGGACTTCACCGGTGGATACTGAAGACTGTAGAAAAGATTGAACCGTAAAACCATGGAAAAGCGCATGTAAAGGGAATGGTTATGAATCTGGCATTGTTGTTCTGGTCATCGGTTTTTATGATTTTCTTTGCTTATCTGGGTTATCCACTTTCTTTAAAAATATTCTCAACCTGGAGAAGTTTTACTGTCAGGAAAAGATACATTACCCCATATACCACCTTTATTATAAGTGCTTACAATGAAGAGAAAGGTATAAGGAGAAAAATTGAGAATACTCTAGAACTTGACTATCCAAAAAATCTTATTCAGATTATAGTAGTTTCTGATGGTTCCACAGATGGTACTGTCCAGATTGTCAGGGAGTATGAACAAAGGGGAATCGAACTGATTGAATTGAAGGAACGCAAAGGAAAAGAAAGCGGTCAGAATGAAGCGGTAAAAGGGGCCAGGGGAGAAATTCTGATTTTCTCCGATGTGGCTACTATGCTGGATAAAAATGGTTTAAGGGAGATTGTGGCCAATTTTGATGATCCAGAGATAGGTTGTGTGAGCAGTGTTGATAAGCTGCTGTCAAATGAAGATGATAAGACCGGGGGAGAGGGCTTTTATGTGAAATATGAGATGTGGCTTCGGGGTATGGAATCTTCTATTAAGTCGGTAGTAGGTTTGAGTGGATCGTTTTTCGCAGCCAGAAAGGTAGTGTGTTTTGATTTTTCCACCAGTATGCAAAGTGATTTTAAGACACTTCTCAACAGTGTGAAAATGGGTCTGCGTGGAATAAGCGATCCTCAGGTTATAGGATACTATCCGGATATCAAGGACAAGTCGAAAGAATTTTACCGCAAGGTGAGAACAGTAGTCAGAGGTTTAACCGTTTTCTTCAATAATATAGAATATGTTAACCCGTTCAGGTTTGGCATATTTTCTTATATGTATGTTTGTCATAAATTATTACGCTGGGCAGTACCTTTATTTTTAATGATTGCTTTATGCACCGGAGTTTATTTGTTTAAGACTTCTGCTTTTTACAAGATACTATTTGGTTTTCAGCTCACCTTTTATTTATTAGCATTAAGTGGTATTACCATGCCAAAATTGAATTCATTAAAAATAATGAAAGTAACATCCTTTTTTGTAATGGTCAATATTTCCATAATGATCGCCTGGATAAAGTTTTTAAGAGGGGAGAGAATTGTGCTGTGGCAATCGTCTGTACGTTAATTATGTTGTTGAAAGAATAATTTATTAAAAGGTAATAAAATTTTAAAGAAAAGGCGGAAAAGTGTTATGAATGATCCGAAAATAATAGGGGTTATCGATGAAGAGCCTTTTCATTATCGAACGTGGTCCGGGTTAAGCAGGTTTTTCTTTGAAGCCCTGGAAAAGAAAGGTGTATTGGTAGATGCTGTCAGTGCAGATACCGGTCAAATGATAAAACGAATTGCCCAGCTGATATCATTTAGCACAGATAAGGAAGAGTGGAAAAGAAAGTACCATCTGAATACCTATCTTTTTGATAAGATGACCCGGATAGCGGCTCAAAAGATTACCAAAAAAACGGATCGTTGCAATGCGATTCTGCAAGTTGGTGCCTGGTATAATTTTTCTTCAATACCAAAATTGAAGAATAAACTTTTATGTTCTTACCACGATGGAAATTTATGGGCTCAGATAAAAAGGATAAACAGTAGCTATTCTCCCGAAGAAAAATACATCCGTAAAGCATTAGAATATGAGCAGAGACTCTATGACCGGCTTGATCTGATATTTCCCATGAGTAACTGGCTTCGAGAGATCTTCATTGAGGATTTTAAATGCAGGCCTGGCAAGGTGATCGCTGTGGGAGCAGGAGTAAATTTTCATTCTGTTCCGCAGATAAACACTAAGAGCTACGAAAAACCAAATATAATTTTTGTGGGATATCATTTCGAGCGCAAAGGAGGTTACACTTTACTAGATGCATTTAAGAGAGTGAGAAAAGCTATTCCAGGCGCAGAATTGACTATTATCGGGCCGGTATTGTCTAATCTGCCAGACGGAGTTAAGTGTATCGGGAGGGTGGATAAGAATACACCTCGAGGAGAAGCGCGATTACACTCTGAGTATCTGAAAGCCTCATTATTTGTAATGCCATCGCAATATGAACCTTTTGGAGTGGTCTTCGGGGAAGCCATGGCGCACAAGCTGCCCTGTATCGGTACTGATGTATGTGCTATACCGGAAATTATCGAAGATGGCAAAACCGGATTGGTTGTACCTCCGAATGACAGTAAAAAATTGTCAGATGCAATCATGGAGATGCTTGAGGACCCTGATAAGATGAAACGATTCGGGGAGGCTGCATATTGCAGGTATATTAAAGATTTCACCTGGGATAGTGTAGCACAAAAAATTATTCGGGCAATAAAGGATTGGTGAAAACAACACAAAGCTTAATAAAACATGATCAAAGGTCTTTTCACTTGTTTGAAAAAGTCTATGAAAAGTAATTGGTAAAAAAATAGAATATAAGGAAAGCAACCTGTATTTTCTCAGGGGTAAGTCTTTCCTATCCAATCGGCAATGGAATTTTTCAACTTCTCCCGGACACTGAGGATTGTGTAGGTGTGATCTGCTTCTTTAATATAACGGTGGGAAACTTTTCCTTTAAAGTCAACTGATCGGAACATATCAAAGAACTGATTGGCATAGTTATAATACAGCGGAATTCCGCCAGAATAGATAAAAAAGAGGTTAACGCCACGATCAATTAATTCCTGTAACTCTTTTGTTATCTTTTTTTTTGGAGGAAACGATCTGATATAGACTTCATTACTCTGATACCGGTTTTCAGAATGGATAGAAGAAAAACGTTTGCGAAATTTTTTTAACACAAAACGGATAGACCGGTAAGGATTAATAATCCCGGGACCATAATCTCTGATATAATATCCAAGCGTATGGTAAGCAAAACCATCTAAAAGAATCAGTCCGGTGATTCTTTTATCTTTGAGGGCTGCGGCATGTGCAAAGTCCGCTCCGGAGCAGAGCCCGATAATAATACATTTTTCAGCTTCGCTTTTAGAAGTTACCTGGTCGATAGCCTGTTGAATATCGGTAATTACCTGAGTTTCATATTTAACCGAAGGAGGGCAAGTTGCACTATCTCCTAATCCATGAAGATCAAAACGCAAACTGTTATATCCGCTGAGTGAAAGTTGTCTGGCAAGCTCGGTGTTAAACCTGTTGAAACCGGTTTTATGAAGAAAACCTGCGTTGAGAAAAATGATGGATGGAGTATGTCTCTTAAAATGTTCTGGGTCAGGACTAGTGAGTATACCACTGAGTGCATTGTTTATTCCAAAATTAAGCACCCGCTCTATCATGGCTTAACCTGATCAAAAAAGGTGATAATAGATTTTATTGCAGGATGAGACATTACAATACGATTATTTAAAAGAGCACTGGCCCAGACTTCAGGCATGTCTAAATGTTCTTTGGTAATGGGAAAACCGGCTGATCTGCAAAATTCTTCACATTTTGGATTATCTCCAGATTGAAGTAAATGAATTCTGCTGAGATCAGGTGGCTTTACACCGATAATTTTCAGGGCGCAAATTTCATTTTTGACCGCTGATGGTAATGGAAAACCAAGAATTTCTTCATCGGTTGAATGATGCTTTGCCTGGGGAAAACTGCTAAGGTATTCAGAGTGAAGATAGTTCATCTCATTAATCCAATCTGCACCATAGATCACCGGGTCCCAAAGAAAAACAGATGATACTTCTTGTGAATCAGTGAAAGAACACCAGGCTATAGTGGCCCCCAATCTGAGACCGACTATGGAAAATATCTGATTTCCGGAAAGATTAATCAACTCTTCGGCAGCTGATCGTACATCATTAATCCAGTGATCAATGCGGATTTCAGAGCTCTCCCCCCAGGAATCCCCACATCCATACCAGTCAAAACGAAAGACATGGTGTCCCTTTTGGGCCAGCTGTTCTCCTAACAAACGAAGTAAACGGTATGGATGAATAGATTCAGGACCCACTGATGAACAAATAAGAATACTTTTCTGATTTGGATTTATAGTTGAAGGCGTATGGTATACACCATAGAGTTTGTGATTGCCAAAGCCAAATTGAAGCGACTTCACTTTGCTACCCTTTGCCTGTTTGCAATAATGATCATACCTTAGCCCTGAAAAGCCTGCTGATAGTTTTAACAAAAGAAAGTTTATTTTCCGGACTGTTTTCGACCTGATTACTTTTACCCAGAGAAATAGTGGAAGCAATCTGCTCCAGGGTATTTATCATCATAGAACGGGGGTGAATTTCAAAACCGATCTCATTTTTGATCTGATTGATCACCTTAATTGATAGAAGAGAATGACCTCCCAGTTCAAAGAAATTATCATGTAAGCTGACCCGGTTTATTCCCAATACCTGCTTCCATATTCTGGCAAGATACAATTCTTCATCGGTGCCTGGTTCCAGATGATTGATGGACTCAATAATGACACTTGAGGAACGACTGTGGAGTGCTTTGCGATCGATTTTTCCGGAGGGAGATAAAGGCATAGATTCCAATTCAAAAAAATGCTGAGGTATCATGTAATCAGGAAGAAAAGATTTGAGAAATGTTTTAAGTTCTGCAGTTGTAATGGGGGAGTCCGGTTTAACAGTATAGTATAAGACCAGCCGTATATCGCCTTCAGCGAATTCTTTACAGGCTGCTACACATTGGTTAATGCTGGAATTGGATAGGACAGTGTTCTCGATTTCACCCAATTCAATTCTGTAGCCTCGCAGTTTGATTTGAAAATCGGTTCTTCCTAAATACTCGATATTGCCATCAAACCGGAAACGGGCGTTATCACCAGTACTATAAATTCGACCAGGTCCAAAAGGATTTTGCAGGAATTTTTCGGCAGTGAGATCCTCAAGACGGTGGTAACTCTCTGCAAGACCAATTCCACCTATATATAATTCACCTTTAACCCCGACAGGAACCGGTTGTAGATTGGAATCTAGAATATAAGCTTTAACATTACTGAGCGGTTTTCCTATGCTTATAGTTGCGTTGGCTTCCCTGACCTTGTAAATAGTTGCCCATACCGTTGTTTCTGTAGGACCGTACATATTCCATAATTCTTTAGCTACAGGCAGAAGATCTCTGCATAAATCCACAGTCAATGCTTCTCCACCACAAAGAATCTTAAGATTCTCTACACCCTTCCATCCAGAACTTAAAAGCATTCTCCACATGGCAGGTGTGCCCTGAATGATAGTTGGTTTTAATTCGTTTATAATTGAAATCAGCTTTGCGGAATCGGTGGTGATATAATGTTCAATAATTGCAGTAATCGCTCCTGTAATCAAGGGTAAAAAAATCTCCAGAACAGAAATGTCAAACGAAATAGTTGTAGATGCCAGGACAACATCAGAAGGTTCAATACCGGGCTCGCGCTGCATACTTTTAAGAAAATTAACAACTGACCGGTGTGATATCCGTACTCCCTTAGGTTTTCCTGTTGAACCGGAAGTGTAAATAATATAGGCAATTGAATCAGCTGATAATGCAGGAGTTACCAATTGCAGGTCCTCTGAATTGTGTAAATCAATATCGCTATCGACACATGCTGCGATCAATTTGTCGGAGGAGGTGGGTATTTTTTCCATCAGACTCTGCTCTGTAAGTATGATGTTTAATCCGGCATCATCGATCATATAGGCCTGCCGCTCTTCGGGGAGATGGGGATCCAGAGGAACATAAGCCGCACCGGATTTTAATATCCCCAAAAGGGCTGCTACAGTCTTAAATGAACGATTCATGAAAATGCCGACTGTTTCACCAGGTTTGATTCCGGATTTGATGAGAAAATGAGCAATATTGTCTGATGCACTGCCCAGATCAGCATAAGAATATGAGCTGCTCTCTGAAATAACAGCCGGAGATGAAGGATATTTATTTACAACCTCGTTAAACAGATCGTGAATGCATTTGTCCTGAGGATAATCTCTGTCTGTATTATTCCATAAGTAAATGATCTGTTCGAATTGTGATGGTGACAAAAGAGATATGTCTTTTATTTTGATTCCACGGTTGGTCAGGATACTGTCAGCTATATTGATAAAGTGAGAAGCCATGTTTTCTATAAACTGTCTTTCAAAGAGGTCTGTACTGTACTCAAAAAAACCTTTTAACAATCCATTATCAGTCCACATGTAAAGTGATAGATCGTATTCAGAAGCACCACGGCTAATAAGAAATGGTTTGATTTCTGTATTTTCAATTTGAGCCGGTTCCAGCGGAAAATTTTGAAATGCAAACATTACCTGAAAAATCGGATGGTGATTCAGATCCCGTTGTGGATTAATTATCTCCACCAGGCGGTCAAAGGGTATACTCTGTTGAGCAAATACATCTCTGGTAATCTCCTTTAATCCATCAAGGAGCTGAATAAAGCTACTTTCTTCCTGATAGTTAATTCGCAAAGGCACCATATTGAGGAAGAATCCGATAATGTTCTCTACTTCGGTTCTGTTGCGATTTGCTACAGGAGAACCTATAATTATATCCTGTTGAGCAGAATATTTTTGTAAAAGTATATAATAGATGCCTAAGAGCACTGTAAAAAGTGTTGTTTGCTCATTTCTGGCAAAAGTACATAGTCTGGTACTGATTGAGAGATCCAATGAAAATTGAACAATCGATCCCTCAAAGGACAAAGTAGATGGACGGGTCCTGAAAGATGGAAGTTCGAGAATCGGTAAAGGGGCAGCCAGGTTATTTTGCCAGAAAGAGACCACGTTTTCATCTATAGCTTCCGAATTTTTATTCTGCCAGTTGGCATAATCGGCAAAACGGAACGGAAGCGCAGGAAGCGATGGTGGGATAGAGTTTAAAAAGCAGTTATAATAATGGGAAAAATCCCTCAAGAAGACTCCCATGGACCACCCATCAGAAATTATGTGATGAGTCATTACTGACATGATGTGATGATCGGGATTCAGTCTTATAAGTAATATCCTGAGTAAGGGTCCTGATGAAAGATTGTAAGGTTTAACCGAACGACTTGTTATTTCATTTGTCCAAGCTGACTCAGGGCAATCACTGTTGGAAAAATCGAGCCAATCGAATTTAAAATTGAGTCTTTTATGGATATGAACAACAGGGCCATTTTCTGATTCTTCGATGGTAGTTCTGAATACATCATGGCGCTCCACAACCGCATCAAGTGCTCGTAAAGCACAATCTTTCTTGAATGGACCGGTGATTTCAAACTCTGTAGCCAGGTTATAAGCAGGGGTCTTCTGAAGCTTGCCAATAAACCATAGACGTAGCTGTGAACTGGATAATAGTAACCCGCTTTCCTGCTCAGTTCTGCGTGGACCATTTCTTGACGAGCCTGAGGAAGATACTGGATTGAGCTTTCTGATCTCTTCGATTAACTGATTGAGAGATGGAGCTTTATATATAATACTCAATGGAACATCTATATTGGTTTTATCACGGATTCTGGAGATTAACTGAGATGCCCATATGGAATCTCCTCCGGATTCAAAAAAACTCTTATCCAGTTCAACAGCATTTAATCCCAGTAGATCTTTCCAAATGGAGCAGATTACCTCCCCCAGATCGCAAGATTGGTTTTCATCCTGTTTCAAGAAAGAACTCTTTTTAAGTGAGTTTTTCGCTTTAGAAGAATGGGACTGGTTAGGATTGATCTGAGCTCCAATGCAAATATCAATTTTTGAAACCGGATTTATCCAGTATTTCTTTTTTTCAAAAGGGTATGAGGGTAAAGAAACCCTGTATCTGGTTTCCCCCTGATAAAATGAGCTAAAGTCAACATCAATGCCATGCTGCCATAGCTTTCCCATGGAATTGAAAAAATGTACAGAGTCATTCTGTTTTTGGCGAAAGTGGCGTATTGAAGTCAATAACAGGATATTTACATCGTGGTCGTGATGAACTGCTTTCCAGCTGGCAAAACATGAATTAACAAAAGAAGTCAGTGTGTTACCAGGCCCGACTTCTAGAAATATCCGGTATCCTTCATCCAGAAGTTTTGCAATTCCATCATGAAATCTCACTGTTTGGCGTAAATGTTTTCCCCAGTAGGTCTGATCAAAAAGATCAGAATCGTCAAAGTAGGTTCCACTGACATTAGATATGAAAGGCAGTGATGGTTTAGATTGTGAAATATTACTAAGAAGAGGTGTAAACTCATTTACCGCATCCTGCATGAGATATGAGTGAAACGCATGAGAAGTGTTAACCTGTCTGTGTTCGATATTAAGATCAGTAAATTTTTTACTCAGTTTTTCCAATTGCTCTTGAGTTCCTGAAACTACACATAAGGATGGAGCATTGATAACAGAGATCTCGATACCGGAAAGCAGGTGCGACGATAGTTCAGCCTGGGATAAATTAACACTTAACATGCCTCCGGGAGGCTGCTGCTGCATGATTTTACCCCGTTGGCAAACTAAAAACAGAGCATCCTCCAGGGAAAAGACACCCGCTCTGCAAGCCGCAACATACTCTCCTATACTATGCCCGATCATAGCCTGAGGAGTAACACCATAATTTTCCCATAGTTTAATCAGAGCATACTCAAATGAGAACAGAAGCGGTTGAGTTATTCCGGTTTGCTTTAAATAATCTGAAACATTGGAATTTTCAGTAGAATGATAAAGGAGGCTGGTAAGGTCCTGATTGATAAATTTATTGACAATATCAGAACAGCTGTTAAAGGCTTCTCTGAATGAGTGCTCCGCCAAATAAAGATCCCTGCCCATATTGATGTACTGAGAGCCTTGCCCGGAAAACATAAAAACAATCTTTTGCGAGTTTGGCGTATTCTGGAGATCAACAGGTTCTGAATGATTATTTAACATAGCAAATTTATTATCGCATGTATCGACAATGATATACGATCGGTGGGAGAAGTGCTGACGTCCCTGTTGAAGAGTCATAGCAACGTCTGCAGAAGAAATGTTCTGATGGTGGCTTAAGAACGAAGACAGATTAACGGATGCTCTTTTGAGTGAATCAGTAGATTTTGCGGACAAAGGCATAAAATGAACTGATCTGGAAGAGGTTCCGATCACATGCTCAGGGGCTTGCTCAAGAATTATATGCGCATTTGTTCCACCGACACCCAGACTGCTGACTCCGGCATACCTTTTTTTGGACGGTTGAGTTTCCCAGTTCCTGAGTTTATCGTTAATAAAGAAGGGTGTTTCCTCCAATTTGAGCAAGGGATTAGGAGCACTGAAATTTATAACCGGAGGTATTTTCTTGTGGTGTAAAGCAAGAGCTGTTTTAATCAGACCTGCCACACCCGCAGCAGCATCAAGATGTCCTATGGAGGCTTTAACCGCACCCAAAGCACAAAAATTGGTTTTTTCAGTAAAATGCTTAAATGCTTTGGACAAAGCAGCAACTTCTATCGGATCTCCGATAAGAGTGCCGGTCCCATGAGTTTCGATATAGGAAATATCTTCGGCATTTACCCCTGCACTTTGCAGTGCCTGAATAATCACTTCTGATTGGCCCTCAACAGACGGAGCAGTAAAACCAGCTTTATTCGCTCCGTCGTTATTCACAGCAGATCCCCTGATAACCGCATAAATATGGTCATGATCTGCCACTGCCTCCTGAAGCCGTTTGAGTACCACAACTGCTGCACCTTCACCAAAAACTGTACCGTTTGCATTTTTGTCAAATGGCCGGCATACTCCATCTGAAGATCGGATGTCTCCATCAGTCAACAGATAACCATTCCACCAGGGGATCTGTAGAAAAACACCACCGGTAAGCGCCATATCACATTGATAAGTTAATAAATTTTGACAGGCTACATGGACTGCAACCAGCGATGATGAACAGGCAGTCTGAATATCGTAGCTGGGCCCCCGGAGATTAAGCTTGTAGGAGAGCCTGGTGGTTAAAAAATCTTTGTCATTACCTAAAATCAGCTGAATTTCATTGGAATTAAGAGCAACCGAAGGGTTGGTCAATATGTTGTGAATAAGATAATGGTTCATCCCGCAGCTGGCAAACACTCCAACACTGCAATTTAGCCTGGAAACATCATACCCGCTGTCTTCGATGGCCTCCCATCCACATTCCAGAAAAATCCGGTGCTGCGGATCTATTAAACTGGCTTCACGTGGATTATATCCGAAAAAAGAAGCATCAAACATTTCCGCATCACTAATTCGTCCACCCCGAGGTATGAAATTTTTATTGTTAAGAACAGTTTCGCTTACTCCTGCTGCTTTCAATGAATCGGAAGAGAAACTCTCAACACAATCTTTTCCACTAATAAGATTATCCCAGAATTGATTGATGTTTTCGGCTTTGGGAAAACGTCCGGACATGCCAATTATGGCGATTCCATCAAAACTGCTCTCATTAGGAATATTTGTGTTCTCCAATTTGCTATTCCTTCTTTATTGAATTTTATGAAGATTATTGTTAAATCATTTCTTTTCTGAAAACAATTTACGTGCCAGTCAGCATCAGAATTGCTGGTTGTCAACTTAAAATCGTAAAAAGTATAGAAAAGAATTACCTATTTGAGAAATCTGAAAATTTCAGCCTCTTATCTGAATTTCTATGATGCTTTTTTAGATCTGAATCGGCTGTATGCGCTATTTTGCAAAGCTGTCCTGTCGTTTTTACTGCTACTCCCAGGTTCAATTTCTTTTGAGGAGAGGTGAGTTGCCAGAGAGGAAATTGTGGGGTATTGAAAAAGTTCCACCAGGGAAACTGTTCTGTTAAGACACTTACTGATCTTCTGCACAATATGAGGCAGCATTAAAGAATTGCCACCTGCATCAAAGAAGTTCTGATGAACACTGATTGCCTCTCGCCCCAGACTTTCAGACCAAATCCTGGTTATCACCCTCTCGATTGGAGTTTCTGCAGATTTATCAGCATTACATAATTTGTTTTCGGTTCCGGTTTCTGTGGATTTGCATTTTGATTTACGCATGGAAAGTATCTGCTGATGCAGTGCTTCGGCAGTAGAAAAACATCTGGCTATTTTATCCAGAATGTGAGTAGAAAGACAGAAACGACTGGAAACAGAATTAATGGCATTATCCTGCTCACTGCCAATAACCTGGTGAGAAGTTGTAACCTCTGGGTTAAAAGCGATTTGCTCAAGAACACGGGATGGAACCTCGTAGATTATTTGCTGAGGTCCGCTACTAAACTGGTATTTAAATATTGTATCCTGAAGAAACAATTGAAATGGTTTGTTTCTGCTGGTAGGGTTTACTGATACTCTAACATAACTGCATCCGTTTTTCGAGGCATAGTCACCGATAAATGAGATGCAACGATGCTCAACTCCACGCCCCAGAGCTCTGCAACTGAGAAAAAAGGAATCGACAACATACATCTCTTTCGCTTTATGACCTTTAATAACTCCTACCAGACCATAATCCCCGAAACGGTCAGACACTTCCATTACAAACAAATTATGGAGTTTGAGGCTTTCATGTGCCTCTTCCTCGGTTAATGCAGAGATCCCGGAAGTAAACTGATTGGTTCTTAAGGACAGCTGAGAAATACGCGGTATGTCATCCGGTAATGCATTTCTGATAGAGATCTGCAGATTCAAGCCTTTGATAAATTCGGAAAAAGAAGAGACCTGCTTTCGAAATTCGGACCGGAATTTTTCCACCCGGAATTTTTCTATTCTGGAAAGATCTTCTGCTGTGACCTTCGGAGTGTCAAAAGCCCAGAAATTTTCAACATATCTGATTCTGTCACTAATTGCCTCAGGAAGATGAATTACAATGATATCAGGGCAATTAGCACTTACCTCTGCACATTCCGCCGGATTATCATCAATAAAAATTATTCCAGTAGCCGTCAGATTGGCTTCTGCGCAAATCTCGGCAATATTCTGAGACTTGGGTTGCCAGTTTATACGGTCGAAAGATATATCTGAGAGCTTCAGAATCATATCGGGATGCTGTTCAAAGACGGTTATGGTATCTTCACGATTATTTTTGCTGCATAAACAAACCGGGATTCCTCTTTCTTTGCAAAGCACAAAAAAACGCTGAAAATCTCTAAGCGGTTCAGGAATTTTAATCGAAGTCAACGGGTCTTCCCCTGCCACACCTGTCCAAAGTGTGTTATCACAATCTAAAATGATTCCCTTACAAGGCGGTTTTTCAAAAGAATAAACTGTGCGGACAATAATCTTTCCCAACTGCTCATAAAAATATTCTGTATAAGGCACCTGCCCTACCAGACCCACCGGAGATTGATAATCGACAGTAGAATCAAAAGAACTGATCAGTTTCTCAGAAGCGATACAGTAAAGATGTTTCTCACAGTCAAGCCTGGATATCATCAGTTTTTCTATCTCTTCAAAACCAGATTTCAACTCCAGGTTATTCTGAACTTCTGAAGATAACGGACAGAAAATTATGATAAATTGTAGGCGGTAATTTGCAGCAGATTGTAGCAGATGATCAACCAGTTCAGATGCCCTGCTTCTGATATATTGAAGATCGATACTCTGGTCAAGTTCCCTGTGATAAGCCAGATCTTCCAGCCGTATCAAAAAAAAAGCATATTTTTTCCGCCCAGTCTGAAAACTCATGTTTTGTTGTAAAAACTGCTCAATATGATAGAAAGGCGAAAACTCAGCACTGATACTCAGACCGGTTACACTTTCCCAGAACTGAAATGATTCCTCCAGCATATTTGCAGTAAAAGTAGAAGCAATTGTTAAATGCCAACCGGTCTTTTCTGATTCAGGATTGTTCTTTCTATTTAACTTTTGAAACAGTTCGCTGATTGAAATATCTGGAGAAGCAGTCACCTCTGCGAGAATTGCATTGTAAGTAGATGAAAACCATGATACCGACTCGAATGTAAATAATTCGGAATCATATTTAAGTACTCCCCTGACATCGTTCTCCTTTTCAATAAGCTCCAATGTCAAATCAAACTGACCTTCCTGCTGATTAAGAGGATAGGGTTTAATTGGCATTCCGCAGAAACTCAGATCTGCCGTATCTTCATTGGAATAAACCAGATCGGAGGCCAGGTGAAGCTGCTTTCTTGAAAGCATGTTGAAAATTGTTGAAAAAAGTACCGGCCGGTCGGCTCTTCTTTCTACATGAATATTGTTTACCAGAAGTGAAAGAGGATAATTCTGATTGTCAAGAAGCTCGCATATGTCTCTATGAGTGATATGAAAGTGGTCTTTTATCAGCTGCTTCTCCTGACGATTACAGAATACCGGAAGTGGGTTTACAAAGTAACCTATGGTATTTGAAAACCGCTGATCACATCTGCCCGATGTAAGTACTCCTGTTGTTATATCAAATGACCCTGAACGTAACATATACAACAATTGAAAGCAACCGAAATAGATGGAAAACTGAGTAATCGACAGCCGGGCGGCCAGAAGGGGCACCTGCTGCCTGATCTCTTTTTTTATGGAGAAAAAAACAGTTTTTCCTCTGTTACTTCTGACAGCTTTACGATCAAAATCGGTAGGCAGTGAATTTCCTATGTTAATACCGGCTCTGGATTTCCAGTAGCCCAGTAATGAATTTTGATTTTTTCGGAGATAGCGGATCTGATGGGTTACAAAATCGGTATAACCGCTAATTGCGGATAAAGAAAGAGACTGTCCACAGTAATACTCATCAAAATTTTTCAGGAAAACGCCTATGGAATGAGCATCGCAGATAATATGGTGAAAAAGAAAAATTAGGATGTGCTCTGAAGAGCTGCGTGAGAATAGTGCAGTTCGCCATGCCGGAGAAACTGATAAAGTAAATGGCTTTCGATAGAAATTGAGGATCTGTTCATTTAGCCGGGTATCGGAAAATCCGCTGACATCTATTGATGAAAAGCAATAATACTGCTTTAATGGGATAAGCTGGAAAGGAACAGATTCCGATTCATCTGAAATAACATGGAAAGTTGCACGTAGCTGATCATGACATTCTGATAGAGCAGCAAGGGTTTTTTGGATTCGCACGGGATCCAACCGGGAAAGGATCTTCATGGGAACAGCTACATTGTAAGAAGATGAATCGGGAGCCAGAAGATATGAAAACCAGAGTGACTGCTGGTTGTGCGATAAAGGACCGATCAAAACATCCTGTTCGTTATAAAGCACTAAGGATTCGATCAGCTGGTCTTTACTTTTTTTTAACAGTTCAAGATAATCTTCAGTAATGGTAACTGGAGAATGGTAGTGTATGTGGCCTTGTTTTAGACATAGGCTTACCTGGTGTTCACCCAGAAATGAAATAAGTGAAGAGATGCTCATAGTATTCCGTACTGTTCATTGCCTGATGAGTTCGATGAATCCGGATTTCGCAGATTCCTGTTTTCCAAATGCAGTTTCAGGTTATTTGTAATCTGAGAAAGTGTGATGCCACCTAATAATGAGGAAATTGGTATATCTATCTGAAAAGCTTCCTTAAGGGTATTTTGAATATCGAGTGCACCCACAGAATCCAGTCCGGCATCGATAAGCGGAATGTTTTCATCTAGTTGACTGGAGCAGGTGTTAAGAGAGGAAGATACTGTTTCAAAAAGAAAATGACGGTACCCGAGCGGGTCTACCGGACCACCAGACTGATTTGGAACCGCTATAGCGGAACCGATTTTCGAATGAGAGTCGTAATTTGAGAGCGGTTGCACTGATGCATTTGCTGCAAATATTTGGCGAAAGAGACAGTGATCAGGGCTGTTCAGCATCACTTTCCATTTTTTCACCAGTGAATCGAGGACACTCTCCTGAAGAAATCCGCTTTTAGTGAGACGGGTAGGTATTCCACCACCTTCAGAATTCAAAAAAGGAAAATCACCGATCAGATGACTGTGTGCTGAAAGAATGTCCATATCGATCTGGTGGAAGCCTGCCTGTTTTAAAAGAAGTGGAAGGCGACGTCCGATACAAGGATCACCCCCATCCTGTGCCCGTGATTTAATGTATGCGTTGTAAAGATCATTAAGTTCTGAAATTTGGGGAGAAGTAGATAAATGGTACTCAAAATCGTTATCGATAACAATAATTACGCCTTCAGTCTTTAAAAAAGAGTGGATTTTTTTAAGGACCAGTAACGGATCAGGCACATGCTCCAGCACTAAACGGAGTATGGCGATATCAAATTTCTCTGATTGGGGATCAAATTCTTCTATGGATGAATTAATTATCTGTACTACAGCTTTGTTGCTTTGAAGCCTGGCAGTGGCAGCTTCTACCAGTAATGGGTCCTGTTCTACTCCGGTAAATCTGGAAAGGGGATATTCTTGTGACAGTTTTTCGATTAGATGTCCTGTACCGCACCCCAGATCGATAATATGTAATTGATTACCCATATTGAATTTGCTGTAAAAGGTGCTCTCCTTTTTCCAGAAAAGGTCGATCTGGGAGTCTAGCCGCTTCATTTCTGCTTTTATACTGGTGGAAAAAGTGCTCAGCTGGTAAGACCCATTGCTATTCATATTCAAAATCTTTCTATGGAAGTTGTTTAACTGTAGAAAGAAATATTTCCTATTGAGTGTAATCCAAACCAGAACCTTTTTTAGCATTAAACAAAGCTCATGCCATTTAATTTTCAATTCTTAAAGGCAGGTGAATCAGTGTTTTTTTTAAGAAGAGAACAGGAGAATTAATCAGGAATCTATGATTGTAAACAGGTGAATAAGCTTTCTATCCAAAGAAGGAAAGAATTCCTGAAATTGAAGAAAATTATTTTTAATAACAGTTTTTTCGGAAAAACTGATTTATTTGCAAAATAGAAAAAGTATTTATTTCAGTTGGTTAATGGAAACCGCAGCACACGCTGCACCAAATCCGTTATCGATATTAACTACTGTCAAGCCAGAGGCGCAAGAATTGAGCATGGCAAAAAGAGGGACCATTCCATTTAGATGAGAGCCATATCCAACACTGGTTGGTACACCAATAACCGGACATGATACATATCCGGCAATAACCGAAGGTAATGCGCCTTCCATTCCAGCTACAGCAATTATTACCGATGCACTTGATAATTTTTCCCTATAAGAGAAGAGTCTGTGTATTCCTGCAACTCCAACATCAGAGAGCATCGCGCAGCTGTGACCGAAAATCTCGATTGTGTTTTTCGCTTCCAATGCTACTGATAAATCAGCAGTACCTGCAGAGCAGACAATAATCTCTCCACGCGCATTTTCACAACTGTGCCATGTGGGTGATTTTTTCCAGAAACAACGGGCAAGAGTGTCTATGCTAACATCAGGAACAGCACTTTTAATCGCATCCAGTACCTCCTTATTTGCCCGGGTTCCGAAAACTGTTTCACCGTGATCCATTTGAGCTTTGGCAATATCTACAACCTGTTGAGCTGTCTTATTCTGGCAGAATATTACTTCCGGGTATCCCTTTCGAAGAGTACGGTGATGATCAATTTTAGCGTGCCCCAGATCCTCAAAAGGCAGATCTTTCAATTTGGCAAATGCCTGTTCAACCGGGATCGATTGCTGGTATAACTGGTTTAACAATGATAGTAATTGATGTTGATCCATAATGGTCCTGATTTCCTGAAAGAGAAGTAAGAAAAATATAACTAAAAAAAAGCTGTACTGAAATAGCACTCTGCATGATCAGGAAAAAACAAGTGCCAGGATACCCTCGGGCAATTTGGCACGCACCTCACATATTGGCTTCTGATGAGATCCTGATCAGCAGAAATTAGCTCAGCGTCAGTTCACGGGTAGTCTCTATTGCATTATAAGATCCGGAATATCTGCTGTATTCATTTAAATTTCCAGTAATAACCTGAATAAAAAGCTCCGGGTTTTCAGTTATCCTGGTACATATTCTGCCAAATTCGGACCTTATTGGACTGTAATTTGCAAGTCCGCAGAAAAGATTCTCAACTTAAGTTATGAAGTTTCTTTTGAGCTTAAATGTACCTGTCAGTAAAAGAATGTAATATTTTATTTGGTTATGCCCTGTTTTCAGGGTAATTTTAAATACGTAAAAGAATAGAAATGGACAGGTGTGTTGCGTAAAAACAATTATCTGCTGATTCTTTTGATACTGTTTTGCAGTTTTAACAGTATGGGTAGTAATTTCTCCGGACTGGGTGATTGTTTTAAGGAACTCTACAGAAGACTTTCATCGCAGGCAACTCCCAAAATCGCAGCCATGAGTATAGACTCTACAGACGTAGTATTCCAGGAGTTACTTAGAAAAAACTCTCCTATTGTTAAATTATTCCGGGTTAATTCCAATGGGATAATCATTAACGAATCTACAAAGAATAATTCAAACCATGTAATGAGAAACATTTCTGGGCAGCAGTGGTTTACTCAGGTACACAGAAGTGCTCAACCTTATTTTGGAATAACGCGGGACTCTGCCGGTCCTGCTTTCCTATTCTGGGTATGGCCATTGAAAAACGCAAACGAACAGTTTGCAGGTGCTATGGCCGCAAAAATTGATCCTGCAGAAATAATCCGTTTTGTAGATGAACAGAATACTATTCCACTGAAACTGGAAGTTAATGGAAGCCCAGTGTTTGCCAACAACTGGCAAAATTACCAAAATATTGAATCTTTCAGCTGGACTATTTCAGAATTTCTGGTAATCAGCTGCTACTATAAATCAGCTAAACCTAAGCCGCAGGTAGTGTTATCAAAGGAGGCCGAATCAAACATAACGGTTTCAAGTGCGGAGCCTGAACCAATAAAGGAAGATCTCCCCGGAAATTCTACTGATGTAAAGTTAAAAAAACAGAATGGCAGATCAGTTTTTCGTTCTTTTCTTCTGATTATCCTCTTCAGCAGTCTTGCAGTTATTCTTTTTTTCAGGATTGGTAAAAGATGGTTGCCGGCTAAAAAGATCTCCAGTTTGAAAAAACGTACTGAAAAGAGTATTTCCGATGCAGGCGATTTTGAGGAGGTCATGGATCTGGTAGATGACAATTTGTCAAACACAAGGGAGCGTTTCCAGGCTCTTTCTGAAGAAGAGAATTCTGCTGAAGTTGCCGAAGAAATTCATGAGGAGAAAGAGCAAACAGAGGAACCGGAGACAAAAAATCTTATCAGCCCCGAGGCATTTTACAATCAGAAAAAGGATGAAATATTCAGGAATGCCCAACCTCATTTCAGACCTGTTCAATCTATGGATCAGACCGATTTGGAATTATCCAGAATTAAAAACGAACTTTATCGTGAAATTCACGGTCAGATAATCCACTGGGTAGTTTGTGAATCTGCCAGGTTGTCAAATTGCCTGGAAGAGCTTACCGGAAGAATAAACCGGCTGGTAGGTTCTGAGGATAGTCCTGAGCTGGAATCAATCAGAGAAGATGCCTTGCGGATCTCCAGAGAGATTGAGATATTCAAAAACAGCTTCTCTGATTCCAAAGAATAGCATTCGATTAAGCCATCAGGCTTTTTTCTGCAGACTCCATTGTCTGGCTTATCAAAGTAGCAATAGTCATAGGTCCTACACCACCTGGAACCGGTGTATAGGCACTGCAGTGTGCAATCGCCGACTCGAGATCGATATCCCCGACATTTCCTGGATGATATCCGGCATCAATAATCACCGCTCCATCTTTGATCCAGTCACCCTGAATGAATCTGGGTTTACCCACAGCACCTACCACGATATCGGCTTGTCTGATTATTGAGGGCAGCTCATCAGTTTTACTGTGACAAATAGTGACCGTCGCATTTCTGTTAAGCAGCATTAATGCCATTGGCTTTCCTAATATAGGGCTTCTTCCCACTACGACTGCTCTTTTCCCTTCAAGACTGATATTATAATGGTCCAGAATCTTCATGATTCCTGCCGGAGTAGCACTGCCAAAAGCCTTCTCGCCCATAGCCATCCTGCCAAAACCCAGACAGGTCACTCCATCAACATCTTTATTGAGAGCTATGGCATCAAAAGCATCACGCTCATTTATCTGTTTTGGAACCGGATGCTGGAGAAGAATTCCGCTTACCTCTGAATCATCATTGAGTGTTTTTATCTGATGAAGCAACTCTTCTGTTGTAGTTGTATCTGGTAATTCGATTTTGCGGGAAAGCATTCCTACTCTGGCACAGGCATTACCTTTCATTTTTACATAAGTTGCAGAAGCCGGATCTGATCCCACAAGAATAGTAGCCAGCAATGGTGTTTTCCCTGTTTTGGCTTTATATGCATCCACTCGTATTTTGAGAGACTCTTCAATCGATTTGGCTAGACTTTTTCCGTCAAGTATCAGAGCATTTGACATTTATTTTTACCTCCAGCGATAATGTGAGAGGAGAAAATAATTTTTTCTAGTGAAATTTGTTTCAGATATTTGCATAATTTCTTCATGAACAACTTTTTTTTGAGTGTACTCAGAAGATATTTTTACCAGAAATTCGAATTCACGAATTAGTAATTAATGTATATCTCCGGAAAACTATCCTTGATTATAAATGACGCAAAGTCTCCCGCAATGAAAGTCGAAGCAACCCGACTCAAGGAGTTGATGATTTCAACGGGAATAATGCGATGGTGTTTTGACAAAGGATTGTCCTTGCAGATGCCGGACCGTTTAAAAGGGAATTTCCTGGAAAGCACTGAAAAACAAATCTCAACTCCAGAATCGGTTCAATTTAAATGCTTTTAGAACTTCTTTTTCAGAAAACGCAAATTTTTCTGCTTAACAGCAGATTATTCAGTACCAGTATGGCCACAGTCATTGCTTTCATTTTGGCACTGGCCTTTTTTCCTTTGTATATTAAATTTTTACGTCGTTTCCGGATGAGTTCGGAATTTGAATCCAGAGAAAACAATTCTGAACCGGTAATGCCTGCAGGGATATTGTTTCTTATCATTGTAGCTATCACAACTGTGATCACGGTTAGATTTAATTCCTATGTCATCTCAGCTCTCATTATTTATGTGTTCTTTGGAATAATCGGTGCAGTTGATGATATCGCGAAAGTGTTAAATAAAAGACGTATCGCCAGGGGTGAGATTTCAAAACAGGACTATCAGTATAAAGCTGATGGCATATCTGCGGGATTGCGACTCTCATTGTATATTCTGATATCGCTGGCAGTTGCAGCTGCTGCCTATTACTACATTCCAAATCTTAATGGAACTATCAATATCCCTTTCTTCAGTATTGCAAAAAAGTTCCCTTACCTGCCTTTCTGGCTTTTTATCCCATTTATGACTTTGACCATTGCAGTTCTGGCTAACGGGGTTAATTTTACCGACGGGTTTGACACACTTGCAGCTGTGCCATCGATCACCAGTCTTCTCTTTGTTGGTGTGATCTCATTTATTTCAAGCAATAGCACCTGGAGCAACTATCTGCTGATTCCACACATAGCGGGTTTGCAGGAGTTGCTTCCACTTATAGGAGCAGTAATTGGAACACTGTTGGCTTACCTTTGGTTTAACTCACCACCATCCACTATTATTATGGGAGATTCCGGTTCAGTAGGGTTAGGTGGACTCATTGGTATACTATTTGTATTCACTAAAGCAGGATTTTTTATTCCGATTGTTTGTTTTATATTCTTACTGGAATTCATTTCGGTGATAATTCAAATTGGTTATTTTAAAATGACCCGTAAAAGGGTTTTTCTAATGGCTCCAATTCACCACCATTTCCAGATAATGATGCGAAACAGCGGTAAATATTGTGGTGAATTTCATATAAAATCCAAAATCATGTGGAGATTCCATATCCTTTCTGTTGTAATGCTGGTTTTGGGACTTGTATTATTTCTTAAAGTCAGGTAACAATAATACAGAAAAATTATGATCAGAGAACAACTCTCCTATTACACATCTCCAGCCGGCAAAGAGTTTTCCTTTGCTGCTGCCAGATTTGCCGGCATAAATCCTTCCAGCAGAATCTTGGATATGGGATGTGGTTATGGGGAAGGGTGTTGTAATCTGGCCTCAGAATTTCGCTGCAAAATAACTGCCTGCGATTACAGTGAAGATAATATCCAGTTTGCCAAAAAATTAGCCATAGAACGCAATGTGAGCCATCTTATAGAATTCCAGGTTATAGACCTTTTGAAGGCAGATTTCAGCGAAAACCCTTATGAACTGGTGTTGGCAGAGGGTGGGGTTCTTTCTTATATATCAAGGTCTAAGGGGCTACAAATGGCTTCATCATGGCTATGCTCCCGCGGATGGGTTGCCTTTTCAGATCTTATATTTTTATCTGACAGTGTGCCCGATGAGATAAAAAAAATCTATGAACACGATATTTATCAATACGAAACAGAACACTCTTACAGAAAACTGATTTCTGATGCTGGCATGGAAACTCATTTTCTATCTCTGGTTCCTCCAAGCGGCTGGGATAACTACTATGCCCATATAGCCAGACGTCTCGAAGACGAAGAGGGCTTTTTTGCCGATAAACGGATAAAGCTGGCTTTCCACCGGGAAATCGATACCTTTTACCGTTACGAAGGGTATCGTTACGTAGGGTATCTCTTCGGAATCTTACGCAAGAAGCAATAAATTTCCAGGCAGCAAAAATCTATTGTTCTCAGGGTTGAGCTCGGCCCCGCTCGTTCTGAGCAATGCCAAAGGCAGATGAGGCCGATAATTGTTATTTTGAATTTGAATTACCTAGAAATTCTAGAACGATACGCAAAATCCTTCGAATTGGTTCAGCCGCACCCCAGAGTAATTGATCTCCAACAGTAAAAGCAGCCAGATACTGAGGACCAAGATACATTTTGTGTAATCTTCCTACTGGAACAGATAACGTACCGGAAACTGCAGCTGGAGTCAATTCCTTAAGAGTAGCTTCTTTTGTATTAGGAATGACCTTTACCCATTCATGGTCTGAAGCGATCATGGCGGTAATTTCATCGATAGGTAAATCTTTGGTAAGTTTTATGGTTAACCCCTGGCTGTGACAGCGCATTGATCCCACCCGAACACACAAACCATCCACGGGTATAGGCTGCCTGGCACCCAGAATTTTATTGGTTTCCGCAAAGCCTTTCCATTCCTCTTTAGTCTGTCCGTTTTCCATGGCTTTATCAATCCAGGGAATCAGACTGGCAGCCAGCGGTGCACCAAAATGTGTGGTAGGTATCTGAGAACCTCTGAGTTCAGAGGTAACCTGTTTGTCCAGATCCAGGGCTGTTAAAGAGGGTGAGTTTAGAGTTTTTTCGGCAGATTTGGATAAATGGTTCATTTGCGAGATCAGTTCGATCATGTTTTTGGCACCAGCGCCTGAAGCGGCCTGATAGGTCATCGATGAGACCCATTCCACCAGATTTCTTCTGAATAATCCTGCAAGGCCCATAAGCATAAGACTTACAGTACAGTTGCCACCGATATAGTCCTTGGTTCCTGCATGCAGTCCTCGCTCTATAACATCGTGATTGACCGGGTCTAAGACAATAATGCTGGATTCTCGCATTCGCAAAGTTGATGCAGCGTCGATCCAGTAACCCTTATAACCGTGGTTTCGTAATTTGTCGTAAATTTCGGTGGTGTAATCACCACCCTGGCAGCTTACGATAATATCCAGTGATGACAGTTCCTGAAGATTAGTGGCATCCTTAAGTGAAGGAACATCAAAGCCCAGTGAAGGTCCTTTGCCTCCGACCTGTGATGTTGAAAAGAAAACTGGTTCAAACCCCTTGAAATCGCCCTCTGCCTGCATTCTTTCCATCAGAACAGAACCGACCATTCCACGCCAGCCAATAAACCCAACTCTAATCATAGAAATCCTCTCTACAGAAACTATTCGGGTTAGAAAACAGCTTAAAATAATTTAGAGCAAATAAAAAAGAAATTGTGTATAAAAATCCCAGATATTTAATCCTAAACTGAAATCAAAAAACTAAACGCTGTTGATTCAATTTATTTGTAGTCCCAATGTTTGCTTTGAAATTTCTGTTCCTAAAATTAATAATCTGAAACCTTAAACCTGAAATGCTACAAAGCTTGTGCCGCTATCTTCTGCAGAGGTTATGACTCTTTATTTAATCTCTTAAGGAGACAGGAGGAGATAGTATTTCCATTAAGACAATAGTTTTTCGAAGTTCTTCGGTGGAAACTCTGAGTGTGACATTTTCTTGTGGAGCATAGTTATCATAGAATGTTTCCAGTTCCTTCTGATCCTGTTGAGTTCTTTCTTTGTAGGTCTGGGTTCTATGAATTGAAGGGGGCTCTGTTTTCTGCACCACTTCAGGTGTTTTCTTTTCGACTGGTAGCTGTTCAACAGGTTCAGTTCTTTCTGCACCCATTTCGGTGAAAATATCTTCCAGAGTTCTCTTCAAATCCTCCATCGGATTAGAGCCAGAGGAGGGATAACCTGGTGGGGGATATTGAGGTTCGGGTTGAGGGCCGGCATCAGAAGGTGCCGGCCGCCGCTGTTGCTTCTTTTTATTGGCGGAAAGAGAAGAAAATGTCCAGATTATAAAAAATATTATGGGTATCAGGATCTCTAATAAATCTTCCATATTCAAATTACTTTCATCAGAAGAAGCAATGATTAACTGTTACTTTCCGAATTTTTATCTTTTTCTTTTGATGGCTGTCCGATAGATTCTCTCATTTGAGTATCGGCATTGATGTTTTTCATTTTATAGTAATCCATAATTCCTAATTGACCTTTTCTGAAAGCTTCTGCCATCGCCAGTGGTACTTCGGCTTCTGATTGAACTACTTTTGCTCTCATTTCCTGGACTTTTGCTCTCATTTCCTGCTCTGCAGCAATAGCCATGGCCCGTCTCTCTTCTGCTTTTGCCTGAGCAATCTTTTTATCTGCTTCTGCCCGGTCGGTTTCCAGCTCAGCACCAATGTTTTTTCCTACATCCACATCCGCAATATCGATGGAGAGTATTTCAAAAGCTGTTCCTGCATCAAGTCCCTTCTCCAGAACCCGCTTAGAAATGGAATCGGGATTTTCCAATACCTGCTTGTGGCTGTTTGCAGATCCGATAGTAGTCACTATACCTTCACCAACACGGGCAAGAACCGTTTCTTCACCTGCACCACCCACCAGACGATCGATATTAGCTCTTACAGTAACTCTGGTTATAGCCGTCAGTTGAATACCGTCCTTTGCCACAGCAGCGACTCTGGGGGTTTCGATAACTTTTGGATTAACACTCATCTGTACAGCTTCCAGTACATTTCTACCTGCCAGGTCTATAGCTGCAGCGCGTTTAAAAGTAAGTGGTATATTAGCTTTATCTGCGGCGATAAGTGCCTGAATAACTCTTAATACATTTCCTCCGGCAAGGTAATGCGATTCCAGTGCATCGGTAGTAATGTCCAGTCCTGCTTTAACGGCAGTGATTTTGGATTCCACAATCAGTTTTGGAGGAACCTTTCTGAAACGCATAAAAACAATGTTAAGCAATCCTACCCGTGTGCCCGAAAACAGTGCCTGCATCCATAAACTTATGGCAGATGCCACAAAAAGAAAAAGTATCAGAGCAGCTATTCCCAGAACTAAAACCAGCGCAAATTGAGGAGACATGTTTATTTCCTTTCGGTAGATGAATTATTCATTTTTACTACGATCCGGTTACCATTTATGGCCGCTACAATGATAGGAGTATCCTTTTTAATATACTCTCCGTTACTTACTACATCATATCGCTTTCCATTTAGAATTGCTGTACCAGAAGGACGCAGGTCGGTGACAACCTTTCCCTCTACACCCAGAAGTTCCTGATAACCAGGCAGAAGTACTGATGCCCCTTCCTCACTTTTCAGGGCAGCTTTAAGAGTTGCAGGGGATGCAGCCAGGGCTTTTATTCCGATCCAGATAAAGACCGGAACCAAAATCATATCAGCAATAAGAAAAATGAATCCAGCAGAAACTGAAATGGTGGTGAAAACCAGAAAAAGGGAGTATCCAAACAATCCCAGGGCTGCTATAGTCAGTAACCCTGCCGAGGGGAGAATAATTTCTGCAATAATCACTATTATTCCCAGTATTTGCAATACAACAGGCCATAGAAATTCTTTAATCATGTGTTATCTCTTCTGACTACTACAATACGGTTACCATTTATCTCTCTTATGATAACTTCAGAGTCTTTTTCTATAAATTCACCCTCAGCGACCACATCCAGGACCTCTCCATTAAATATGGCTTTTCCTGCAGGATGTAATGGGGAACAAACAACCCCTGCCAGCCCTATAAGTGCTTTACTATCAGTATCAGAATCAACCCTGGCATCCATCAGTGTTGCCTGGAGGTAAGGACCCTCAACCACTTTACCGATGCGAGGAAGCAGATATCTGAAGAAAAGGACTATTAATACCATGGAGCCCAGAAAACTTACAATAACTTTAAGCAGATTATTTATCAGGATCTTTATCTGCCATGGGAATTCTGGTTTGGGGATGACAAAATCCTGAAATGATAGCACCATTCCGGCTATCATAAACAGGATGCCCGCTATACCCATAAGGCCAAACCCAGGAGTCACAAAGAGTTCTATTGCAAGTAAAACAGCACCGATTGCCAGTAGCAGCAATTCAGTATAATCTGCCAGACCGACCATGTATTGTCCAAAAAAGACCGCTGCAAGACAGATAAGTCCTATGATCCCCGGAGCACCAAAACCAGGAGTTCTTAACTCGATATAGAGGGCAGCAAAGCCTATCATCATCAGAATCGGAGCGATAGTGCCTATAAAACTTGCCATTTTTTCCGACCAGGTAGTTTCAATTCTCACAATCGGGGCACCCTGATAACCTAATTTGGAAATCATTTCATCAAAACCGGAAACACTCATAGTGGAGAATCCGAGTTTTTGGGCTTCAACATCGTCCATGGTGAGCAGCTCAGTGCTGCTGACCACATTTTTAGTGGAAATTATTCTCTTTTTCTGTGCAGGTGTGAGTTCTGCGAGACCAATGGAATCCAGATAAAGGGTTGTGTCACTGAATTTGACTTCGTAGACAGCAAGCTCCTTAGTAACCATCGCTTCAGCGAGTACTTCCGGATAACCGTTTCTTTTAGCCAGTGTACGGAATTTAGCTCTAATCGGTGATTGAAACTTTTCACCTAGCATTTCAGGACCTTCACTGGAGTAAGTCAAAGGTGCAACATCTCCAATGGTAGTACCATGTTTCATAATCAGTTTTTTACCGGCCAGAGCTATCAATGCACCGGCAGAAATGGCTTTGGTCTTGACATAAGAATAAATAGTGTCTGAAGAGTTCAGAAGTGTATCTACTATCTGGAATGCAGCATCTACCTGACCACCATAGGTGTCGATTTCCAGGATTATCAGTCTTTTGGGATACTCTTTACTGCTATGCAGAGCCCGGGTAATAAAGGCTGCCATTGCAGGATCAACTGTACCTGAAACAGGAATGACCACGATGGTGTGATTGATATTCTCAGAGGTGTTGCCCGAATCCAAAGCACAAACACAAAGTGCTAAAGACATTACAATCAGCAAAACCGTTTTTATCATTTTTGAATTGCTTCTATATTGAAAAAAAGAGAAAAAAGTATAGGAAATATGGTGACTGAATATTACAATATTGTTCCCGGCATCTTTTCTTGTCAAATTTAGACTTGGTCAGGTTTATAATTTGATCCGGATAACTTAAGTTCAGGATTTTGAGAACAATCATGTTAAACGATCAGGTTTAATCAATAACAATTTTTCACAGATAAAACAGACACAAAGGCAGAAGAAAGAAACAATGTACCGCACACAAGTAGGATATCCCAATGTATTGGCGATGGTTATGGCCGGAGGGGAAGGCTCCCGGCTTCATCCATTGACACAGGAAAGGGCAAAGCCATCGGTTTATTTCGGAGGTAAATATAGGATCATCGATTTTGTACTCAATAATTTCATTAATTCCGGAATTTTTAAGATAAAAGTGTTAACCCAGTTTAAATCGGATTCTCTAATAAAACATCTTACGGCCGGATGGAATCTCAACCGGATGCTAGGACAATATATCGATCCGGTACCTGCACAAATGAGAACCGGGAAAAAATGGTACCAGGGGACTGCAGATGCAATATTTCAGAACATAAACCTTATAGAAGATGAGAATCCTGATTATGTGGCAGTGTTTGGAGCTGATCATATTTATAAGATGGATATTTCACAGATGCTGGACTATCATCGTCAGACTGGTGCAGTGGCCACAGTTGCAGCAATTCCCCGTCCTGTAGCTGAAGCCAGCTCATTTGGAATTATCGAGGTTGACCCAAGTGGAAGAATGATTGGATTTGAAGAGAAGCCTAAAAATCCCAAACCAATACCTGGAGATCCTTCGAAAGCTCTGGTATCCATGGGTAATTACATTTTCAACCGCAAATTTCTGGTCAGAGAACTTTTCGATGACGCCAGCGTAGCGGCTTCCTCTCACGACTTCGGAAAAGATGTCATTCCCAAGATTTATAATGATTATCCGATCTATGTCTATGATTTTTCCAATAATCGTATTCCAGGTGAAACTCCTGAACAAAGTATGTATTGGGAGGATGTTGGTACACTGGAAGCCTATTACGAAGCAAACATGGCGCTCAGGGATGTATTTCCCGAGATCAACCTGTATAACGACCATTGGCCGGTAAGAACTGCACCTGCTCAATCTCCTCCTGCTAAATTTGTTTTTTCCGGAGAGGGAAATGAAAAGCGTATAGGTGAAGCACTGGATTCTATAGTATCGGGGGGCTGCATAATAAGTGGAGGCAGGGTGATCCGATCTGTTTTGTCCAGAGGAGTTCGTGTACACAGCTTTGCGGTGGTCGAGGATTCCATTTTATTTCCTGATGTGGAGATAAGTGAGAAGGCACAGATTCGAAGGGCGATTATCGATCGGGGAATAAGAGTGGGACCTGGAGAGAGGATTGGTTTTGATCCCGAAGAGGACAGGAAGCGTTTTTTTGTGAGTGAAAGCGGGATTGTGGTATTAGGACAGCCATCTAAAAATCTTTTTATCCCCTGAAAAGAAGAGAAAAGGAACAAGAAAAAAAATAACCGTTTTGATTTTTTCAGGAATGTATAATTCATAGTTGTGGATTCAAGGTATAAAGTAGTGGCGATGAGTAATTGCTGTTATGTATCTTGTAAAAACAACTAATCCAATTAAAACGGTTAAATATGCTGAGCAGAACAGAAGAACTGTATTTTAGGGATATAACCAGATACCGGGTGCTTACAGATCTGGAGGAGCGGGAGCTGGTTAAACGTGTTCAGCAAAATGAGGATGGAGCCATAAATATCCTTATTACCTCCAATTTGAGGTTTGTGGTGAGCGTCGCCAGACGTTACCGTGGAAGAGGGTTAAGCTATCTGGAGCTTATTAATGAGGGAAATGTGGGTTTATTGAAGGCCGCCCGTCGTTTTGACCTCAATATGAACGTGAAATTTATCTCCTATGCAGTTTGGTGGATTAGACAGTCGATCCAGAAAGCTCTTTTTGAGCAGGCTGGTACTGTGAGGATTCCACCCAATAAGATTGCCCTGATTAACCGTTTCAAACAGGCTCTGGAACAGAACAAAGGCGATTTTGACCAGACCCTGGAAATGGATGAATTTAAGGGATATGCCATTGAAATCATTGAAATTCTGGAAAAACTCAAAGGCATTTCTCTGGATGCCCCTATCAGCAACAATTCCGAAGAAGATACCGGAAAAACTCTTCAGGATATGTTAGGGCAGGAACCGGATCACGATGGAGAAGCGGAACGGCTGGAACTGGGAAGAGTGTTAGATAGCGTTCTTCAGAATGTCACCAGCAGGGAAGAACGGATTTTGCGCATGTATTACGGTATAAACTTCTCCCGCCAATTTACCCTTGAGGAAATCGGTAAGGAACTCAAACTCACCCGTGAACGGGTGCGGTTGATTCGGGATCGTTCTTTAAGAAAGCTCTACCAGAATCCTACCTCCAGAGCTAAACTAAGCGACTATTTTAACCGGACCGGGATCTGATAAATTTTACCACAATCCACAGTCCGTTTTCTGTAATTGCCCTCCCCCCCCGATATTTACAATCAAACTCTGAGAATTTTTAAACGAACGTTATGGGTTATAAAAACCTGCCCGGGTTTTCTGTTAATTCCAAATATTGACATATCTGGTTTTTAAATAATATTTATCCCTTGTATATGCTCGTAAAATGGATGTAACGCTTTTTCCTCATCAGACGTTTATTATTCAGAATACATTCAATAAAAATGAGAAGTTTAATAAGCATAAGATTACGATTGTGATATATTAAAAGTATAAGCTAATAAATACCGGAAAGGTGGGTTTCGGGTTTATGATCAGTATGACAGCTGCAGCTTTTTTTATTTTTATGCTGTCTGGAAATTTCTCCAGTATCCCTTTTGCATCCGAAATACCCACTAACCCCCGTGCAGAGAAAATAATGGACAGTATCAGAGTTCATCTGCAGGAGCAGTTAGCTGACAGAAATCTGAATATCGGTTCTCCGGTATTCATCAGAATATTTAAAGAGCCGGCAGTATTGGAGTTATGGATGATGAGCGATAATGGTCAATTTACTTTGTTTAAAGATTATGAGATCTGTTCTTTTTCCGGTTTACCAGGCCCGAAGCTCCAGGAAGGAGATTTGCAGAGTCCTGAAGGCTTTTATTCAGTAACTTCCACTTCCTTTAATCCTAACAGCAAATTTTATTTGTCTATCAATATGGGGTATCCCAACAGCTTTGACCGGTACTATAAGCGCACTGGAAGTGCAATAATGATTCATGGCAGCTGCGTGTCCCTGGGGTGCTATGCCATGACCGATGAAAATATAGGTGAAATCTATACACTGGCAGCAGCAGCAATAAAGGAAGGACAGTCATCCATAAATGTACATGCATTTCCCTTTATCCTGAAGCCTGAAAAGCTGGAAAAATACAAAAAACTTTGCTGGTACTCATTCTGGAGTAATCTGAAAGAGGGATTTGATTATTTTGAGGAGCATAGGATTCCTCCCAGAGTAGCATTGAAAAATGGAAGGTATGAAATAATTAGTAATGGACAAGTAAAAAAATAGTATGAGATGGAACCGATCAGGGGGTATTAAAGCGATTAGTTTTACACACTAATCTACCATATTTTTAGCTGAAACTTTTGTTAGTATCACCGGAAAGTCTGTGTTTTAGTACTTTTATAAACCTTAAAAATCCCTCAGTATCTCACTAAGCTCATCAAAGTACATAGACAAATAATCCCGGACAATGGCAGCTCCATGCGGCATGATAAAAACATCAGGGTGATCCCAGAGAGCCGAGTTTTGAGGCAAAGGTTCTTCATAAAAAACATCCAGACCGGCTCCTGCAATTAATCCTTTGTCTAAAGCCCACAAGAGATCATCTTCTTTGCAGCAATTTCCCCTTCCTATGCTGTAAAAGAAGGCACCGGGTTTAATTGCGGAAAAACGTTTCCTGTTAAAGAATTCTCTGTTTAATTCTGTACCCGGCAGTATGCTTACCAGATGATCACATTTTTTAAGGACATCTTCTATCTGGTCAGGATGGCAGATGGCATTGGCATCCTTATCCAGCTGAGAATCGTATGGGGAATGCTTTACCCCGGTAATTCTGCATCCAAAAACTTTTAAGACTCTGGCGCATTCGCGTGCGATTCTGCCATAACCCACAATGACCACATGTTGAGATGCCAGTCTGGTGGTGGTGTTAAGGAAACCCCGGTCCCAGACATGGTTTTTCTTCTGAAACAGGGCTTGAGGTATTCGGCGGTTAAAGTAAAGAATCATTGCCAGAAGCGATTCTGCCATAATGGGTCCGTGGAAGGTCCCATGGAAAACGGCAACATCAGAATCATTAATCCTGTCAATCCAGTCGTGTCCGGCAGCCGGGGTGAAAATGGCTCTTAGTTTTGGGGCGTTGCAGTACCATTGTGCTTTGAATTCCCAGGTAATTACCAGATCAGCTATGTTTAATTGCTCCAGAAATTGACTCTCGTTAATTACTCTGAAGAAATTCCACTGTGGAAAGCGGGCACGGATGCAGTTGATCTGATCTTCAGTTACGCTGAAAGCTTTCGTGTCGCTTTCCAGGTAAATAACAATATTCATTATATTCTCAAGAATCTACATTTTAACGTGAAAAAACCTGTTTTTACCCAGACACTATATTTTAGTGCGCATGTTCAGCAGTTTTCAGCAATATCGTAAATGAGTTTTCTGGAATCATCCCACCCCAGGCATGGATCGGTGATAGATTTACCGAAAACATTTTCATTTTCTTTCTGGCTGCCTTCCTCAAGGTAGCTTTCTATCATCAAGCCCTTTACCATGGTATTCAGGATTGGTGAATATTTGCGGTATCTGAGTACATCCAGAGAAATTCTGGGTTGCTCTTTAAAACGTCTTCCTGAGTTTTCATGATTAGTATCCACGAAGATTGCTGGATAAGACAGGTTGCGCTTCTGGTAGTCTTCAGCTATACTTATGAGATCTTCGTAATGGTAATTGGGGATGTTCCGTCCGTAATGGTCAACTGCACCCCGGAGGATAAGATGAGTGTGAGCATTCCCATCTGTGCTCACTTCCCAGCCATTATATGAGAACACATGTGAGTTTTGTGCAGCAAAAATAGAATTGAAAGCTACTTTTATATCACCACTGGTAGGATTTTTCATACCCACAGGAATATCTAATCCGCTACAGGTAAGCCGGTGAGACTGGTTTTCCACAGAACGGGCACCTACTGCTACATAGCTGAGAAGATCATCCAGATATGGGTACATCCCCGGATAAAGCATCTCATCGGCAGAGGTAAGATATGATTCGCTGAGTGCCCGCAAATGCATTTTGCGAATCATCCGAATCCCTTCAGTAATATTCGGTCCTTTGGAAGGGTCCGGTTGATGAGCCATTCCTTTATAACCCTGTCCGGTGGTTCGTGGTTTATTAGTGTAGATCCGGGGAATAACAATCAGCTTTTCTTTAACTTCCTCCTGTACAGCAGCTAACCGGCTGATGTACTCACATACTGCATTTTCATCGTGGGCGCTGCAGGGACCAATTACAACTATGAACCGATGGTCATTGTTCTCTATAACGTGGCGGATTTCTGAATCCCTCTGCTTTTTAATGGCGATTAATTTTGAAGAGAGTGGTTCACTGTTTTTCACATCTTCCACAGTTGGAAGTTTTCGGATCATGGTGAATGCCATATTTAGTCTGTACCTGTCTAAAGAGGATTTATTGTTTTTCTGTTTTAATACCGAGTCTGAAAAATAGTAATCTGGAACAAAATGCGGGGATCATTTTCGTAGTTGTGGGAATTTAGTAGCGGTCTTTTTTAATTTTATAGATTTTTCATAGGCTTATTCCGGTAATTGAGCTGATTTCTTTTACGGTCAGTCTTAGAAACTACACTGTTGGGGTAACAGTTTCCCCCTTTAACAGCTGCTGCAAAGAATTGCTTAACTCTCTTGCATTATAAGGTTTGGTAATGACACCTTTAAAACCATAATGCTGATAGTCTGCCATTATCGGATCATTGGAATATCCACTGGAAACAAGAGCCTTAATGTGTGGATCAATTTCCAGAAGTTTTTTAATGGTTTCTTTCCCACCCATTCCAGCAGGAATAGTCAGATCAAGAATCAGTACATCAAATCTCTGATTTTCCTGCAGTGCTTTCTTGTAAATTTCTATGGCGGTCTCTCCGTTTGTGGCTGTTTCCACACTGTAACCCAGGTGGTTCAGAAGTTCTTTAGTAACAGTCAAAATAATCGGCTCATCATCCATAATCAGGATTTTTCCATTAGCGGTTTTTGGAATTTCATCAGTCTCAATATTCCTGACAGCAGTCTTATTGGTGGCTGGTAGAAGAATGTGGAATGTGGTGCCCTTATTAATAGTCGAGTCAAAATAGATATGGCCGTTATGCTTTTTTACAATTGAATAAGTTGTAGCCAGACCCAAACCTGACCCTTTCGGTTTTGTGGTAAAGAAAGGATCGTAAATCCGCTGTTGAATTTCAGGAGGAATGCCATTTCCGGAGTCACTGACTGTAAGTTCAACATATTTTCCCGGCGGTAGTGGGACGTTTTCTACAAATGGGTTATCTATATTGACCATTGATATTTTTATCACTCCTCCCTGGGGCATTGCTTCGATGGCATTAATGAGCAGGTTTTGAATAACCTGACTAATCTGTGCACTGTCGATATCTGCAGAGTATAAGTTTTTCTGGGAGTGGATATCACACTTAACCTGAGTCCCTGAGATGGTGAATGCTGCAGTTTCTTTGACAAGCAATTCAAGGGAAGTTGCTTCTTTAATTGGAGCACCACCTTTTGAATAGGTAAGAAGCTGACCTGTAAGATCTCTTCCCC
The DNA here is from genome assembly GCA_023436145.1 of Fibrobacterota bacterium. Classification (GTDB taxonomy): domain Bacteria; phylum Fibrobacterota; class Chitinivibrionia; order Chitinivibrionales; family Chitinispirillaceae; genus JAAYPC01. The sequence continues at coordinate 12,426 of JAEZKP010000101.1, read as the reverse complement.
TCTGAAGTGCATTTTCTATGTCGCTAATGGTATTTTTCTGCTCTGAGTCTTGTGAGTTTTTAATTTTGATAATTGAGATACCTGCCCAAACAGCGGTCAAGAGATTATTAAAATCATGTGCAATGCCTCCAGCCAGAATTCCGAGTGCCTCCAGTTTGTCTTTGTTAATAAATTCCTTCTCGAAGCGAACTCTCTCTGTTAAATCGATACAGATACCGCATGTGCCAGTGACTTTATTTTGGCGGACAATCGGAGTTGAGTGAATCATCACAGGAAAATGTTTCCCGCTCTTATGAACTGCGGTATATTCATAGTGTATTTGTGAATTTTTGTTGAAAATTCTAAGCAAATTTGCTTCAACCTGCTTCCGTTCCTCGGGGATTACCATATCTATGGGGCTATAATTTCGGGTCAGGTCTTCTGGTTCGTATCCGAAAAGATCGAATGCCTTTTTGTTGGCATAAGTGAATATGCCATTCATGTCGGTTTCAAAAACTGCCTCTGGAAGGAAATCGGTTAGTTCCCTATAGCGCAGTTCACTTTCTTCCAAAGCATTTTTTGCCAATATCATATCCGAAATGTCCTTAAGGAATGATACCAGGCAGTTTTTGCCCTTAAACTGAATATTTTCACTGGATACCGAAAGGAAACGGACATTTTCATCATAACAGCTATGGAACAGTCCTTTAAAAGTTGAGGTAGAAAGTGGTACTTTAAAATCTGATATCTCCGGATCAGAAGTTGTGATTTTTTGAAGAATAGAGACCGGTTCGTTTCCGATTGCCAAGAGCTGAGTTGCAATTGGATTTGCTGATATCACAAGTCCGGAACTGCATTCGCAGATCACTATGGCTTCGGGGGCATGCTCAAAAATTGTCTGAAATCTTTTTTCTGACAGGAAAACACGTTCAGCCCAGTCTCTTATGCTACTCAAGGCAAGGTGGTTAATGATAAAAAATACACATAGGATCAAGGTTACTGTTATTGAGAAACCTAAAAGGTAGTACTTAAAAGCTGATTCTTTTGCAGAATACACATAGATAGACCATCCGGGCAGATATAAAGCAGCTTTAGATTCAAGGAAAATCCGATCCTTAATGATTGTCTCATCTGTTGCGATTTTACTGTGCACCACTGGCTCATAGGAATTGACTTTGTAATACGGACTATAACTGATTATTCGTTTCTGATGATCATTAAGAGGGAAAAGTGGTCTGTGATTGTAGCTGGGGCAACTGGATAAAAAAACAATATTATTTTCATCGGTAAGAAATGCCCTGGGGTTGAGTGTAAAGATCGAATCCAGCTGTTCTGCGTTGTATTTGATCGCGATTACCCCCAAAATATTGCCTGATATATCTTTTACCGGAGCAGCACTGAAGTATCCTCTATCCCCGGTAGTCATTCCTACAGCAAAGCAGCTGTTTTTTACACCGGCAAGAGAGTTTGAAAAGTAAGATCTGAAGGAATAGTTGTTTCCTACAAAACTTAATTCAGTGTTGCGATTAGATGAGGCCAGGGTAAAACCAGCCGTATCTATAAGGTAAACGGCATAAGCGTCGAAAGCATTTTGGTAGCGGTCAAGTACAGAATTAATTTTCATCAAATTTGTATCTGATGGATTTCGCAGGTAGTTGATAACTGCAGGAGAACCGCTTATAGCTGTAATTCCTGCATCAATTTTACTTATTTTACTTTCGATAGTAGTCTTAATTGCAGAAACCGTGAATTTCGCTTCTGATTTTATCCTCAGTATTTCATCCCTGACTAACCTGCTGGTAACAAAGTATCCCGCAATGTAGAGAGTTCCTACAGAAAAAATCATCAGAAAAAAAACAATACGGGCATAAGAGAACTTTTCATGGATTATGGATTTTTTGTGGTAGAGTTGTCTGTAAAATAACACAGACATGGCAATTATCAATAAAAAAAGTACTGGAAACAGAATCTGCTCGAGCTGCGGGAGGATTTGAATCATGAAAATTATAGGTCCTTTTGCAGAAACGAAATTATTGCAGAAAAACATAATTGTCCGAAACCAAACCCTGTCCATAGCAGGTTATGGCCAAGCAGTAATCGGTCAGACACTAATTATTTGATTATAATATATTTATATCAAATCTGTCCAGAAAATGAACAGAATTTAACAGAAGATATGGGATAAGCAGTCTGTTAATAGTTTTCATTTGATTCTACCTGAGATAAATGATACTTTATTAATCCTGCATCTATATTTTTAATTTTGCAGTCAGGAAAAACTCGCAAAACCTGTCTGCTAATCGTATTAATAGAATTCAGGTATTTTAAGTTTCCGCTTTTCCAGTCAGGGGTAAAAATAATGTTAAGATCGTCAGTGGCAGTTGTAGCGTGTGATTCATATAATCAGGATGAGGTAAACAAAGCAGTAGCCCGAGGGATTTCATTACTGGGGGGTATTGGACGGTTTTGCAACAGTGGTGAGCGGATGCTTTTAAAGCCTAATGTTCTATGGGGTACCGATCCTGAGCGCTGTGTAGTGACTCATCCATCGATTTTCAGGGCGGTTGCCCTCCTGCTACAAAGTCATGGTGTTCTACTGCAGTACGGTGATTCTCCAGCTGGTTTACAAACTTGTGCTCAGGCAATGCAAAAACCTGGTTTCAGTAAAATCGCAGCAGAATTAAATATGGAGCCTGGTGATTTTGATCATGGCAGATATGTGGCTTTTTCCGAAGGGATTTCCTGCAAACAGCTGTTTCTTGCAAATGCCGTTTTCAATTCAGATGGACTGATAAGTTTACCCAAGCTTAAAACTCATGGCTTGACCCGGATGACCGGGGCTATTAAAAATCAATATGGATGTATTCCCGGTCTGGTAAAGGGAGAATATCATGCAAGATTACCTGATGTTTATGATTTCTCGAAATTACTGGTAGACCTCAATCTTTTTATCAAACCCCGTTTATACATTATGGATGCTATTTATGCCATGGAGGGTAACGGGCCTCAAAGCGGTGAACCTAAAAAGCTTGGTGTGCTGCTTTTTTCTACTGATCCTGTGGCATTGGACTCTACTGCCTGCAGAATCATTGATCTTAATCCTGACTTTGTTCCTCCGATTGTGGAAGGCGTGAAAGCCGGTTTGGGAGTATCATCAGAAGATCAGATTGAAATAGTTGGAGAACCGATCATTGATTTAATTGATAAAGATTTTAAGGTTGTGAAAAGTGCTCCGGTTGTTTTGCCACAAAGCCGGATACTGCGTCAGATTCGCTCCCGATTCACACCACGACCGGTTATTGATTTTAAAAAATGTATACACTGTCAAAGATGTGTCAAAAGCTGCCCTGTAAATCCCAGAGCGCTCAACAGTAAATCGGTTCAGGATACCCCGCGATTTGATTACCAAAATTGTATCCGCTGTTTCTGTTGTCAGGAAGTGTGCCCGGAAAAGGCGATTTCCATTAAAGAACCACTGTTAAAGAAACTTTTCCCGGTGGTATCATACATTTCGCTTTTTATTGCCAACAGATACAGCAAAAAGCAGAGGGAAAAACAATGTTAGAATTTCCCAGATTTCCGGGTGAAGTTTGCAAGAATGACGGAATTTTCATCTTCGGTGCACGGTGTCCTAAACCGTTTGTATTTGTATACGAGCAGAATTCTCTGGAAGTAGTCTATGGGCCTTCATGCAAACCTGATTTGGAATTGAACCTGGAAAGATGTATTACGGAAGGTGTTCCAGTGCAGAAAAGACGAGGCGGAGGAGGAACAGTCATCCTGGCTCCGGGAGTAGTTGTCACCATTATAGTAGGCGAGCGTACAGCCGGTGAATCTGCCTTGTGTATTTTTGATAAAATTCATAATGCTATGATTTCACTTTTCAGAAAAGAGGGTATTGAAAAAATCGAGAAAAAGGGGATCAGTGATCTGGCGATACAGAACCGTAAGATATTGGGGAGTTCGCTCTATATGGGTTCTCATCCCTGCCTGTATTATTATCAATCAAGCTTGCTGGTTTCTGCGGATATCTCCCTTATGAACCGTTACCTTCAATATCCTCCCAGAGAACCGGATTATCGTAAGGGAAGAGGTCATGAGACCTTCTGCACCACTTTACATGAACAGGGTTTTTCTATCTCTGCTGCCCGGGTATGCACTCTTTTTGGCAGCGGACTTCAGGAACAACTGAGTTCAACCACTGAACAGGATTCTTTTGAAAAAAGTACTTTTAATAAATTGTAACTTCTGCTCTGACCCTTACCCGGTCTTTCCTCTGGGCCTGGCTCATGTAGCTTCTGCTTTAAAAAATGCAATGTTTGAAGTATGCATGCTCGATCTTATGTTTGACGATTTGGGATTGGAAGCAGTGATAAAAAGATTTCAGCCTGATTTTATTGGGATTTCCATCAGAAATATCGATGATGTTCGAGTCAGCGATACTAAAGTGTTTTTACCGGATTATCAGGAGTGTGTTTCCCGGATAAAATCGGTTACAAATGTGCCTGTTATACTTGGCGGGAGCGGTTTTTCTATTTTTCCGCAGCAGATACTACGCTTAACCGGAGCAGATTTTGGTATTACCGGTGAAGCAGAGATCGGTATCGTCCACCTGTTGGAGCTGTTATCGGGTGATCCAAGTCCCGGACCTGAATTGCTTATTAATATTGCTGGTCTGGTGTTCCGGGAAGCTGATACAATAGTTGTAAATCCAAAAGTAAATATCGATCTGAAAACGATTTGCCGGCCTTTAATAGAGGAAAAAATATTAAAAAACTATCTTAGAAAAAGCTCAATGGCCTGCGTACAGACCCAGAGGGGATGCCCATACTCATGTATTTACTGTTCATATCCGCTTATTGAGGGATGTAAAGTCAGATTCCGTGATCCTGTGGAAATAGTTGAGGATTTTGACAGGGCGATCGAATTGGGGGCTCGTTATATCTATATTGTCGATTCGGTTTTTAATATTTCCGAGGATCACATCACTGGCGTATGCAATCAGTTATTAAGGCGAAATGTCAGAGTGGAATGGGGATGTTTTTTAAGACCAGCAGCAATCTCTTCCGAATCAATGAAACTGATGGCTAGGGCAGGGCTTAAACACATAGAATTTGGATCAGACAGTTTTTGTGATGAGGTCTTAACCGAGTATGGTAAAAAGTTTACTTTTGAAGACATCCTCTCCTCCAGTGAACTTGCCCGCAAAGAGAATGTACACTATGCACATTTTTTGATTTTGGGAGGACCTGGCGAAACAGAATCAACTATGCATATCTCTTTTTGTAATTCCGGGTACCTGAAACAGACGGTGATATATCCCTTTTTAGGAATGCGACTCTTTCCAGGAACAGATCTCCATCGCAGGGCAATCAGGGAAAAGGTTGTCCGGGAAGATCAATCTTTATTGGAACCGACCTTTTATTTGTCACCAGAAATAAGTGTTGAAAAAGCAGAACTCTTATTGCGGAATTTTCAGAACCAATCTCCAAGATGGATTTTTGAGCAGAGAATCCCTCAGCAGCAAGCGGTGATTGAAAGGCTCAGAGCCAGAGGTGCCACCGGGCCTTTGTGGGAGTTTCTGGCAGAATAATATGGAAGAGTTAACAATGACAGCACAATCAATGATCTATGGCAAGCTTAAGGCTTCCTATGGAAGATCCACCATGTTGCCTGTAAAAAACAAGTGTAAATAATCCTGAGGCAATATTTCGGGGAATAGAGACTATTCCACTCTCATTGAAATTAATTTTAGCGATCTTACGCCCCCGGAGATCGAATAGAACTGCTGCCCCTTTTTCGTGGAAATTCCTAACAAATACAGTATAGCCTGAACGGGTAAAGGAAATTCCTGCTGGTGTTTCTGTACGGGAAATCCGGATTGCTGAAGTCATATTAATCACTTCCTGAACAGCTCCTGCGGCATTAATTTTCCCTGCACCCCATCTATTGACAGGAGTAGTAATATCGCCGGTCCATTGATCGTGAATCGCTGATTTCTGGATGCAGTTGAGAGCCGTTTCCGGTGTCAGTTCAGGATTAATCTGCAGCATGAGTGCAATAATACCAGCTACTACCGGAGCAGATCCGGAAGTTCCGGTTGCTTCGGCATAACGCCCGTTTTTAGTGGAAATGTCAGGCCAGATTACCGGTGTCAGGTCAGGTTGTGAGCTTCTGCTCATAGCCACAACTATTCGCCATCCTGGAGCTGTAATATCCGGTTTTATTCTTCCGTCGACAGTGGGACCTGTGCCGCTGAAATGAGTTATATCACCAGTGTGCTCAGCGGACACCTCCACCGAATCATTCCAGTATTTTAATGTGCCCCTACCGGTGTATGCCCCCACAGTAATTATCCGTTTTGCCGTTCCTCCTACTTCGTTGACACTGTATTTGTGGTCACCGTCATGGAAACGATCAATATCCAGCTTTTGTAAAGCCAGTTTGTGGATGTGCCATGCATGAATAGTACTGCTGTCTTTACCATTAGTAATGGTTATGCCTGCAAAAAGATTTGGAGTGGGGGTTTGAAAATAGATTAAACAGTGAGGTTTGTTGTTGAGGCTGCTTGAGGGTTCCGCCTTAACAACCATACGTACCTTTTGGTTTGACCCATCGTCATTTTTCCAGTCCAATGAATCTTCATACTCGATGGTTGCTTTTCTGAGAGTTACTTTTTTAAAGAATTCTCTTTTTTTACTGGAGGTATCAATCAGCATAGGTTGTACTGAAAAAAGTTTTTCCTGTTCTCCCCAGATATCGATTCCTGACACATAAAAAGTATCATTGTTGGAATTTGTACGTTTTGGAGTAACCCAGGTACCAGCCGAATCATCAGGAGATAATTTAAACTCAAGGTGAGCATTGCGATTATAATCATTTCCTGCAGCTCCAACAATTATTCGACCCGGCCCACTTACAGAGTCTACAAAACGATCGAAAGATGAGGTACCATCATGGGGTCCGTAGGGGATACCAATGCTTAAATTGATAACACAGGGAACATTGAGCGAATCTGCAAGTGAAAAGATCCATGAGATTCCATCGGAGATGTTGCTTATCTGGCTGGAGTACATGACTGCTGCGATCATGGCATCGGGTGCCATACCATAAAAGTTATGTTTTTTTTCAGAACCCGCAGCGATGCTGGCCATCATCGTCCCGTGCACATGATTTTCTATGAGCCCAAACAGACTGTCTTTCTGCAATTCAGTTTGACTTTTAATGACTCCATAGCCGAACCGGTTATTTCTGATGGGTGAAATGGCACTCTGATTCCACAGTGCTACAAATCTGGTGTTGCCATAACTGTCAAGAAAAGCCGGGTGATGGGTGTCAAATTCGGTATCGATAATTCCTATCAGAATGTTTTTTCCGGTTACTGTGCGGGGGAGATCAGATGGGCGGGTGCCATGCACCTCGTCTACAAAACATAAAATGCGGGTACTGTCAAGATTTGGAAATGGAATCTGCATTTTTGTCCAAAGCAAATCCTGACAAAAAGCACTTGATAATGCAAAACCAGGCAAATGACTTTGGGCAGCATAAATACTTCCTGAAAAACAAAGGAAAACCCAAATTATAATATTGATTATATGCATTTTTTAAAATAGACCCTCCCCGGATCCTTAAAATAGATTGGGCAGACCTGAAAAGGATGATAACCGAACCTCCGCATAGGATATTTTGTCTTCTTAACCTGTATACAGGTTCGAAATATGAAAATTATTGTGTTTTTTAACTATTGCTCATTGAAGAACCGGTTTTCTGTATAAAAGGGACGAATATGGGAACGGGTGTCCTGAACTGCCTTTTCGGTGATATTTCTGACCTCCTGAAGCCACATATTTCGCTGTTCCATAGTGCTGCTAACCATGACTGTGAACATCCTTCTGACGAAATTTTTTACACCGCAGAGGTTGAATATACAGTTTTTCCAGATTTTTTCAAGTGGATCACCAAAAACTTCAATCTCTCTTTCGATAGCAGTGTTGGCAGTGTTGAAAACCAGTGCAATATGTGCTTTCAGTAATCCCTGAGGGACACCTTCTCCCTTATCGGTACCTATAAAACGATATGCCACCCCCGGTCTGAAGACTCTATCCACCCATCCGGTCAGTATTGCAGGGGGCTGTCCCCACCAGTTTGGATGAATTATAATAATGCCATCGACACTTCGAATCTCTTCACAATGTCTGGAGATTATATCTGGGATGATTGCATCTCTCTGTTCTTCTCCCGGGGGAAGGACAGGTGGAAAGTTTTCCAGGTATAAATCATGATAAAAAACGTTAACATCTTGTGATAACAGGGTTTGTCTGGCTACGTCGGCAATAGCATGACTGAAACTGGTGGGCCTGGGATGTGCCAGTATTATTGAGAAATTCATAATTAAAGTATCTTTCTATAGGTTGAAGGGTGAATAATCAAATATACTTGCAGTAATGATGCCTGAACAGGTGAGTGCAATTATCAAGTGGAATAGCTGTGATTAAAGCCTGAATTAAATCGTAATAGAGAGTATTCAGAAGCATCGCTGAAATTACAAATTGCATGCACTCTATCTGTTTATTATATTATGAATTTGACAATTAATAGCAAAAAGATTGGCAGATGATCTTTAAGTCCGGTTGCAGGCTAAAAAAGGTTTTTTGCCAAGAAAACAGGAGCACAGATGTATAAGATATTCGTTGATGGTCAGGAAGGTACGACCGGGTTACAGATAAATGAACGTCTATTAAAACATAGTGGCATAGAGATACTTAAAATCGATAATGAGAGAAGAAAAGATGTCGAGCTGAAAAGAAAATTTCTCAATGAGGCGGATATCGTTTTCCTTTGTCTTCCCGATGATGCTTCCAGAGAATCAGTTTCCCTTGTTACTAATGAGCGGACCTGTATCATCGATGCCAGTACTGCGCATAGGACCAATCCGGATTGGGCATATGGTTTTCCGGAACTAAAAGGACAGCGGGAGAGAATAAGAAATTCCAAAAGAATAGCAGTTCCAGGATGTTACGCCACCGGTTTTGTTGCATTAATGTATCCGCTTGTTCAGGAGGGACTGGTGCAGAAGGAATACCCGGTGACATTGCATGCGGTGTCCGGATATAGTGGTGGTGGAAAGAAACTAATTTCTCAATATGAATCTGACAGCCCCCAGAAAGGTGCTTTGGTTGCACCACGTCCTTATGCTGCCAAATTAAACCATAAACATTTGCCTGAGATGCAGAAGATTGTGGGACTGGATTTCACTCCGCTTTTTACTCCCTTAGTGTGTAATTATTATAAGGGAATGGCGGTTATGGTACCTCTTTTACGCAGATTATTACCTAAAAAGAGCTCTGCCAAAGAGATACACGATTTTCTTTCAGGTTATTACCAATCTGAGCAATTCGTTAAGGTATTACCCTTTGAAACTGATCAGTCTACAGAAAACGGTTATATTAATGTTGTTGCTTCAAATGACTCCAATAGAAACGATATCTGTGTCTTTCATAACGATGAGCAGATAGTACTGGTTTCGCGTCTGGATAACCTGGGCAAGGGGGCATCCGGTGCAGCTGTTCAGTGTATGAATATTGTCTGTGGTTGTGATGAGGGCATGGGATTATTATAACTGATTTTGATTAAACTATTTCTGCTGTGCACCTGGAGAACTCTCCGGTGCACTTTTTTTTCTCACCTGCAGTAAACAGCAAGCCAATCAGATATTATTGGTGGATGTTTGTTATACTACGTTAAAACCGTACATTCGTTCTGATCATCATCGACCAGATAGAGCTTTGTTTGTCTGGGCCCCTGGAGAAAACGGACGAAATTAATGATTCCTCTGATTAATTCATCTGATCCGATGGCTATAAACAATCCCAGAACACCCAGTTTAAGGGAAAAGATGGTGAATGCTGCTGCAGTTATGATATAAAGGAAACCGAAAATCTGGGTATAAAGCATCCAGCGGGTGTCACCATATCCCCGGATTCCATGGCCGATGGTGATGTTGACTGCTTTGGGGAGCAGGTATGCACCTGCTATCATCAGAAACGGAACAGATGTGTTAATCAGCTGAGTATCACTTGTAAAAATCCGCAATATGGGAAAAGGAGAGACAAGCAGCAGCACCACAAAAAACAAACAGAGATAAAGGGTATAACGGAGACATTGCAAACCGTCGCGTATAGCCAGAGGAACGTTTCCTTCTCCTGTACGGTTACCTACCAGTGTCTGTGCTGCTTTGGCTATACCGATGTAGAGGAACACTGGTGTTGACTCTATCTGCATTATCAAAGTGAAAATTCCAGCGCCGTGGCTGCCGATAACGTTGAGCATACGTACCAGAATAAGATTGCCGCCATGCCAGAGAAGATCTTCACCCGCAGCTGGAAGGCTGAGCTTTAATGCAGGAAAATAATTTTTCCAGGGAGCGCAGAGAGTTCCTCTGAAAGAGAGCTTAAACGGAAGATGTCCAGCTTTGAAAACGATAAACAGGATTACCGGAATACCAACCAGATTAGAAATGACAGTCGCCAGAGCGGCACCTTTAATACCCATAGCAGGAAAACCAAATTTTCCGTAAATCATAATCCAATCAAGAATGATATTGAGCAGGCTTCGTACGATCCCAATGTGCATCAACGGTTTAGATATTCCTACCCCATGCATCACTCCGCTGGCGGTGACATCGATGCCCATTGTGAGCAGAAGAAAGGAGAGAATGTTAACATAGTCGAGGGCAGGTGTGAGAATGGGTTCCTTTACTCCCATTGCTAAGAGAATCGGTTTTGAGAAAAGAAACCATAATAGAAAGAAAAATATGGAGATAAGAGTATTAAACTTGAATGAGGCTTCGGCAACAGGCCGGCCGTTCTGAGTTTTTCCTGCCCCAATTGATTGGGCTATTAAGATAGTGGTACCAGTGGGAAGAACCCACAATTGACCCATGCAGAGAAAGAAAGGGAAGAATACATTCCCCACAGCGGAAAAAAAATCACTGTTGATATGCCCCAGAAAAGCGCAGTCGGTCAGAATCTGTAACTGCTGCACGATCCCGTTAATCATAATTGGAATGGCCAGTGTAATTATTTTTTTGCGGGTCTTTTTATCGGATCTTTGCAGAAAAATGGAATTCATCCGGGATGCTCATCTGGTTTGTTTTGGGTTAGAGCAAAATTAAGCAATAGCAGAGGATAAAGTCAATTATCCTTTAAAAAAGTTTTTTATCCTGCCGGCTGAAAAAAAAGTTAAGCCCTGCTGAAAATCAGCAGGGCTTAATGCTTTTTTCTGAACGGGATTCACAGTTATGAACCCCTTACAGAATAGAGACTTTTTGTGTTACTACTCTTCTATAAAGACTTCACCACTTCCATTGTCCGCATATACGTTTTCGGCAATGGTTGCAGCAGCTCCATCGGTACTTACATAAATAGCATATTCCTCATTGTTACGAATGGTGCACTGCTTTATAGTAACTGGCTTATCCAGATAAACTCCATTGGTAGCTTTTTCTATGACACAATATGTCAGCGAGCTGGTAGCAGCAGTCTTTGAGCCAAACCATATACCTCCTGGATTAGATCCTGCGTAACCCCAGAATACCCCATCCATATGGGATGTGAAGACGATTGAATCGGTTGCAGTACCATTTGCGATCAGTGCAGCGGTGTTGGCATATCCTACTTCCAGGTATGCATCCTGCAGTAGCTCGAATCTGGCACCGGGTCTGATGGTGATGGTCGCTCCGTTATCAGAACCTATATGCACCACTCCATTAATGATGTATGGTGCATCATGTTTCTTCCATATTGCAGATGATGCGACATCATCGCCGTTTACATAGATTCCACCCAGAGTATTACCTGCTACTGAACCGGTTCCGGAAAGTGTCCCCAGTTTAGAAGCATTGATTATGATTCCGTAGGTACTATTACTGGTGATAAGATTGTTAAGGAAACTTGCGGAGTCTTTTGGCGAGCCATTATCGCTGAATTGTATTCCGTATTTCTGATTATTGGTAATTCGACAATTGGAGATCGTAATTGCAATGTCATCAACATAAACTCCGGAGGTGGCACTGTCAACTACACAGTATTGAAGTGAAGAATTGCCAGTGGTTTTTGAGCCAAACCAGATGCCGCCAGAATTGTCTCCTGCATATCCCCAGTGTGCAGCGGTTGCACCAGAGATAAATCTTATAGAGTCGGTAACTGTTCCATTAGCAATAAATGATGCAGTTTTGCTGTATCCGATTTCCAGATATGCATCCTGATCGAAGGTGAGGATTGCACCCGGATTTACGGTAATAGTTACTCCTGCTTCACTTCCGATATCAGTGGTGCCTTTAAAGAAGTAGGGAATCATATGTTTACGCCAGGTCCCACTTTTTTCCACAGAACCATTTCTAACCTCAATCAGCTGCTTTACATTGCTACCAAAAAAGGTCTCACCGGG
>JAEZKP010000016.1 GCA_023436145.1 Fibrobacterota bacterium | reverse complement strand
TCGGAAGGTGCGGCTGGATCACCTCCTTTCTATGGAGTCTCTCCTCACTAACTATGAGGACAGGCAATGATTGACCAGTGAATCTCTCAAACTCACACATCCAGGCTTTCGAAAGAATCCTGCATATTAAAATACAGGACCGGTTATTTGGTAAAGACGTCCCAAAAGACGCCTCCACCTTATAACCGGTCCTTTTTTATTTCGTTTAGGGTTGTACAATGCCTATGTTAATTTACATTAGACGTTAAAGAGAACTGAGGCTAAAACTTTCCAGATAAAAAGAATTGGTACAAACGCAAGAAATATATCAAAGATAGTACATATCATCATGAATATATTTCAGAGCAAAAATGATGATCGTCCGACTGGACATTTCTGCCTATACAAATGGTTCTTTTTTTAATTATTCATAAATGATATAATCTGAAATAAAAAACATAGTGTCAGGTAAACATGAAAACCCGGTATATCTTAAAAATAATTCTGCTATTTTTGGCAACAGTATTTCTTTACTGTGATACAGTCAGACCATTTATCATAAGCGATGAACAGGAAATCACCATTGGGAATAACCTGAAAAAACAGATTTCTGCAGATACTGAAAATTACCCGCCCTTCAAAGGTGATTACCGGGTAATCCGATTTGTCGATTCTATTGGAAGTCTGTTAACAGAAAATCAAAATGAAAGACCAACCCTCCGATTTACGTTTACTATTCTCAAAGATGATTCTTCAGTAAATGCATTTGCTATTCCGGGAGGACATGTATTTGTATACACAGGATTATTAAGGGAAGCGGAAAATGCTGCTGAGTTGGCAGGAGTTATAGCTCATGAGATAGGGCATATTACCAGATACCACGGTGCTGACCGTTTGGTCGCCGGTGAAGTAAGTGGATTAGTAAACCAGATTCTTTTTGGAGATGAATCATCTATCGCTAAGGCTGCTGCATCACTACTGGAGAATCTGGCCTTTCTGAAATTTTCCAGAAAAAATGAATTCGAGGCAGACAGTTGCGCAGTTGTTTATACCTCCCGTACTGGTATTAATCCTTTGGGAGTAAGAGATTTTTTTGTAAAACTAAAATCCAGGTACGGAGATAGCCAGAAGATTTTTGAGCCAATCTCCAGCCATCCGCTTTTATCAGAGCGGATAGAACAGATTGATAAAGTCATACAGAAAAATGGCTGGTTAGTTTCGGACACTACCTCGTTTTTCAGAGAAGAATATCTTCAGATAAAAAACTTATTGAATCAGTAAATAGCTGAATTGTTTGTCCAACGTTTGCTCCAAAAAACCACACTTCTTTAAAAGGAGATGGTGAAACTTTGAATTAATTGAATATTGCTTTAGTTCCTCCGTCCCGGTGTTTAAAAACACAAGTGTATTGAATTAAACACAGAAATACACACCTACATAAAAAATAATCACATTAAATCGAATCTACACCTGGCATAGTCTTTGCATAATTCTGAGATTTTTAAAATTTCAGAGTGAAATTACTTTTAAAAGAAGGAGAAGGATTATGTCAGTTCTGGTTGGAAAAAGTGCGCCTGATTTTGTGGCAAATGCGGTAATGCAGGACAGGATAATCGAGGGGTTTAAGCTTTCCAGTCTGAAGGGAAAATACATAGTGTTGTTTTTTTATCCCCTGGATTTTACTTTTGTCTGCCCTACTGAGCTTCACGCCTTTAATGAACGGATTAAAGATTTCAGAGCAAGAAACGTGGAACTTGTGGCGGTCAGTATAGATTCACATTTCAGCCATTATGCCTGGTTGAATACACCAAGATCCAAAGGTGGCATCCAGGGGGTGAATTATCCGATAGTCTCCGATATAACCAAGTCCATTTCATCAGACTATGATGTGCTGGTGGAGGGGGCAGGTATAGCTTACCGGGGGTTATTTCTTATAGATAAAAATTTTATAGTACGTCATCAGGTGGTAAACGATCTTCCTCTGGGCCGAAGTGTTGATGAGACTTTGCGTATGGTCGATGCTTTACAATATTATGAGGAGCGGGGGGAAGTATGTCCTGCAAACTGGCAGAAAGGTCAGCGGGCAATGGTAGCATCCAATGAAGGGCTTGTGGAATATTTTGCTGTGAGTTGAGTCCAAATTATTTTATAGGCAGCAAAGAGTTGCTATTGATTTATTAGAACCTTCAAATTTTCAGGAGCTTTCGATGGTTAAAAAAGGTAGTGTTTACAAGTGCACTGGATGTGGGGCTGTTGTAGAGTCGCTTTGGAATGGTAATGAGAGTCTGTTCTGCTGTGGCAATGAGATGAAAGAGCTTATTGCCAACACCAGCGATGGGGCTAAAGAGAAGCATGTACCGGTGATTGAACGTCAGGGGAAAAAGGTTGTTGTAAAGGTAGGATCCGTGGCTCATCCCATGACTAAGGAGCATTACATTCTTTTTGTGGAACTTATTGCTGGTGATACGGTGATGCGCCATGATTTCAAGGAGGGCGACACCGTGGCAGAGGCTACTTTTTATGTGGAAGATGAGAGTGTAGAGCTCAAAGCCAGAGAATTCTGTAATCTTCACGGGTTTTGGGCAGATAAATAGCCTCTTTGCCCTTTCAGATAGTCCTCCGGGGTATTGGAGGGCTATCTATAAAAAATTTACAAGGAAAAATTGTGTTGAAATTTCTGATGCTGCATTTTTCCCACGTTTATTTTTAGTCCTTCAACTCTTTTGCCATCAGGCTCTTTAGCCTTCTCTGAGCTGGTATCTGCATAACTGTTTATGATTTTTACATATGATTCTTTTGGCTGCACACCCATAAGAGCATAAATAGCCTTTTTATTTTTTATGAACACTACAAATGGTATTCCATTGACTCCGAATGCTTCGATAATCTGTGGAAACTGGTCTGCATTGATTTTGTAGAAAGTGATTTTTGTGCTGTATTCTTTGGCAATTTCATTAAGAAGCGGTTCCAGGACATGGCAGGGCATACACCAGTCTGCATAAAGATCAAAGGCGATTAACTGATTGCCGGAATGCTCAATTATGGCATTAAACTGCTCTAAAGAGCCGATAGATTGGATAAAATCATTCTGAACTGTCTCACTTTTTGCACCTGTACAGCCTGTACTCAACAGGACCGGCATAGCCATAAGTAACATCAAAAAAATGTTTTGCAGCTTTTTCATTGTTCCTCCTTGAAGAGGTCGGATCTAGGTAACCTCAGGAACGTCATCTCTGGCAATTTAAAAACAGAAAGCCGGTCGAATACAGTTCCCCAGCAGAGAAGGTCTCCTGACAAAATTTCTGCCAAATGTCAAACCCTCTTTGCTTCTTTCTTTAATAAAGTGCAAAAGACGGGCCATGTGTATACTATATCCTACATTTCAATACTGTTTTGTATAGAAATACTGTACCACTTCTGCTTCCTCCCCCTAGGGTGAAATCCGATTTCAGATATAATTATTTAATCCTTTATTCCTCAGAGTGGCACAAAAATTGCATCATACCTTCTACTTTTTATCAGCTAAGCCTTGCTGATCAGGTCAATCCATAACCACTGTTTTTGTTTGTTGTGTGATGGAAGTGACTTAGCGTATTTTAAAAGAAAAGCAGTAAATACTTTGGAAGTTTTTACTTTTTACTATCAACAATTCTGGAGGTACAAGTGAAAAGGTACGTTTGTAATGCTTGTGGTTATGTTTACGATCCTGCTTATGGTGATCCTGACAGCGGTGTTGCTCCCGGTACAGCGTTTGAGGATATTCCTGATGACTGGGTTTGCCCTCAATGTGGCGTGGGCAAAGATGAATTTTCCCCTGAAGATTAATAATAGGGCTGGGACTGAATTAATTCACAAAGTAAAAAGCGCCGTTCCGGATACTTCTTCTATTATGAGTCATTTAATAATTACCAGATTTCCAGAAACCTTTTTTTTAGTTTGACTTTGTAGAAGAAGTACTTCCGAACCGGTTATCTGAGTACTTCAATGTATAAGCAGGTTCAAAGTGTATTTGGATCAAATTGCCATAGTCATTATTGGTGCTTCAGGTGATCTGGCTGGCAGAAAACTCATTCCTGCTCTTCAAGTCTTATTTGATCAGGGGAAAATATGCCCTTCCTGCATTATTGTAGGATGTGGCAGGACCGAATTTACAGATGAAGAGTTCAGAAACCGCTTCAGAATAACCGCTGCTTTCGGGGAGCATGTATTTTATCATCAGCATATTTTAGGACTTAAGCAGTACCTCAAAGAAAAGGGAAATTTCAGCAGGACCGTCATCTTTCTCTCTCAACCACCCGCAGCTTATATATCCAGCATAAAGGAACTTGCATTCGATGGTTTTGGGGAAAATGCTACGGTGGTTATCGAGAAACCATTCGGTTATGATCACCAGTCTGCTATTGAAATGAACAGGGAGCTGACCCGGTATTTCAGTGAATCTCAGATTTTCAGAATCGATCATTATCTGGCCAAAGAATCGGTTCAGAATATAATGATTTTCCGCTTTGCCAACTCTGCCTTTCTTCCTGCCTGGAACAGCCATCACATTGAGTCAATTCAGATCAATGCAATAGAGGATATCGGCATTGCTGAACGTGGGGGATATTTTGACAAAGCAGGAATCATACGAGATATGGTTCAAAACCATTTACTTCAGCTCCTGTGCCTTCTCACCATGGAAACTCCAACCAGTCTGGCAGCTGAGGACATACGTCAACAGAAACTAAGTATTTTAAAAACGATAAAAATAGAGGAATGCTACCGGTTTCAATATGCAGGGTATCGTCAGGAAAACGGGGTAGACCCTGAGTCTAAAACCGAGACTTTTGCGGAATTGAAACTGGCCATAAATAGTATGAAATGGGCAGGGATGCCGGTTTATATACGTTGCGGTAAAGCTGTTCACAGAAAAGGAATAGAAATCGGGGTTACCTTCCGATCAATTCCTGCTGTTTTGTTCAATCAGAATGGTGTTCTGGAGCCTAACCGGATCATTTTCAAAATTCAACCATCAGAGGGTATAATACTGCATCTGATGAGTAAAGTGCCAGGGACTGAACAGCAGATTACCGGGACACACATGAATTTCTGTTACCGGGATTCTTTTCACAGTGAAATCCCGGAAGCTTACCAGCGCTTACTTTACGATGCCCTCAGAGGTGATCATACACTTTTTGTCAGTGCAGATGAAACCGAGGCAGAATGGAAAATTGTTGATCCAGTACTGGAAAAAGGTGATGTTACTTTTTACACACCAGGACAGATGCCTCAGAGCAGACTGGATGTACGCTGGATTGACTTCGATAGTTACGCCCATTTCTGCGAATGAAAATCAAAAAGCAAAAGACCATTCAAGCCATCTTAACCGGTCTTTTGCTGTTTGAAAGACGGTATTCCCCTCTTTTTTGGTCACATCTCTTCGATCTCTTCTATACCAAGCAGCCACAGGCATGATTTGAGCACTGATTTGAATGAACTTACCAGATGCAGCCTGAAGTACTGTTCTTTACTACCGATTACCTGGCAGGCATGATAGAATTCATTGAAAATCTGAGCTAATTCAAAAGCATAATTGGCAATTATGGAAGGAGAGAGTTTCTCAGCAGCAGCATTTACCGCATCAGGGAAAAGACTTAATTTCTTTATGATTCTCAGCTCGGTAATATCAAGCTCCGGAATCTGTGGACCCGCAGTTTGAGTCGCTTTTCGCAGAATAGAAGCGGCTCTGGCGTAGCTATACAGCAGATAAGGTCCGGTATCCCCTTCGAAGCTTATTGCCTTCTTAGGATCAAAAAGCATTGTTTTAGTAATATCGATTTTCAGAAGTTGATATTTAATTGCTGAAAGTGCAATTTTGAGGCTTCTGTCGTTCATTTCATCATCTGTAAGAGTATATCTCTGTTTTAACTCTTCAACTGCAAGATCCTTTGTTTCCGCAATCAGATCATCTGCATCAACCACTGTTCCCTCACGGGATTTCATCTTCCCTTCAGGGAGTTCTACCATTCCATAAGAGAGGTGTTTCATCTTATCTGCAATGGAATAACCTAATTTCTGGAAAATGGCT
The DNA here is from genome assembly GCA_023436145.1 of Fibrobacterota bacterium. Taxonomy (GTDB): domain Bacteria; phylum Fibrobacterota; class Chitinivibrionia; order Chitinivibrionales; family Chitinispirillaceae; genus JAAYPC01. The sequence continues at coordinate 222,122 of JAEZKP010000016.1, read as the reverse complement.
ATTAAAACCTTGAAATGGTATTCCTGTTCATTTCCTACAACGTAAATAGAACGGTCATAGTGGTATTCCTTATCTTTAAGAAGAGCAAGATAGAGATCCTGGACAATGTATACCGAAGTACCATCAGGGCGAAGAAGCACTTTTTCTCCAAGTTTTTCAGACTGAAGATCAACAATTACTGCTCCGTCTTCGCGTTTTGCAAAGATTTTGCGCTCAAGTCCTTCGTTGATAATTTCTTTACCTGATTTATAGATCTGACTTTCAAAATATTCTTTGTGAAATGAGATACCGAAGAGTTTATAGGTCTTCTGGAAACCTTCGAATGCCCATTTATTCATTTTCTTCCATAATTCCACTGTATGGGGATCACCAGCTTCCCATTTTCTCAAAAGCTCCTGGGCTTTCTCATTCCATGATTGGTCTTCCGTTGCCTTTTTACTGAAAAGAACGTAGTAATCACCTACGAAATGATCCGATTTTTTGCCACTTTCTTCAGGAGTACTGTTTTTACCTAAAAGATCATAGGCTAACATGGATTTGCAAATGTGTACACCGCGATCGTTATTTATTGAAGTCTTGAATACGGAGTTTCCACAGAACTGTAATATTCTGGAAACACTCTCACCAATAGACATGTTTCTCAAATGCCCCAGATGAAGTGGTTTATTAGAGTTGGGGGAGGAAAACTCCACCACTATACTCTGCCCTCGGTTTTGTTTTCCGAATGTGTCCTTCATTGATTCGTTTATTACATTCTGTGCAAGTATTTTGCGATTAATAAAAAAATTCAGATAACCGGAAACAGCCGTGACTTTATCAATTTCTGGAGGAAGGAGAAGTGATTTGCTGAGTTCGTCGGCAATGATTGCGGGATTTTTGCGAAAGATACGGGAGAGGGAAAAGCAGGGGAATGCGAAATCACCCATCTCTTCGTTTGGAGGTATCTCAATAAGCCGCTGGATCTCCTGTTCTGTGAGTTTTCCGGAGAGTTCCTTTGTAAGAAGTTTAGTAACAATATCTTTCATTGCCAGATCCTTGAAATTTTGAAATAGATTAGCTTCAGTTTCTGCTAAAATATACTTTTCTGCATCACTGAATGTTTATTCCGACAACTATATGGTTATGAACTCTGAATTTTCCAAAACACTATAAAAAAATCTTCAGATGTGGGAGACCAAATCTCTTGATGAAGACATGCTCTGAGATAATGGCTCTGAGAATAAATGTGTTTTGCTGATTTATAAAGGAATTGCCATTAAAAGAAAGTTTTCTGGAATAGATTACTGCTCGAATTGCTTTAATCTTTCTGGAATAATTGGTTGTTGCTGCCCGTGATTTTTGTTATTACCAGAAAAAGAAAAACGTATAACATTATTTGAACAGAAATCAACGCATTTACCGCACAATATACATTCAGAATTTTTCAGGGAACCGGTCTGTACCATCCGTTCCACATCGAGACTCATTGGGCAGTTTTTATTGCATGTTTTACATCCAGAACATCTGGTCTTATCTGCTGTCATCTTTAATGATGGCCACCCGAAAAAATCCTTGATTATTGTTCCGATAATCATAAACGGAGCCATCCAGCAGATATAATGGCAGCAAGCCCGTTTACCGGCAAAAATCGAAAGGATCACATTAAGCCCGACTATAAAGTAATAAATAATATAGGAATATGGCTCTGCAACTGATATCCCGTTTGATGTCATATATGTCAGTTCAGTTTTATGGAAACCTCCTGCAAAAATAAATATCATGATGATAGAGGCTATCCAGGGGAACCAGATTAAATACTTGATCAGATTATATTTGCCACCAGTGGCCGGCTTGTCTATAATCAAAGAAAAACATTCCTGTAATCCTCCTGATGGACAAATCCACCCGCAGAAAAATCTGCCGAAAAATAACGCAAAAACAAATTGTAGTGAAAAGACTAAAAAGCTACCGGTAATAATCCCCTCTGAAGCCCCCACAATTATTAATACCGGGGAAAAGTAGAAAATTGTAACCGGAAATAGCAGAAATGAGATGAATAAGAATACTAATCGAAGCTTTCGTTTTTTCATAATGATAGGTGTTTTTCAAATCATAAATATCAACTGATTAGTTCCTGTTCAAAATGCACTAAATCCCTCATGTCCGAGTTGTTTTATCGGGCATCCATCCTTAAGAATACAGGAAAAAGATCAGATTTCAGCTCCAGATCAATTAACAGTTGCTTATTTTAAAAAGAAACTATTTATCACGAGGACAATTGCATGTGTTCATTCTTGTTTTCGGATTTTATTCTTTTTAATGGATTTTTATTCCCTTTAGAGTAAGCATTTTTACAAATTAAAATAGTAGCCCGGTTCATGCCAAAAATAATGACTGAATATATCAGAGTGCCGGAAAACAAAACAAACCATCTGCAAAGAGAAGCATACCATGAATACTCAGTCATGGTTTTAATCTCATTATCGAGTAAATTACTGTAATGAAGATAAATTCCAAACCTGCTCAGAATAAAGAGAAAACAGAGACCTGTTATAATCCAGATTCCACCAGTCAACCATTTATAACTGATTGTTTTTCTGAGTTTTTTTGCATTAACAATGATAAACCCGCATAAAGAGCTGACAATAGTAACAGCCCATATTTGTTCATTATAAGAAGTCGACATTCTTGATTGAATCAGATCCAGAATTTCTTTCTCTGTCATATAAAATACCTCCATGAAATAAAAATGTCTGATAATCAGAAAAGCACCAGAAAATTAACGGACTCATTAAACGAGATGTCTTAACTGTCAGCTTAGTAATGCAATGTTTTTATAGGTGTTCATAGATCTTCTGAACATTGCATAAGCTAAATGTCAGGATTGAATCAGAAAAGATGGAATTTGCCTGATTCAGATTTCATTTCTGGAAACCTAAAAAGAAAAATAGTGTTATGTTTTACCGGTTGTTATAATAATTAAAATCTGAATTTTAAAATTGATATATCATTCAATTATCAATTCACTGAAAGAGATTATCTGTGCACCAGCTCGTTGATAATCATCAATTTTTTTATTTCTGGATGCATCAGAGATTCCTGCAATAGCATCACTGATAACCGAAACTTTATAGCCTCTGTTTAACGCAGCCCTGCATGTCCTATCGATACATGCTTCAGCAGCCATGCCGGTTAACAGCAGATGATTAATCTGATTTTTCTGTAAAAATTTTTCAAACTCTGAATTTGAAAAAGCGTCCATACGGTATTTTATAAAATGATTATCACTAACCATCAATACCCGTGGATCCATTTTCGCACCGGGCATACCCTCAAGAAGAAAATTCCTGGTTACCAATCGCAATATGGAATTTTTCCTGTACTCATGGGTAACATAGGCTACAAGCCAGTCTTTATTACCAGCCTTTTTTGTAAGAGTGTTAACCAAAGGGATTATGGAATCAGTCTGTCTGATATTTAATGGTCTGGCACCATCCTTTTCTGTCATGTCTTTTTGTAAGTCAATAACCAGCAGAGCCGTCCTGGGGGTCGGATAGTCTGTTATTACAGTACCTTTGGTAATCTTTGAAAATGTAAGAAATGCTAAAGTACCCCATATTATTATTATAGACAGGCAAACCGAGAGAACAGATAAGATTTTTTTCATTGCAATTCTCCTTAATTTCGGCTCTTTAATTTATTTTCTTCTACACGGAATTTCACAATTCTTTGGATCAGGTCATAAGGAATTTCCTGGTCAAGTGGGAACTGAACAGAACCTTTTCCTTGTTTATACACTGAAAGCTCGTGTTTAAACCGGTCATGTCCAGAAGGAGTTGCGTAGAATCCGATATGGTTTCTGAATGCAGCAAAGTAAACCAATGGCTTTTTGTTTGTTTTGTAGGCTGGCATTTTGTAAGCTATAGATTCTTCTGCATCAGGTGCAGTGGTTTTTATTATTTCTCTGATATTTTTTAAGATTACCTGAACGTTTTTAGGAAATTGAAGAATGTATTTATCGACTTCATTCATATTCATTTATCCATAAAAAGAGTACTTAAATTAAAGAACTGCACACAACACAAATCGGGCAACAAATAAATATTGACGTATGAAGAAAAAATCGGATACTGGGTTAGAATGTAATACCAAAATAATTTGGAGAACAGATACTTGTGCTTTTTTTGTTGTGTTAGGGCAGGGGAGGCATTGAGCAAAGCAGGATAATTAGAGTTCCTGCAGATTTACCAGCTTTAATGATTGCACCAGTGAGTTTTTTGCGGAAGACCTTCGCCTGGTGCAAAAAAAGGCTTGGTCAGTTAAGGATTTCAAAGGTAACATAGACCTTGTTTTTTACCTCGATTAGTCCTGGATTTATCTCCATCAGTACTTTACTGACAGATGAGCTACCACCCATTCCAAGCATTCTGCCTTTTACAAATTCCGGACCATTTATCCACCCTAATCTGACAATGTTTTCATAAGCCACTTTTTCAGGTTCCACATTCGAAATAATCAGTGGTTTTCCAATTTTAATCTTCATTTTATTTGCGATTTGATTAGCAGTGCTGATTGCATCATCAATTGCCAGATTAATAATCATTTTTTCCAGACTGTCTGACTTGCTGTGTGAAAATTCTAACTGATCCACTTCATTGGCACCTTGTGATACAGCATCAAAAAGGAAATTCTGAAGTGTTTTCAGGTTGTACCAGGTGACTTTATATCTTTTATAGGCTTTGTAACCGTTTCTTTTTCTAGTCCCATTTTCATAGGAATAATCCTCTGAGACCGACAGATTTTCACTTTTAATCTCTTTTTCAGATATTTTGTATTTTTGAAATAGATCTTTCATTTTAATGAATGCCTGAGCGCATTTTTCTATTGCTGAGTCTGCACTCTCATGGATTGAACTTGCCCCGATAAAAATGGTAGCCATATCCGGCTCGATCTTTATTGATGCACGTCCCTCTATATTCATGGCATTTTCCTGGTAAGTCTTAAATCCTGCAAATGAAGAGATTGAAAATGTAAGAATAAACAGAACAATTGATTTCATAAAAAAACGCCTCTCTATTGATGAATCAGGACAATGCCTTTTCTTTTTCTATTCGTTAAAATATTCCAATTCTGCCGTCAAACCTTGCCTCTAAACCCTTGTGTCATAGAGTGAATCACACAGGAAGAGAGTGCGGGGGCGTAATTCTGTTAAAGATATCATTTTATTCTGTTTTCTTCAATGACTCATGTAGTTTTGCACGAAAGATGGGGATAAAAGAAAAATTAGCCTGGACTGAATGAAAGTGGAAGCTTGGAAGAGAAATGCTGTATAAAAACCTTTCTTGTTTTCCAATAAAATTGAATCAGTATCTCAATATATTGCTGGAGTAAGTTTCTGCATTTGAAAAATATCCAAAAACAGTTGTGTATGAAAAGCAAAGTGGGCAAGGCAAGTCGATTTATAAGAAACATCTTCTTTTAATAATAGATGTTTAATATTGATTCAATGTTTCCTGTTCGATATATGCACATTTTACCATTTTTAAACGTTTTTTTGATGCAGTTTAATTTATATTATAATATTGGTAAGCTTTCAACCCTGAAAATGCTGTAAAAGTAAAAGATTTTCAGCAGCTGAACGGGATTGTTCAGAAACAATCATTTCTATTCAGTAACCAGAATCGTGGTCACAAGACCTGAAAATTAGACTTTAATACAGACAAATTACCTGATAAATAGTCCCGAAAATAAGAATGTCATATTTTGCCAGGCTCTGGCCTTTATCATATAAATGGATTCCAACAAAGGAGTCATGTTTTGATTAATAAATTGAACCACCTTTGCCGGCTGGTACTGTCAGCCGGACTTTTTGTTTTGAGCAGTAATCTGTGTGCTCAGGAAAGGCTTGATAGTAAAGGAAAAGATTTCTGGATTGCCTTTGCATTAAACAATTCAGGTGCTACTCCCAGTCTTTTTATCAGCTCTGAAACTGCAACATCAGGGACAGTCTCAATTCCGGGACTGGGGTATTCGTCAAATTTTACTACCACACCCGGTATAATGACAATTGTTACTTTGCATATAGATCATGAGTTGAAAGTTTCGGACGGTATCGAAGAAAAGGGCATTCACATTACTGCACATGAAGAGGTAACGGTGTATGGGCTTAGCAGAAAGAGTGCTACAACGGATGCATTCTTGTGTTTGCCAACCGATATTCTTGGTGATTCATATATCATTCCTTCGTATCCTGGAGTATATGGAGAATCTCAGTTAGTTGTGGTTGGCACCCAGAACGCAACTATGGTAACAATCACTCCAACGGTTACCGCTCAATCAAGACCTGCCGGTGTACCGTTTACCATCACTTTAAACCAGGGACAGGCATACCAGCTTCAGGCATCCGGCTCGGGCGATTTAACAGGAAGTGTGGTTACATCCAGCGCGCCAGTCGCTGTATTTGGATCGGTTGAGTGTGCAAATATTTCCACAAACTGTACCGCTTGTGATTTTATTGCAGAAGAGATTCCTCCTGTGTCAACTTGGGGGAAAAATTTTATTTCAGCTCCATTGGCAGGAAGAAATGGTGACATCTATAGATTCCTGGCTTCAGAAGATAACACTACTGTTATTGTTAATGGAACACCTGTGGCTACCTTAGACAAGGGAGAGTTTTTTGAAGGGTTATATTATGTTGGGTTACATATCACCTCTGACAAGGCTATTTTAGTTATCCAATACTCCAGAGGGCAATCTTGTGCTGGTGCTCCAGGTGACCCATTTATGATGTTAATTCCTCCATACGAACAATTTTTAGGAAATTATACAATATCTTCATCTGATAATGGATTTACAAATAACTATATTAACCTTGTCGTTCCAACCAGAGCTATCGGTGATGTACGGGTGGACGGGGCTTTTGTACCGGCAGGCAGTTTTACTGAAATCGGGACTTCTGGATTTCACTATGCTGCAATTCCGATTACTATTGGTACACATACAATTAATAGCAATTACCCTGTGGGGGTACATGTTTATGGTTTCGGAAGTTACGATTCCTACGGTTACCCAGGAGGACAATCTTTTTCGCAAATCGCATATATTGATTCTATTTCATTAGCGCCTCATACCTCCTCGGCTCAAACCGGAGCTTCAAGCTGTGTCCAGGCGACCGTACTCGACAATCTCTCAAACAAAATGGTCGGAATAAGAGTCGATTTCTATATTGAAGGAGTTACAGATACCTCAGGGTATGCATTTACCGGTTTAAATGGTATAGCAGAATTCTGCTATACCAGGCTCACAGCAGGCACAGATTCAATCTATGCTGTTACCGGTTCTTTAACAAGTAATACTGTCAGTAAAACGTGGACCCAATCAGCAACCAAACCATTTGCAGATGCAGGTCCGGATCAGAACCTGTCTGCTGATGCTTCCTGTAATGCTACGGTTGCACTTAACGGAAGTGGTTCCGTGGCTAATGGTGGTACTTTGACCTACCGATGGGAAGGGCCATTTTCCGGTTCACCACTCACGGGAATCACCCAGAACGTTACCTTGCCAGTTGGAACTCATGATGTGATTCTTATTGTTAATAACAGTGCCAGTCTCTCCGATACCGATACTGTTGTGGTGAGAGTGGTTGACAATCTACCTCCTGTAGCTCCAACACTCTCCACAATAAAGGCGGAATGCGCAGTAACCGTACCCATTCCCACTACAACCGATAACTGTGCCGGAATAATCACAGGTACCACTACCGACCCATTGACCTATTCAACCCTGGGTACACATACGATTACCTGGGTTTTCGATGATGGTGCAGGCAACCGCGTTACACAGACACAATCGGTTTCAGTAATTGATACTACAGCACCGGACATTACCGCTCCAGCAGATACAACGTGTTATATTAGCGTCAATCAAATGGGTGCTGCTGTCATACTCAATTCTGCAACGGCAACAGATAATTGTGCTGCTACTCCTGTGATAACTGCCCGCCGGGTTGATGGCGCCTTGCTTTCCGATACCTTTCCGAAAGGTACAACTAAAGTTTGGTGGAAAGCATGTGATGCTAACGGTAATTGCGACAGTATGGCACAGAATGTGACCGTCATACGAAATCGCGTTCCAGTTTTGAATGTGTTCAATGATACCACACTTGACGAAGGAGAAAGCTTTCGCATACCGGTGATGGCGAATGACAGTGATGGTACTACACCGGTGATTACCGCAAATAATATTCCTCAGGGAGCAATTTTTATAGATAGTGGTAACGGTGTCGGATTGCTGTCCTGGGATATCGGTTGTAATGACCATGGTGCCTACAGTTTTACAATTCAGGCATCTGATGGTATCGATTCAGTCAGGAAACAGGTTAAGATAACTATCCGGGACATCAATTTTCCACCGGATTTTAATATGATAAACGATACCACAACTCTTGAGAACAATCAGTTTACTCTACTTATACGGACAGTGGATTGTGATGGAGATAAATTACTGATCAGAGCGAAATCGATTCCTCAGGGGGCAAGTTTTCAGGATAATGGTGATGGTACTGCCACCTTCAGCTGGTTACCGTCTTGTGATGCCAACGGATTTTATATGATGGTTTTCGAGGTATCCGATGGTATCTATACCATCCGCGATACGTCTCTGGTGGAGGTTATCGATGTGAACTGTTTTAATCCTGAGATGACACTTTCATCTGTGGACACGACGGTTGGCACAAATCTTCAACTGGTGATTGCTGTTCATGCAAAGGACCTTGATGGAACGACTCCGTTACTTGTAGCAACGCAATTACCTTCTGGTGCTAGGTTCACCATAGATGGAGCTGGAAGCGGGCTGTTGACCTGGACACCCGGTATGGTCGGAACATTCCATCCGATTATTGTAGCTACAGATGCGGTTGATAACAGCATACAGATTGATACCGTGCTGACTATTACCGTTACCGATCTGAATTACACCGGCCCTTCATTTATACCCTGCTCTGATACGACCATCAATGAGAATCAGCCATTGACTCTTAATGTCAGAGCGGTTGACCCCGACGGTACAATACCAGCCATTGAGGCACTAACGCTACCTGATGGTGCAACATTTGTTGATAAAGGAAATGGAAGTGCAGCAGTGACCTGGGTGCCGGGATGCAATGCCCACGGGATACATTCATTTATCTTTACTGCAAGTGACAATTTATACAGTGACACTCTGAAGGTATCGGTAGAGGTAATTAATCAGAACTGTGCACCAATCATAAATTCAATAACAAATAAGAATGTCACTGCGGGCGGCACATTACGCTTTTCGGTTAATGCAACTGATCCGGATGAGGATGGAACCATACCCATGTTATCTGTAGATTGTGCTCTGGAGGGCTATGCTATTACGGTGAAAGGTGACGGGAGTGCTGTTTTTAACTGGACAGCCACATCCACCCCTGGATTATATACAGTAAGATTCTTTGCAAGCGATGGCTTTCTTGTTGACACAGAAACGGTGACTATCGCGGTGAGCCAGACTGGTATACTTAACATAAAAACGACTCCTGCGAATGCAGCAATCTTTGCGATGCCAGCCGGAGGTGCTTCTACTGGAATGCAAATAGGTATAGGAAATGCCACCTGGAATAGCGGGCCTGGGACTTACTGGTTTAGAGCCGATGCTCCAGGCTACCGCTCTGAGTTGTTTACAGGAAAGATAGAGGCCAATCAGACAAACTCTATTGAGGTAACACTTAAAAATGCGATTCCGCTGATGATAACTCCACCTGAAGGAATAAAGATTGGCTCCGGAGACAATTATCAGATCAACGGATCAATTTCCTTTTGTGATTTTGATGGAGATGGTATTCAGGATCTTTCGGTAGCACATGGGAAACAGTTTACTATCTACATGGGAAATGATTCGACTGGTGGATTGAGCTACCGTTTGCCGGCTACTACGATTACCTTACCAGCAGAACTCGATTCGATTGTCTCACACAGTTATAGCGACTGGGATAATGATGGCAGATATGAGTGCATTCTGACTCTTAGAAATGGAGCTATACATGTAGGGAAATTTTCTAATGAGGAATTATTGCCCGGCAGTGCACTATTGACACGCAGCGGTGAGAGAATTTTTGCAAAAGTGACAGATATTAACAGGGATAATCTAAAAGACCTCTTTATTCATTCGGAACAGAATGGGTTGGTGGTCTATAAAAATATCGGTACAGATGCATTTGTGTTACTTGATGCACCTGAAAGGATAACTAACAAGGATGGAGTCGGTATTACAGGATTGAGCAACTGTCCGATGCTTTGGGATATTGGTGGTGATGGATGGCGCGATTATGTGGTTACCAGAACAGGAGCTTGTATGCAGCAGTATCTGAGTCGTGGCGACAGCACCAGCCTTCCGCTTCCTATAGCAGATGACTGTAATGCCGGGGGAGCACGGGTAAACGATGTCAAGGATGCAGCGATGCTCCTATTGCCAAACCGAATGCCGAAGATAGTATTGCTCAGAGGAGGTAAACTCTACGCATATGCATTGAGGCTTGAAGGAGATGTAACAGGTGATGGGGTAGTGGACATTACTGATATCTCAAACATAGCAAAGGCATGGGAAATATCCGGTGGGAAAAATGACTGGAATCCACTTTTCAATCTTAAGCTCTCTATACAGGGAAAGGATGAAGTTATTGATATAAATGATATAAGCAAAGCTTCTAAAAACTGGGAAATGAGAGAGTAATGGATGTTTCAAATATGTTTATCAATATACATCGAAAGTGAAGGAGGAATCTTTGCAGGTATAAATAAATTTCCTCAGACACTGGTCTTCATTGCTTTGAAAGCCAAGTGATATAATTTTGTAAAAGTGAGGAATTAAACAATGCTTGCTGGCATTCTCCTATCATGCATTTTTCCAGCTTTTTCTAAGAATAGAGTATGACATGCTATCTTGAGAACACAAAGGGGTAGACAACTTCACAGACATCGCCAGGATTGTAAATTTTCTCGAATTTCCATTTTTTAATAATGTCCACGGTTTGCTGTTCCAATTTCGGGTCATTGATTGTAGAAGAAACTACTGAGGAGTGAATAACTTTACCATATTCATCGATGGCAAATTTAACAGTGATTTTACCATCTTTACCCATTCCTTCTTTTAATCTTCTGTTGTATGCGTATCGGATATCAACAATTCCCTTCATAACTTTTTGCAGGATGCTTACTTTTGAACGCAGTTCAATATTCCTCAAGGTATCAAGTTGGATACGATTTTGACTGTTTAATAGTTCTGTTCTGAGTACAACAAATGTAAATAATTTGGGATTTTCAATTGAATCACATAGTTTTCCGCTGATATCAGCATTTAACCTTGCAGCTGATACCGAATCAATTTTAACTGAATCCCTCAATTGGACTTCGGAAATATCACCATTTGGTAAAATGGTTAAAGACATTCTGATAAAGTCTCTTATACCCAAAGAGGCTGCGATATCATCAATAACTTTTTCTAACTTCGGATATATTTTCTCTAATTTACTTGCTATGACAACCGAATCTCTCAGTGGATGAACTAATTGCAGTACTTTCATTTTCTGCCATTCTTCAAAATTCATAATGGAATCGATAGTATTCTTACAGAATGGAGTTGATTTGATTATTTCGTTTCCAATAGAACTGAGGAGATGTGGCCAGAAAAAATCCTTGTTATTGCAGGTGTTCTGCAAATCGTTAGGGCGCCCTTTCAGTATTTGGCTGCAGCGCTGTGCAAATGCAATTGCATCAATCTTTCCTGAACAAACAACACTGTTGTTCTTATAATCCCAAATCAAAAATCCTATATCTTCTGCCACAAATTTGTATCGATTTTGTGGAACGACCACAAGCACCGGTGTTCCTAACCCTCTAAATTTGACATCGTAACCAATATCCAAAGACATGCCGGAGATCAAAAGGGCAAAATCTGCAAAACAACCAGCTGAAGATAAAGATTTTTCATTTGGAATTGAAATTCCAAGCCTATTCAAAATGCGCTGATCCTTCTTTGATACATCTGTCATTTTAATTGCAGTCATGCCTGCCTGCTGAGGTATTTGGCAAGGCGTAAAAATGACATTATCAGTATTTAAAACGAGTGCCTTATTTATACTGCTATTAAGCATAGAATCAAGAATTGCAATGGAGCTATTTTTAGAAACACCAAAATCATCGGTAATGAAGTCAAGTAATGTAGAATCCTGAATATGAATATTTTCATTAGAAACAGGGCAAAAAGAAAGATTTCTGTTTCCTAAATTAACATTTTTATAAGTAGAATTGAAATATTTGTTAGTACAGCCGAAACTAATAAGAACCGTCATTACTAAAATCGTGTATAAAGGTTTCATGCTTCACAATCCTTTTGAGTGTCAATTGCCTGTGCTTTTACCCGTGAAATTACATGCGTTCAAGCGGAATGGTTTGCAGCAGCGAGTTCCTGCTTTATTTTTTCCTGCATTTCCCTGGTTAATGTTTTCATGCGGAGAAGATGAATTGAGACACCTGATGCAACTAAGAATACCAGTGCTTTTAACCACAATACTGAAATAACAAATAATACAGAATACAATATGCATAACCAGAGCAGCACCAGTGATAACACTTTCGCTCTAGCCGATACCGCTTTAAAACGCTGGTATGCATAAATGTAATTGCCGAAAACGCGATGATTGATTAGCCATGTATAAAGCTTCTTCGAACTGTGTAAAAAGCAGACAGAAGCAAGGAGAATAAAAGGGGTTGTCGGTAGGATGGGTAAAAAAATACCCATTATTCCGATAAATAATGAGGCGTAACCACAGGAGATTAAAATAATACGTTTCAAAGATAGCTCCAGAAAGAAAAAATGTGGCAGGACAACCTGCCGCAGCTTAAAATAAAAAGCTTCCAGACCGATCAGCAAATGATAATATGTCTGCTCACTTAAGGAACCCTGGTGTTTTCAGCGGACCGTTTTTTTTGGATCAAAATATTGGTCATTATTTCATGAAGTTTGCGAACAGTATTAACATTTCTGATAGTCATATTCCTGTATAATTCTGTTCCTATTAATTTTTGCATACTGCTCTTACTATAATCCTTACTATCAACATTCCACAAAAGTGCACCGGGTATGTATTTGACATTATCAACAGGATTGATCTGTATTTGCTTTAACACTCCTGGTTTGTCAAATTTTTCCCATAAAAAAATGACATCTGTTCTCATTTTCTCATTCTTTACCCAGGTTGCAGGAAGTTTTTGGCAGATAGTATCAATATTCTTATAATTTCTTAACAGGACTTTTATTTCTAGTTGAAAATCCTGGTTTATTGCTTTTTCTATTTTTTCAACAATCTGGTCATCATGCTCTTGGGATAAAACTTCAAAAACAATGTTTCCGGAATTGATATAGGTAACGACATTTGAATACCCTGATGATTCGAAAGTGGCTTTGAGTCTTTTCATATCCACTTTATTATTACCACCTACATTTATTCCTCTTAATAGAGCGACATAAATCATAACCTTAGATTCCCGATTATCTGAAGTATATTGTAATGATAGGGGAGAGTACCGATAACAATTTCATGACTGAGATCAATAATAATATAAATATTAAAATCATTCCCCTTTTTGCACTAAAAATGCATACAAATTTTGAAAAATCCGTGAAACACTATTTTTCTATAAATTCAATGATTTTTCGAATCGACTCTTTTGAATCATCTCCAATCCAGATTAAATGGCCCCATTCATTATCTAAACCTACAAGTTGTGAATTTTTGATAGATTCTTTCGCATGTTCAGCATGTTCATATGAGACACTGTTATCATTCTTGCTATGAATAATAAAAGTTGGACAATTGATCTTTAAAATTACACTGCTTTCAATATCATGATCTATATCACATGTAAAACCTTGTTTGGAATTATATAATTTTAATGCAGCAACGAGCTCTTTTATATCGTTTTTTTTGAATCTGTGAGGTTTATTTTTTGAAAATTGAGAGTAGAATGATTTGGCAATAAGTTTTGGGATTATTCCGGAAAAAATTTTTATTAATCCCCATACAATTTTTCCGGTTACCGGGTTAAACATTAAATTTGCCATCTTGTAAATCTGATCATTTTTATCCAACCACTTTTTAGTAACAGCTGATGCCAAAATTAGTTTATCGACTCTTTCGGGATAGTTAGCTGCAAGTTCAATTGCAGATAAACCGCCTGCAGATATGCCATATAAAACAACCTTTTCGATTCCAAGATGGTTTAATAAAGAAACAAACAAATCGGAGGTTTTTCTGGGAGTAGTAATATCATCAAGTGGTGTATTCCCATATCCCGGGCGGGATGGGGTAATGAGTCGATATTTACTTGTGTCGAATCCTTTATGAGATAGAGTTTCCCGGCAATTAGAATGTCCACCATGTATAAATAACACAGGAGTACCTTCGCCGGTTATCGAATATTCAATTTGACCTTTATCGGTTTTTATGATTTCTATTCTCATTTTATACTCTTCTGAAGATGTGCATCATGATTAAGCTGGTAATTTGGAGCAATTGTCATTTTAGCGTAATAAAACTCTGCGTTGAATAATTATCATTCAGCATATAACTTATCTCTCCATAGCTTTGATTTTCAAGTCTTTTGGCATTTTTTCAATTGCATATCTTAATGCTGTACGGGGCATAACCGGTTTATTTTTCATCACATAATCAAATATTTCCCGCTGGTTCGCTTCACTGGCAGCCTTTAACATCCATCCATACCCTTTTTGAACCAAATCATCTTTATCAAGTAGCAAAATATCCGCAATTGCCAATATCTCGTTGAGAAATTTGCCCTTTCTGGCGGGTATGATCAAAGTCACTGATGAAGCCCGGCGCATCCATCTGTTACCAGAATTAGCGAACTCTTTTAATCTCACTAAATAATCTGGGTACTTCTCAATAAATGTACCAACCGAATGATTACAAAGCGTATCACACGAAGCCCAATTATTGACATAATTATCAATCCATTTTTCAAATACCTGAAAATCTTCTGGTTTGTATTTTTTATGAATATAATACGACCAATTGCAGGCAATAAATGATTCTTCAATATATCCTGATTGCCATAAAATATCGCAAAGATCAAATATTTCTGATTTTGTCATGGAATCAATCATTTTAAAATATTCCTTACTGATCTTGTTTACAGCTGGAACTTTGACTCCATAAGACCTTATTTTTTCTTTGAAGAAATGTTGGCTTGTCTTCTGAGTTTTCTCGTCAACACTCTGTTTTAATTCAATTCGAATTTTATTAATGATATTTTCCATTTTGAACTCATTATTTTACAGGTTAATGTTTTCAATTTTCTTCCATTTATTTTTTATGTTTGTTTCGCCATCGAAATATTCAGCTTGCGAATCTTTATTGAAAATTTCAAATGTCGGAGCGATTAGTATTTTATCAGAATCAGGGTATTCTGCTACATCATATCCAATATAAGTCCTTATGTCCAGATACGTGCATG
This sequence comes from Fibrobacterota bacterium, assembly GCA_023436145.1. Classification (GTDB taxonomy): domain Bacteria; phylum Fibrobacterota; class Chitinivibrionia; order Chitinivibrionales; family Chitinispirillaceae; genus JAAYPC01. Next base: position 206,592 of record JAEZKP010000016.1, on the reverse strand, counting down.
GTACTGATGTATGATTATAAAGCTGATGAGCTCCTGTCTCTCCTTTTTCAAAAAAGATCAGATCTCCACTGTTTAAAATTTCCAATCCATCAGGAGTTCTCAATGTGACTGAGCCTGAGATGATAAAAAAAAGTTCTTCGGCATATCTGTGGAAATGGTACGGAGCAGAATATTGGTCAGGATGTAATTGTCGTAAATCAAAGTTCAGGTGTTCAGGATTTACTCCTTTTTTGGCTCTTGAGACTTCTGTAAAGATTCTGTAATTATCAATCTTACCCTGACTTTCTTCAAATTTTCTCTGGTCTGATCTTAAAATGGTTGCCATAAAACGATACTTTCTAATCCAAAATTAAAGATATTAAGTCTGATTTGCTTACTACTAAACCTGCTGTTACCGCACCCTGTTAATAATTCTGCTTTTCTGTTTTAAGCTCCATTCGCAACAATGGATAATCATATCCCTGGTCATCTTTATCTGTTCGTTCGTAGGTTTTAAAACCAAACTTTGAGTAAAATCCAACAGCTTTTGTGTTCTGTTCATTTACATCGACTTTACAGGCTTTCAGCTCTTTAATAGCAAAATTCAGTAGTTTTTTTCCAAGACCTTTGCCCGCCGATAGCGAGAAACTGGCAGCTAACTGCCAACTCCATTATTGGTCTAAGCAGGCGAAATTGCCCCAACCAAACATAAATTACTATTTAAAAGCAGATCGTGGAAATATTGTTTAAGTGCTTTTGGAGCACCATTTACATGTATTGGGTCTTAAAGGAATTGCAGATAGTTGAGCGATTTCATAAAGATATACTGGCATCAGATACCGTTTATAATGGAGTTCTACAATTGTGTTGTAGTCCTGGAATCTATCATTAAAGTAGGGAGTAGTCCTGCTGAATCTGAGAAACCATTCCGGTATGCTAATGTCAATTCTTCGATTCCTTAAACCTCTGCGTCTTTGCGGCTCTGCGTGAGAATTTCCGAAATCCGGAGAAGAAGATTGTCTCACGCAGAGCCGCGGAGACGCGGAGATAGGAGAAAGGCTCTGCAGACAGATCTTTAAAGAACATTCAATTGTCAATATACTTCCTGACAACATTCGTTTTACCTATTTTGTAGTCAGTAAATCCGCAATTAATATACATTTCATAAGGACCGTTCCATTTACCGTATTCGGATTTTGATTTTTTCTTAGGATATGCCTCAATAACAGAATACTCTTTCTCTTCTGCATCGGCAATTATTCTGTTTAATAACTTTTTGGCAATCCCTTTTCTTCGATATTCTTTTTGAACAATAAAACATACAATAGACAATACATTTTCCCTATTAACACATAAATCTGAGAGTCTTGGAAAATTAATTTTGTTATTTGTATTTACCCAGCCAACTGCCTTTCCATTTTCATAGGCTAAATATCCTTTCATTCTACCGGTTTCAATGAGCCATTTAGCATAGTCTATTCGTTTTTTTGTTTGAGCCGTATATTCTTCCGGCTTTGGATAAAAGAAGGCAGTGCAGTAACAGCCTTTCCACTCCTTGTTGTCTGTAAATGCTCTATTATCAAAGAAATCAAACCAATCAGATATTATTTCCGGAGTCAATTCCTTGATTATCATACTATTCTCCTCAGAATGCGTTGCCAGATCTACAAATCGATTTTGAAATCCATAGTATCTCTATCTATTATTCCAGCTTTATATATGTGAAAACCAAACTTTCTATAAAAGCTTTCAAGTTCTGGATTAAAAGTTAATTGAATTGCTTTTATATTTTTGTCCTGGCAGAATTTAATTGCCTTTTTTAATAGTATTGATCCTATTCCGTTATTTTGAAAATCTTTCATTACCATTAAATCCTGGAGGTACGCATCAGAGAATTTATTGCTTATAATTGAAATAAATCCAACCAATAGATCATTATGTCTGGCGGTGAAATAAGAGAATAGATTTGGAACAATCATAGAGTATGGAATTGAGTCATTATCCCAACCAACAGAAGTCCTTACGTTTTCTATTTCACCGTTCTTGATAATTGAATCTTGTTCAAATATCACATCATTTATTTTAATTTTCATTAAATCTCCAAACCTATTGAACATGAAAATAAGGCAGGTATCGGACTCAGTGCATTATGTTTTGAACTGAACCAATTGAAAACCTCACGGCAATGTCCTTACCCAAACATGTTCAGAAGGTTGACTTACAGGACCATCAATATTAGGGGAAGCACCTATAAAAAGACAATATTTGGTGGCCGGCTGAAGACTGTCAATAATTATAAACGGATTTTTTGTGGAATAATCGCGAATATGCATTTCCAGGGAATCACATAAAATAACAGTATACCTACCCGCTCCATCAACAGGAGCCCAGCTTAATTCAACTGAACTGCTGGTAACATTGACAACAACAACATTTGTAACCTGAATTTCACGCAAGCGTTCATTAACTGGGATGCATACAATGCTTATTGTTAAAACAGAAACAGCAATCAACAGTAATTTCATCGTATTGATCGATAAGTAATTTAATAATACCATAAACGTTTCAATTCTTTTTTTGGACAAAACACATAGCGGCTTAACTCTGCCTGTCCTCTGGGCTATCTGCGTTTTAAACTTCTTAAATGATTAGACCTCTTCGAATTCTGCGTTTTATGATTCTTTTTCTTTCACTATTTCTTACCTGTTCTTAATAATTGCAATACCTCTTCTTCACTTTTTTTGAAATCATAATCTTTTTGGTACCCGTATTTTATTCCTTTTTTATCATTCTCAATCAAATATTCTGCTAATTTATCCAAACCTTCCTCTTTAATGAATCTGACAAATGCCCGTATTCTCAAATCATGAGTATCACTAAAAAACATGTCATTTTTACATGGAAAATCTTCGCATTCCCAACAGCCATCTATATTTTTCTTAATACAACAATTTCTATGATAACATCCTTCCCATTTTCCGGAATGATTTGGACATTTATTTGCAGTATTTCTACAACCATCACATTCACTTTTTAAATGACATAAATTACAAACAAGCCCACAATAAGATATGCTTACAACAATTTCATTTTTATCCAAGACATCAACTCCTCAATTTTTTCATCTTTAAATATTTTTCTTCAGATCAGTAGTGTCAGGTAAATTATACAAATGCTAAACAACCCTTATGAAATAAAAGTATAAGGAATTATAAAACGCAGAGCACGCGGAGTTCACAGAGATAAGAAAATATTGGGGTTTATGTTAAAAAAATATATATTTCTGCAATTTCTCGTTATTCGAGCGAAGTCGAGAATTACCCCCAGCGCCCTTTGCGTTTTAATTCTTGCTTTCTTTTTATAAAGACTGTCGATTATTAAGCCTTTTTGTGAAATTTATATGATATGTTAAATTAACCGGACACTACTGACTTCAGATGTGTATTCAAAACCTTAAAATAATCAAATGCTAATTGATTTGTCACTCCCGGATTAGTCTTTCACCCTTTCCGTACCAATGATTTCATATCGGGACTGTATCGGTGGACAAGCGTGTTTCGGAAGGTGTTAAAGCTGGAATCTATCGACAAATAGAGGAGTATGTATTTACCCTAACCTCTCCAGCAGCTTATTATAAGTAAAATCAATATTAGATGTTGGGACTCCCAATGATTCTCCATACCTTTTCAATGTGCCTCCGAAAAGATCACCTTCATTGATTCTTCCCTTTTTTTCAATATCTCTGTGAAACGATGTTTTTGTCCCAAACGGAAATTGCTTTGCCTTCAGGAATGAGGTATCGATAATACCTGAATCCAAAGGGATTTTCAGCTTCCTGGCTACAGTTTCAATCTCAACCATAATCTCTTTAACTTTTTGACTCAACACCTGGTTTTCCAGTATTTCCCCCAAAGTCTTTTCAAAAGCAGCCCCAACCAAACCATATGCAGCGATGAACATGAATTTTGACCAGATAGCAATCTCAATGTTCTCTTCCCAACTAAATTCAATATGAGATTCATTCAAAACGTTTATCAAAATTTCTGGATAGAAATCAGGAAATTTGGGATCCTTCCCCATATGAATTCTACAACTACCGCCATTTTGGTAAATTATACCAGGACTCTCTATATGCGTCCCGACATAAACGCATGAAGGTAATACGACTCCGAAAGAAAGATGCTCACGAATTCTGTCGTATATATCTACACCATTCAGCAATGGAAGAATAATGGACTTATCATCAGCAATATTATTAATCATTTGAACTGCATTCGCCAAATCATAGCTTTTTACAGCAACAATAATTAAATCACATATTGGTAAGTCTGTTACAACATCTGTGCAGGTTTTAGGGTGGACGTTGATAATTTCTTTCCCGCCGGATTTTTTCAAGGTTAATCCATTCTCTATAATTCTTTCTTTATGCGTACCACGAGCAATGAAATAAATATCGTGCTTACAGCCCAGTTCTTTTGTGATTATTGAACCGAAGTATCCTCCAACACCGCCTAATCCATAAAAACAAATTTTCATATAAGCTACTTTCATTTTTTTTCGGACTTTTCCATATGCGTCTTCACGCTTTTGATGCAACAATGAAAACCAGCCGGTTAATAATTTCACATGATTCAATTTTAAGGCCTTGAGAAGACAACACCTCTTTTATTATACTTTCAGAGATTCTAACCTTCTGGTATGAACTCACGGTTTGAATCCATTTACCATTAACATTGGAAAGAAGTAAGTCAGTAACATTTACTTTGTCATCATAGTATTCTAAAAAACATGTCAATATCTGATGGTCATCCGATTTTACAGGTATGAACCGGTTATCACCATTTAAAGCTACCGAATAATCTCTGAAAGATAAAACTATTTTGCCAGAATCAGTCAATTTTGAATAAATGTTATTAATGATGTTCCGGATTTCATCAATTGAAGAAAAGTGAGAAATTGTATCACCCATACAACAAATCACTTCAGCCTGATCCTTGATATTATCTTCAAAATTCAATATGTCAGTTTCATAAACAGTTATTGGAAGATTACCGATACGGTTATGTAATTCAGAGAGAAGCTGTTGATTAAAATCAATGTCTAAAACATTGAAACCGGATTTTGCCAGGGCAATGGACTGGATACCATTTCCACATCCCAGATCGATCGCTATCCTGTTATCATTAGGAATGATACCATGAGATTTAAAAAACTGGTACTGTTCATCTGAACGTGTATCAAAATCACCAATAATCCATGAATAAAAATTACCAAGATGCTTGTCATAATGATCTTTAGTTTTCATTATATCAATCCGTTATTTTAAAAGTTTCAGATCTGAAATTGCTGTAGTATCTTCCTTCGTGAGCGGTAAACTTTAAAACACAATAATCCGGATCTGAAACACCTTGCGGATAATACATTTCATCACCTTCTTTCCAGATCATTATTTTTGACTTCTCGTCCTGTAGAACCTCCATATTTCCTTTCAACATAACGCCCTTAAAGAATCTTTTATCATAGAAATATATACAAGCTTTTGGATTATCCGTGTACTGTTTAACACGCATTGAGGATGCCGGTTTGTAGTACCGGACAGCCGGAAAGTTAGTAAATGTATTTAACAGAAGAATTACTTGTTGTACAAACCGCACCTTGTTTATCTATAAAGGCTAATTGTTATCACATGGCAAGTATCGCAAATATTTGAAATTAAATTTTTCTAATATATTCTTGACCGATTCATGAATAACTATATCTGTGATTGATTCTGCAAGACGAAAAAGCAAAAACCCATAAGTTTTACTTTTATCAATCACCAGATTTTTAAAACCGACAGCAATTAATCCTGTTCCGCCCATATCAATATATTCCGATTTCTCCAGATCTGCAGCTTTTATTTTTCCTACTACGTTTACTACTTTATAATCAGTTCTTACAATACCTTTTTTTAAATCCCGAAGAATTGCAGGGAAAAGTTGAAGATTATTTACCCCGGCTTCTTGAAGTGCTTTATTACATCGGCAATTAAATGTTACCCATATTTACTACATTTATTCTGAATTTCCTAATGTTTTTAAGTATTTCAGAAAAATGTTGAGTAGTATTTAATTGCCGGAATAATAATTAAAGAATCGCTCATTATGGGAAAAGTATCGTAATATAATTCAGCGTGGCCATTACCTCCTTTTTCATAGTGAATTTTGTAATTTATTCAGGTAGAAAATTCCTGACACAATCACATGGCATTTACATCCCAATTAACATCATGTAATTCATTTTCAATTAAACCTGGCTTCCCTTTTGTTGTTTGTTTATTTTGAGTAATCAAATATTTCTCTACTTCTTTTTCATCACCAAGAATTTCGTTTCCACAAATTAAATGGTGGGCTTCTACGCTATATTGCCCGTGTTCTGAATCCTCATAAAGATGATTTGATTTTGGATCAATGCCTTCTAAGTTTGATCCTAATGTTTCTGAACTATTATCACGACCAATTTTAGCCACATGCTCTGGTGCTGGTCCAATTACAATAGGGCAAAAAGGACATTTAGTGTCTTCTATGGACCCATGAACATCTGGTATATTAACGGCTTCAAGAAATTCACTCATCGTCATTTCCTTTTTAATAGAGAGCATATCGAAGATCTACATCGTTATCTAAGCAACAAAAAAGATAATGTGGGAGAGTGAATTATACGGTAAAACCAAAAAATCCCCCTCCGGACGCACCTTTCCCCCGTCAGGGCCTCAGGCAGGGTTTGGTAACCCTTCTTGTTTGAAAAAAAATATACAAACAGACACAAAAACGGTAAAGCAAATTCTCATAATGTCATCAGAAAACATTAAAGGCATTAGTATAATGACAAACTGAAGGTTCTGTCACCAGGATGATGAAGTCTTGTAGGCCTCGGTAATAGTGAGTTCCAGCATCTGGAAAACCTCTTTATCAAGATAACGCTGCAAAGGGGAGCGGATCTTACTGAAACGGTTATAAGCTGCACCGATCTGGTTGTTCTCCAGCATGGTGTAAATCTCTATAATCTCCTGCTGTGCTTTCTGCTGGTTGGCTTCCAGACGTTGTTGCTCGGTGAATTGCGCTTTTGTTTGGGGCTCAGCCTGTACATATGCTATGGTTACCGCCTTTTCCACCGGTGATGCATCAAACTGCTTCAGAGTGGATTCGAGAATGTCAAATGCATCACGCCACATGTACTTGTATAGAAATGGGCGGCTCTGGTTAAAAAGCTTTGAAGCCTGTTCTGCTTTGTTGCTTTCCAGAAGTGTGTAAAGATGAGTGGACAAACTGGTTGCACTATCCTGATTTCTGCGTAAAGCCGCCTGGGTAACCATCAGAATACTATCCTGCCGGGCATTTTCAATCTGAAGTTCTCTAAGCCTTGCATCTTCAATTGCCCGGATACTATCCATCTTGATCTGAGCTTTTCTTTTTGCTGCAGCCAGAAGATCAGTCAAGGCAGTAGAGTTCTCATCTACCTCTGATTCTTCACTGTCTGCCATCTTACCGATCTCTCTGGTAATTTTACTGGTATCAGGAGCACTGATACTGAGGATCGCATTATCTACATACGCAGCTTTATCCCGACTAACACCCGAAGGTCTCAGGGTATTTTTAAGATAATCGTTAGCCGCCTGTACACCTTTGTTTTTAAGAATACTAAGGTTGACCTGAACCAGTGAATCTTCTTTGGAAGTCAACATTCTGGTGGTAAGACTGATGCTGGATGAAAGACCAGAGGATTCATCCTGGGAAAGATAAGGTTTTATCCCGGAAAAAAAGTGGTTTGCAGAAGCCACCTTTTCCCTTGCGATATTTAGTTGATTCAGTTTGAGGGCGTTCCGTGCATCGGCAAGATCTTTTTCGATAAACGGTTTTTTTTCATCTGCCAGCGTAAGCCCTTCCACCTGCTTTTCAAGTTGACTGTATTTTGAGTCGCTTATACCCAGGTAAGTCTTATTTCTAAGACAATAACCGAGCTCTTCACGGGCTTTCTTAAGATCACCGGACATGATCGCTTTTTCCAGAGAGAAAAGCAGTTCTCTGGAGATTGCCCGGTGGCGCTTGTTATAGGAGCTGGCCATTTCGTTAGCTTTGGTGGCATCCAGATGACTTATCTGCATGTGAAGTCGCTTAAGAGAGGCGAAATCCGGCCTTACTCTTCCAACTTCCAGATTGTAACGGGAGATGAGTTGGTTGACCGAAATCTGACCTTTATTTAGCTGCTGTAACACCAGGTCTTTCTCTTCCAGGTAAAGCTGTGCTTCCAGTTCACTTGCTTTCCAAAGCACATATCTTTCGTTGGGATCACCCTTGGCCAGTTGTTTTATATTATTGGCAATGCGGCGGGCTTCATCGATCGCTTCCTTTTGCCGGAATCCTACACCGGCCATGCTGGTTGCTTCATTCAGAAGATAGAATGCTCTTCCAATAGAGGAGTCCACATAAGTCTGGCTGAGATATTTTGTGTTATCTTTTGATGGTGAACCGGCATACAAAATGCCTGCCTGGAAGATGACTGGAATAATTATGGGTAACAGATATTTTTTAATCATTTATTTTTTACCGTTTTTGATAGGACGATCGTTTTAAGGACATGAGAAATAATCTATTAAAAAATCATGGTTACAATTAAAATAATAATCATTTTTTATTAAAACGTTTAATTTTAACAGAATCCTGTCTTTTCAAAATAAAACACACTGTTCATCTGCCAAAGACTCTCTGGATATTTCTGCAAGTACTCTAATAGAGCACCATTGTCAGGTTTTCGTCTGATTTGAACAGTTTCCTAAATCGCATAAACTGGTTTATAGATTTTTGACATAACCAGAATTAAATGGTATTGACCTTCACTGATATAGACAATCTTGTATAATGTCTGGATATTCCTGATACATTTAAACTGGTCGGCTGGTTTTAAATGTCTCACATCAGGAAAATCGAGACAGGTTTTTCAGCCAGGATTTCTGCTATCAAAGAACCGACTTCCCAAAATGTTTATAAAATAATACCTTAAGGTACTACAAATATGTCTATAAATTTTTGTGAAAGGCATCGAATTTTGATAGATTAAATAGTATTTTGCTGTATCGGAAAAAATAAATAGATCTGAATTGAATACATTTCTGTTTAAAACGTAATAAAAATAATGGTGTTTGTTTCAGATTTGATTGGTACGGGTTCAGGTGGTATGCAAAAGTCATTAGGTGAGTTGAAAAAAAAGTTGGAATCTTTTTATAGGCAATACCATCTTCCCGCCTTTCTGAATACAGATCCGATTCAGTGTGTACACCGGTTTTCATCACCGGAAGATCGTGAAGTAGCCGGACTGGTGGCATCGGCGCTGGCATATGGAAGAGCAGAGATAATAATACGTAACTGCGAGTGGGTATTTGAGAAAACCGGCTCGGCAATTGCGGAATTTGTCCGGAAGACGGATTTCAAAGAGAAAAAGAGCCTGTTTAAGGGTTTCAAACACCGTTTCAATGATGATATCGACATTTCTCTGTTATTAGAGTGTGTTTCTGTGATTTTGAAGAAGTACGGGACAATTGAGAACCTGTATTCAGGATCCGGACAAAGCTCTACAAGAGAATCATTGAATCAGTTTACCCGCTTTTTTAAAGAGCTGGGTAGAGAGATCATTGGCAACAGTAAGAAAAGTTTTGAATATTTTTTCCCATCACCGGAATCCGGAAGTGCCTGTAAAAGGATGAATATGTATCTTCGATGGATGGTGAGGCCGGATGATTCCATTGATTTTGGAATCTGGAAGAGTGTTTCTCCATCGGGTCTTATTATCCCAGTAGATACTCATATCGCCAGTATTGCCAGAACATTAGATTTGACTGAGAGGCGGAGTGCTGACTGGCAGATGGCCGAGCAGATTACTTCGGTTTTAAGTCGAATAGATCCCTGTGATCCTGTCAGGTTTGATTTTTCTTTATGCAGGGTAGGGATGATCGATTTCAGAAGGGTTGCAGCATGAGTCAGTTTGATCACGAAGTTAAAAAACAGTTGAAGTTCAAGGGAATTTCCATAAGTTCGGGGCGGGTTGCAGGGCAGATCTGCCTTTACTCTGCAGAACGTCATAAGGCTGTACCTGAATACTCACTTTCCACACCTGATGCAGTTGAGAAAGAGCTCTTGCGTTATGAAGAGGTTCTTGTTCAGTGTTCGCGGGAGTTAAACCAGATCGCATCCGATGTATCTGAAAAGGTGGGTAAGGCTGAATCCGAGATTTTTCTTACTCAGAAACATATCATGAACGATCCTAAGGTGGTTGCTGCGATCATACGGATGGTAAAGGAAGAGAAAAGGAATGTTGAGTGGGCGATTTCGGATGTAATGAGCAGCTATGAGGAGAAGTTTGCATCTTTGGATAATCAGTATCTCAGAGAGCGCTCTTCAGATATAGGGGAGATTAAAAGAAGGCTTCTGGGAAGGCTAGGTGACAAAAAGAGCGGATTTATGTGTCACGGGCAGGAGAAATGCAAACATGGCATGAACCGGATCATTGTCGCTGAAGAATTGACTCCTGATATGATTGTGCATATGGATCTGGAGAGGGTCATGGGATTTGTCACCGAGCACGGTGGAATTACTTCTCATGCAGCAATAATTGCACGTTCATTGGGAATACCCGCAGTCTCCGGTATCCCGGGAATCATGGATTATGTAAAATGTGGTGATTTTCTTCTGGTTGATGGAGATGATGGAGAGGTTTACTATAATCCTCAGCCGGAAACCATCTTATCACTTGTTCCGGTGGAACCGGTCCAGTCGGAAGTGGTATGTGTACTGGGATCGCCTGCCGGTATGGAAGTCCTGGCTAATGCCAGCACGATTGATGATGTAAAGCAGGCCTGGACTGTTGGTGCAGATGGGATAGGATTGTTCAGAACAGAAATATTATTTATCAAATCCGGAAGACTGATTTCAGAGCAGGAGCAGTATGAATATTATCTGAAAGCGGCAGGTATGATGCATGGAAAGCCAGTCACTTTCCGCATGCTTGATGCCGGTGGTGACAAGCCATTGCCCTTTCTCAGGATAAAGCAGGAAGCCAATCCCTACCTGGGTTGGAGAGGTGCAAGATTTCTTTTGGGAAATCCGGATATTTTCAAAGCTCAGATGCGTGCTCTGGGCAGGGTTAGCTGCACAAACAAAATAAAGATACTTTTTCCTATGGTAGTGGATGTGGGACAATTGCGGGAACTGCTTAATGCTGCGGATTCTGCTTTGAAAGATGTTGACTGTTACAGAACAAATATTGAGTTTGGAGCAATGTTTGAGGTGCCCAGTGCATTTCTTCAGGCTTCCAAAATATTTGAGTTGATCGACTTTGGAAGTATCGGGTCAAATGACCTCATTCAGTACCTCTTCGCTATTGACAGGACAAACGAAATGGTTTCCCAGGACTACGATCCTGAGCATCCGGTGCTCTGGGAGATGCTTTCATCTCTCAGTGAAGTTGCACGTAAACATGGTAAACCTCTGTCAATTTGCGGAGAAATGGCAGGCAGGGAAGGAATGCCCACCAGGCTTCTGGATTCCGGAATCCGTTCTCTGAGTATCTCTCCCCGCCTTATTCCACGGGTCAGAAATGAAATGGCCCGATACGCGGGGGTTTTGGTATAACCCGAATTGGTCGGTCCCTCTCTTATGGTGTAAAATCCGGAGATGGACAGGCTCTAAGGGAATTAATCCGGGCATGATGATTTGATCATTGCCTGGTGCTAATAAACAGCTACTGTTCAAAATGCCCTGAATCCGTCATACCCGAGTTGTTCTATCGGGCCTATCCTAAAAAATAAGGAAAAGATGGATTTCCGCTCCCATCTAACGGGAGTGACATCCTTTACTGCTTTTCGAAGCGCCCTCCGAAGCAGTATGCCAGGGAGGGATAAAGGTTCGTTTTGAACAGGAACTAAATAGAAATGTTTGAAATAGACAAAACAAATCATAAAAGATATTATCAGGTAATAAACGCTTAAAAACCATAGAGAATATCCCAAACCGAAACTATGAAATCAAAACTTCTTTTTCTGGATACGAATCATCGTTTGTCAGCAATAGCCGGACATTTTGCTAAAGACTATGCGAATGAAAATATTGATATTAAAAGTGCCGGACTATACGCTGAGCCGCTTCCTGAGTGGATTGGCACTGTTTCCAGCAGCGTGGCATTACCATTGTATGAACCGGTGGCATTTGAATCAGTAAGTGAGCAGCGTTTTGACCTGGTGGTAGTACTGGGCTCGTTATCCACTGAGCGTTATCCATTTTTCCAAGGTATTCCGCCTGTTATTCACTGGAAAGTAGCAGAAGTAACAGACGATGACCTGTCCAGATGGCAGCAGCTCTGCAATGATTTACGGCTTCATGTAAAATCGCTTTTCGAGCATGGGTTTCTCAAGGCGCTTCTGAATCAGCATTCATATCTGAGCGTTGTACTTGACAGTCTTCATGAGGGGATACTGGCTCATGATATGAACCGCAAGATATTTCTTTTTAACAGGGGAGCCGAAGAAATCACCGGTGTTAGCCGAAATGAGATGTTGGGAAAAGATTGTCATGAAATATTCAGTCCTCATGTCTGTGCCGAGAATTGCATTTTCGAAGATTGCTCGATTGTAAATGATTTTCAAAAAACTTCATTTCCCACAGTTTTCACCGGTGGCCAGGGTAAACGCAAAGAGCTGGATATAACCCGGTTTCCGCTTAAGGATGAATATGGACTGACCATAGGAGCGGTTGCAGTTATCTCCGATTCCACCAGAATCCGAGAGCTGGAGATGCGTTTAGGGGAGGCAGAATCGTTTGCCGGAATAATCGGCCAGGACTATTCGATGCAGAGTATTTTCCAGATGATCCGTGATCTGGCGGTGAGTGATTTTCCGGTTGTAATTACGGGCGAGAGTGGAACCGGAAAAGAGCTGGTAGCTGCAGCTATTCATAATGAGAGTGATCGCAGGGATAAGGTTTTTATCGCGGTAAATTGCGGTGCATTGCCGGAGGGTACTCTGGAAAGTGAATTATTCGGACATGTCAAGGGCGCATTTACCGGTGCTATCAAGGACAAGAAAGGTCGTTTTGAGCTGGCGGATAAGGGGACTTTATTTCTGGATGAAATAGCGGAACTGTCTCCCAGGATGCAGGTGAAGCTTCTGAGGGTTCTTCAGGAGGGAATTGTCGAACCAGTGGGAAGTGAGACCCAGAAAAAAGTGGATGTCAGGATACTCTGCGCTACAAACCGTAATCTCAGAGAGATGGTTAATCGCGGAGAGTTCAGAGAGGATCTTTATTACCGGCTGGCAGTAGTTCCTATTGAGTTACCGCCTCTTAGAGAAAGACGTAACGATATCGTTTTACTGGCTCGTCATTTTCTGGCTAAGACTGCTGAAAAACTCTCACGTGGAGAGATGACCTTTTCAGAGGATGCCATGTCGATTCTGATGAATTATTCCTGGCCAGGCAATGTTCGTCAACTACAGAATGTTATTCAGTTTGCTATGATAAAATGTCGTGGTAATAAGATTTTAGCTGAACATCTTCCGCCGGAAATCCTCAATAACACGTTTATTCCAATGATGACGGCGAATGGAGCGAAGGCCGGACGTAAACCCAAGCTGAATATCGAAATGGTGGAGAGTGCATTAGCAAAGGCTGGAGGAAATAAGGCTAAGGCTGCCAGAATTCTGAGGGTGGGAAGAGCCACATTGTATAATTTTCTCAATAGTCATTCAGAAGTGCTTGCGGTTGCGGATTGAGTAACGTTTTTTCCTGGGAATGAAAGACAAATCAGTATTTGTTCATTTTTAACAGAAACTGATTAAGGGTGGGGGCAACCACATGTATAATGATCTTTGAATAAAAAGCTATGTGTTCTTGTTGTGATAATCTGAAATGAGAAATTATTTTGTTTAAACGAATAAGAATAACCACCTACTTTTAATGGATTTTATTGAGAAGTGCTTCATTTATTCAAATCAGTAACAGATAAAAAAGTAAGGGGTGCAGGAATATTTCGGAAAATATTAATTACCTGCATGTTTTTTTTAGTTATGTAAATGTACATGCTGTCGGGGAAGCGGCTGTCATCACTTTGGAATTTCCTGCAGGAGCGGAGAATACCGGTTTAGGTCAAAGCGGTGTATCTATTGCAAATACAGTGAGTTCCGTTTTCTGGAATCCGGCAAATGCAGCAAGCCTTTATGATGAAACCTATGTCAATTTTATTTACACCCGCTTTCATGAGGATCTGTTACCAGTTTTAAGAATATCTGATCTTATCATGACTTTACCGCTTTCTCAACCACGCTTAACAACATTTTCCCCTATGTGGATTTAGGGTATGCTTATTTTCACAATTATCTGGGGATGGGAGAAAATGAAATCTATGATGAGTCGGGAAATAATGTTGTGGTAGTAAATTCCAGCGAGGCAGTTACTTCGAACTGCCTGGGTGTCAGAGGTTTCGATATTCTTTCCTTAGGAGTCTCGTTTAAACGATATGATTCGAGGCTGGCTCCCGGTATCGGTGGGCCAGAAAGACCCAATGATGGTATAGCTAAAGGATATGCTTTCGATTTAGGGATGCGTATCAATAAAAAATTCGATATGTGGGGTTTGTTTTACATTAATCCTTCTATAGGCGTCTCCGCTCTGAATCTTGGAAATGACAGTGCTCAATATTATCAAAATTTATCACACAGACATCCATTACCCAGAATAGCATTTGTGGGTGGATCATGTGAACTCAATTTACTCGATTTTTTTGGATACACCTTCGTTGGTGAAGCCGAATATAATTTGCTGAAAAAGTTTGATAAAGAAATACATCACTTTGGACACAAAATCCAGCTAACACCTTTCTATGCCCTTATTCGTGGTAAAATGGTTGATCCTGCAGGATCAAGATTCGAAAGAACAGAAGGCTTTGTATTCACCGTAAATTTCAGGAAAACATATATGATGATATCCAAGATGGTAAGATTTTTGGATATGCTTAACAACACAGATTACCATTCAAAGTTGCAAAGATGTGATAATACAAAATCCTTTTGTGGTTTTGAGTTAAAACCCAATTTTTTCTTCAGCAAGAGCCATTCTGTCATCCATGGAACAAAGTCTCTGGATCATTTGAGAGAAGGGCAGACCCGGGATGATTGGAGTATTGGAATTGGGATAACCGGGGGGCTATCAGCACCGGATAAAAAGTGGCGAAAAAGTAAAAAAGGCGAAGAAAAAAACAGTACAGCTGATAAAATGATATTAAATTAACAAGATACAAATGAGATCGTCCAATATGTGTGACAATAATTGTTATTGTAAGCAAACTCACTGGGATTCCAGTCACCGGAAAGGTTTGTAGTTTCATAAGAAGTGTTCTTATAATTTACCTGTTGACAATATCTGCAATTGCAGCGATATCTAATGGAAAATGCTATTTGCCTATAGAGGAACGGTTACCTCCTCTTCTTCTTCCACCTGAAACTGCTGAGACCAGCCAGAAATTGTTCTCTGTAGAGAATAAAAAATGCTCAAAGCAGCCTTTTTTCCACAATGTTTCTCTGATTATTTCATATATTAGTTTTCATAAAAATTTGTCAGGATCTGCTTTTTGTATGCTGAGCCGACATTTTTTACTATGCTCAAAGCAAAACAATCATTTTTGCACGAGTACCTGTGTAATTTCAGATAGGTGACCAGTGGATAATCTGATTTGGCTTATTTGGGCAAACACATTGTAATGATATAAATATCAAGGAGTTATCGTATGAGCCGAATCTCTGTTTTCCTTCTGTTGGCTGCGGTTTTTTATATGGCTTATGGTCAGAATGTCAGTCTTAGCGGGAAAGTTACTGATAAAAAAGGCAAGGCTATCAAAGGTGCTGTTGTCAGACTGGTTTCTGTCGGACTGGTTGACACCACTGATGCCGATGGAAAGTATCAAATCGCTGCTACGGGGGTAGCAAAACCTGCCCCGAAAATTCTTAATGTGGAAACGATTTCCTTATTAAACAGCGTCTTGTTTTTTAATCTGAGCAAACCTTCAACGGTAAAAATCGAATTTTTTGACATGCGAGGCAAACTGCTGGACAAGGTGATTAATCTCAAAGTCTCAGAAGGGGGATATCAATATAATCTGCTGACCAATAATTATGCGTCAAAAATGATGATAATCCGTGTTTCGACAGTTAATAATGTTTCTGTATTCCGTTATATGCCAATCACCAAAGACTATCTGACCGCGGCTTCATCAGTTGTTAAAACATTCGTAAATGTCAGCGAAGGAAATCTTTCAAAGGTTCAGGCAACAGTAGATACTCTGCGGGTTACTGCGAACAGTTATGTATCCAGAAATGTATCAATAAGCTCATACCAGGATGAGGTTAATATCGAACTGGATTCGATAACACTGGGCAAATTCAGTTTTTTTGTTACCAGTCTGAAAGCGCTGCAGGAGTTATCGGGAAGTCAGAACGGCTTTGGCGGAGATTTCCGGTTTGGAAAAATCGGACCTGGAGCGGGTCTTAAAGGAGCAGACAGTATATGTCAATGTATTGCCGAGAAAAGCATGCCTGGTTCAAAAGTCAAGCAGTGGCGTGCGTTTCTCAGTGTTACAGCTGATGAAAATGGTAAGCAGGTCGATGCAGTTGACCGGATCGGTAATGGTCCCTGGTATGACCGGTTGGGAAAACTTCTGGCACCCACCCTGACTGATCTCATAAACACCCGCCCATTAAATGGTGATCCATCTATACAAAATGACCTTCCAAATGAAGATGGTATTCCAAATCATCGTCCTGACCCCAGTGGTCCGCTGGTAGATAATCATCACATGGTGACCGGATCCGGTACTAACGGGAGACTCTACTCAAAGACTGCTACCTGTAATGATTGGACTTCTACTACTGCCAATGGCAAGCCCAGATGTGGATTCGCCTGGCCCAGAAGTATGGGCGGTGGTTTTGGCGGAAGTGCCTCTCACTGGATTTCCGGTTTTGATGCCAGAGGATGTGCTGCAGGTATTCATATTACCGATGACTTCGGTTCAAGTGGAAACATTATTGGTAGCGATGGTGGATATGGCGGGTTCTACTGTTTCGCGCTTAACCCCTGATTTTTATATAGGAGATACTTAAAAGTGATTAAAAGAACATTGTTATCAGTTGGACTCTTTGGGCTTCTGGCTCTATTAATGTATTGTAATGATGAAAAGGGTCCAACATCTGCAGGGCCCAAAGATTCAGATCGGGACACTGTTGAAATTGAAGATCCGGATCAGGACACTACTGAAAATAAAGATCCAGATCAGGATACTGTTGAAAATGAAGATCCACTTGATCCTCAGGATCCTAAGGATTCAACCCAAATTTATGGCGGTTTTGTACTATCGCTTGTGGCACCGGATGGGATAACTGCTACCTATGCACAATTGCAGGGAAACCTCAAAGACGGGCCTGCGATTTATCCTATAGTATGGGATGAAGCCGAAGCCATCGGAAACTGCCGGCTTATGAAACCACGTATCCCATTTTGTGAAAATGATTGCGGCACAGCACTTTGTGTGGAAGATGACAGTTGTCAATATGAACCTTCGCCAGTTTACGCCGGGAAAATAGAAGTGAGCGGATTAAAAACTACAGGTTCATCCGGAACCTTCATTATGGATACTATCCGCTCTAATTATCAACTTCCATCAGGAGTTTCGCTGTCGTTTCCGCCTTTTGAAGAGGGAGATATGGTAAATTTAACAATCAAAGGGAACTCAACCATACCTTCTTTCACTATGTCGGCTATGGGTATCAAGCCACTGGTGGTGTATAATGACACTATTTCCATTATTGATGGGGAGCCGATTGTTTTAAAATGGGAACCTCCATCAAATCCTGGAAATTCCACCATAAGTATCAAGATTGATATAAGTCATCATGGTGGCACAAAAGGAATTATTGAATGTGAATGCCCGGATAATGGATCAGTGGAGATTCCAGCAGTATTACTTGGAAAACTAAAGGCTTTAGGCATGGCAGGCTTCCCAAAAATAGAAATCACCCGAAGGGCAACCGGAACCAGTTCGACAACCAATGCCAAGATTATGCTTGAATCTACTGTGACAAAACTGGTTCATATTCCGGGCTTGATCTCCTGCTGGGGTGATTCTGAAGATGAATGTCCTGACGGGCAGGTCTGTGAGGACTTCAGGTGTAAATGAGTGGTAATATGAAAAATCGGTTCTCCAGTGGAGGACCGTTTCTACCCTTCGCGGATTCAATAAAATCAAATACTACAGTTTGATAAAAATCCTCAGTCGAATGCGGTGCGCTCAGGTAAAACAGCTCTGCATTCATATTCTTATTCATTTCAAAGTGTTACGTTTCTACACCTACGCTCGACTGCCAAATCAGTTTCATTTTGAAGAAAATGAAAAAGCAAAGAAATTTTCCAGTATTGAATAGTTCTGTTACGAATTGTATTTTTAAAAATTTTCGGCCACAGGTTTGAGAATTTTATCATCTGCGGGGTTTATTTGTGAGTAAAGTCGCCTTTATGTTTCCTGGGCAGGGTTCTCAGGAAATTGGTATGGGAAGAGATCTGTTTTTTGATGATCCATTTACAATAAATCTGCTGGAGCTGGCATGTGATCTGGTTCATGAAGATTTGAGGCAGCTTTGTTTGGAAGGACCTGAGGAACGCCTGATTCAAGCCCGTTTTCTTCAGCCATCGATAGTAACTGTGTGTCTGGGATACTGGAACCGGATGATAGAGAATGGTATCAGACCGGATGTGGTTTTAGGGCATTCCCTGGGAGAGATAACTTCACTGGCTGCTGCAGGGGTGATCACTTCTGAACAGGCGATCACTTTAGCTGCCAGAAGGGGTCAGCTAATGGATAAGGTGGCAACCCAGTGTAGTGGGGGGATGCTGGCAGTCATGTTCATGGATAGAGAGACTGTGGATAATCTGATTAATGAGATTGGTGATCCGGACATGCTGGTATTGGCAAATGACAATGCTCCGGATCAGTTTGTTTTATCCGGGGATAAAACATTACTGGACAATGTAGCCTTGATAATCGCAGAACGGAAACTGGGGAAAAGTAAAAGAGTACCGGTTGTAGGTCCCTGGCATAGCCCCTTTCTTAAAGAGGTCCGCTATGAATATGAAAAATGGGTCGAACCATTTACCTTTAATCCACCGGTTATAGATATTATTCTAAATGCGACCGCCAAGACCGAAAAACATCCATCGACCATAAAACATCTTTCTTCATGGCAATTGACCAGTCCTGTTTTCTGGAGGGAATCGATGTGCACCTTGAAGGAGATGGAGGTCAATGTTCTTTATGAGATCGGGCCAGGGAGGGTGCTTACCGGGTTGGCACGTGTAAATAACTTCCGTAAGGATTCCACGGTTATCAGTATAAATAAAATCGAGGATATTAATTCGGTGCTGAAAACGGATTCGGCAGAAACGCACAATACTGTGCGAATCTGGTGATTACATTTCGTAAAGGGTTTCATCCCGCACAGGTCTTTTTTGCCTGGAGGATCTGGGAGATTCCACTTTAAAAAGGTCGCTCTCATCAATATCTCCCATTTGCTGTTCGATGGCCTCCGGGTCTTCTCCAGCCTCCATGCGGCTTAGCGCATCTTCCATTTTATCCCCAAGTTTAAGGCCGGTCATATCTGTGAGTTTTCGCATCAGATTGGCTGCCTGCCTGGGATCGTCTTCGTTGATATTTTCCGCTTCTGAGGCAAGTGCCTGCATAGCCCTTTCCATCCTGGATTCATCTATTGGAAGATCCTGGAGTTCTGAGTCCCCATCTTCATCTTTTTTGGATCTGCCTGTGAAAGAGAATCTGGAGATCTGTCTGGTGAGTGAATTTTTTTTGCAACCCGGACATTCAGGAGTTTTCTCTGTATTTACTGTTTTTGAGAAAAATGTATAAATAGTGTTACAGGAATGACAGTAAAACTCATACATTGGCATACGCAATCCTTTCCGTTATGATGCAAAAAAAATAATTTTTCCATCACTGGTATTTCCACTACCTATAAAGAAATTTCAGGGCAATAATTTACTGGTTTTACAGGGTTAGTTCTCGTCCAGCTCAAAGCTGATTCTGGTGGATACCTGCCATTGCGAAACATGGTTTTCTTCTAGTGCTCCTCTTATTTGGGAAACCTCAAACCATCTTAGTCCATGAACTGTTTTCCCCGCTTTAGAGATGGCGTTTCTGACCGCATCCTCGATGCTATCAGGAGATGTACCGGTGATTTCAATCGTTTTAAAAACATGTTCTCTCATGGCTTCTCCTTTTCCTGAGTTAATAAAAATTGAATGAATCAGTATTCAACCGGATATTTCAAGGATTTCCACGAACTGAATCCCCCCAAAATAACCACAGGTTTATATGGGCCTTGTTGAAGAAGCAGTGATGCTGCGATAGTGGAGCGCTGCCCGCTTCCACAGATGATATAAATATTTCGGTCAACAGGGATGGTATCGATTTTGGGCTGCAGTTCTGTTAGGGGGATGTGATGGGCACCAAGAATACCACCTTCACTGGTGAGTTCATGAGTAGTTCTGACATCCAGAATCCAATTAGATTTTGAAGAATCCAGCTGATTTTTGAGTTCCTCAGCTGTAATAGTGGAAATCGAGTTCACTGCTAACCCTTCCTTGTGCCAATAAATGAAATCTTCGGAAAGGTATCCTTTCACCTGATAGCCGAGCCTGAAAAGATCGGTGAAGGTGGAACTTATTTGGGAGTTGTTTCCCACACAAAGCAGGCTTATATCGTAAGGTAAGAACCATCCTGCATATGAGGGGACACCTTGTGCCCAGATGGAGATGGAGTTGGGGATATGTGAGGTGGTGAAACACTGTATATCGCGAGTGTCAATTATCAGTGAATCACCTGTTAAATCTTTGAATTCCTGACTGGGATATGGGACAGGTATGGAAAATTCCGGAATTTGTCCGCTCACATTCAATTCTTCCATTTTTTTAAAATATGGAGGTTTTTCCTGATTATGAGCAATAGTTTTTATAAACGATGCTTTATTTGGTAACTGAAGTGCCGGGTTGTGGAGTCTTTCTAGACCGATGGTAGTCCAGAGACGGTCGGAAATGTTTTGCCCGCATACAGAACCTGCTCCATGAGCAGGGCATACGATGATCTGATCACCCAGCAGCAACAGTTTTGAAAAAAGTGAATCGTAAAGCAGGGATGCCATTTCTTCCGCTTTGTCATCACCCATGAGATCGACTCTTCCGACCTCGCCAGAAAAGAGTGTATCACCGGAGAATACACACCAGGGTGCGCCATGTTCATCGTAAAGAAGGTAACTCATCGTTCCGGGAGTGTGCCCCGGGGTAAGTATCGATTCCAGTTTGAGTTTTCCGATATTCCAGACTTGTTTGTCTGAGACTGGAAAGCCATAACCATAGTCCCATTGGGAGTCTGCATGCCAGATTTCGGCACCTGTTTTTTTTGCTAAAATGGTGGAACCGCACAGAAAATCTTCATGACGGTGCGTTTCCAGGATGTTAGAGATTTGCAGATGATTTTTTTTGGCTATTTCAAGGTAAATACCGACATCGGTTCTTGGGTCGATGACTAAAGCATTGGAGTCGTCTGCTAAAAGGTAAGAAAAATGAGAAATACCATCACTTACGATTCTTTCAAACAACATAAGTCGTCCTGTTTTTCTCAGTAAGGTTTAGCTCCGGTGACAGTTTGATTTTGGGGATAGGTTACCCATTCGGTAAAGGAGCCTTCGTAGAGTTTAACTTTAGGATAACTGAGAACGTATTTGAAAACCAGAAATGCAGCTGTTGCTTCGCGACCGGTACCGCAGTAGAGGATTATGGTTTTATCGGGTGAAGCGCCTCTAGAGAGGGCCAGTTCTTTTATTGTAGTTTCGATCCGAAGCATGCGTGGGTTGTTGTGATCCATAAGAAGCCGCCAGGGTAGATTTATGGCCCCGGGGATATGCCCGGGTTTTTCCCAAAGACCTGCTCCTTGATAAACCGATCTGGGACGGACATCTATTAATATGGTATCGGGAGAATCTTTTATTTCCATAAATTGGTTGTAATTGACAAACAGATCGTTTTTAACAGATGGATGATATTCTGAAATAGAAACCTGAGGATATTGTTTGGATAGAGGGAATCCGGCATCGATCCATGATTCAAGACCTCCGTTTAAAATAAGGATATTGGAGTGTCCGAAGCGGGCCAGGGAGTAGGCCACCATGGTTTGTTCCAATCCATCTCCTTTTCCTGAAAACCTTCCATTACTGCCGTAGACAGCTACAGACTTGTTTTTATGTAAACCTACAGATTGAAGCAGCTGTTGAAGGCATTGTTGTGGAATGTAATGCGAAGGAAGGTTATTGTGATAAGCTCTCAGATGATCCTCGTTGAAGTAAACCGCTCCGGGAATATGTTCCTTTATGTAATCGTGAATATCGGGCTGTACATCTAAAATAGTGATATCCTGTTCCAGGTGGTTTTTTAGCCAGGAGGCATCCACCCAGGAAACAGAAGGTAAAAGATTATTCATGTTGCACCTCCACTTTGAGAAAAGAGGTAGCAATGACTGTACCCTTTTTCCCGTTTACTGTGAAAAAAACAAAGATTGTCTTTGGCATGCTTCTTGTTTCAGAAAAAAATCCAGAGTACCTTTTAAAAAATCAGACTTAGGATCAGGTGGAAAAATGGCAGATTTGATTCTGATAACAGGAGGAGCCGGTTTTATCGGTTCACATCTCACAGACGAGCTGTTAAAAAGAGGTTACAGAGTACGAATCATCGATAATCTTATACCTCAGGTGCACGGCTCACTTTCCCTGAAGCCTTCCTATCTCAATAGTGATGCCGAATTTATCAGGGGGGATATCTGTGATTCCGAAATCCTGCTTAAGGCTTTACAGGGAGTTAAGGCGGTTTTTCATTTTGCCGCAGCGGTGGGTGTAGGCCAGAGCATGTATCAGATTAAGAAGTACACCCGGATAAACAATATCGGTACTTCTGTGCTTCTGGAATCTTTACTGCAGACAAACGTGGAAAAACTGGTGGTTGCTTCCAGTATGAGTATTTACGGGGAAGGTTTATATAAAGGGGTTGACGGCTTAACATATAGTGGTGCAATAAGATCTGTGCAACAGTTAAGAAGATCCGACTGGGACCTGTGTTGTGAAAATGGAACTTTACTGGAACCTATGCCAACCCCGGAAACCAAGATCCCTTGTCTGGCATCATTGTACGCACTTTCCAAATTCGATCAGGAACGGATGTGTCTTCTAATCGGAAATGCCTACAATATCCCTACTGTCGCACTGCGGTTTTTCAATGTTTATGGCACCCGTCAGGCATTATCCAATCCTTATACAGGAGTTCTGGCGATCTTTGCATCAAGATATCTTAACTCCAAACAACCTTTGATTTTTGAAGACGGTAGGCAGAGAAGAGATTTTGTTCATGTTTACGATGTTTGCAGTGCCTGTGTAAGTGCACTGGAGAGCAGTTCTGCCAATTTCCAAAGCATTAATATAGGAAGCGGAAAAAACTACTCTATTTCACAGGTGGCCAGGGAAATGGCTCTGGTTCTGGGAAAAACAGATATTGAACCTCTTATTAGTGGAAAATTCAGAATCGGTGATATAAGGCACTGTTTTGCAGATATTACTCTGGCCGAAAAGATTCTGGGGTATAAGCCTCAAATGACACTTGAGAAAGGCCTTACCGAACTTGCCGGTTGGCTGGAAAATCAGATAGCGCAGGATAAACTGGATATGGCTAATTCAGAACTTGTTGCCCGGGGGTTGTCATGAATATTATCGATAAACCTGTAGTAATCACAGGGGGGGCCGGTTTTATAGGCACCAATCTGGCTCACCATCTGCTAAAACAGGGTCACCGGGTCATAATCATTGACAATCTTTCCAGAAATGGTTCCCGGAGAAATCTTCAGTGGCTTCTTGATAATCATGGAGAAAAAATTCAGGTCACGATTTGTGACATACGAGACGCAGGGCAGATAGCGCTTATATTAAAAGATGCTGGCGTGGTTTTCCATTTTGCAGCGCAGGTTGCTGTAACCAAAAGTGTGGAAAATCCCATCGAGGACTTTAAAGTAAATGTGGAAGGCACACTGAATATACTGGAGTCGATACGTCAAAGAGATAATCCACCTTTTCTGGTATTTACTTCCACCAATAAAGTATATGGAAAACTATCAGACATCAAACTGGTGGAAAAAGGTCTACGTTATTATCCGGAAAACGATAAATTCAGCAGGGGAATAAATGAAAACACAGTGCTGGATTTCCAAAGTCCATACGGTTGCTCTAAAGGGAGTGCAGACCAGTATATCCTCGATTATTGCAGAACTTATGGTGTACCTGCCTCAGTTTTCAGGATGAGCTGCATTTACGGACCTCATCAGTATGGTACAGAAGACCAGGGATGGGTGGCATATTTTCTTTTCCGTATATTACAAAACCAGTCAATTACCATATATGGTGATGGTAAACAGGTGAGAGACCTTCTTTTTATTGATGATCTTCTGCATGCTTTTGAACTGGTGGTACAAAACAGCGATAAATGTTGCGGGCATGCTTTCACCATCGGTGGAGGACCATCCAATTCCATAAGTATCCTTGAATGTATAGAGCTGCTGCAAAAACAAAGCGGGAAGTTTCCTCCGCTCTCCTTTGCCCCTTGGCGTAACGGGGATCAGTATTATTATGTGTCCGATACATCCAAGTTTCACAGTCTGACCGGGTGGAAACCAACAGTGGATATTGAATGCGGGCTAATGAGACTCTACGATTGGATAAACACTCATGTCTGCCCGGAAATACCAGATAATGTAAAGGAAAAAATTGTATGAACATTAGCAATGTTTTTCATGAAGAAAAAAAATCCGGCATTCCATTAAGCGATTCAAAAATGTACAGTGCTCAGATTACTTCACCCGGAAGAATCGGATATATCAGGGTACCCATACCGCAAGTTGGACCTACGGAGATTCTTATAGAGATGGAAGGATGCGGAGTATGTGGTTCGAATCTTCCGTTATGGGAGGGGAGGCCCTGGTTTTCTTATCCAATGGAGCCTGGTGCTCCAGGACACGAGGGATGGGGCAGGGTGGTTGCGCTGGGTAAAGATGTCAGCAAGTTTAAAGTGGGTGACAGAGTTACTGCATTGTCGTTTCATGCTTTTGCTCAGTTTGATAAAGTGGACCAGAAAGAGGCGGTTTTAATACCGGAAGAGTTTACTGAGGAGCATTTTCCCGGTGAGGCTTTGGGCTGTGCTATGAATGTATGGCAGCGTTCCCAGGTGATGCCTGGTGATAAGCTGGCTATCATAGGGGTCGGTTTTCTGGGGGGGCTTCTTTGCCAGTTGGCCACAAGATCGGGAGTATCGGTAGTTGCTGTTTCCAGAAGAGAAACTGCGTTGGAAGCAGCCAGAAAATGTGGTGTAGAACACGTATGTATGTCAGGAACACTGTCAGAAACAGTTGAATCGGTTAACCAGATATTTGATGGTGGTTGTGATTGTGTGATAGAGGCTACCGGATTTCAGCAACCGTTGACAATTGCTGGTGAACTTTTAAAAAACAGAGGACGGTTGATAATCGCCGGGTATCATCAGGACGGATTGCGAGAAGTCAACATGCAGCAGTGGAACTGGAAAGGTCTGGATGTTATTAACGCCCATGAGCGTGATCCTTTGCGTTACATTTGGGGTATGAATGCTGCGTTAGAAGCGATGGTTTGTAAAAAAATTGAACCGCAGGTACTTTATTCACATATTCTTCCTTTTGAAAAACTGGGAGATGCTTTTGAGCTGATGAAGAACCGTCCGGAGGGGTTTATGAAAGCGCTGGTGACATTATGAATTCTGATACGATTCAAAGTGCTCAAATTGTAAAGCCATTAAATCTGGGTTTTCTGGGAGTGGGTTGGATAGGAAGAAACCGGATGGATGTATTGGTCAAAAATGGTGTGGCCATACCGGCAGTCATTTCTGATGTCAATATCGAAAATGCCGTTTCGATATCCATGGATGATACAGTTGTGTGTACGTGTATCGAAAAACTTCTGGAGCATACATCTTTGGATGGAGTAGTGATTGCTACTCCCAGTGCTCTTCATGCAGAGCAGGCAAAAGCGGCTCTTAATGCTGGATTTGCGGTTTTCTGTCAGAAACCTTTGGGCCGTAATCTTGATGAAGTGAGTTCGGTTGTGAATACTGCCAGAAGTAAAAACCGGTTTTTGGGCATAGATTTTTCTTACCGGTTCCTGAAAACAGTTTCCATTGTGAACAATTTGAACCGTTGTGGTGATATCGGGAAAGTATTTGCTGTGGATGCAGTTTTTCACAATGCTTATGGGCCTGACAAGCCATGGTTTTATGATGCGCAGTTATCTGGTGGTGGATGTGTGATAGATCTGGGGATTCATCTGGTTGACCTTGTGTTATACTTGTTTGATTTTCCTGTGGTATCGGGTGTTCATAGTCGTTTATATGCCAATGGAAAGCGTATAAGAGGGAGAGGCAGTGAGGTGGAGGATTATGCATCGGCCAATTTTGAATTGGAAAATGGTTGTGTTGTAAACCTTGCCTGTTCCTGGAGGTTGCAGGCTGGACAAGACGCAATTATAGGGTTGACAATATATGGCACAGAGGGTGCTCTGAGTATTAAAAATGTGGCTGGATCATTTTATGATTTTAAGGCGGAAAGATATAGAGGGACTAAAAGAGAGGTTCTTTATGATTCGGCTGATGATTGGGGTGGGGGGGCTATTTTAAATTGGGCCCGAAGACTGGGGCAAGACAATACCTTCGATGATTCGGTGGCTGAGGTCCAGAAAGTTACAGATGTGCTAGACCAAATTTATAACAACAGTTGATTAATAATTCGCAGGGAGAAACTTAAATGTATGATAATGTCCGGGTGACTACAGATCACAATGAAATCCGTACATGGATAGAGGAGCATGGTGGTGTGCCCGCATCTGTGGTGGACAGGGAGACTCCCAGTGAAAATGCCGGGATTTTGAGAATCATTTTCAAGGGGGAGCCAAATCCGGAAAACCTGACTATCATGAGTTGGGATGAGTTTTTCACCAGATTCGATCAGGCAAATCTGGCTTTTCAATACGAGAAGAAGGTCTCCCGTGGAAAATCCAGCAATTTTTACAAATTTCTCAGTTGTGATGGGGAATGAATATGTCCACAATAAATGGGGAGAGAATTAACCTGGAACGGATACTGATGACTGTAGATACGGTTGGAGGTGTTTGGAATTATGCCATGGAGCTGATTAAGGGGTTAACTGATCGTGGCATAGAGGTGGCGGTTGCCACTATGGGGCCCCTGCCTGATTTTGAAAAAAGAAAAATGCTTAATGCTATTAAAAATGTGGAGATGTTCGAAAGTTCTTACAAGCTGGAGTGGATGGAGGAGCCCTGGGGAGATGTTGAAGAAGCTTCCGAGTGGTTACTTGAGCTGGAAATAATGCTTCATCCAGGCATTATTCATCTTAATGGTTTTGTGCACGGAGCTCTTCCCTGGCATTCACCTGTGGTGGTAGTGGGGCATTCCTGTGTCAGTTCATGGTTTGAGCAGGTAAAGGGAGAGAAGTTGCCTCTGTCTTGGCAGATCTACCAAAAAAGAGTGACTGATGGATTAAAAGGGGCGGATACCGTGGTTGCACCCAGCAAAGCAATGATGAAGATGCTTGAAAGACATTACGGTGTTACTGAGAATTCCATGGTGATCTATAA
Organism: Fibrobacterota bacterium; assembly: GCA_023436145.1. Taxonomy (GTDB): domain Bacteria; phylum Fibrobacterota; class Chitinivibrionia; order Chitinivibrionales; family Chitinispirillaceae; genus JAAYPC01. The sequence continues at coordinate 178,772 of JAEZKP010000016.1, read as the reverse complement.
TGGTAGAAGCATCTGCTATTCTGGTTCTCAAAAGCAACCATTGATATTATCAGCTGGAAGGATATGGGATGAGGGTAAAAACATAGAAGCTTTGATGTCAATTGCATCCGGTTTGTCATGGCCGCTTTTTATTGCTGGAGAGCTGGCTGACAGGCAGTTAAATCATGAAAGGGTTAATTTGTTGGGACAGCTTTCATTTCCTGCTCTATGTGCCTGGATGAATAAAGCATCTATTTATGCTCTTCCGGCCAGATATGAACCTTTTGGATTATCGATTCTGGAGGCAGCGCTTAATGAATGTGCTCTTGTATTGGGTGATATAAAGAGTCTGCGGGAGATATGGGGAGATGCGGCAATTTTTGTAAAGCCAGATGACCGGGAAGAAATCAAATGTGCAATCAACAATCTGATTTGTGATGAATTATTACGCTCTGAATACGGGCAGAAGGCTCGTCAGAGGGCTTTACAGTATTCTTCACAGAATATGGCAGAAAGTTATCTCGCATTGTATCAGAATCTTATCAATAAATACAGCTTTTACTGACAGAATCTACATTTAATTCAAATCTGGTATCGGAAAAAATGCGTTTTGTATTCTTTGTTCATTCGCTTGTCTCTGATTGGAATCATGGAAATGCTCATTTTTTGAGGGGCATTGTTACAGAACTGATACATCGTGGTCATCAGGTGTCGGTCTATGAACCAGCCTTGTCCTGGAGTCTTTATAATCTTATCCAGGACTGTGGGTCTCATGCACTTGATTCATTTTCTCATTATTTTCCAGGAATCAAAAGTTTGCAATACAGAATAGAGGACCTGGATATAGATGCAGTTCTGGATGCAGCTGATGTGGTGATTGTTCATGAATGGAATGATCATGAGCTGGTTTACCGGATAGGCAAGCACCGTAAACTTCACAGTGGATATCGGCTCTTTTTTCATGACACTCATCACCGTTCAGTGACGGATCCTGAGAGTATGAAAAAATACGATCTGTCTTATTACGATGGAGTGCTTGCATTTGGAGAGGTGATAAGAGAGATCTATCTGAAAAATTCCTGGGCTAACAATGCATGGACCTGGCATGAAGCTGCGGATATCCGGATATTCCGGCCGTTGAGCTGTTCTGAGTATGATGGTGATGTGGTATGGATTGGGAACTGGGGAGATGAGGAGAGAAGTTCAGAGCTTAACGACTTTCTCTTTAATCCTGTGGAGCAGCTTGGACTGAGAGGCCGGATTTTCGGAGTACGTTATCCATCAATTGCTCTGCAAAGATTAAAAGACTGTGGACTCCATTATGCTGGCTGGACACCTAATTATCTGGTTCCCCAGATTTTCTCCCGTTACAGATTTACGGTACACATTCCCAGAAGACCTTATTCCCAAATGCTTCCGGGTATTCCCACCATTCGCCCTTTTGAAGCTTTAGCTTCAGGAATCCCTCTAATCTGCTCACCATGGAATGATTGTGAACATCTTTTTGAAGGGGGCAGGGATTATCTGATCGCTCAGAATAGTCAACAGATGAAAGAACATATAAAACTTATTCTAAATGACCGCAGGTTTTCTTCACAAATGGTTTCCCATGGCCTGCAAACTATCCTTAACCGGCACACTTGTGCCTACAGGGTGGATCAATTGTTAAAAATATGTGAGGAAACGGGTATTAGAGGAAGTACTGCGGAGTTATTGGATTCCGAAATATCAAACAACAGGGGGAACCGATGAGTAAGGGACTCAATATAGTTTTTTTTGGATCAAGCCTGGTATCAGCTTACTGGAATGGGGCTGCCACATATTACCGGGGTATCATAAATGAACTTAACAGAAGAGGACACAGTGTGATGTTTTTCGAACCGGATGCTTATGACCGTCAGAAAAACAGAGATATTGAAGATCCACCCTACGCAAAGAGTGTCGTTTATAAGGCAGATCTGGAAGGTGTGAGATCTGCTTTAAGCCAGGCAAAGGGAGCCGATATAATAATTAAAACAAGTGGTGTGGGAGTGTTTGATGAATTTCTGGAAAAAGAAGTACTGAATTTACAAAACACCGATACTGCTGTAGTGTTCTGGGATGTGGATGCACCTGCAACTCTTGACAGAATAAGAGATAACCAAAACGATCCGTTCAGGGATCTGATTGCTTCTTATGATCTTATTTTAACCTATGGCGGAGGAGACAGAGTTGTAAATGGTTATAGACAGTTTGGGGCTAGACAATGTATTCCGGTTTACAATGCCTTAGATCCTCAGACCCATTTTCAGGTATGTTCAGATAGCAGATTTGAGGGGAGCATGGGTTTTTTAGGCAACCGTCTTCCGGACAGAGAGAAAAGAGTCAGAGAGTTTTTTTTCAAACCGGCCAGCTTGCTCCCCCACAAACTCTTCATGCTGGGTGGTAACGGATGGCAAACTGATTTTAACGAATTTCCTAACATAAGAAACCTGGGACATGTATTTACATATGATCATAATGCTTTCAACAGTTCTGTACTGGCTGTACTGAATATCAATCGTCAAAGTATGGCAGACTGTGGTTTTTCCCCGCCTACCAGGATATTTGAAGCTGCAGGGGCAGCTGCATGTATTATTACCGATGCCTGGGAAGGGATAGAGATGTTTCTTGAGCCGCAGGTGGAGTGTCTTGTGGCTAAAGATGGGGAGGAGGTTGTTCAGATTTTGAAATCTCTCAATTTCAGTAAAGCTCGTCAGATCGGCAAATCAGCCCAGGAACGGATACTTTCCACTCACACTTACCAAAAGAGAGCTGAAAAAGTCGAGCAGATATTACTAGACTGCAGAAGTCATCAGGAGGTTACTTCATGATAATGACTGTGCCTTACGACATTGTTTTTCTGGGGCTTTCCATAACCTCCTCATGGGGAAATGGGCATGCTACTACCTACAGGGGCTTAATAAAGGAGCTGACATGCCGGGGGCACAATGTGTTGTTTCTGGAAAGAGATATGCCATGGTATGCTAATAACCGTGATCTGGCTAAACCTTCTTTTGTCAAAACAGAACTGTACAGCTCTGTTACTGATTTGAAGCAACGATTCAGAAGAGAGATAGAGGGTGCAGAGGTCGTAATTGTGGGTTCTTATGTTCCTGAGGGGGTTGTTATTGGTGAATGGGTCATCGAGACAGCCAAAGGGATAAGAGCATTTTATGATATCGATACTCCGGTTACCATGTCAAAGCTTTTAAAGCGAGAATATCAATATATAACGCCTCAGTTGGTGGCCGGTTATGATCTTTATCTTTCTTTTGCAGGAGGTCCCATTCTTGATCAGCTGGAGCAGGTTTTCGCTTCACCCATGGCCAGACCTCTTTATTGTTCGGTATCACCGGAAAATTACTATCCATTGAAAATGGAGACCAGATTTGATATGGGATATATGGGAACTTACAGCGCTGATCGTCAGGAAGCGTTACAAAGGATGTTGATTTGGCCTGCACAGAAATGGAATAAAGGAAGATTTATAGTCGCAGGGCCTCAATATCCTCAAAACTATGTGTGGCCCGCTAATGTCACCCACATTCAGCATATTGCGCCATCAGAACACCGGGAGTTTTACTGCTCTCAAAAATTTACGCTCAATATTACCAGAGAGGATATGTTGATGGCCGGATTTGCTCCCAGCGTTCGTCTTTTTGAGGCTGCAGCTTGTGGAACGGCGATTATAAGCGATTATTGGGAGGGGTTGGGGAGTTTTTTCAGGTTTGGAGAAGAGATTCTTATAAGTTCAACTTCTGAGCACACACTGAGATATCTTACCGATATATCTGAAAAAGAAAGAATTAACATAGGTGAGAGTGCCAGAAAAAGAGTAATGGCAGAGCATACTGCCGCTCACAGAGCAGTCCAGTTGGAGAATTACATAAAAGAGGCACAAAAAAAAGGGGGAAGTCATTCAATCAAATCATCTGTTTCTGAAAGAGAATCATAAGAGGTCAAAATGGTTGAAGCAATAAAAATCTGGAATGAACCAAACAATCTGTCTCACTGGGATTTTACTATAGATCCGCAATGGAAGGATTTTTCTCAAATGGCCATGCTTGCAGCTAAAAAGGTAAAGGAGGTGAATCCTTTTCTGACGGTAGTTATGGGGGGAATTTCACCTATAGATCCCAGGTTTATTTCCTTATTGAAAAGCTATGGATTACTTGATTGTTTTGATGCTGTTGCGGTGCACGGATTTCCCCTGGACTGGAATCACTGGCAAATTGACGAGTGGCCTCAGAAAATCCGGGATATTCAATCGGTTTGTGATTTACCGGTATGGGTTACCGAGGTTGGGGCATCCTCTTTTGGAGCAGATGAAGTGCAGGTTTTCGGTCTGAAAAGGACGATGGAGCTTTTGGATGGAGTAGTGGAGCGGATATACTGGTATAGTCTTCTGGATCTTCCGCCAGCCTGGGAGGCCACCACCAGACACAAAGAAAGTGAGGGCAGCTCTTATTACCGTCATTTTTACATGGGGTTGATTAGGGCAGATGGTACACCTAAACCTGCAATGCAGTTTTTCAATCCGAAGATAGGTATATGTCAGTGGTTTCATTTCAGAGATCACAGGCTGGAGGAGGCGGTAAAGTGGATGAAAAAATTGGGTGTAAAGAAATTGAGAACCGGAATAAGCTGGGCAGACTGGCATAGAGAAGATGCATATTCCTGGTTTGATTACCAGATGGAGAAATTGCAGGAATTTGACACGACTTTGACTCTCTGTTTCACTCCACCATCCAGAGGTAAACTGGCTTCTATCACCAGTCCACCATCAGAGCCGCAGGAGTTTGCAGAGTTTGCTTCACAGGTGATTAACAGGTATGCAGCAGCAGATACAAGGTATACCGGTACATTTAACAAAACAAGCTCAGTAATATGAAGACCACAGTTTACCTTATCCGGCATGGAAATATCGATTGTGCAGACAGGGTGCCTGGTAGAATGGCTGGGATGCATCTTAGCAGTCATGGGCAAAAACAGGCAAGAGATTTACTGCACTTTTTTAAGAATCGAAAACTTGAGGCAATCTATTCCAGCCCAATGGACAGGGCGCTGGAGACGGCAAAGCCGCTTGCTGATAACAAAAGGCTGAAGGTGGAGATCTGTGAAGCTTTTAACGAAATAGATTTCGGGGATTGGACAAACAGGAAGTTTTCTGAACTGGAAAATGATTTCAGCTGGAAACAGTTCCATTTTTTCAGAAATGGAACTGTTATTCCGGGTGGGGAGTTGATGATTGAGGTGCAGTCCCGGATGGTAGGGCAGCTGCAGCAGTTAATAGAAAAGCATGAAGGACGGGATTTTGCTGTTTTCAGTCACAATGACACTATAAAATCGGTTATAGCATTTTATGGTGGAATTTCGCTGGATCTTTTTCTAAGGCTGACAGTAGATACCGGTTCGGTAAGTGTTCTGAGCTTTGAGAAGGATCAGAGTGTAATCGACATGATTAATATTGCCGGTGATTTTAAGTTATTCCGGGAGAGTGAATGAAAATTGTCATATTTGGACTATCAATCAGCTCCTCCTGGGGAAATGGACATGCCACTATCTGGAGGGGGCTTATATCCGCATTGACCGCTAAGAAACATCAGGTGGTCTTTTTTGAGAAAGATGTTGATTATTATGCCAGTAACCGTGACTTTGAAAAATGTAGCGGATTGACTCTTGTTTTGTATAAAAACTGGAATCAGATAAGAAAAGAAGCTCAGAAGTGGATCAGGCTGGCGGATGTTTCCATAGTCACCTCTTACTGTCCGGATGCTATCGAAGCAACGGATATGATAATTGATCATAACAAATTAAAGGTATTTTATGATCTGGACACTCCAGTAACGCTTAGAAACATTGAGAATGGTATTTGGCCCGATTATATTCCCCGAACGGGTTTGGGTCAGTTTGATCTGGTGTTAAGTTATACTGGTGGCGTTGCGCTTGAGAAATTGAAAAGTGTATTGGGAGCCAGGCTGGTATTTGCGCTTTACGGGAGTGCTGACCCGCAGCTTCATTTTCCTACCTGCAGGATAGATAAATTTGCCGGTGCACTTTCCTATTTGGGAACTTATGCAGCGGATCGGCAGAAAAAACTGGATGAGTTATTTTTTAAACCTGCATCTATTTTACAAAGTGAACGTTTCATTCTGGCTGGTGCTCAATATCCGGCTGAGATTGGTTTAACCGCCAATATCGACTATTTACCTCATGTGGCACCACCTGAGCACTCAAGTTTTTATTGCTCCAGTTCATTTACTTTAAATATCACCAGAGATGCAATGGCGGATATGGGTTTTTGTGCTTCAGGAAGGCTTTTTGAGGCTGCTTTATGTGAAGTTCCAATTATAAGCGATAGCTGGGCTGGCATGGAGACTTTTTTTAATCCTGCAGAAGAGATAATTCTGGTTAACTCTGCTGAGGAGGTGATTTCTGCGTTAAAAATGCCTGAAAAAGAAAGACAAAAATTGGCAAAGGTAGCAAGAAGAAGAGTACTGAGGGAGCATACTGCTGAAAAACGGGCTCAGGAATTGATTGCAATATTAAGTGGAATCTAAGGAGTTCCGAATATGGGAATAAACTGGGGAATAATACCATCAGCGGGGTGTGGGTCAAGAATCCAGCCGTTAGCATTTTCAAAGGAGCTTCTTCCGGTGGGGAGTTTAACACATAATAATGTGGAGCGTCCCAGAGCTGTAAGCGAATATCTGATAGAAAGAATGAAAATAGCTGGTGTTTCTAATATCTGCATGGTTATTTCTCCTGCCAAGAGTGATATTCTAAGATATTTTGGGAACGGTACAAATGGAATGCATTTCTGTTACACTGTTCAACAGAATCCAAGTGGACTTTGTGATGCCATCTTTTGCGCTTTACCTCTTATAAACAGTTCAGATCAGGTCATTGTGGGGCTTCCGGATACTATCTGGTTTCCAGCCGGCAGCCTTCTGAATCTTCCGGATAATCAGTTTTCCTTTTTACTCTTTCCGGTGGATAAACCTTTTCTGTATGATGCGGTGGAAACCGATAAAGATAACCGGGTGAAAAATGTTAAGGTTAAAAATGTGAAAACAAAAGAAAAGTGGATCTGGGGTGCATTCAAAATGCCTGGTTCGGTTATGTATGATCTGTATAGGTTGTGGTGTTGTCAGGGGCGAAAGGATGAATATTTTGGTACACTGGTAAATGCATATCTGGAAAATGGTGGTACCGCTTATGCCTACAAGACTGGCAGAGCTTATGTGGATGTCGGCACTTTAGGGGGATATCGTGATGCCATGCAAATGTTAATTAATTATCAACAGAATGTTTCAGAAATATGAAAAAACCACTGGATATAATAATTGATTTCTGTAATAAAAAGCTCACCAGTATGTCTTCTGTGCCTTCGGTTGTCCTGTTCTGTGCACACCCTGATGATGAAGTATTAGGTTCTGCATCATTGCTTCATTACCTGAGAGACAAGTTAAAAATTGTAAACATCACCGATGGTGCACCCAAGAAAATGGATGATGCTATTGCTGCAGGTTACTCTACTCGTGAAGCATATTCCAAGGCCCGATTTCAGGAACAATTGAATGCCATGTATAGTGCCGGAATAACCGAATCCCAGGTTTTCCAGCTAGGATTTATTGATCAGCAGGCATCATTTCATATGGGAGCGATCTGCCACAAAATAACGGAACTACTGCAAACCTATAAACCGGATATTGTTTTTACTCATGCTTATGAAGGCGGGCATCCTGACCACGATACAACTGCTTTTGCGGTGTGGGCATCAATTAACTTGTTAAAAAAAAGACTGCAATATGCTCCTGAGGTGATTGAATATGCCTGTTATCACGGGAACGGAAGCTCTGAGATGATCTATTATCAGTTTATCGACTATCCCCAAATTCCCATATGGTCGGTTCATCTGGACCAAAATCAGATTGAAGCTAAAAAAAAGCTCATTCAGTACTATGCTTCACAGTGGAAAACTTTGGCCAACTTTCCTCTCAATGTGGAGCGTTTTCGCAAAGCTCCTGTTTACAATTTTAAAAAACCTCCGCATCGGGGAATATTACTTTACGAGTTTTTTGATTGGGGAATGAGTGCCGGTAACTGGAATCTGCTGGCAGAAGAAACTATAAATCTACTGAAATTAAACGATTGTCATGAATAAGCGGACTATTCTGAGTGTTGCTTTCCCCTTTGCAAGAATTTCAGAGAGTACTGCCGGGGGAGCTGAGCAGATTTTGAATCATCTGGATCTGGCTATTACCAGTTCTGGAAACAATTCATTGGTGTTTGCTCAGAAAGGATCATCGGTAAATGGTCAGCTGATTGAATTTGATTTTACTTGCGATCTTATAGATGATGCTTTCAGAAAAAAATTTTACAAACATTATAGAAGAAAACTTTCCGAAATCATATGGAATAAAAAAATCGATCTTATTCATTTCCACGGGTTGGATTTTGCCGAGTATTTTCCCGAAGCTGATATTGCTGCTTTAGTCACTTTGCATCTTCCGCTGGACTGGTATAAAGCTGAGAGCTTCTCTATCAAAGGAGTTCATTACAATTGTGTTTCCAGTTTTCAGTTTTTCAAATACCGAAGCAAGATTGGTGGGCCAGTTTCTCTTATTGAAAATGGGGTTGATATCCCTGAATGCATACCAGTTAGAGGTACTGGGAAATACACTCTATCCATGGGCAGAATCTGTCCCGAAAAAGGATATCATCTGGCAATAAAAGCATCCAGAAATGTGAAACTGCCATTTGTTCTGGCCGGCAGTGTGTATCCTTACGATGAGCACCTGATTTATTTCCACCAGAAAATAAGACCGGCTATAGATAATAACGAATGTGTGTTTATTGGGGAGGTAGGAAATGTCCGGAAAAAACGGTTATTTCGTCATGCGTTATGTCTTTTAGTCCCTAGTCTTGTGGAGGAAACCAGTTCTCTGGTGGCCATGGAGGCTATGGCTTTTGGAGTACCGGTAGTAGCTTTTAAGGCTGGAGCATTAAACGATTTAATAAGGCAGGGTGAAAATGGTTTTCTGGTGAATGATGAGATGGAAATGTCTGAGGCGATTCTGGAAATTGCTAAAATCGATCCCATCAAATGTCATAATATGGCTAAAGATTATTATGCTGTGTCTAGGATGACTTCACAATATTTGCAACTGTACGAAAATATCATCGATGGTAATAGTTTTTAGTTACGATTAGAGGCAACTTGTGAAAGTAGCAACTAACGAAACCGAACTCTCGGCACTGGAGAAAATTGTTCCCGCCTGGACTGAACTATGTAATAAATGCAGACTTATTACTCCTTTTCAATTCCCTCAATGGTTATTACCCTGGTGGAGGAATTTTGGTGGAGGGGAACTAAAGGCACTGACTTTCTATGATGGGGATCTATTGGCAGGAATTGCACTTTTTTTCATTTACAAAAAACAGAGTGGAAAAAAAATATTATGCTTTGTTGGTACCGGAATAACTGATTATTTGGATATAATCGCGTTACCTGATTATGAGAGTGTGGTGGCTGATTCGGTGCTGGGGTATTTAGCTGATATCGGGTCTCAGTGGGATGAGTGTGATCTGCAGGATATTCCTGAAAGCAGCATACTTCTTCACTGCAACTATCCGGATATATTTGTGGCTAAAAGAAGCGACTGGAATATCTGTTCCCGTCTTGAGTTACCATCCAATATGGAAAAATTCAGAACACAATTACCTAAAAATTTAAGAAAGAATCTTTCCCATGCAGCCAGAGCGCTCAGTAGCAGTGGCGGATATTACCTTGAAACTGCAGATGTAAATAGTTTGGAAAATTTCCTTCAAAGGTTTTTTATGTTGCATCAGGCCAGATGGGAAAGTAAGAATCAGATGGGTGTACTTTACGCTGATTCATTAAAGAACTTTCATAAAGAGGCTGCTCCCGGACTTTTAATAAACGGATTATTGAGAATTCATGAAATGTGGTATAATTTAAAGTCAATTGCTACCTATTATACGCTGACTTGCAACAACACTGTTTACGCATATCTGGGTGGATTTGATCCTTTGATGAAACAGTATAGCCCTGGAGCGTTGCTTCTTTTCCATGTCATTGAAGATGCATTAAAAAGAGGTGCAGAAAACTTTGATTTCTTACGGGGAAATGAAACTTACAAGAGCTATTGGAGACCGGTTTATTCCATCAACTCCAGAATCCAATTAAAAAAAAGAGAGTGCGAATGACTGCATTTATGCTTATACGTCATGGGCATTGCGATCCGGTGGGAAGATATATTTCCGGCAGAAAAAGCGGAATTCACCTCAGTGAGAGAGGGAAAAAGCAGGCAATAGAGCTGGTTGATCGCTTAAAAGAAACGGAAATCGAAGCGATATATTGCAGTCCTTTGGAACGTGCCAGAGAAACCGCTTTGCCTCTGGCTGTTCAAAGAGGGCTATCTCTTAACATAGTTGAGGATCTTTCAGAGGTCGATTATGGACTGTGGACCGGTAAGAGTTTTGAAGAGCTTTCTTTTGATCCATTATGGGCTCAGTACAATACTTACAGAGGTAGAGTAAGAATTCCAGATGGAGAGATGATGCTGGAAGTAGCCTGCCGGATGAGTGCTTTTATGGAGCGGATAAGAAAAGTTCACAGTGGTACGGTTGTTCTGGTCAGTCATGGTGATCCGATCAAATCAGCCATTGCTCACTATGCAGGGATTCCTCTGGATTTTCTATTACGTTTTGATGTACAGCCTGCATCGGTTTCAATACTAGAAATTGATGACTACGGTACACAAGTACTGACTGTTAATAATTATTTACAGGAACAGGATTCGGTTCATGATAGTTTACCGTAATTACAGACAGCATATAACTGTAAATGAGCAGATTGCTTCTATCGAGAAGATTGTGGATATGGCAATTCCTACCAGGTCCGATATTTATGATATGGCAGTCAGTCTGCTGATCGAATGTGGTGAGCTGGAGACTGGTATCACCGATTTTTTCTGTAATAAACTGGATCTTATAAACCGGCAGATTATCATCTGTCGTCAGATGTCGATGAAGGCCGGTGATGTTTTGTTTTCTTTATGGGCAAAAGGGCTGTTTCTGATGGACAGTTTATTTGAATTAAAGAGTATTCTTTCTGCTCTTAAGTCAATGCCACTTCCGCAGCAGATTCAGTTAAATGTGCCAGAGGGGTTTGTGTATTATGGACTTTATCCTGAAGTATACATGGAGGCAGCACAGGTTTTTTTTAAGGAGAAAAAGCCAGAAAATGCGCTTGTTTTGGGATTAAGGAGTATCGGGACTTCTTTGTCTGCTCTGGTTGGTGCGCAATTACAAAGTGGAGGTTGTATCGTTAAATCCTTGACCGTAAGGCCGAGAGGACATCCCTTTGATCGGTATTTGATTCTGGATGAGCAGGTTAAACAGATAATTCAACAAAGTACGGATCACTATGTGCTGATTGTGGATGAAGGGCCGGGGCTAAGTGGCTCATCCTTTGGTGGGGCATTAAAAGCTTTGAGAAATCTTGATATTGCTGAGGAAAGAACTCTGCTTTTTCCCAGTTGGTTGCCTTCAGCTGATCGTTTTATATCTGAGGATGCCAGAAAATTATGGAGCGATTATGATAAGTATACTGGCAGTTTTGAGAATCAGTGGATTTTAAATGGAAAATTGGAAAAAAATCTTCAAAAAAAGATAGTTTGTGATATCTCTGCAGGGATGTGGAGGAATCATTTTATTAAAAATTCCTTAGATTTTCCAGCTGTGCATCCTCATCATGAGCGGAGGAAATACCTTTTAGAAAACGGGAAAAACTATTGGATTGCCAAATTTGTCGGATTAGGTAAATATGGTAGCCGATATGTAGTGCGGGCAAATAAACTTAGTGAAACGGGATTTACACCACAGGTAAATCAGTTGTCCAGTGGGTTTGCAGTGATGGAATTTATCGAGGGTAAAATTTTACAAACATCCGATGTTAATGATGAATTGATTGATTTTGTAAAAGAATACCTGTCAATGATGCGTAAATCCATGAGTTCCATATTAAGAGTCGGCTACGATCAGATGCTGGAGATGATCTATGTAAATATAAAGGAAGGGTTGGGTGAGCAGTGGTGCAGGTATATGGAAAAATTTGGCCAGAACACTTCTGCTTTATATGAAGAGGCTCCTATAGCAATCGATGGTCACATGTTGCCTCAGGATTTTTTAAAAACAGGTACCGGTTTCATGAAGGTGGATCATATCGAGCATCATTGTGATCAGTTTTTCCATGGTTCTCAGAATATATGTTGGGATATTGCAGGGTTTTGTTTTGAATTCGAATTAGACAAAAGAAAAAGAAGTCATTTTCTGGAAAAATTTGTTCCCATCGATTCATCTGTTTTTATGCGACAGCCGTTTTTCAATGTTGCATACCTGGCGTTTCGACTGGGATATGTGACTTTAGCGGCTGATTCTTTAATGGGGGAACCGGATGGTGCAGAATTTCTAAAGTTAAAAGAGAAATACAGCATAATGCTGAAAAATGAGCTTCTTGAGCTTTGAAAATTAGCGGGGTAGATACAGATGATAACTTTACAGCAGAAAATTAATTCACTGGCCCCATGGTTCCATAATCTTCATCTGCCAGATGGAACTCAGACTGCGCCAAATCATCCACTTGGGGATTTTCCTGCATTCAAATGGAAGCAGATTTTAGGCTCCCTTCCAAAAAGTATAAAGGATTGGAATGTGCTGGATGTGGGATGTAATGCTGGATTTTATTCTTTTGAGCTGGCCAGAATGGGTGCCAGAGTGACCGGAATTGATATTGACAGCCATTATTTGAGACAGGCCAGGTGGGCACTTGGAAAATATGATCTTAAGGACAAGGTGAATTTTACGAAAATGCAGATTTATGAGTTGGCAGAATGTTCTAAGAAGTATGATCTGGTATGGTTTATGGGAGTTTTTTATCATTTAAGATATCCATTTCTGGCTCTGGATATAATTTCCAGAATAACTAAGCGGCTATTGGTGTTTCAAACCATGACCTTACCATCTCCGGAGGGGTTTGAACAAAACACTAACATTTCTCTTTTTAATAGAGAGGTAATGAATCAGCAGGGTTGGCCCAGAATGGCTTTTATTGAGCATTCAATTGAGGATGATCCTACTAACTGGTGGGTACCAAATCATAATGCTGTCATGGCTATGTTGCGATCCACCGGTTTTGAGGTGATTGCTCGCCCGGGAGATGAAATCTATATATGTGAGAAAATGGCTGTTAAGATGAGTCTGAAAGACATGCGTGAGGTGGAATTCAGGGCGGCTATCGGTAGGAGGTGGTGAGATTTTTAGGTAATTGTAGAGGGAGCCTGTGTACCTGGTTCAGATGTCTTTTCCGAACCGGTGCTTAAAGATTGGGGCATAACGTAAAGTGATGTAGTTAAACAGAGCCAGAAATACAGCTATATCGAAGCGGTTCATGGCTACTGCCATACCTATTGCTCCGGTATTCCAGATACTTGCGGCAGTCGCGGTTCCACTTACAGATTTATAGCTTTTAATAATTGCTCCGCCACCAATAAATCCTATTCCGGTAATTATTCCGTAAATTACTCTGGATTGGGCCTCCGGGGTTAAAAGTGTATCAACACCTATAAGCACATACCCGCATGAGCCGACCGCCACCAGAGGGAAGGTTCTGAGTCCCGCTCCTTTACTTCCGATTTCTCTTTCCAGACCTACCGGCAAGGCAAGCAGAAAAGCTATCAAAAGATGATATAGATCATAAAATGTTTCGGCTAAGGTTAATTCTGGCAGCAATTTTTTTCCTGTATCCAGAAATAAAAAAATAAATCAAGCCGGAAGGGTTTATCCCTGATCCGGCTGATAAAAGATCATATTCCTATCCCCAGAGCAAGATTAAAGGAAAAGTATCTGAACGAATCACCTTCCCCTAAAAACACCAGATTGAACATGGGATAAAGGTCAACAGAGATAAACTCCGGATTTCCGAATGTAATACCTGCTCCCACATTAAAGCCGAATCGTCCAATGGTACCCTCACCGAAAACCTCCTCTACTGTAGAACCGTCGCCATCTCCAGAGGTAACGGTCACTTCGGTGTTGAGTATGAAAACTCCGGCACCTACTTGACCAAAAAGATTTATGCCACTCATCGGATAGCGGGTGGTGAGTCGTAAAGAGGGGATGATTTCCACCACAAATGCATCTCCGCTGACTTTTCCTCCAAATAAATCACTCACACTTTCTGTGAATTCTGATTCATCAGGAGTGAAGCGGGAGTAAGTGGCTCTCAAACCCAGTAAAATATTGTCATCTACAAAAAAGAAAAAATTGCCACCAACTGTAAAACCCCAATTGAAATCCTCATGCTCTGGCCCCACCTCTTTGGCAACTCCACCTATTAGACTAAGCTTTACTCCCTGTGCATGAATTGATGAGTATGATAAAAGAGCACAAAGTGCCATAAAAATCCACTTGTTTTTCATAACGAGACTCCTTGAGAAGCAGCCACTGATTTTGGCTCTGACCTGCTTGCTTACCAGGCTGGCTTAAACATCCTTTTCCACATGCTTTTGGTTTCCCTTTTTGCTTTAAAGAGCTTTATAAAGGATTTTAATAGTAAACCTAAAGATTTCTGCTTCATTTTCCAGATACGTTTGCGTTTTACTTTGATTCCCAGACACTTTTTCCCAGGTTTCAAACCACTTAAAGCTCCCATAATTGCGGTACTTATTATAGAAATAATGGTTATGTTCTTAACTGCACCCACATTATTCTCCTTGTGATTAATTGCCTCATGTTAAACCCTGGGTGGTTTACTGGCCAGCGCAAAAATAAAAGTTATCACGAAAATTCCTAGAAATACATAAAAAAGTATTTGAAATACCATAGCCGATGCTGCTACAATGCCACTAAACCCCAGCACCGCTGCTATTATCGCCATGACCAGAAACACCCACGCTAAAGTCAACATAACATCTCCTGTAAAAAAATTACCGGTAATAATAATTAAGGCAAGAATCATACCATGGGTGAACTATGAGAGACTGAAACGGGCATTAGATGAAGGTTTGACTGGTTTACCGCATAAATTGGCATAGATATAGATAAACTCGGCTCCCAAAAA
Organism: Fibrobacterota bacterium; assembly: GCA_023436145.1. Classification (GTDB taxonomy): domain Bacteria; phylum Fibrobacterota; class Chitinivibrionia; order Chitinivibrionales; family Chitinispirillaceae; genus JAAYPC01. The sequence continues at coordinate 163,624 of JAEZKP010000016.1, read as the reverse complement.
CAACACCTGACTGCAATAGTATAACCAGATAAGAAGTATTATCAATGATGCTGCTGCATTGTATACCGAACTGTAAATACTGAAACGCAGATATAAACTTATTATCAGTCTGCTGAGTGAAAAAAGTGATGCGCTTAAGATGCTGCCGATTATTAGTGGCTCCCAGGCTATTTTTACATCGGGTATGTATTTATATATTAAGACAAACGCCAGAATGGTTATCCCCAAACCGAAAAATGAATTAAACATCTCCATTATAAGTGAAATTGCAGGAATTACCTCCTGTAAAAAACCGGCAAATAAATTAAACGTTGAACTTATTATCAGTGAAAAAAGAAAAAACAACCCTGTAGCTATGACTAGTATGATAAGAAAAAATTTCCTGCTTAGAAGATAACCCAAACCTGCTTCGGGGTTAAGAATGATTTTCCAGATACGATTTATGGAAATATTTAAATGATTGAATACATTAGAGGCTCCATAAAGTGAAAGTAATATTCCTGCCGTGGAAGCTAAAATGCTGGAAGAAGGACGAGATATGGAAATGATCATGTCCTGAATCAGAAATGCTCCCTTTTCACCGATTAATTCATTTAACCGGTTGACAATGTTCCCCTGTATAGCCTCTGTCCCGTATATATAACCCACTATCACTACTACTATTAACAATAATGGGGCTATTGAAAACAGTGCATAAAAGGAGAGCGCTGCTGCAAGCCTGGAACAATCGTCTCTGAAAAATCTGCTGAATGTACTCTTTATAATCCTGCCCACATGTGTTCTTTTTTTGTTTTCAGTCAACATCTTTCTCTTCGGGTCTCAATTAAAAGAATACATGCAAATATGGCCAGGGGACACAGGGGTAATAACCGGATCTATACCCGCAAGTTTACTGTAATTTTTCAGCTCCTCAGCTACAAAACCTTTACTTATTGATCTTATTCCATCAACCAGAGTGAAACTTTTCCGGAAAAAAAAAGTACAGATCAGATAAAATAGCACAAGAGAAACTCTACTGCGAACCAGATCGTTAATCAGAAATCCATATTTGCTTTTTGTATTTATAACTTTTAACAATCGCACAATATCCAGATCAGATAAATGATGGAGAAAATGATTTGCTACCACATAGTCTGCCTCGTATTCGGTCAACACATCGAAAATGTCTCCTACTACTATGTCTATTCCGTCTATATCTTTGCAATTCTCAGCAGCAAAAGAAGCAATACTTCTGTTATTATCTATACAATAAATAACCAGTCTGATAGATTGCTTAAGCGCAGATCTGTAAAGCCATGCAGGAATATCTGCTCCTCCTGAACCCAGGTCGATAACAGTAAAACTGTTTCTGCCCAGAGATTTCATATGTGAAATCAGAGTTCGTTTTAAAAGTGGACGTATTCCGCACAGGTAATGATTGATATACTTAAACTGGCTTACTGTCCGTAAAAGCATCGGAGTGTCACAGTCTGTAGAATCCATAAGCTCTGCAACAGATGATCTTTTATGAAGAGCGGAAAATAGAAAACGGATAGGATTATGGTTTAGATTCATTTTTTATTCCCAGTGAAGTAGTAAGGAATGAATTGAAAAACCTGCCCCAAATGAGGTAATTATCCCCCAGTCCCCCTTAATCGTAGAACCATTAAGCATTATTTCCTTCAAAATAAAAAGCACCGTAGGGGAGGACATGTTTCCGTGTTTTTCCAAAATATGTCTGCTGAAGATCATCTGCTTATCTGTAAGGTCCAATCCGGATTGGATACTGTCAAGAATTTTACCCCCTCCCGGATGAATCGCCCAGTGCTTGATCTGATCTTTAAGCAAATGATTTCTGCTGACCACAGCACTGACCACCGGAGGAACAGTCTCCTTTAAAATACCTGGCAAAGTAGAGGATAGATGGTTATGTAAACGTCCGTTTTTATGAATATAGCGGATATGCTCTCTATAGCGGGGATGTAGTAAACTTTCAGAATCAACCAATCTGATACCGCCAGGCCGGTTCCATAATACTACAGCGGCAGCACCATCTCCAAAAAGTGCATTTGAAACTAATAGATTCATATCATTATCCATTTCAAATGTGGCACTGCAGATCTCTACAGAAACACAAACCACAATTTCACCATCCGCAGCCAGGCTGCACCCAAGCTGCAGATTTGGAATAGCTCCTCCGCATCCAGCTCCTACCATGTCATAGACTCTTATGCCGGGTCTTAAGTTTAACTTTTCTACCAGGTAAGAGGTGATTCCAGGACATATATACCCAGTGCAGGTATTAACTATCAGACAATCAATATTACTTGTCTTAATTGACAGTGGCTCCAATGCTGAAAGAATTGCCCTGGAGGAAAGATTGACCGTCCAATTGGTAAATCGAATTATCCGCTTATCGGGATCTTCATTTTTAAGCAAGGAAGTCTCCTGGACACTGGAGAAAGCAAAACTTCTTGATTTTATAGATGGATTGTTAAACAGCTTATCGATTACTGAAAAAGAGCGGGGAGTGAGTTCATCTTTGTAATAATCATTAAGAAGAGAAAGTGCTTTTTTCTGAGTGATTTCACAGGGAGGTAAGGCGGTGCCAATGGAAGCAATTCTAACAGCATCGTTCATAATGATTTCCAGTCTTCTTTCCGGTTTCACTGAGATATGCGTTTGGCAATATACTTTTCAACCTCTCCTACACAGGTAAAGGATAGTGCATCCTCATCTGGAATGGCCATTCCGAATTCATTTTCCAACATAACCAGAAGGGAAACCTTATCCAGAGAATCAACTCCCAGATCTTCAAAAAAACGGTTTTCTGGAAATAGCAGATTTACATTTACTTTCAATGAATCGGCGATTACAGTACGAACCCTGGATTTTATATCGGTTAAACTGATATTAGTCATAATCACTCCTGCTTTTTCGGGGGGCTTAACCAATGAGTACTTTCTATTGCACCTTTATCCAGCCATGATGCCAATGAAAGTACAGAGTCGCGATAGTCGGAATTGATTTTAACCACTTTTTCTGATATTTTGCTGCAAAAGGAACATTGCTGGCAGAAACCATTGCAATTGTTGCGCAAATCATCAATGAAACCGTCCAGCTTTCTGTTGTCGATATAAACCGGTGCATCTTGATCTTCATAATTGATATCCAGGATAAGCTGGGTATACTTGTAAATCATTAACAGAGATTTTAATTTAATCCGGTCTGGACGGAACATAGTTGTCAGCAGTCGTAGTCTCATCTCATTTGAGGCACCCTGCTTTTTGGAAACCTGTGCAACTGGTGCTACCAGTTGCAGAAGGTTACCATCAAAAAATCTTTTGGAATATGCCTTTACCCTTTTAATGATCAGATCCGCAGGACTGCTGCGCTCTACAATTTTAAAATGACAGTATCCAAGTTTTTCGTACAGATGAATGTCTTCGGGCCGTATCCAGCAGGAGCGGATAAAATTAACCGGATCAATGAATTTTTTACTGGAGCAATGAAGAAAACAATAATCAACCAGAAAACCCTTTAAGGAATCACTGCTGCGGGAACTTCTGCTAAGCAGATTCATATGATCTTTTTCGTAAATGCAGTTTTTAAGACAACTGGAGTTGGCAATAAGTTCCAATGTGCAGCCTACTGAATTGCGGATAGCTGCCAGTCTTTCAAAACTGCGATTACAGCTTATAGCGCTGATAACCAGAATATCGGCTCCCAGCTCCTGCCATCTTAAAGCCTGATCGGCTGAAGAGATCTGAGCAAATGCACCGACCCTGACCTCAAATTCCGGGTATTGCTTTTTGATAAGCCTGAGCAGATAAGGGGAAACTACGGTAACAGAATCGATCCCGATGGAGCTTAGTAAATTTAAAAATTTTCGAATCTTTTTCTGCCCTGAAATGGTCTGTTCCATTCCGTAAAGATCTGCACTGTTAAGCAGATAATTAAAGGATATGTGATATTTGTGGGCAAGAGATACTGCCTTTTTCAATTCATATGTTCCGGCATGTTGCAATGTGCAGGACCAGCGGCCACCTCCGAAAATATCCTGATGCATCTTACCATAAATTTCGGTTACTTCAGGAATTTTTGCCAGAGACTCTATAATGCCGGGTTGAAACCCATAACCTACGGATAGATTCATGTGATTCATTCCTTGCTAAAATGTTGACACATGTGAAGCAGGAGAATCTTTTGAACAGAAAAGAAAGCAAAACACAGGCCTGAATACAGGCGGTTCTCTGCAAGGGGTGGTAAGAATTAATGTTTCAGATGAGATCGATCATCAGGTAAAAGGCCAGCGCACTCATCACAAAACCAAGAATTAACTTGAGCATTACCATGTGTTGTTGAGTTTTTTTAGCCAGATCATTCCACTTTAAACCGAAATAAGCCAGTAGCATAACGATAAGAAGAGGTAGCACAAATAGAAAATTGTAAAGGATAAGAAACAGAAACCCTTTGATTCGAAGCGTTTCACGCTGAGTCATTGCTACGATATATGGCACATACATTTGACCGGTACAGATCGCCTCTAAAATAGTAACCAGAAATCCGGTGGTGATAGATCCTATAATCAGGCTTGTTCCACTGAGATTACCCGAAATTACCTTATGGATGCGAAGTTTGACTGCTTTAGGAAGTTGAAGACTGATATTTTCGTTTTTACGGGTCTTTTTGTATACCAATGCATCTTTGAAGCTTAAAAATGCCACTACGACTGCTGCCAGAAATGCACCCCACCTGATAATAAGATAAAGGGCGTATCTTCCTTTAATCTGATCGACAACTCCTTTGAGCCCCAGCCCCATGGCCAGATAAGTAATAAATACAGTTGCGGTGTAGGTCATTCCGATAAATAATATCTGTTTGCGGGTTCTTTTACGGGTGGCCAGAAAAGAGATAAGAAAAATCATGGTGGCTATGGCACAGGGGTTTATTCCATCGGCTAATCCGGTAAGAATAGTTCCTGCCAGAAAACCCCAGTCCATTGCTTTGCTTTTAAGAAAATCGGTCAACTCTGCGCTATCTGCACTGAACTGCTTGAAACTGCCGAAATTCCCCCCTAAACGTGCCTCTATCATCTGTTTTCCATATTTCATGATATCATCATAGCCGGCAAGAAAAGTGTCAGGAAAGAAAAGCTCCTGTGATGCGGCAGAATGGACTTTGTACTCATTTTCCATCTTTATCATTATAGAAAGAGCTGAATCATTGTCTGTATCATAAAAAATGATTTTCAGCGCATCCTGGTGCTTCTTTTGGATAGGGTAGAGAAGTTCCTCTTTTATTTTAAGACATTCACCGCAGGTAGCTGAACCAAAAAAAACAATCTGGAGATTTTCTGAAGCGGAGATTGTACTGAAATTAGCAGGTACGATAAATAAAAGAAGACAGAGAAGAAAAGAACGCATGAAATCAGATCCTTTCAAACAAATCAAATTCTTAAATTGCCGTAAAGAGGAGACATTATTGATATATCCATTGGCAGTTGTATGTTTAAACACCTCTTCGGGTGTATCAGTCAGAATTCTTAAAAATATAAGAAAAACCGCTGAGTCTGCAATAAATACTCCGATTGTTTTTTTGACTATATACGCCGGAAAGCCCTATAAGCATTTCTTAGAATTCCCATGCCTATCCGGTAACCGGGAACCATATGAAAGATTTCCAGTGCACCTGTTTTTTCATTTTCAATAACCGGGAAACGAATAAAAAGAATTCCAAAAACAGCAAATCTAAGAACTGAAGAAAACAGAAACAGTGATTTAAGCTGCCATCCAAATAGGTGGGGAAGTCTGGTAGAGAGGTATCCACCCAGAAGACTGAAGAAAAAAACCGACAGACCAGTCAGTGCCACCGAGATTGAGATTTTCCTCTCCGGTTTATCTTTTCCGGCAGCACTCAACAGATAATTGAAATTAGACAAGTTGTAACCGCTCCAGCATAATCCGGTATAGAAATTTAATGCCCAGATCTGCCAGCTGTAACTGGAAAAAATATAGGGAATTGGAACTGTGGAAACTAAAACGCCGGTCCACAGTATCACTCTGCGGTTTCCTACACTGTCTGCAAGTTTTCCCCAGAATGGAAGAGAGATTATTGTGCCCAGAATGGTTGCAGCTGATGCAACTGAAAGGGTGAAATAATCAAATTTCAAATCTCTTACATACCACACATTAAAGAAAGGACCGGAAGTGGCAACTGCACCCTGCATAAGAGCTGCAGAAATGCCGTAGAATAATAAGGAACGATCAGTCTTTAAATTGACATGTATAGGCTTTGTGTCTTCTGATACACACTTTGGCGGTTCGTACTGTCGGGAGAGCATGAAACTGGAGATAAGGCGGAAAAATGAAGCGCAGAAAAAAACACTGGCGAAAAAAAGCCAGGGGGCATTATCTGTGGTATATTTTCTGGAAAGTATTCCTGCCCCAATTGCACAGACCAGTTGAGTAGCAGAAAAAAAACGGTTTCTCCAGGCAAAATGTCGCCCTCTCACCCCCGATGGAACCATATCTCCCATCCAGGCCATCCATAATCCTGAAATCACGTTGCCGCTGAAACCATAAAGACTGAAAATAATCACAAAAGCCCAGGAACGGGTATCTGGAGAGAGCCAACCGCTAAGGCCAAGAAGTACCAGAAAAATACTCTGAAAAACAGTACCCCTTAATACATAAAATTTGCGCCCTTTGGAACTATCCACCACACATGGAATGAGAAACTGTCCAATTGAGCTCAGAAATAACGGAAGGCTACTGAGAATAGAGATGGCCAGTGGAGGAGAATGCAGAAAAACTGCAGCTGCAACTGAGAAAGTCTCCATCAGAGCAAGCATGGCATTGGAAAATATGCCATCATAGAGACTGTATTTAAGGCCTCGTCTATTATCCTGACAACCGATAGGTACTCCGCCTAAACAGAGTTCTTTCCCCGTGGGTAAAGCAGGTCTTTTTTCAACAACAGTGGGGCGAGCAGGCTTTTCAATCGTTTGGGTCGTATCCACAATTTACCTGAAAAATTCCTAATATTTGCAGAGTAGCTATTTCGTCAGATTACATTAAATTATTGTATCTACTCTCATTTTTTACATTTTCACAAATTTGAAACACTTAAATCCTTAATAGATAATAATTTTCAAATTCTAAACCAGAAAACAGGTCACAAAAACAATCTTCCATTCCCGATCTTATATCACAAATCTTATATCCTTTTCCCCTAAATCAAAAATCTACCTTCTAAAACCTCAAATTCTCTCTTGGCCGACTTTTTGATTCTCCATAGGAAAAGGAGGGTACATATGCAAAAGATTCCCTATTAAACCCTTTAATCATTAAAGAAAACGGTTTCACAAAAATGGATATTCCTCTTGCTACATACCGGCTTCAATTCAATCATACATTTACTTTCAAAGATGCACAACAGATCATTCCTTATCTGGCTGAGCTGGGGATTTCCCACATTTACGCTTCGCCGATTTTTAAAGCCAAAAAGGGAAGCCTCCACGGTTATGACATAGCTGATCATAATAAACTCAATGAGGAAATAGGAAGTTATACCGATTTTGAGAATCTAATTGCCAAAGTGAATGAATACCGTATGGGTTGGATTCAGGATTTTGTCCCCAATCACATGGCCATCGATTATCAGAACAAACTGCTTATGGAACTTTTAGAGCATGGCCGGGAGGTACTTCCGTGTCAATATTTCGACATCGAATGGAACCATCAGTACAAGACTATCCGCGGTAGACTCCTGACTCCAATTCTGGGCAATGTTTATGGTGATTGTCTGGAAAAGGGGGAAATAAAACTGGTGTATGATCAGGAGGGTTTCAGTCTCAGCTATTATGATCATCGTTTCCCGTTGCGTATTGAAACCTACGCATCTGTGATGGAGCAGGGATTGGTTAAACTGAAAAATGAGCTTGGTTCAGATCACTCAGGACTTATAAAGCTTCTGGGTGTACTCTTTTCAATAAAGAATCTTCCGGGGATGCATCAGGTGGATGAAAGAAAGCTGCAGTCATCCTTTACCAAATCGATCCTCTGGGAATTATATACAACCGATATTGCCATAAGGAATTTTATAGATTCAACTGTGGCCGAAATAAATGGAGTGGGGGGCAAAGCAGAATCCTTTTCTCTTTTAGATTCCATTCATTCAGAGCAGTTATTTAAGCTCTCATTCTGGAAAGTCGCAACAGAGGAGCTTAACTACCGAAGATTTTTTACTGTCAATGATCTTATTTCTCTGCGGGTAGAGGATGAACAGGTATTCAGAAACACCCACCAGCTGGTTTTTGAACTGATTAATCAAGGCAAAATCAATGGATTACGAATAGACCATATCGATGGGCTCTACGACCCGCATACATATCTGGAGCGATTGCGTCGTAATGCCTCAGAGTCATATATTGTAGTGGAAAAGATTCTGGGATACGATGAGATGCTTCCTACGGTGTGGCCAGTCCAGGGTACAACCGGATATGACTTCTGCAATTATGTAAACGCACTCTTTTGTAAAAAGGAAAACCAGAGAGCATTTGAGCAGATCTATCATCATTTCACCGGAAATGTGATCCGGTTTGAACCTCTGCTTGTAGACTGCAAAAGGAAAATCATAGACACACACCTGGCCGGAGATATTGATAATCTTGCTATCCTGATAAAAGATGTTAGTGGCAAAGATCGAAGGGGAACCGACATAACTCTTTACGGGCTAAGAAAGGCTCTGATTGAGTTGATGATCTATTTTCCGGTATACCGCTCATATATCAATGGTCAGATCTTTAGTAGTGAAGACCGGTTACATCTGCAGGTGGCTATTCACAATGCCAGAAAAGCCCATCCTGACCTCTTGCGGGAATTCGCATTCATAGAAAGATTTCTTCTTTTAAAATTTGACCCCTATGCAAACGAGGAAGAGAAGAAAAGCTGGACTGATGTGGTGATGAGATTTCAGCAGTTCACAGGTCCGCTTATGGCAAAAGGTTTCGAGGATACTCTTTTATATAACTATAACCGGCTTATCTCTCTTAATGAGGTCGGTGGTTTTCCTCAGATTTTCGGAATCCAGATAGAAACTTTCCACCACTTCAATGGCAAGCGGGTGCGTTTCTGGCCTAATTCTATGAATGCCACTTCAACCCATGATTCAAAGAGGGGAGAGGATTTCCGGGCCAGAATAAATGTGCTCTCCGAAATTCCGGATGAATGGAATGATCAGATAAGAAGCTGGGCCAGGATAAATAAAAATCTTAAAGAAACGGATGAAAACGGTTACATTCCAGATGCAAATGATGAGTATCTATTTTACCAGACCCTTTTAGGATCTTTCCATATGGATGAAGATCCTGCTCAATTTGAAAACAGAATCTGCGACTTTATGTTGAAAGCAATCAGAGAAGCTAAAGTCCATACTGACTGGATTGCGTATAACACCGAATATGAGAATGGGCTACTCTCTTTTATCCATAAAGTTTTAGACCGCCGGAAATCTTCAGAATTTTTTAACGAATTTATTCCATTTCAGAATAGAATTGCCAAATACGGCCTGTACAACTCTTTATCCCAGACTTTGATAAAAATAACCTCTCCCGGAGTGCCCGATTTCTACCAGGGTACTGAATTGTGGGATTTGAATCTGGTGGATCCCGATAACCGAAAATTAATCGATTTCGGGAAGCGTATGAGTCTGTTAAACGGATTAAAACAGGTATCCATTTCAGAATTTCCCGACTTTATCAGGTTTCTCCTGTCAAAATGGCAGGATGGAAGAATAAAGATGTTTCTGATCTATCGGTGTAATAAAGCCAGAAATGATCGTCCGGAGCTTTTTAAGAGTGGCGTCTATATCCCTCTTACCTGTGGTGGAGAGTATCGGGATCATATTGTGGCATTTGCTCGAAAATTAAATCTCCAATGGGCAGTTGTGGCTGCGCCTCGTTTTTTGACTACCATTATTGAAGAAGATCAGATCCCGCTCTCAAAAGAAATATGGAAAGATACTTATATCGAATTACCTGCAAATTTGCCGGTTTTCGAACAGAATTGGTATGATGTAATCACCGGTGAATCAGTTCAACTTGATTATCAGGTAAAAATCGGAGATTTGTTCAAATTCTTTCCAGGAACATTTCTGGTTAATCTGGCTACGCAATAGTACTACTTCAACTCTCCATACTTTAAAATTTGACTTACATTATGTATATTTATTCTCTTTTTTTTTGATCTGATTTTACTTTCAATTATTGTTCTCCCCAAGGAGTGTGTTAAAATGCTTGATATCCAGAAAATCAGGGATAATCCGGAGCTGGTACAGAACGCGGTTAAAAATAAAAAATGTGAGATAGATATAAAGGCTTTGTTGGATTTTGATTCAAGACGCCGGGAAATAATTAAGGAAGTAGAAGCCCTTAAAAATGTCAGAAACACCTCCTCTCAGCAGATTGCGGTACTTAAAAAGGAGAAAAAAGATGCATCTGATTTAATGCAACAGATGAAAGAGGTTTCCGAATCTATAAAAAATCTGGATATCGAACTTGATAAAACAGAACAGCAGATTCACGACATTATGATCCGTATTCCCAACATTGCCCATCAGAGTGTTCCTCATGGAAAAAGTGAAAAGGACAATGTAGTGGTTCTTGAGTGGGGTGAAACACCGGAATTTGATTTTAAACCGAAAGATCATCTTGAAATCGCAACAGCACTGGATATTATCGATTTTCCCAGAGGAGCAAAGATAAGCGGCGCGGGTTTTCCGGTTTTAAAGGGGCAGGGAGCACTTCTTGATCGTGCTTTGATTAATTTTTTCCTGGATACACATACCCGGAAAAACGGATATAAGGAAATATTCCCACCCTTCCTGGTTAACAGGGCCAGCGCCTTTGGAACAGGGCAGCTTCCCAAAAGTGAAGAGCAGATGTATTTCGTAAATGAAGATGATCTTTTCTGCATTCCCACTGCAGAAGTCCCGGTAACCAATATTCATCGGGATGAAGTACTCGAAATTAAAAATCTTCCTTTGAAATACTGTGCTTACAGTGCATGCTTCAGACGAGAGGCTGGCTCGTATGGTAAAGATACAAAAGGATTTTTACGTGTGCACCAGTTTAACAAAGTCGAACTGGTAAAAATGACCGAACCTGAGAAGTCCTACGATGAGCTTGAGCTGCTCAGAAAAGATGCTGAAGGAATATTACAGGCTTTGGGGCTCAAATACAGAACTGTTGCCCTTTGTGATGCAGACCTGTCTTTTGCTGCTGCAAAATGCTACGATCTGGAGGCCTGGGCCCCGGGTGAGGGTAAATTTCTGGAAGTATCATCCTGCAGTAATTTCGAGGATTTTCAGGCGAGAAGAATGAACATAAAATACCGTCCCGAAGCTGACAAACCCCGTTTTGTACATACTCTTAATGGCAGCGGGCTGGCTACTGCAAGAATCCTGGTGGCCATTTTAGAGACTTACCAGACAAAAGATGGTCTGGTGAGGGTTCCTGAAGTCCTCAAACCATATATGAACGGACTGGAACTGATCGGTGCAAAATGATGAGAGCTTAAATTTCCGGCGCAATTGAAAGGTGAACAAAGTGTCTATTGGTCGCAAGAAGATTCTGTGGGTTGATAATGAAGTAGAATTTTACCGTTCACAGATAATATTTCTGGAAACCAGAGGCTATAGTGTGATTCCGGTTTTCAGTAGTGTAGAGCTGCTGGAATTATTTAGTAACAATGAAAACATTGCAGATCTGCTTCTCATTGATGACAAAGTGGATGGCTCCGATAGCATCACTATTATCTCTGAAATCAGAAAAATATGTCCAAACCTGCCAATTGTACTGATAACTCAGAATGATTCTGAATTCCGGAAAAAAAGCACACAAACAGTAGATGCTTATATAAACAAACCATTTACCACCAGTCAATTTCTAACAGTATGTAAAACCCTTCTGAGTCCCTCCAGAAAAGCTACACCACAGACAAAAGAGGCTTTTGTGCGTAGTTATTCTGAAATAAGAACTGCATTATCCGGAAACATTAACCTGAAAGACTATTATAGGATATATGAAAAACTGGTCTATTGGGAAATGGAGCTTGAGAATTTCGGTGATGAAGGACTGCGTCAGGCATTGGCTGGGATAAAATCAGATGTCAGCATTGCATTCTCTGATTTTATTGTAGGTAATTACGGTCTTTGGATTAATGATCAATTGGAAACACCTCTATTAGGTTACCGGGTAATAGAAAAGGAAATAATTCCATTATTGAACAAAAACAAAAAATGCATTCTGCTGGTGTTAAGTGGAATGCGTTTTGACCAGTACCTTCTTGTTGAGCAGGCATTAAACAAATCCTTCAACGTTAAAAGACATTATGCTTTGAGTACATTGCCTTCAGCTGAAGAATTTTCCCGTAATGCTTTTTTTGCAGGTGAACTACCTTTTCAAACAGCCTCCAGGTTTCCGGGTCTACTAAAGGAGTCCATGGATGATAAAGATGAATTGAATCCCAACCGGCTTGAGGATCTGCTTCTTTATAAGAATTTGTCAAAAACAGGAGACCTTGTTTCGGACCAGGAACCATATTATTCAGTTATCAAACACTCTGATGATTCATCTTCCATATTAGATAAAATCAAGGCATGTCAGAAGTCTCAATTGGTTTCATTGGTTCTGGATCTTGATGAGCATATCCGCTGTTCCAATTTTTCAGCACAGGAACAGAGTAGCTTCCAGTGCGATGAAAGCATACGAAGGTTGCTTACTGAAATCTGGTTTCAAAAGTCTGAACTTTTCAAGGTCATTCAAAAAATCGATTCAAAGGATACCACCCTGGTCATTACATCCGATCATGGATCAGTTCTTTGTAACAGAGCAACTGAAATCTACAATTCTGAGCAACTGCTAAAAAACCGAAGGTATAAATATGGGTTGGATATATCAGCTGATGAACGCAGAGTCGTGTTCATTTCCAACCCATCTCATTTCGGTTTGCCTTCCTTGGGAGAGCAGACCAACTGCATCATTGCAAAAGAAAATTATTATTTTTCTCATCCTGAAAAATATGAGTTTTGTAACAAAGAGTATAGAGCCTGTTTCCAGAAAGGTGGTATTTCCCTGGAAGAAATGGTTATGCCTTTGGGAATATTCCAGCTGAAAGAAGATTAATTTGCAAATTTACACCAGTTCCGCATTACAGACCCGTCAAGCTGGTGCAAGACTGGCAAAAAAAGTGAAACCGGGCGAAGTGTATATTCTGGATGGCGATCTGGGTACTGGAAAGACAGAATTTGTACGCGGCTTTACAGATGCTTTAGATGGTAATGTCGTCGTCAAAAGTCCCAGCTTCTCTATTCTAAATATTTACAGGACAGGAAGTATATCTATCTATCACTTTGATTTTTATAGATTATGTGACCCTTCTGAGCTTGAGCAGCTGGGTCTGGAAGATTATATCTATGGTGATGGGGTGTGTCTGATTGAATGGGGGTCACTTTTCAGAGATATACTTCCGAAAAACTCCAGGACCATCTGTTTTATGGATAGGGGAGAAAGTCAAAGAATTCTGGAGGCGGATTTTGAATTTTAAAATATCTAAAGACAGAAAAGTCTTAAACCGGAAAAATTGACTAATCTTTGTTTTCCTTCAGGGTTTCTTCATCTGCGGGCAGTGTACTTTGCTGCACAGGGAAATACTTTTCCACATTAGCCAGCAACCATCTGGCTCGCTGCTGGTAAATTGTGTTCTGCAGTTTGGTAGAAGTTTTCTTCTGAATATTTACAGATAACGCTTTCTGAAGCATCTCAACAAATTCGGTCCGGTTTTTATTTTTTAAACTCAATGATTGTGCACAGGTTACATAAGGGGAAATTTTTTCTCCACCGGAGTAGGAAATTGCCTTCTGAAAATGCTCCCTTGCCTCCTCTTCGGAACCTCCCACAGATTTGGGAATTGAAGCTTTGTAAGCGCATAGAATCTCATGTGCAGCCCCATTATCGTACTGGTCGTTAAGATCTGTGACTTTGAACATCAGTGCTGCTGCCTTTTTGACGGTCATCCCCAGAGCCAAATCCGATCGGTCTGAAACGATCGCCGCCATCCATGAAGCTGAGCACCAGTACAGAAATGATGTGTCTGCCTTATCTGTCAAAGCAAGTGCTGAATCTGCGTTTTTACCTTTAAGAAGTGTGGTGAAACCAGGGTGTCGCAGTTCCAGTCCTTGTAAACAGTAATCCCGACCACGAAGAAGAAGTTTTTTGGCTCGTTTTTGCATGGCTTTTTTCTGGACTATCAGGGAGTCTGGCAATGTGTCTGCAGGAAAGAGAATAAAAGCCTGAGCATAAAGGCAGAATAGTTTTCCGGTTGCCAGAAAAAGTTCTGCATTTGTACTGTCCTTTTCCAGAATCGTTTCATAGAGCTTCATTGTAAAAGGAAGTGCATCTCTGACCAGCTCTGGATCATCTTCACCGGTAAATACTATACTCTGTTGATTGGATAGTGTTTCGCCAGCTTTCTTAACTGCCAGTCTGGAAATGGAGCAGCCATGGAAAAAAATTACTGAAATCGCGAAAATAATTAAGTTTTTCATCATTATAATACGTACTTCTATTTCGACTACTTTTGATTGAACTTCAAACCAGTTTATAAAAGTACTTTAATCCAATTGTGCTAGGAAAGTTTCTTTGGTGATCGATTGAAAAAACTTATTTTATCAGTTTAAACCCAGTAAAACATTCGATTTTTTGGGTTTTCCGATCAAATGCCAACTATTCCTGAGGAGCTTCTTATGAATCTGGATCAAGTAATCAGAAAAGTACCTGATTTTCCTAAGCCTGGAATTCTTTTTTACGACATCACCAGCATTTTTCTTAATCCCGAAGCATTCAGATATGTTGTTGATGAGATGATCCGGTGTTATAAAGATGTTCAGATTGATGGAATAATCTCCATTGAAAGCAGGGGGTTTCTGTTGGGTGCCTGTTTCGCTTATAATAAGGGATTACCTCTGGTGTTGGCTAGAAAAAAGGGTAAACTACCCGGGAAAACCATCTCTCAGAGCTATTATCTGGAATATGGTGCAGCGACTTTGGAAATTCACGAAGCCGATCTGATTCCAGGAAAAAACTGGTTAATTATTGATGATCTGATTGCCACCGGAGGAACACTTCAAGCTGTAGCAAGTATGATTGAACAAGTGGGAGCCAGTGTTGCTGGAATATTCTCCATTATTGGACTTCCATTTCTGGACTACCAGAAAAAAATAGGAAAATACAACCCCAAAACACTTATAAACTATCATAGTGAATAAATATGTTGCAAAAATCAATTAAGGAAATATTGCTTCTACCTCAGGCAGGTGTGAAAGTTACTGTAAACGGGTGGGTTAGAACCCGCCGTGATGCCAAAGAATTCTCATTTCTGGAATTAAATGACGGATCATGTTTAGCCAATATTCAAATCATTGCACCGCAGGATATGCCGGGGTATGATGATGTTCTGAAAGTCAACACAGGATCGAGTGTTACTATAGAGGGAATCCTCAAAGATTCACCCGGAGCTAAACAGCGCTTTGAGGTGCAGGCTCAGGCAATTACTATTCACGGAATTGCACCGGCAGACTACCCTCTGCAGAAAAAACGCCATAGCTTCGAATACCTCAGAGAAATAGCTCATTTAAGACCTCGAACCAATTCCATTGGAGCAGTTTCCAGATTACGCAGTTCTTTAAGCTTTGCAATTCATACCTACTTTCAGGAGCATGGTTTTTCCTACGTGCATACTCCCATTATCACCACCAGTGACTGTGAAGGTGCAGGCGCGATGTTCAGAGTGTCCACAATGGATCTGCAGAATTTGCCACTTACAAAAAATAATGAGATCGATTATTCCAAAGATTTCTTTGGAAAACCAGCAAGTCTGACTGTTAGTGGCCAGCTCGAAGGTGAAATTTACGCTCTGGCATTAGGAAGAATCTATACTTTCGGGCCTACTTTCAGAGCAGAGAATTCCAATACTCCAAGACACCTGGCAGAGTTTTGGATGGTTGAGCCGGAAGTGGCATTTTTCAGGCTTAATGACGATATGGATCTGGCTGAAGATTTTGTAAGATATCTGGCAAAATACGCTTTAGACAAATGCAGTGAAGATTTACATTTTTTTAACGAGCGAATCGATAACCAGGTTATTGCCAGGCTGGAGAATATCGCAAAAGAACCATTTGTAAGGATCTCCTATACTGAAGCAGTTAAAATACTGGAAAAGCAAAACAGTATCTTTGAATACAAGGTACACTGGGGTTCTGATTTACAATCAGAACATGAAAGGTATCTTACAGAAACTGTTTTTAAAAAGCCGGTAATCGTATTTGACTATCCAAAAGAGATAAAGGCTTTTTACATGCGGCTTAACGATGATAATAAAACTGTTAGAGCTATGGATGTACTGGTGCCAAGAATAGGTGAACTTATCGGTGGCAGCGAACGTGAAGAGCGCTACGACGTGTTGCTTGATAAAATTAAAGACAGGGGACTCAATGAGAATGATTACTGGTGGTATCTGGAGTTGCGAAAATATGGAACTACTCCTCATGCTGGATTCGGATTGGGATTTGAGAGATTGCTCCTGTTGACAACTGGAATGCAGAACATCCGTGATGTCATTCCATTCCCCAGGTATCCTGGCAGCGCGGAGTTCTGAAATTTCTGACTGGTACACCGCCCAACTTTAAGATATGCTTTTCGATTTTCATTACTGAAAAAATTGTACTTCGCTGCACGCAGGGATGCTTTCCCTGCGTGGCTCTGCACCCCCGGATAATCATTTTTCTTTATCTCTCGGGTTGCGTCTTTACCAGGTAAGTACCAAAAGGTAAGGAGAATTCGGACTGAAGATCGAATCTGTTTTTATTTATTATACCGCTTCTTAACAACTTGCCTGAAACTGAGTAAACTGATACGGATATCTTACTTCCTGGTACAAAGTCTGCAATTGTAATTATCCGGTTGCTGAAAGCTGTAATTATCCTACTGTGGTATTGACGTGATGATGTTTGCATTTGTTTAGAGATGGTGCCCACAATAGGATCATTATAATATCTTATGGAAGGTTTTGCAGGTGGCATTTTCATACCATCTCCGATAAAGTAACCTGGATGCGGCGGCTGGTTGTAAGCAACATTCTGCCAGGCGATAGCCATGCGGTACTGGCGATCGTGCATCAAAGTGTATAGTTTATGTTTGGTAGGGATAGTGGTGGTAAAAATCCGCAATTTTCCGCTGCAACTGAAAATCACCTCTTCTCGCCAATCACCAAAAAGATCTGCAGAAAGAACCGGGTTTGATTTGGTGCCATTTATATGAGAGCATCCTGTAGCAGTAAGAAGCGCACTGCCACCATATTTACTCACCCGGTTACCATCAAGCAACTCGCGTAAGAGATCGCCATCCCACCAGCATAAAAAGTTGGCAGAGCCAGGAGTTTGTCCGGCACTTTTATTCTTGCAGCTGCGAAGATCGGGAGTGCCACCCCAGCACTCCATTCCGGCATGAGAGGCTGTTACATCTGCAGCCACCCCTCTGGCTACATCCTGGCGCTCAGCTCCACCCCAAAGAAGTTCTCCGGTCTTAGCATCAAAAAGAGTATATCCTAATCTGCCTGCATCTCCATTTTTATTCTCATGAATCGACCAGTATTCTAATCCTGGCCTGTCAGGGTCAATATCGCACAGATGTCCTGCATCTCCATGTCCCTGACCACTGGTCCATAAACCCTGGCCATTATCATCGATACAGCAGGCACCAAAGACTATCTCATCTTTGCCATCCTGATCGACATCACCAACACTAAGGCTGTGGTTTCCCTGTCCTGCATATTTAGAGTATCCTTTGTCTGAATCGAAAAACCATCTTTCTGTCAGTTTCCCATCACGCCAGTCGAGAGCCCAGAGAGTGGTTCGTGTGTAATAGCCCCGACAGGGAATTACCGATGGTTTTACTCCATCAAGATAGGCAACAGCTGCGAGGAATCGGTCTCCACGATTTCCGTAACTATCTCCCCAGTTTCCGCTTCTGTTTGGCTTATAATCAACGGTAACCAGTTCGGATCCGTCTTTACCACTAAAAATGGTATAATATTCCGGACCATCCAGAATTCTTCCACTTGTGCTGTTACGATAACTTTTACTGTGATCAGCTTTAGCTGCAGGGCCGGTTTTTAAATACTTCCCAGTACCATCCTTTGTTCCGGGCGCAGTTTTACAGGCGATTTCCGAAATTCCATCCCCATCCAGATCATACACCATAAATTGGGTGTAATGAGCCCCTTCACGGATATTAACTCCCAGATCAATCTTCCACAATAGTTTACCATCTAGCTTATAGGCGCTGAGTTTTGGCTCACCAGTAACTCCATCATTAGCGTTGTCCTGAGGATTTTTTTCCTCTTTGATTATAATTTCATAAATCCCATCTCCATCAAGATCTCCACAACTGCCATCTCCTGCAGTATATCCGGAAGCATTTTGAAGCGGTATTTCTACATAATCGGTGGAAAGAGTGAGTTCGGCTTTATTGGCTTCCAGCTCGGCACCGTTTACAACCGCTCTTACCGAATACTCTCCACTTCCACTGCTCTTGTCTTCGTAACAGGTGGCATCGGTAATTGGTTGACTGTTAAGTTTCTGTGAACCTTTGTACACATTGAAGGAGGTTTCATAATCCTCATGCCCCAGAAGACGCCAGCTGAGAAAATATCCGTTACTGCTTTTTACTGCAACCAACCCGCGACTTAAATTTTCCATATATGACTGGGCATTAATGGGCGCAGAAGTCATTGTTATCAGTAAAAATACGATCAATAATTTAAAGATGTTGCTAAAGTACATATCTCCCCCGATGCTTATGAAAATGTGCCTGATCCGGATGATAAAGGGTGTGGTGCAAATCGCTTAATGAAACCATCCAATCCAGGTAAAAGATAAAATATTCAATTTTTCTTATAATATCTACCTATAAATTCCATATTAACAGACAATAGTCAGTCTATCCACCATCTGTTTTTCCCCCAAAGGTATTAGATTCTCCAGAATAAATTATCTGTTAATATCTGTTCACTTCGAACAGTTGTGATAATAGATGCCTGGAGTAAGTGATAAGCCAGGTAACTGTTTAATTCCTAAAGGGCTAAACAGTGGAGCTTCCTGGTTTAGTGAACCGGTTTTGACTGCGTTTGTAATAAGAAAACCATTTTTACCCGGTACCCGGTCAAGTCCCTTGGAGCCACTATGAAAAGCAGTCAGTTTCTCCACACCGGTAGGATTCACAGCTGGAACTCCGGTTACGGTTCTGATAATTTTTCTGATTGTTCCATCAGCTTTGTGCTCCAGTCTATCTATGCATACAGATCTTCGATACGTTCCACCTCCGGGTAATCCTGCATTGTGATAAATAAAATACCAGTTCCCTTTAAACTCTATAATTGCCTGATGATTTGTTTCGGAATTTTCAAGCAGGTCATTAATCACTCCCCTGTAGGACCAGGGGCCTTTAATGCTGTTACTTGTGCTGTATGCAGTTGTGGAAGGGTATCCTGAAGCATAGGAGAGATAATAGAGATTGTCTTTTTTGTGTACCCATGGTGCTTCAAAAAAATCAGTGGCTTTCACAGTCTCTACGGGCCCATCAATTTCTGTCATACTGTTTTTAAGCTTGACCATTCTTGCCGCACCCCAGGAACCCCAGAACAGGTATGGTATGCCATTGTCTATAATTACTGCAGGGTCGATATTAAGAGTGACTGAATTTTCAGTTTTATCGGTTATCAAAGCTTCACCTATTGCATCTTTATACGGTCCTGATGGATGATCGGAAACCGCAACTCCAATAGAGAAGCCTTCACCAACCCTTATGTTTTTATGAGTAACTGACACATACCACCAGAATTTTCCATTATACTCCACCACATGTCCGGCAAATGCGTTAGCACTTGCCCATGAAAAATCTCCTGTTTTCAGCTTTGCTCCGTGGTTGGTCCAGTTGACCAGATCTGCAGAAGAAAAAACATACCAGTCCCGCATCAGAAAAGTCCTGCCATTTTGATTCTGTTCATCATGCCCAGTGAATATATAAAGTGTATCTTTATAAACCAGAGCACATGGATCAGCGGTGTACAATCCTTTAAAAAGAGGGTTACCACTATACTGAACGGGTTGAGCGCATAGGTGGACAGACGAGGTTATGAACAAAATTCGTATTAACCTTATTGTGTAATGGATTACTTTCATGAATGAAAAGTCCTTCATTTTTAGTACCTATACATATAAGCATGAGTGGCTATCGCCAGACCGCTATAAGCTTTTCATGTCTCATACGAGTACTGTTTTCCTCTATTATAATCAGATATAACCCCTGACATGCTGCTGAATTGTTCAAAATCAGATGGTTGATACCAGCTTTGACCCTTCGGGAAACCGCAGGCATAATTATCCGGCCGGAGAGATCTAATAATTGATAGTTAATATTAGATTCTTCAGGCATATAAAAAGAAATCTTACTCCCGGAATAACTTAAATTGATATTTTTTAAGGTTGTCTTTTGCTTCTTTCCAACCTTTACACCACAATCGTACATGTATTTATCAGAAAAGCTGACAAGATCCAGATTAGGCCCTCCATCACTACTCAAGGAAGTCAGTTTAATCAGGTTTTTTCCTTCCTGTAATCTTACTCTGACAGAAACACTTTTCCAATCCATCCATGACATGCCTGGTGTAAAAATAATCGAATCAATTTGAACTGAATTGTTTATAGAAACTGAAACCATACGGCTAGCCAGTCCACCATTAGCATAACGGAATACCAGCAACATTTCATCATTGATATCGGAACATAATGATATTGTCACAGCTGAACCCTTTTCATTTGTCAGATTCAAATATCCTTTTCCAATAAAACCGGTATGAGTGGTTTCAATAACACCATCGAATTCCAATGCATCCTCAAACTGAAAAGAACCGTTACAGGGCAATAAACCCGTTTTACCGCCTGCACATATCCCGCAGCTATCCACAAACGCAGCGCCACCCCAATCACCATGACAATCCTGCTGACAAGGTTTTTTATCTGTTGTTCCACCAGCACAAACACCACAGTTATCAATATAGGCTGAACCGTTTTTAACTCCAGCACAATCGGTAAGGTTTATCTGATTGCAGGGGTTAAAATCAGTATTCACTACCGGCCAGTCATCCTGCCAGGAAAGAGAATTGATTTTTAGCTTTGAGGCACCATTCTGATTGGCATCATAATAGTGATAAGAGATATATTCTCTTCCATTTTCAGAAAAGAACCCGAAATGACCTGGTCCGATAAAACGGCCTTGAGACTTCAGTATGACAGTACCACCACCACTGCTGGTACTTTTTCCACTTTTGTCCAGATACGGACCGTTTGGAGATAAGGACCTTCCCACATTTATATAATAAGTGCTGTTTACTCCATTACAGCATTTTCCACGATTGAAGAACAGATAGTAATAGTCGCCGTGATGAATAATGCTGGCGGCTTCCGGATCACCATTGGCTATGTAATGAAGGTTATTTTGATTTACGGGTTTACCGGTGGTAGAGTCGAGTTCTGTTATGACAATTCCTGACCAGAATGAACCGTAAGCGAGCCAGATTTTTCCATCATGACGAATAATAGCAGGATCTATGGCGTTATGATCAGAGGAATTATTGGTGGAAACCACCACACCCTTGTCTTGCCATTGAGGGTTGCTTAGGGAAGCAGTGGTTGCTAAGCCGATTGCGGATTGACGGGAACCAAAACTTGAGCAGGAATAATACACGTGCCAGAGATTGTTCATGTAGAAGACATCCGGTGCCCAGAAATGACCTTCAAAACCTGGAACATAGCTGGTAATCCAGGATGGAAAACCGGAGGTAAATATTTTTCCTCCACGTTGCCAGGTACAAAGATCGGATGAATATGCATACTCCACACCATTACTGGTATAAAAAGTATAATAACGGTTATTTTCCTTAACTATCGTTGATGGATCATGTACTCCATAATCTTTTTGTGCAAATATCAGGGAAAAAAACAAAACTATGTTAAGAATAAATGTAAATACTATGTTCAAGCTTCTGCTCCTATCTGAATTCCACCAGAGCATCATTCTCTTTCTGGTTCATGTAACATAATCGGATCCAATCAGATCCAGGTACTTTACTCATTATTCTAATTTCGTCAATTTTACCGTTAAAATATGACCATCCATGAATTTCTGGAAGTGAATCATGATTTAAATGGCAACCCACAGTGAAATCGCATTTCTCATTTCTTTCTTCACTGGTTGGATTAAGATATGCAGTGTCTTTTACCAATTCTCCATTTACGTAGAAATATTGCCGGTTACCCTCACGAACTCCGGTGAGATATACCCATTGTTTAATTCCGGGAGCGGGCGTTTTAATATATTCACTGTATTCCCAGCCACCACGGTTCTTATACTCCACGAATTCCCATGATGCAGTTGTGTCTCTAAAACATTTGTATTGAAGATAATACTGCCGGTGACCTTTACTAACTATTCCATGCCATATCGTATCTATGAGATCTGCGTTTGCCCACAAGGAAACCGAATAGTTACCATTTTCCGGAAAGTTGAGTTTGCTGTTTGCAGTATTGCGCATAATTATATAGCTGCCATCACCATCAAAATCTTTTGCCTTTCCAATGATTCCGGTTACCGATGATAAACTGTTCATCCCAGATAAGGTACCATCATAACTGTTTTGTGTTGCATCATATACAGTCGTATTACCGGTTTCAGACAGATGCCAAACTCCCTGAAAGCCTTTGGCTGTATCGAATACCGGCAAAGAAGCAGTTGAGTTATGAATGCCAGGATTTCCCCAGTACATTGTCAAATGTTGAGTATTATTATTCCCAAGTATAGTGTCCACAGTTACCCATATTTCAGCTGACTTTTCTTCCGGATCCCACCGTTCAATTTCAAAGGGTAAAAAACCGTTATCTTCTCCTGTGAAACAGATGTCCGAACCATCCGGATTGGCCTGATTAAACTCGAAATTTAATTCTGTTAACCGGATCAGAACCGGAAAATCATAAACATTTCCTTGTATTGAAGCTCCATCGGTAGTGGTATTTAGATACAGACGTTTTTCATAGTTCCACTGAGGGTGGTTTATATCGGTAGTGTCATCAGATTCGACAATCACAGAATATCTACTCATCGATAGCAGTGAATCACCCTTGAATGAAAAACAGACCTCTGCGATCAATCCTGCTGGTACAGAATCTAGAGTGACAGTATTACTTCCAGGTACAAAAAAAGCATGTAATCCTGTTCCCGGGACATACATATACCCATTATTTTTGTTTATACCGGCAGGTAAAGATACAGTTATTGTTCCCGGATTCTTTAGCATCGCATCCGGTACTATGGTTGTGTCTTCAATCGCATGTATATTCTTAACAAGTGCGCGGGTTCCGGTATTTATTTTTGCAGCTAATATCGAATAAGATAAGGAGTCCTTAGGAATTCTAATAAAATAAAAACCATTTTCATCAGTTGTATCTGAGAAAGGTTTGTGGTGCGCGACATCTTTAACCGGATCAAAATCATCAGGATAAAGTGTAACAACTGTAGAGCAGGCAGAGGAGCCATCATTATTGATGATTTTTCCTATTACAGTTTCTGAGCTGCTTCCATTTACAAAATTATTGTTCGAATTGCAGCCAAGAGAAATCAAGGACAAAAGAATAACAACTATTGAAGTGTTTTTCCTTTTATGCATCCTGCCCCCCATCATACCTCTCTGACAAGGGAAAAAATTGCATGTTAAGCTGGAAAACCCTGTCTGGAGCCGGATCTTTTTCTGCAAGCAGAGAGATCTTATTGCGAACAGAAGAGAGCTCCTCTTTTATTAACATTTTAGTCCTGTCCGAGACTCCAAGAGTAAGAGTGGATAGACTGACATTCTCTGCTCCGAAGGAATCAAGAGCATGATTGGCAAGAGCTGTTACCTCTTTCTGGTAGTTAATCACATTGAGGATTGTCAGGTTTTTGTCTGGTTTGAGCACACCTGTACTGACAACTGAATTGGTTAAGGTTAGAAAACCATCCGGCCCTTCTATGATAAATTCCAATTCTTTAAGTACTTCCAGTGCCTTCTTTGCCTGTTCAGGCCGGATTTTTGGGTTCAATATAGTAGATATTCTACGAATACTTTTGCCATCATCTTTGAATCTGCCAATTGAAATCAGTGCCCGCACAGCACTATAATACCATTTCTGATAGTACTCATATCTGCTGATGTCAACTATTTTGCTTAACGAACTCTGGCTGGAGATCATCCGTTCAAAAAAAAGCTTACGTTCTTCAGCAGTTTTAGCCTCATTAAAAAAAACCATATTTTCAAAATAGTCCGCCTCTTTTCTGGAATGCCCGATTGCACCAGAAAACTTTATCACCAAAGCCCTTCCAAGATTCTGTCTTCCTTCAACAACGTCTTTATAAAGCCCAACAGAGTTGATTCCGGCTTTTTTAGCAAAATATCGATAAGAGAATGCTTTGCAAGTCCTTTTTTGGTCAAGATAAAAATCTGAGAGGTACTTTCGGTAATCAGTGTAAGCAAAAACAGATATATTTGATTTTTGTGTATTCATACTTTTTCCTGTAAACAATATAAGAATAAAAGATTGGAAATGTTAATAAAAAGGTTATGATTTATGAAGAAAATGTTCCTGATCTACGGAACATTATACCAGTGTTGGTATATCTGTAACTAATTCTATTACCAGAAATTAGCATGAGAATCCGGAAAAGGTTTTATAGAAATTACAACATCAATACGGAACAGTTAAACTGTATCAAAATTAATCTTTTAAGTAGAACAGGAGATACTCACAGAAATTCCTGCACCATTTTTTTAAAGAGCGGATTCAATTATTTTTTCAAATCTCATTTCAATAAGGAACAAGGAATAATAATGGAAAAATGTAACTCCTATTCAAAAGAAACAATGTGTGTTCATGGTGCGTACGATCCTTTTCAGCATAACCGCTCCAGAGCAGTGCCACTCTATCAGAGCTCTGCTTTCGTTTATGATTCCACTGAACATGCTGCTAGCCTGTTCAACATGGACAGTGATGGATTTATCTATATGAGAATCGGCAATCCTACTGTGGATGAAGCTGAAAAAAAGGTTGCACTGGTTGAAGGGGGGATTGGAGCCGTAGGTTTTGCCTCAGGAATGTCTGCACTTCTCTCTTTCGTTCTAAATTTCCTCAAACCTGGGGATCATATAGTAGCTGCTAATTGTCTTTATGGAGGCTCGATCGGTCTGTTTAAAGATACACTTCCAACTCTGGGGTATATTACCACGTTTTTCGATCCACTAAATATTGACGAACTAAAGAACTGTTTGACAGAAAACACTAAACTGATCTGGATCGAAAATCTGGCTAATCCTACTTTGGTCGTACCTGACATCGCAGAAATCGCATCTGTTGCCCGGCAGAAAAAAATTCCGTTGGCTGTTGATAACACTATTGCTACACCGGTGTTATGTAACCCCATCCGGCTTGGGGCTGATTTTGTATATCATTCCTGCACCAAGTACATGGAAGGGCACGGCGGTATTATCGGCGGGTTTGTAGTAGATGCCGGTACTTTTGAATTTGATAAGGATAGATATCCTTTGTTATATGAGGAAGCGCCGGGTGGGAAAAACTATACTGAGAAGTATGGAAAAGAGGCTTTCCTTTACCGCCTTAAGGGAAAAGTGCTCATGAATACCGGTGGATGCATGGCTCCATTTCATGCATTTTTACTGATCCGGGGCATGGAGAGTTTGCATGTCAGAATGGAACGACACTGTACAAATGCTATGAAAATAGCCACTTTCCTTAACCACCACCCATCAGTGGCCTGGGTTTGTTACCCTGGATTGAAAAACCACAAAAGTCATGAAAATGCCTGCAAGTATCTGGGTGGCCATTTCGGTGCCATGATCGGCTTTGGTCTAAAAGGCGGATATGATGCCTGTCGTAATTTCATCAATAATGTAAAACTACTCACACACACCACAAATATCGGGGATACTAAAACACTGGTGATTCATCCAGCCAGCACAACTCATCGAAATATGACTTCAGAAGAGAGGCATAAATCCGGTATTTATGATGATTTTATCAGAATGTCAGTAGGTTTGGAAAATTGTGATGATCTGATCACAGAAATTGAAAATGCTATGGGAAAGTAGGATTTTCCCACAGATTTCTAATTGGTTGCTGTTCAAAATGGAAAAATGCTAACTGATTTGAATGGTATCATGCAGTTGTCACCATTTTGCATGAGATAATGTGGTGACTTTCATGAAACTATTGGAATCAAACATTAAATTTAAAAAACATTATATCACCATCCTGAACAACATAATCCCTTCCTTCAGAACGGATTTTCCCTGCTGCCCGAAGCGCAACTTCTGATTTGTAAGTTTCGAGATCATCTAAAGTGTAAACATCTGCCCGGATAAATCCTTTTTCAAAATCGGAATGGATTACTCCGGCTGCCTGTGGAGCTTTGGAACCTCTGGTAATAGTCCAGGCCCGGTTCTCCGTTTTCCCGGCAGTAAAATAAGTCTCTAATCCAAGAAGAGAATAAGCAGCTCTGGTTAACACAGCCAACCCTGGCTCTTCATATCCCAGTTCGGTTAAAAACGCTATCCGTTCTTCCTCTGGCAACATTGCTATTTCTGATTCCAGTTTGCCACAGATTTTTATACAACCCGCACCTTCTTCTTCTGCAATCTTGCGCACTGTTTTAACTGCTCCATTATCCTCAACCATTCCATCTTCATCTACATTCACCACATAGAGAACTGGTTTGGAGGTAAGCAAATGAAGCTCCTGTACCATTTTCACTTCTGCAGGATCAGTAATGATCTTGCGAACCGCAGTTCCCTGTGAAAGCGCATTCTGAACCTTTTTAAAGACATCCAGTTTAGAAATAGCTTCTTTATCACCTGATTTGGCGACTTTTTCTATTCTATTAACACCGCGTTCTACAGTACTCAGATCAGCCAGCATCAACTCAGTTTCTATAATGGAAATATCTCTGGCCGGATCTATAGATCCCTCCACATGAACAATATCATCATCATTAAAACAACGGACCACATGAAGAACCGCATTGACATCTTTAATATGGCCCAGAAACTGATTTCCTAAACCTTCACCTTTTGATGCACCTTTTACCAGACCTGCTATGTCTACAAGTTCCAGAAATGCCGGTACCACCTTGTCTGTGGGAATAAGAGCAGTGATCCTGGCTAAGCGCTCATCTGGAACCGCTACTATACCGTGATTGGGATCGATAGTACAGAACGGATAGTTGGCCGCCTGGGCGACTCCATTCGATAAAGCATTGAAAATAGTGGATTTACCTACATTAGGAAGCCCTATAATACCTGCTGCAAGACTCATGAATCGAACTCGTTTCTAAAATTTCTGTAAGGATTTTTATTTGAAGAAGATACATTTCGGAGCATCCAGAAGATATTCAGCTCTTCTGTTACTGGCATTTATACTATTTTTACGATCAACAAATATAGATATTTGGAGCAAATTTGCCAATTTTAAGATAAATTTAATGTGGGGAGTGGCGGTTCCGCTATTCAGTTAAGGAGAAGAGAAGAGTAGCTGTCCACCCAGTTAGCTTCGGAAATACAACCTTAAGCTGAATAGCTACATGGATAATCTCCCTGTTTAAGTATTATATTTTGTGAAGAATAAAAATAGAGGGAATGTTTTCATGAGTTTTCGTTTAATTTGCGCAGCAGCTGCTATAATCTTTGTATTAACAATCAATAATATATTGGCGATGGGAAAAACCAGTATTGGAATAAAGGGTGGCTTGAATCTTTCCAATTTATATGGTGAACATGTACATGAAGACCTGATGGTAAGACCCGGTCTGATTTTCGGAGCCCTGCTGCATGTTGAATCATCGGATAAATTTGCCATCCAGCCGGAGCTTTTATTCTCAGTGAAAGGCTATACAATTAAAAAGAATGGAATCACCGAAAGAGTCGGTTTCAGATACATAGAAATACCTGTATTGTTCCAGTACTTACTTGCATCATCAGGCCCTGTGATACCTCAATTATATGCAGGCCCCGCGATTGGTTTTAAAGCAGGTGTAGATATTAAAAATGATCTGAAAGTAAGCAAAGAAATGATTGATTTATATGAAAGTTATCTTGAGGAACTCGAAGAGATTAGAAGCAGAAGCATGAAAAACGTTGATTTAGGCATTGTTTTAGGTACCGGCCTGGGAGTAAAATCCGGACCTGGTAAATTTTTACTGGACCTGAGGGTAACCCTGGGGCTTTTTAAGATAGACAAGCTAACCGAACGGATGAAATATTCCGGTATGACCGAAAAAGATCTGGCGGAAGTGAAAAATTTCGCATTTTCTGTTCTTGCAGGTTATCTGTTTGAATTCTGACTGTTTGGCCTGTGAAACTGCTGATGATATTCCGGTAAAAATTGCTAAAATATCCAACAACATCAATTATAACGAACTGGAAAATACAATAAACTGGTATTTTTCACCCGACAATCTGAATGAAGCCAATGACAAAATTTTGCAATTGACTGACCAACTTCCGTTGCTCACCGTTTATAACCGCAAGGACGGGCTTACCCATACAAGCAGTGATGGAAAAAGGTACAGTATCTGAGTCGATGCATGGAGTCATGTTGTTTCAATGCTTATTGCTCATTCACATGCATTGAGTCTTAATGACATTGCAGACTCTTTGCGATTGATATTCCATTATTTGAGAAAATGAATATACTGACCTGAAGCACCAGGCCCGCCCTTAATCAATGATCTTCCGAGCAGGGAATAAAAAGCAGCATTATTTTCTGTATGATACCCATTACTCCTAATCCCGACCATAAACTTATGAATATCCGATTTTCCGTTAACCGGATTTCTATTTGTGATTTTAATGAAAGATTCTGATTTTTTAACAATTCCAAAATCAAATGGATAGTCTGTTGAAGCGATTTTTATGTTTTTCGTTTTTTCCAGATTTTCATTTTTCCCTATAACTCTGTAAGAAAATCCAAACGTCTGATTGATCTTATCAATAAAAAAACTGTCACAATCCCTCCAGAAATGAAGTTTTGCAACCGGATAGGGATCCTGCATGCATTTCAAAGAAGAGATATCAACATTCAGGTCAAAAAGACCTGAATCGTATTTGAAAGTACATGTCAATACATGTGAGAAATTTAAAAATCCGGCATCGAAACTGATTCTGTATAATGGAGAAACAGAATCCGGTAATTCCCGCAGCGAATCATCTATCTGCAAACCTAAACGGGTATAACCTACAAGAAAATCCGGGGGAATTACACCTGTGAATTCAACTGTAATCTCACATGTATCCGATATTGAAAATGACACCTTTTTACTGCTTTCAAATTCCCAATCTCTTTTAATTACTATATCGCCATAACAGCAAATTAAGGCTAAGAACAAAATCAAAGATACTGTCTGATTTTTTTTCATTTATCTGTCTCTTAAATAGCTGATAACCCTTTATTCACTTCCGTTTCTGAATAAATAGACACCTGAACCGGTTTGATTGGAATAACCGTGTCCGGACTTTTGGAATCTACCACTGGAATTCGAAATCAGTCTTCCTTGTATATTGTAAACCGTCACCCCTTTCACATCAAATCCGGCTTTATATGGTATATTTCTCTCTCTTTTCGATGTTGTTTCACATGAGCTGTTTCTGGAGTACAAGAAGATTTGTTTTCGGGTTATATATATATGTATGTTTTCCAATTACTTTTCATTTCAGCCTGCTGTTGTAAATTTTGCTTATCACATTATCTTGAATGCAGCAGCACTATTTTCTGAAATGCTGGATGCACATTATTAACCCTCTCGATGCATACTCCTGAGTACTTATGTGCACTGCTGCCTAACTTTATACCTGTAATAGTGTAATAAGTCCGTTCCGAACTGTATTGTTTTTTATAATATTTTCTTTTGACAGCTCTCTGTTGTGCAAGTTCCAGAAGTACCCATTCAATCCTGTGATAAATACCTGTTTTGCGCCTGACAGTACCGCGTGAATCAAAGATATATTTAACCGGTCCCTTTGATTCAGCCTGGTAAAAGAAATTGAATTCTGAATGTTTTACATGCTCCAAATTATGGTCTGAAGATAAATCACATGGAGTATCGATTGGAATAACACAACTGAGATCGTTTTCATTAATTTTGATTGTAGTATCTATCACACAATACCTGTCAGAAACAGGTCCCTGGGGATCGTGTATTAAAATTCTATTGTTTTCTGTATCCAGGCAGATATTTGAAGAGTCGATCAGCGTAATTGTATCTAATGTGATTCTTGGAGGATCGAAAATGGAATCGTAATTGTCTACTAAATCAAAGTACCAGTATGATTTCGCCATGAGTTCGCTTTTTTGAGCCACATCAACGATAGATTTCCCTTTGCCGGAATCGATCATTGTCTGTGAGAGAATTGTCCAGCTGATATGACCTTTCCATGTTGTTCCACCACTCCCGTGTCCATTGTATTCTTCGAAGGAGAATTTCCAGGTATTGCCCGTTTGTATGGGAAAACAATCTCTGGCCCTGGAAATTGAAAAATTAACAGTAAATAAGATTGCAGCAATCATTACCGACCTTGGCATTCTCTGCCTCCTCTTAAGAAATACCTTGAGTAAACTCATCTACTATTTCAAATTTACCGTTCTTACGCATCTGAACGAATTCATATGACTTGCACTGGAAAAATTGTACAACCTGCGGCTGGATGAAATATACTTTGATGCTGATAAAACATGCCCTCCCCTGACCACTCTGCATGGATCCGGTTCACCTCCTGCCGGTAATGGCGGGCCTACAGGATCAATTACCGGTGCACCGGCATAATATGTACTGTCATACCAGTCATTTGTCATTTCGAGGCCGTTCCCATTCATATCATAGAGCCCAAATCGATTGGGTAATTTCGTGGCCACCGCATGAATCGTATCAGCAAAATTCCTTGCACTCCATACATACTCATTCATGACGGAACTGTCACCACCCCAGTAATATTTATTCATCGATCCGGCTCTGCATGCATATTCCCATTCCGCTTCAGTCGGTAAACGGTAACCATTTTTTGAATAGTCACACACTGTATTTAAAAAGCCTCTGAAAGATCCTGATGATGCATCGAAACTGGAATAGCAGGTATCCAGACCATGTTCAATACTTTTACGGTTGCAATAAGGAAACGCCTCATGCCAGAATATATTATCGGCTGCTGCGCCATTTTGGTAAGTATAAATTCCCAAAAGTGCCGGTATATAATCCGGTTTGAACTTCATGAACTCAACTATCGTTATCTCAGTAGTATCGATTAAAAAATTGTAGGTAAATTTTACCTGATGTGACGGACGCTCCGAAACCGGTCCATCTTCTGAACCCATAAGAAATGTATGACCCATGGATGGTATAAATCGCATTCCCCCGATGGTTGGTAATGTATCATATACTGTTGCTTTGGCAATGCAATTTGTTCCGTGCTGACCTGGCACCCTGAATTTTATTTTGTTTATACTGGAAGAGCAAAATATAAAGTAGTCGGTCTGAAGTGGGATATTCCAGTTTATTCCCCCATCGGATGAAAGCTGTATTCCAACTAAAAAAGAATCTGTACCAGCATCTGAAAGTTCCAGAATAATTACACCATCACAGCAATTTTCACCGACAATGATACTATCCTGCGGCACATAAAAGTTGACTATTTCAGGTGCGCCTGCATATGTGCAGAATGCCGTGACCAGTGTTAAAATTGCAGTTGCAGGATAGTTCATCTCGTTACCAGATATTTTGAGGTAAAGACATGACTTTCTGTTGTCACCGACACATAATAACATCCCGGAGAAAGTTTGTGTCGGAAATTATAAGAATATTTCCCCTTTAAAGGATTAGCCCTCTTCAATACCCGCCCATGAATATCAGACACAATGATACACTTTATTCTTCCGGTACCATTAAATACACTGATCCGTAAAGGGCTTAAAATGGTTTCAGGAACAATTTTATTTATCAAAACAACGTGCCTTATGCCTGATGCACCCAGTGAGAATTTATTACTTATCTTTGAGACAACAGCCCCGGATACAATAGTTGAGTTAGATACAAGGATCAATGATATCAATCTGGACAAGCTTAACAGTTTCATTCCTCAGTTCTCCTATGGGCTTATTTGCTATACATATTCCCAGAATGCAAAGATATACTGCCTAAACCGGTCAGCAGTTTTTTGGTGATTAATCTTCCGATTTAGGTTCGATATAAATGTATTCTATTGAATATAGTTTGGGAAGCTAAAAAGTGTAAAAAAAGAGAATTTGTGCATAGATCAGACAGATTACTTACATATACAATTATCTTATCGACTTTGAAAACAGATATGCTCTGGAAGTCCGATAGAATCTATGTGCTTTTTCACGTTGCAATGTTGAATTTAAATACTATGAACATTTTCTGATAGTCTGGCTGTTTATCCGGCCCACGCATAGTTTTGTTGACCTTTAGGTTAGTGCTTTTCTTTTTACTGGAGCAGCGAGAATCACCACCCTTCGTAATGTCACGCTGAAGCGTAAAACAACTTATCTGGTTTTATTTTTACATTATGATATTTCATTGTTTACGCTATTCTGTTAAAATCATGCCCAGATAGACTTTTGCTTCCTGATTAAGATTCGTTGCTATGAATACCTGATATTCTAATTTTACCCAATGTTACACTAATGCAGAGTGTTTGATTTATGAAAGAAAAATGTTGTTATATGGTAATTTTAAATTGTATATTTAAATTACAACAGGAAAGCTAAGGATCTATTAGCATTCTACACTAAATATCAATCACACTTTTCAAGGAGTTCTTCATGGGTTTCGTTGCTAGAAAGGTTTTAACAGCTTTTTTTGCAGGAAGTTTGTTATTCAATGCATTTGCGCAAGTGAATATTTTGCCCAATAACATAGTTTTCCGTGACAATGATAATGCCAATAATTTCACTTTGCATTATGGAGATCTGGATTTAAATGGTGGTTCAACAGGCAATCTTTATGGCTGGCTTAATGCGAATGCGGTTCGAAGCTGGAATTGGATGACTGCCTATGGCGATCTTAACGTTTATGGAACAAAAAACTTCATTCATCCGCATCCGACTGATTCCTCAAAAATTATCCGTTATATCGCAATTGAATCCGGTGAAGCATTAACTTTTGCCAGGGGAACTGCCCAAACCTTCAGTGGAGTTGTTCAAATTAATTTACCTGAACATTTTTCTCTTGTTACAAGCAGCAATATGCCTTTAACCGTTTTGTTAACTCCGGAAGCAAAACCAGTTGTGCTTTATACAAAGGAAAAATCAAAATCAAAAATCACCGTTGGCATCAAAAAGGCCGATTTTGATGAATTTGGCGATGTTAAATTTTCATATCAAGTAACTGGAGTTCGCGACGGATTTGAAAACCAAAAAGTTATCATGGATTTAGATGAATTGAATAAAAAAATGGATTCAGATGAATTGAATAAAAAATCAGAGAATGATTTAACTGTAAATCCTGTGATGAAGAGAATTGCAAATATTGTTGAAAAAGCTAAAAGGGAGAAGAAATGAAATCAAGACCTCAATATATCTTTCTTTTACTCATTTTCTCTTTGATATTACCAGGTCATGTCTTTTCGCTGCCCAACCCATCTGCGGTTTATGCTGAAAAAATGGGTTGCGAATATATCATTGAGCGAGATGCTAAAGGAAATGAGCATGGAGTTTGCATTTTACCTGATGGGTCGAAAGTATCTGCCTGGGATTTTTTCAAAGGAAAGGCTGGTAAAAAATTTTCATATTGTGCAAAAAAAGGATATTCAATTGAAACGGAAACCACAAAAAAAGGAGATTATACTACTGAATGTGCGATTTGTGTAAAAACAGATCCGGAGTCGAAGAAAAATATCCGAATTCCAATGGAAGCGCTAATGCTTCAAAATGGTGAACCTTTAGTCAGTAAAAAATCGAAGAAGACATCTTACACGCCAAGTATACCTCCCCAGCTTGGGGAACTATCTATTAAATCACTTCCGAGTTCTTTTGATTGGCGTAACTTCAATGGTAACAATTACGTGAATCCAATAAGGAATCAGGGTTCATGTGGTTCTTGCTATGCCTTTGCCGCTGTCGCATGTGCAGAAGGAGTTTATAATGCTGCAACCAACTCATATGGTGACTATAGGAAATCTTTCTCAGAGTCATTTATAATGTGGTGTCTTGGGCGTTTGCAGGAATACAACGGTCACTTTTATGGATGTGATGGAGCAGATTGGGATTATATGGAGCTTGGTGCATTAGTAAGTTTTGGTGGCTGTCTTCGCTCCAGTTTTCCTTATACCATTGTTGATCCCAACAGTTGTACGCATTGGAATGATCCACGATATCAATTCAGTTCTTGGGGTCGAGTAGCATGTAATGATATAGAGGGGATTAAGGCTGCAATTATGACGTATGGCACGGTTGATGCTGCTGTTTACGTCATAAATAATTTCAATAATTACACCAATGGTATTTATTCTGATGACAACACAGGCTGTGACGAAATGAATTGTGCGTATACCTACACTAATCATGGAATCGCTCTTGTTGGTTGGAGCCATGACCAGTCAGGTGATTACTGGATTCTCAGGAATTCCTGGGATACCGATTGGGGTGAATCTGGTTACATGCGATTAAGAACAACTTCTGCAAGAGTTGCTTGTGAAGTTTCGTATCTTATCGCAAATCCAACAACAGTACGTAATGCAGCAACTATATCAGAAGGAAATTTAGATTTAAAATCAGGATGTGGGATTAAATTTATTTCAGGACAGCAAATTGATATTAATTCATCTTTTACCATCCAGCGCGATGCCAGCTTGGATGTTTCAATTCAGGAAGATGGAGGACTACCTTGATGTCTTACAAATAAAATTACTTTGCTATACTTATTATTGAAGAAGGGTTAACATGCTATTTAATAATTTTGGGCAGTTCTGTGTATTTTTAACCCTTCTTATTTCCTATACCGAACAACATAAAAAGACTATCAGTGGAAATATCTTAAACGAGGCTTTTAATCATCAAGTAGTCAATATTTCAGAGAATGACTTTTTTATACTTCAACTCCCCGGAAATATTTCAACTGGATATTCCTGGCATATCACCAAAATAGACTCCAATTTAATCAAACAAAAAGGCGATATTGAATACCAGCAACATGTTTACGGCAAAGGTAAACCCGGAATCTTCATTTTTACTTTCGATATCATCGACCATGGTAGATCAGAATTAAAATTATGCTACGCAAAATCATGGGAGCTCGATTCCCCCATTGACAGTTTTTCCATAATAATATGCCGGACCCGCGATCGGTTTTAAAGCAGGTGTAGGTATTAATAATGATCTGAAAGTAAGCAAAGAATCGATTGATTTTAAAGAAAGTTATCTTGAGGGTCTCGAGAGAGTAGAAGAAGAAAAACGTTGACTTAGGCATTGTTTTAGGTACCAGCCTGAGAGTAAAATCCGGACCAAGCAAATTTTTACTGGACCTCAGAATATCCTTGGGGCTTAATAAGATAGACAGGCTGACTGACAGGATGAAAGATTATGGTAGGACCGAAAAAGATCTGGCGGAAGTGAAGAATTTCGCATTCTCTATACTTGCAGGTTATATATTTGAATTCTGACTGTTTGACCTGTGAAACTGCTGACGATATTCCGGTAACTTTGAAAAAATCAGTGTTGCAATTATGAGAAATCTTATTTGTCTTTCCCTTCTTTTCTCAGTATTCTGTCAGAATGAGCCATCAGTGCCAATCAAACCCGAACCACCCATTTATAACTGTGTATGGAACGGGATTGATAGCTTAATTTACCTAAACTCTATTCAATGTCCTGAAGAATTTAATGCACTTGGTGGCCCACCTCTTCTTCAGATTCACAGCAATGTGAAATCAGTAAAAGTCGTTTATGAAATCGCCACCAGCAAACTGTTTTTTGTCGCATCTTCAGCCTTTGAACTGCACTTTAATTTCTGCAAAGAAGTGCTGAACTACCCCAAATCGCATGCTGCATTTAATAATGAACAATATGGAGATGGTCCTGATAGACTTTATTACCTGGGATCTGTTAATTACTACAAGAGTTCAGAAATTTATACTCTAGAATTTTTTGCTGACGATCGTATTGATGCTGCAGGACTCAGAACAATATATTCGTCAATTGTAGAATCCTGTTTTTTTGGCAGAAATCTGAAATTTTTTCCAACATCAAACAAACTTCAGCAACTAAGTAAAGAGGTACCGGAAATTCCGGTTATTAATGAAGGGGTTCTTTATGGTTCACAGAATTATCAGGCACTTAACCCTGAAAAAGCATATGGTTACTTACGAAAAGTCCATATTTCCGAAATAGGTTCCACCTATCTGGGACGGCATGATATTCTGCTTGTTAATGGATTACCTCTGGATATCCCGGTAATTGCCGGAATAATCACGAATGTTTTCCAGACCCCTCTGAGCCATATAAATGTGTTAAGCCACAATCGTGGCACTCCTAACATGGCTCTTAAGACTGCCTGGGAAGACACTCTATTATCAAAATTCATTGACAAACTGGTTTTCTTTGAAGTAAAAGCCGATACCTTTAATATCAGGGAAGCATCCCAGGTAGAAGCCGACTCTTTCTGGAGCATCAAAGAGCCAAACAAAACAATCATCCTGGAATGCCATGATGATTCTGCAGGACTTTTTGACATACATGAACTCTCTCATGAATCACTTAATCTGGTGGGAGCTAAAGCTGCCAATTTCGCTGAGTTATCCAGGATCAGACTGGGAAAAGATACTATGCCTGTTCCTGATGCCGCATTTGCGATCCCTTTTTATTACTACAGAAAACATGTGTCTGAAAATGGAATCGACTCCATGATAAACTCTTCTTTAAATGATTCTCTTTTCCGAACCGATTACCGCAGAAGAATACTTCTGCTTGAAAAAATACGTAATTCAATAATTAATGCTCCTCTGGACAAGCAATTTGCAGCTGATGTAGAGGAGAAGATCAAGGCCGTGGGAAATTATAAAAGAATGCGTTTTCGCTCCTCAACCAATGTGGAAGATAT
This sequence comes from Fibrobacterota bacterium, assembly GCA_023436145.1. Taxonomy (GTDB): domain Bacteria; phylum Fibrobacterota; class Chitinivibrionia; order Chitinivibrionales; family Chitinispirillaceae; genus JAAYPC01. The sequence continues at coordinate 126,330 of JAEZKP010000016.1, read as the reverse complement.
TGAAGGATTTAATGGTGCAGGACTTTATGAGTCTCATACCGCAGTAATAGGTGATTCTAAAAAGACAGTGGAAAATGCTATTAAAAAGGTGTTTGCCAGCCTTTGGACTCTACGCGGTTTTGAAGAGAGGGATTATTTTAAAATCGATCACAACAGTGCTGCAATGGGAATTCTGGTGCATCGCTCCTTTCCTGATGAAGAAGCAAATGGGGTGGCAATTACCGGCAATATCTATTTGCCCCAACTTCCTGCATATACGATTAATGTCCAAGTCAAAGAGATCAGTGTCGTTTCTCCGCCTCAGGGTATTATTGCTGATCAGTTCCTTTTCCATTTATACTCCAATGATGCATTTGAAAATCCGGCGATTGAATATATTACAAAATCAAATGTCAATAACGGTAATCCAGTAATGACAGATGCGGAAATCCTAATGCTGGCCAAGTGGCTCTCTGCTATAAATCAGCACTTCTACCATGTCTTTGCTCCTGCAGTTCCTTATTACTTATTTATGATGGATGTGGAATTCAAGCTGGATGAAAACCGGAAATTGTGTATAAAACAGGCAAGACCCTATTAGGAGTTCAGATTTCAGAATTGAGATTTCAGATTTATGGGAAGGAAGGATAAGATATCAGATTTGAGATTTCAGAATTCAGATTTATAAGAAAGAAAGAAAAGATTTCAGATTCTAGATTTTGGGAAATCAGATATTTGAATAAAAATCTATGATGGAAGAAAGCTTTTTGATTTATTTTGGGAATTGCGAATTTATTATCCCAAACACCTCTTCAACAGTAATACTTTTCATACAAAGCATATTGCAGCTTTCTTGGGAAACTTTCTTTAGATGGCATGGTGAACAGTGCGGCTTTTTATAAATTACGCAAACCTCTTTTCCCACAGGGCTCCAAATTCGGGGATCAGAAGCGCCAAACAAAGCTATTGTTCTGCAACCTGATAATGCTGCAAGATGAGTAACACCGCTATCATTGCCAATATAGAAACTGCAGTTCTTAAGTAATGTTACAATGGTCAGAAGACTTTGATTTGAAAGCACTATTTCATTCTCCGGAAATCGCAGATAGTATTCCGCAGGTCCTGTTATCCAGATAACCTCGAAGCCATGCCCTTTTAGCTTCACTGATAAGTCCATAAAATTTCTGAATGGCCAATTCTTTAAACGGCTTCCGCTTCCAGGGCATAGCAATGCCACAGGTTTATTATCTGGTAAAAGTCGCTTTACATAATCTGATTCCACACTGGAAATATGAAACGCCGGAAAAATATCAAAATCTGATGAAATCTCTTGCTTCAATAAAGATAAGTGATATTCTACAATGTGAATATCTCTGTTTTGTGGAAACGGTGGATGCACTAATATTTCTGAATTACCTGATTGTGAGACATTTTTTACCAGAGATGAATCGTAACCAGCAAAAAGAAGAAGCCGGTCGAACCGTTTCAAAATCTCTACTGTTCTCTTATCACGCTCATCCAGAAAAAGAGGTATATAACTTCTGTTGTTAATATCCAGGATTTCATCAATCAACCCTGCTGCTTTGGCAAGCTGTGCATATGAAGGGTTTCCAAGAAGACTGATGGAGTCAGTAACAGTACTTCTGAAAAATTTTAACAATGGAAAAGTGGTTAAAAAATCTCCCAGTGCACCATTATGATAAATCAGAGTTGCCATAATCTATATAAATGATTTGAAGTAGCTCAGATCTTCTGAAAGATCAATTTCCTGAAAATCTGATTGTAATTGCTCTATTTTTTTTACCTGGGAAAACGCAAATGCTTTAGTGGAATCCAACCCGGGGTATTGCACCCTGTGCTCACGAGCCTTCAGAACTGGAGTGTATTCTTTAACAAATGCAATAGATCTTTTTGAAAGATATGCCATTTGAAACCTCTCCCAGATTATTGATATTGCAGTGTCGTTTGGATGAATCAAATCCTGATTGTAAAAACGGTAATCCCGCAGTTCATCTATCATGATTTCGTAAGCTGGGAAATAATACACCTGTTTGTATTTTTTCTCAAGTGCATAAATTGCAGCCATCAGATGAGATTTACTGACCTGATTTTTATGGAGACTTTCCTGAAGATAGCGGACAGGACTCACTGTAAAACCAATAGTAAGTGATGGGTTTGCAGTGAGAAGTACTTCAAAGATTGAGCTGAATGTGCCTACAATTGAATCAGGTGTCATCAGCTCCTGAAAAAAATGACTCTGCGGGAATTTATGACAGTTAGCCACTGCTCTTTTATCTTCTGAAAGATAAAACACCGATGAAGTGCCAGGTGTAATTAACAGAAAGTCCAGTTTCTTATAGAAATCTATGGCTGTTGAAAGCTGGTCGTTCATACTCTTCAGGGTAACATCCGGATCAGGGTGTGAGAACCTGGAATGATGATCCCAGCTTTTATACAAACCCTGATGATAAAAAATGTCATCCCTGGTATAAGGCTTTTCTGATATTATCCGGGAAAGAGCCAATGCTATTGAACAGGGATTATAAAGTGTACCCGTAGGATTACTGCATACCTGAAAATGATAGCTGGATAGCTTCTCTCCAATATGTTCTGAGAAACAGGAACCAAGAAGAAGCAGATACTTGTCATGAGTTATTTTTTTGGAATGAGGAACTATGTTTAGCTGTGTCTGGAGTCGTATACTCATAGTTTACTATTAACGTTTTTTAATTTATCCGGCATATTTCCTGAAGCAATGTCTGATAGCTTTATACGCTCAGATGAGTACTCAGGAATACCTGCCAGAATACAGAATGCCATATTGATCCTCATAAGGTTCATGGTCAAAGATTCCCAATCAAGAATGCATGACTGGTCTGAATTCTGCCATTTTTGAAAATTAAAAGGACAGCTCCGGATAAAGGAATGTTCATCACTTTTCAAAAGAAGTCCGTGTGTGCGGCAAATGACAGGTCTGCAATTGTAAATATTACATTTATTACTTTCAAGGAATATACAGTAATTGTGCACACCAGCCGATGAATATTCCAGGTAAGCTGATCTCAGATGCATGGCAATCTTTATTGCTTCAATTACACAGACAGTTTCCAGCTCACAGCAGCCACTGCAACCGATTTTACAATGAATATGTTCCGGGCTGCTCAGAGCCGCTTTATTCCACAATGAATCACAGTAAGAACAGAGTGAATCATATCTGGAAATGACATCAGAAAGAGTGGACATATAAAAAAAAGATCTAATCGAGTCCTATGGTTATTTTACCATCCATTATCACCAGCCCCTTAAAGAACTCACCGGCATTTCCGGCAGATTTAAATGGACGGGGTCCTTTACCTGCGCCGATATAGAAACCGACCTGGTACATGGTCTCTCCTGCGGAGATCTCTTTGGGTTCCACATGAACTGCCAGCATATCTACTCTGCAGTTTTTCCAGTAGGGTGGGGCATTGCGGTCTCCTCCGGGTAAATAGTAAAGCCCTTTGGTTTTTCCCCATACAAATTGAAGAAGGAGATGGTTTTCTATGCTGGCCCAGAATGACGGACAGTTTACTTCCCGGTATTTGCGCTGAGTGGAATTGAATGTTTCTCTGAGCGAGCCACTGCAGAATTCCAGTTTATAGTTAGTCCAGTGATCATTGACCAGATACAGTGGAGAGAGGTATTGTTCATGCATTTCAAAGCTGCTGTCAGCAGTAATATCATCCAGAACTACCAATCCATCATCACCCCAGGTGAGTACACGTACATCCCTGTGGAAAAGCATCTTGCCTTTTGAATCAAAATAGTTGATTCTTCCGCTTGTATCGAAACCATCTCTTTGAAACCGGTCCCAATGGTATGCCACTTCCCAGCCTTTTACCGGATTGCTTACAGAAGGGATTCCCAGCAAGGCTGCTTTGAACTGTGCAACCAGCTCTGGCTGATTGTGTACACTGAAACCAATAAGCGGATGATTTCCGATTGCTTTCCATGCCATACTTCTGGTAGTGCGGATATTGCGCCGGTAACAGACTTCAACGTAAGGATAAATATGTCGGGTATCGATGGCATTTTCAATCTGTCCAGAAGAGAAGAAACGCTGCTCTTTTGAAAATGGTAGACATGCCAGAAAAGAGAGTTCAAGGCCTACCTGACTTTGAAAAAAAAGCTCCCATCCTTCATGATGCTGCTCAAAACCAAAAACCCAAGGCCCCTGGTTTTCCTGACTGGTCAAAAGACAGGTATCCATCCAGGAGAGCAATTTACTAGACATATGAAGAGCTCTTGGATCATTGTGCCACAATCCCCAGGCTAGAATAAAAGGGCGTGGAACAAACATAGGCATGTCATGGCCACCGGGAGTAAAAATTAAACCATTTGGAAGACAGAACCGTAAAAGAATATCGAATGTTCTCTGGTGATTTTTACGGGCCAGGAAATCCGGTCTTTCTTGATTGTGAAGAGAGTAGGCAGACATTGCCAGTACCACCCAGGCACCGTACATGAGAACCTCAGGGTGGAAGAAGCCGTGGTTTTCAGCTGTCATATCCGGAAAAAGATTTTGCGTGGAAACTGTTTTGGCTACTGAGCTTCCAAAGTATTCACTGTGATCTGTCTTGTCATGGATACATGAGGCAATGTTGACTGCCCATTTCCTAAGAGATAGTTCCCATTTGTTCACATGTTGATGTTTGGGATTGAGATTTATTGCCCAGGCAAGGATAAGTGTATCAAGTGCATTCTCCTCAACTTTGGTGTCAAATTCACTTCCGCTGGGCGGGAGAAGATCAATAAAGCGATCAGCTTCAAATGCCACTATCTCCTTTATACGTGTAATAAGCTTCTGGTCTAAGATATCCCGGCAGAATACAGAACACACGCCAAGAAGAGTAGCCCACATACTGCTTCGCCAGTTTTCACCCCACCTTTTGCGCTCAAGAAAGGTCTCCACATCCAGTGAACCAGTAAGATGAGTCTCACAAGCCCAGTGCACCCCTTTTCTTATTCTGCTTATCAGATCATTCTTACTGATTATTGCACTGATAAGATCACACTGGTTCAGGTAGAGATAACTTCCCAAAGTACAAAGAATATTCAGATGGGGACGGATCACGTACTCGATAACCGGAGAGGAGGAGCCCACTGAACGCATGTTGAAAGTTTGGGGGTCTATAGACCCAAAAATGCCGTTTTTCTGATCTATTTCCATCCAGGACTTTAGATAATAAGGAATACTTCTGGATAAAAGTCGTAGTATTTTCTGAGATTCTATTTTTTCGGTAAATTGTAGCATGTAAATTACCTTAATGTGCTGAATTGTGTTTTGAGGGAAATTAGACCGGTTTGTCCATAGGATAAACTACTATAACGTTTTCCTCATCCGATGCATCTTTGCATTTCTTAGCAAATTCCCTTGCAGTATTAGAATCATAAAGGACAATGAATGCATCACCAAAAAAGCGGGGAAGCCGGTCACCTTTAAGCCAGGAGATATGTTTGTTAACCATATCCCGCAAAAACATGTTATCTGGCCCAGAATAACCAATTCCTAAATATGTCATTTTCTCATTCCCGGTAATTAGTGATGATCGACAGCCAATTCAATTTGTAAAACCTGCTTCCGTATAAATTCTATATGCAAAAAAGTGAGCAAGCTTCTGCTGTTTTTCCTTCTTCAAAAAGCCGGATAACTGATGAATTGTCCGATTTAAGTTAAATTAATAAAAGGAAGACACAGATAAAAAGAGTGATCAGGTATAAAAGGTGTTTTTTTAAAAGAATTATAAGGCGAATTGAATAAATCGGAGTCGATTCAGATGCCTGTTATTTTTGATCTTCAAGTTTTTAGAAATGAAGATTTTTTGGAAAAAGCTGCATCCTCAAAAGCTCTTTCTGTGCCAAAAATTGGCACGGTATCTTCAATGCTGAATTGGTTAAGAGTTGCTTCGATTTGTGGGGATGGGTCCAAAATAGCCATATATCTTCCCAGCTGCTGGAATTTTTTATGAGATTCCTGTATGTACCTGCAGCAATCTTCATCTATCAGATGCACATCTGTTAGACGCAGTGCAATCGCTTTCCAGGGAGCAGCTAATGACTTTTCAATTTCCTTCTCCAACAAATAGAGATTTTTTCTGTGCAATACTCCTACAATTTGAATCACTGCATAACGGGTCTTAGTATAAAGATAAGCATCCAGAAAATCCTGAATACTCTGCTCCTGGGAAACCGGCGTAGAGTCGCTTGTATTAGTGTCATTTCTCTGTTTTATGCGAAAAACAATATTGTTGATCGTTTTTAGAGGTATGTTTAATGTGGCTGCTATTAATTTTGGCTCTATATTCCTTTTTATCATTCGATAAATTCGGTGATACATTTCCTGGGAAATTTCATCTGATCGATTTTGCATATGTTCCCCATTCTGCTCATATTCGAGGTTTTAACTCTCAGAATTTTACATTATCGGCTTGAACCGGTCAATATTTGGAAATGAATGATTATAAAAATTGCTGTTTTAATAAAGCATGCGATTTTTTAACTATTCTTCAAAAAAATCTTCGCTGGAAGAGAAATAGGGTAAAGTTGATTTCTTGTGCCTGTGTACACATAAATGTATATTTTTGATTCAAAGGGGCTGTAGCTCAGCTGGGAGAGCGCGACGTTCGCAATGTCGAGGCCAGGGGTTCGATCCCCCTCAGCTCCATAACCGGTTTGAAATTGACATGGAATAAATAAGGATGTCAAAGATCATGGTTTTGTTTACTCATAAAGATTCTGCTGCATTATGCTATCAGTTCGCATAATTATTTCTTTATTATTAATTACCTCGTTCTCCTTCTCCGGTGAACAATTTCTGAGCTTTTCTTCCTGCATCTCTATCCAGGATATAGAAATAACAGGCGATACCGTCTGGGTTGCATCCAGTGGTGGTATTTATAAACACAGCCGTTCAAGTGGAAAAGGAATACTGCTGCCAAACACCTCTTCATTACCCGATCCTCTGCATAACGCAATTTGCCTGGATTCAGATGGATCTGTCTGGTCAGGAACTTCACAGGGATATCTTGCCAGATACGGTGCTGCTGGAAAAAGAAATATTTTCTACAGTTACTTTTCTGCTAAATGGCCAGTAACAGACCTGCTGAACTTTGGTAATTACCTTATAGTCGGTTCTACAGAAGGGGTTAGTTTCTTTGATAAAAGAAAGATGAATGCAATTAAAAGTGCCAGCAAATTTAATACTTTCTCTACTTCAATTGTAAACTCAATGATTATTCACAATAACGTTCTTTATGTTGGATTGGACCAAGGAATTGCAAAACTGAATATTTCCGGCGGAGTAGAATCCATAAAAAACATATACGATCCCGGTATCTGGACTGTGGATACATCTGCTTCAATTCCGGTTAGCAGCTTTCTGATTACATCTGGTACGGTTAAGACATTTTCGGGATTATCTGCAATTTACAAAGGAAACGTTGTTCACTCTGATGGCGAAAAACTTTACAGTAATAGTAAAGAGGTTTTCAGATTTCCCAGTGATATTACTGTGATAAAGCCAAACGGAAATGAATGCTGGATTGGTACAAAGGAGAATTATTTCTATCTCTGGGATGGAACAAATGCTACCAATTACACCATTAATGGAATGACTTGCGCAAATGTCAACCGGGTATTTGTTGATCATGCTTCCAATGTTTGGCTTATACCCCGCATTAATGGATCAGATTATCCCTGGTGGCGGGGTATCATGTCCTTACAGAATAATGAATGGAAGCTTTACAATAAGTTCAATTATCCTGATATCGGATCTTCACTTGGTGAAGATCCCAGCTCGATTGGCATTACAGAAAGCCGGCATCCCGGCACAGGTAAAAACGAATGGAAAATGTGGTTTGGAACCTCCGGCGGTGGAACCAAATGTTTTATCCCCGGATTGGATCAGTGGTCTGTTTACAGTGAAATACAACAGATCGGCACTGGCACACCATCAGAATTTTATCGAAATAATTTCGTCTGGACCAAAAACGATGCAATCGCGCAGGATTCTTCTGGTTTTATCTGGATTTCATTCTACAGGAATGTTAAAAATGCTTACAACCACCATTCCTTAATCTGCTATGATTCCAGATATGAACCGGACACCAAGCAAAAAGATCCTCAAAAAGCTCATTTCCGATGGTTTTTTGAAGTAAATGACCCGCACCACTCCGATAATTACACTGTGTTGAATGTGGATAAAGAGGGAAATATCATTGCCGGTGGAGAAGATGGAAAGGTAATAGTCTTAAAACACGATGGTGACCCTATCAATGGATCCGTTTCGGTTGAACATATGTACACAGGTGGTAAAGATGAGTTTGAAGGATCTGGACTGGAACCATTAGGTAAAGTTTTGGATATGGTGAGCACCAGTGATGGAATAACCAGAATAGTTACCCAGAAGGGTGTCTTCAAATTAGTCGTCAGGTTAAAAGATCCCTATTACCCTGAAATCAGTGATGTATTAGAAATTGAGGATGAGCTTGGAACAGGAGTAAGTGCCATCGAGGCTGAAAATGAATCGGTAATGTGGTTGGGAGTAAGCAATGAGGGCGTGGTTCGATATGATCTTGTGACGAAGGAACGAACTGTATTCGGGCTGGCCCAAGGATTGGTTTCCACTAATATTAACGATCTTACTCTGGACAGAAAAAACGGTCTGTTATGGGTAGCTACAGATAAAGGTATCTCACGTTTGTCGATTGGATACCGGTTTTCAGAAAACTCCAAATCCAGTGTACTGGTTTATCCTAATCCTTTCAGTAAAAAACGCCATTCAATGATTCACTTCAAAAACCTCCCCTTCGGGAGTAGTGTAGTAATCCATGATCTGGGTGGAAAACTGGTTGGTAAAGCTAAATTGTCACGTGAAAGCACTGAAGGTTCATATTACACCTGGACCCCCTCCCCAGGCACAGTTCCCGGAACCTATTTTTATTCCATTCATGGGGAAAAAATCAAAAAAGCCGGTAAATTCATAATAACTCCCTGAAAAAGAATCCGGGGAATCTTTTGTTTAATTTTTCAGTTATTATTCCAACCTGTAACCGTAATGAATTGCTCAGACGGGCGGTTAAAAGCGCTTTAGAACAGAGATCTGTTTCTCTTGAAATTATCGTAGTTGATGACAACATTGAGCAGGGTGCACCGCCGAATCAACTTCAGGAATATATTGACCAGTTTAAAATAATCTATGTAAAATCGGGTGGTGGCAAAGGCGGCGGTTATTGCCGCAATCTGGGTCTCTCTCATGCCACAAAGGAGCTAGTGGCTTTTCTGGATGATGATGATCAATGGAAGCCTGATAAGCTTTACAAGCAAGCTCTTTTGATGAATAGTAATGATTTAGTATTGTGTTATACAGGGCTACTTATCTGTAAACCAGATGGAAATTCAAGGTATTCTTTCCGAAAGCCGGAATTCTCCGATCATTTTAAATCAATCATGAAAAAAAACTTTGTTGGAACCACCTCGTCGGTTGTTGTCAGAAGATCTTTTCTGGAAAAAACAGGTGGTTTTGATATCTCTCTTCCAGCTCTTCAGGATTATGATCTCTATATAAGATTGTTGAGAAAATGGAACGCATGCTGGATTGCTGAACCACTAACTTTGTATGATGATAATTATAAGCTGCAAAAAGTTTCCGGGAGCCGTGAGTGTTATTTAAATGCAGTTCAACACTTGCTTAATAAATATGCGAATGAAAAGTATTTTCCTTTGCTTGCGAAAAGTCTTAAAAATATTCAATTTCTGAAAATGTTCAGATCACGTCAGTTTCTTCTGGAAACTATTCAGGAATTATTTAACCCGGGTAAATATGCAAAAGATTAAAGTTGCCCACATTTTGCACACCTATCTGCCGGTAACTGAAAACTGGATTTATAATCAATTACATTTTAATGATGCGTGTGATCAGGTGGTAATCTCCCAGTTCCGTAAAAATGAATCCTATTTTCCCGTCAAAAAACTATACTCAGCCTCATCTGGTGGGCTCTTCCAAAAAATATATGGTCAACTCTCCAGATTAAAAATCTGGCCACCACAATGTTTCTACAATTCCATAATCACCAGTGAGAACCCACAAATAATTCACGGTCATTTTTCAACTGAATCCTGCAGGGTTTTAAACATTGCATCTATGAAGGATATTCCTCTGGTAACTACTTTCTATGGCCTGGATGTCAACAAATTACCCAGACGTAAATATTGGAAAAGGATGTACAGAAGTTTATTTGATGCCGGAAGTGCGTTTATTGTGGAAGGGCACCATATGGCAAATAAACTGGTGGAAATCGGGTGCAATCCCGAAAAAATAAGAGTTGTACACATAGGTATCGACATTGATAAAATCAGAAACAGACTGAGTTTACGCAAGACAGAAAATTTCTCTTTCAAAGTACTTTTCATCGGACTTGAGAGGGAAAAAAAAGGGGCACTGGATGCGGCTGAAGCGTTCTGCAGGATGGTCAAAAAGTATCCGAATGCTGAGCTGCACATGGTAGGAGAGGGAAAGTACAGAAAAAAAACTGAGCAAATATTTAAAATTAACGGATGCCTATCAAGAGTTATTTTCCATGGAATGGTAAATGTTGATCGGTACCATGAATTGCTTGCATCCTGTGATGCGGTTCTGGCTCCCAGCTGTACCGCTTCTGATGGTGATACTGAAGGTGGGGCTCCGGTTGTTTGTATTGAAGCACAAGCTGCCAAAAAGGTGGTACTGAGTACAAATCATTGTGATATTCCTGAAATTGTGATTCATGAGAAAAGCGGTTTATTATGCAATGAACATGATATCGATGGGTTGTCAAAAAACCTGCTGATGGTGGCTGAGAATCCCAGGTTACGAACCATTATGGGAGAAAATGGATACGAACATGTCCTAAAGAATCACTCAATAAAAAGACAGGTGGCAGAGATAACTTCCATTTACCATTGGGCAATGGGGGAGAAATGAGTAGAGTTAAAAGCGATGTTTATATCCGCAGTCATTATCCGGTTTCTGAATCAGAATGGCTCTCTTGTTGCCAGTCTTGCTCATATGCCACGTTCTTTCAGACGCCAATGTGGGTAAAGGCGTTTGAGCAATGGTCTGCAGGGAAAATGAAAGCAGATACCAGAATAATCGAATTTAGTGATGGGAAAAAAGTGATATTCCCTTTGGCGATAAAAAAGATTGCATGGTTGAAAATTGGAATCAGCATGCCTGCAGCTACCTATGGAGGGTGGATAACCCAGGATTATCTTGAACTAAAACATTATATTGCCCTGCTCGACTTCGTCAGAAAAAAATATAAGAACCTGTTTTTGTTGGAAAATCCATACGACCCTTTACTTGCCACAATCAACATCAAATCTGCCAAAAACATCGGCACCTCATCAGTCGATTTGAGGCCTGGGATTGAAACTGTGATTAAAACCAGTAAGTATTATCACAGGAAAAATGTAAAAACAGCAGAAAAAAACGGAGTACAGATTGAGGTTGCAGAGGATTTTTCAAAGTGGCTTGAGTATTTTAGAGTTTACGAAGAATCAATTTCCAGGTGGAAAGAGAAGAAGGTTTTCCTGGGGGTCAAATATGATATCAGCCTTTTTGAAATTCTTTACAGACTGGCTCCCTCCTTGCGCAGACTCTGGGTAGCGCACATAGAAGGTAGAATCATAGCCGGAATTCTGTGTTTTTACTGGAACAGGCATGTAGTGGCTTGGAATGGTGCAGGACTTAGTTCATTTTTCCACTGCAGACCGAATAATCTGCTTTATCAGCACGCAATTGAGCATGCTTGTAAAGAAGGATATCACTGGTTTGATTGCAATCCTAGTGGAGGCTTGGAAGGGGTTTCCAATTTCAAACAAGGCTTAGGGACAAAAGAGTTACAGACAAGGATCATTGACCAGAGAACATTCACCAGAAAGTTAGTTCAAATAATCAGATCTCATTAATTGAAGTAATTATTGGTGATAGTTTTACAGAACAACGAAAAAAAAAGACTTTCAGGCCAGAGCCTGAAAGTCCTGAAAATCAAATCATCCTGAAGGAAGCGTTTGAGTCTAAAAATCGGATCAATAGTTTCTGTTACTTCTGTTGCGGTTACCGAAACCACCTGATCTGCCACCGCCACCAAAGCTGCGACCGCCACCACCCTGGGGGTTTTCTCTGGCGATATTTACTTTCAGCGCTCTTCCATCAAAGGTGAAATTGTTAAGTTGATTGATAGCTTCATCTGCATTTTCCATTTCCACAAAACAGAAACCCCGGGGTCTTCCGGTCATCTGATCCGTTGGAATCTTAATGGAAGTTACTTCGCCATACTGAGAGAAAAGGTCCCTTATGGACTCTTCAGTACTTGAAAATGACAGATTGCCGACATAAAGCTTCTTAGACATGCGTCCTCCAGAAAAAAAAGAATAGATAATAAAATAAATGTGACGAATCACATAGAATTTTTTTACGATATGCGGATACAAAGGTGGATTTTAAAAAAAGCCAAAGATGTAACCGGGTTAAAACTTTTATGGTAATAATATCAAAAACTCTTTAAACAGTAACTATATCAATACCCGGATTTGAGGCATAGAACAAAGAAAAATGCATCAACAGACGGACATATTTCGATTAATATAATACATGGAAATTTAATAAACAAATATTTTTTTAATAAAGATGAATTGAACTGCATTTTAATCTAAAAAATTCATCTTTCTTGGATTCTCTCCATTTTTTTTATTATCTGAGCAGCAAAATTGTTGTTTGGTGTCTCACCAGAGGACATTTTATTGAATAAAGGATTAAAATCACTTCAGGAAAGGGTATGTCATGTTCATACAAAAAGATGAAAATACCACAATGGATTTGATTTATAACTGGGGTGAAACCGCATCCAATTGTAATATGGTTGATCAGGAGTTTTATACCAGATTTGAAGTCAAGAGAGGACTCCGGGATATCAGCGGTAAAGGTGTATTAGCTGGATTAACCAGAATCGGGGAAGTGCACTCGTACATAGTTGATGAAGGCGAAATAGTGCCAGTCCCAGGCAAGCTTCTATACAGAGGTATTGATATAAAAGACCTTATATATGGTTTCCAGAAAGATGGCAGATTTGGATTTGAAGAGACATGCTATCTGCTTTTAATGGGAAATTTACCTACATCCAGTGAGTTACATGATTTCGAAAATGTACTATGCGGATACCGGAAGCTGCCGGCGAATTTTATTCAGGATATGATTCTGAAAGCTCCAAGTAAAGATATAATGAATGTGCTTGCCAGAAGTGTACTGCTTTTGTATAGTTATGATGAGCTTCCGGATGACACATCCATTGCAAATGTGTTGCGACAGAGCTTACAGCTTATCTCTTCATTTCCCTTGTTGGCTGTATACGGATATCAGGCTTTTGCCCATTATCATGGCGACAAAAGTCTGATTATTCATTCCCCAAACAAATCATTGAGTACAGCGGAAAATATTCTTTACATGCTCCGGCCCGATAATGTGTTTACAAGGCTTGAAGCAGAACTGCTTGATTTAGCCCTGGTGCTGCATGCAGAGCATGGTGGTGGTAACAATTCCTCCTTTACAACGCACGTCGTGACTTCATCCGGCACTGATACATATTCGGCTATTGCTGCTGCATTAGGTTCTTTGAAGGGACCGCGCCATGGGGGAGCCAATATTAAAGTAATGCAAATGATGCGTGATATAAAAGAAAATATTTCTGATTGGAAAGATGATAAAAAAATCACTGAATATCTGTCTAAAATACTGAACAAACAGGCATTCGATAAATCCGGATTGATATATGGAATAGGGCATGCGGTTTACTCAATTTCCGACCCCAGGGCAGTCATTTTCAAAGAGTACGTTGAAAAACTGGCTGAAGAAAAAGGTGTGAAACATGAGTTTGACCTTTTTTCACGCATAGAACGTTTAGCCCCGGAGGTTATTTCCAAAGAGAGAAAGATGTATAAAGGAGTAAGTGCTAATGTAGATTTTTATTCAGGTTTTGTATATCAGATGCTTGGAATTCCTGAAGAGTTATATACGCCTCTTTTTGCCATCGCCAGAATAGCCGGTTGGTGTGCTCATCGTATAGAGGAACTGGTTAATAATGGCAAGATAATCCGTCCTGCTTATAAATGCATAGAGCAAAGACGTGATTACATCAGTATATCTGAACGTTGATCTTTCCTGTTAGCAGGGATTTTCGAAAGTGGTTTTAATTAAGATATACCAAAGCCGCATAAAACTTTTTCATTGGCATATGAATTCAGGGAAACTGGTTTAGCCATGCGAAGGTGCTACGCGCCCTTTGAACTTCGGTGGAGAAGATGATTCCGAACTCCTACGAAGAAGTAGCGCAATGGGAAACAGGACCAACAGATCGATTACTGAGAATAATACTACCATAAAAAGTGTCTTTGGATCTTTAAAATCCTGGGATGCTACCACCAGCGCTGCAGCAATATTACGTTGCCCTGCACCTAACCCCATGACAGTTCGTCGATTAAACCCTTGGCTACTGATAAGATAGCCCATGGCAAACCCTCCTGCAGTTAAAAGGACTGCCGCAGCAATAGCAACAGTTCCAAGCTCAAGGAAAAGTGAGCCATTGAGCAACACTGTTGAGACAACTAATGTTAAAAGTGCAATGCTTGAGATCCTGTTAACAATTGGCAAAATGCGTACCGCCAGTTTGGGGAATAATGAATCCATGGTGTGTCCAATGATTAATGGCAAAAGCATGGTTAAAATCAAAGGTATGGCTATACCTATAGCATTTACTGAAACATCAGCAATTATAAGCGGTATCACCAACGGCATGAATAATACAGTGAGTGGCATTAAGAGGACAAGAAGTGATGCTCCCAGGCTCACATCTGCATTGGCTACCTGAGTCAGCTTGAGTAGAAATGGTGCACCAGCAGCTGTACCTACCAACAACACGCCAGCAGCCAACGGAGGATCAAGAGAGAAAAGCCTTGAAATTCCGAGTGCAAGTAAAGGCACAAGGATGAAGTTGGCCACAATTGCACGAAAAACCCGATCAGGGTAGCGAAAAGGTCTTATTAATTGGCTGAAAGTAAAACTGAGGCCGACTGCAAACATGCTTGCAACAGGAAAAAGTAGTACGGAAATATCCGAAATAGATTTGATGAAATCCATGGTGCATTATCCCTTGGAATCGAATTGAATAAATTCACCGCTCTATTACTAACCAAACTATATCTGCTGCCGGAATTACAAAGTTGAATATTTAAATACAATACTAAATCACTGTCAGGTTCTGTTCTTACGTTTTTTAATGATACTTATATCCCCGTCAGCTTCCAGGAAGGCAAAACGAATACTGGAAACATCTCTCACGTTGTTTTCTCGCATCGCAGTGAACAATTCCTCTTCAGTTACCATTTCCCGCCGCATATTCCTGCGCATCATGCGACCGTCCTGTATTAGAGCTGCTTGCTTATCACGAAAGATATACCTGAACAATGGAACGTGATATTCGAGCACATTAAAGAGGTAATCCCAGAAAAGAACTATTGCAATCATCAATACAATATCTCCCACAGATGTTGAATCCCCAACAATGCCCGATTTGGCAACGCTGCCAATAATAATTAAAGTCAGCATGTCTGCGAGAGAAAATCTGCCCATCGTTCGTTTAGGTATAAAACGTAAAAACAGGAAAACCGTCCAGTATACAGAGGTTGCCCGGAACACTATTTCCCAAAGTTGAGTTTTTAATGCGAAAATTTCCATAATTAGCAGGTTTCTGTTAAAATGGAATTCAGGTTTGGCTCTAACTGGTTAATACGATCTGGTTTTTTCCGATTTCTGTATACTGGTAATAATTCAGCGAAATAAATGCCAAAAAGATGCTGTCTGTCCAAGACAGTCCTTTTATATAGATTTACGGTGATGTATGTTGGAAAGGTATAGATTTATTTTAAATCTAAGTTAGAAGAGTAATGTTGATGGAAACGGTTTTACTTGTAAAATTATGATTGCTGATTCTCGAAAATTCTTCTCTGTAGATAATCTGAATCGACAACCACACATTGTTGCCACCTCCTTACAGAATTTATTCTGAAAACCTTTTCACAATCAAAAAGATCACTAATCTTAAGTCTTGCCTCTTCAATTATTTTCTCTTTCAGTAGATGATATCTGAATGTTCCAGCCAATAATCCACATGAAACATCCGGAGTAAGATATCTGCCATTTTTCAATATGACAATATTAGCCGAAGTGGCTTCGGTAAGATATCCGTTTTCATTCCAGAAAATTACATCTGTACCACCTGAAGAGGATTTGAGCGCCTCTTCATAAATCTGCCTTCTTGTAGTTTTGTGGTAGAGAAAAATATTGGATGAATGGATCGGTGAACGGGCTATTGTAACAGGTATCGGTTCTTCAGCAGGAATAACTGGTGTTATTGAAGATTCTATATGTCCGTTTTTATGCATAACACAACGGACTTTGACCGGATAATCTGGAAGAGTTTCCTTTAGTGTCATCAAGAACTGAATAAGTGAACTCTCAACTATTTTAAAACCGAAATACCTGCAGGAATTCATACCGCGGCTGATGTGTGCTTCAAAAAGAAAATAACCTTCTCCTGGTGTGTGCAGTAAAGATTCTATCAGCTGGAAATCAGAAAACCCGTTCCGGATAATCTTCGCTTTTGATAAACATTCGTGAAATTCATCCTTGCTGTGAGAATCCCATACTATACCGCTTCCTACACTGTAAGTGATACTGCTACTGCAATAATCAATTATCGCGGTGCGAATTGCCACATTGAAGAGTGCCCGTTTCTCAGGAGTCACATAACCAATAGATCCGCAATAGATGCCACGTGCTCTTTTCTCCAGTTCATTTATTATCTGAGCGGTTCTGATTTTAGGTGCTCCGGTTATCGATGCGCAGGGAAAAAGTGCCTGAAAAATCTGGGGAATGGAGCAATCTGTTTCAGCCTCTACAGTGGAAGTCATCTGGAATACGGTTTTATACTTCTCAATTTGAAAAAGATTGGATACGTTAACTGTACCAGTCCTGGAAATTTTTCCCAGATCATTACGAATCATATCTACAATCATCACATTTTCTGCCCGGTTTTTAGCTGAGCTGAAAAGTCGAGACGCTCTTCTTTGGTCCTCTGTTGTGCTTATCCCTCGTGGAGCTGTGCCTTTCATTGGTTTACATCTAATATTGTTGTTGTCCAGAGAAAAAAAGAGCTCTGGGGAAAATGAACAGAACGAATAAGACCCTGTGTCAATGAATGCTGCATAAGGCGATGGATGATGTAACACCACATAACGAAAAAAATTAAAAGGACTTCCCTTGAATTCAGATCTTAGATCAAAAGTGTAATTTACCTGATAAGTATCACCTCTGGCGATGTAGTTTTTTATAATCGAAACATTACGGTGGTAATCCTCGTTTGAAATCTGTGGCATCCAGTTAAGTACAGGGAAAGAATAATCAAAGTTTTCAGATAAGATAACTTCCTGTGGTTTTTTAAATATGGCAAACCAGATTTTAGGGAATCGGGAACTGTGAATCGGGATTTCAGATTCAAATGCAGATGATGATTCGTAAGTAAGAAAGCCAGCTCCGAAATAACCATTATCAAGATTTTTCTGGAGTTCCACAAGGCATTCGTATACCTGATGGGTTTCATAGGTTTCTATTATAGATAGTGGTTTCTCAAATAAAAGCCACTTTCCATTATCATGGATTAAAACATATGCATTGTTCATTTTTAATAGATTATGTTTGGGGGTTTTACAATACGATTTTATAAAAATCTCTCCAGTTTTTTTCTTTTCCCACGTACACTTTTATCGTATCGTTACAAAGAAACATAAAATACTCTCTGGGAGATAGCTCAGCAGCTAAACACATATTGACCCTTTCCTAAAAAACGGTATGAAGATATTTTAATCCAGATGATTTATGTTTCTGAATCAAAAAGATACTACTTGAACAAAAACCAGGTTCTTATAGATCCTGTTGATTGGATGTTTTATTTTAGCTGTTTCAAATCCGATTATTAACCACAGATAAATCACACAGGATTTCTATGACAAGGTTATTCAAATCGGAAAGTGTTATTCTTGAACTATCTTCAATTGACCGATAGACCACAGGGTGTTTTATGAAATATAAAAATATCTGTTTTTTTATTCCATTTCTGTTTATTGCTACTATTGTTGCTTCAGATGAAGATACATCAAAGATGTTTTTAAGTAATGCAGAGTTAGAATCAACAATCGTTTTTCTGGAAGACAGCCAGAAGATTAATACTCTGGTATCCCAGCTACGGCTGATTCTTGATGCTCGTAAAACCGCCTTAACTGATAATACCAGGAAAGATGAAGCTATTTCATTGGATTTTCTTCAATTGTTGAAAACTTTCCAGAACAGGGCATTTGACAAAGGCCTACAGATTAAAAATGAGGTGTTTTCCATATCCCGGATAATCTCAGATATCAGATCAGAATACCTTAAAAAAGAAAACTATGAACTGTTATTGTCATTATTGATGGTGACATTAATTTCAGTTATTTCTGCAGCTGTAACAGGGATAATTCTCTGGAGGACTGGTCAGATTCTTCAGAAATCTGCTGCAAAAAAAGAAGGCAAATACCATAAATTGACAGGTATATCTTCATATCTGTTGAAAATAAACGCATTTCCTTTCTCACTAATCGGGATGGGAATAGTTTTAATGCTGATTCCTGCCAGTATTGAATTCCATGCAGTGATAAAGAAAACCATTTATGGTTTGCTGTTTTATATTGCGGCAACCGGGATCGTTCGCATTATCTGGAACCGGAAGTACCCGATATTTTCTTTCAGTATTGAGATTTCAAATTCAGTTACAAAGAACCTGGTTTATTTTCTAAGGTTTTCACTTTTTATTTACATTTTATACAATCTGACCAATATGATGTGGCCAGGTATGGCAGTATTACTGTCTGTTTTCTATAAAGTTATCACACTGTTCTGGGTGCCTTCGATACTGGGCAAATACAGTTTCCCGGCTTCTCAATGGTTTGAAATTACTTTAAAAAGAAAGAATTTACTTCCAGGAATGCTGATTTTCGTGGTGAAAAATATTCTGTTAAGAATGGGTAAAATTGCATTTCTGTTTATTCTGATAATAACGGTTTCATGGATGTCTGGGCACCAAGTAGTACACAATCAGATCGCTTTGGGAATGATGACTACTTCAGGAATTACCGTTGGTGCAATTTTAATAATGATTTTATGGAATTCTATACTCTCCAGATTCAATATATCTGTCAAAGCAAACAGAGAATCTGATTTGTCGGAGTATTTCATCAGAAACATGGCACTTATAAGAAGAGTGGGGATTTTCAGCATTATTTTGATTTCCGTTGTTGGGATACTTCAGAGTTGGGGAATAGGTGTAAATGGGATGTTAAATTCAGGGAATAAATATCTCAATATTTCTCTGCGGATTGTTTCGATTCTACTGGGAGCATTTCTGTTGATTCAACTGTCCAGAGTACTCATTGAAAGGTTAAAGAAAGAAGCAGTTTTGGGCATGAAAAATACTCTTGCCGGCAGTCCCATCGAAATCGAGAAACGGGTGACTACGCTTGGGAGGATCATTTTGAGGATGGCAGTGGGAGGGATAGTAATTTTTGCTCTGATCATGGTAATGGATGAGATGGGTTTCGATATTAAAGCGATGCTTGCAGGAGTTGGGATAATTGGTTTGGCTGTTGGCTTTGGTGCACAAAATCTGGTCAGGGATATAATAAGTGGACTGTTTCTTATATTTGAAAACCGGATCAGGGTGGGGGACGTTGCAATAATCAACGGAACCGGTGGATTAGTGGAACAGGTGAATCTTAGAACAACGGTTTTAAGGAGTTTTGATGGGACAGTGCATGTTTTTCCAAATGGTGCTGTCAACTCACTTTCCAATATGACGCACGAATTTTCTTATTATGTATTTGAAATAAGTGTGTGTTATAATGAAAGAATCGATAAAGTAATCTCGGCTATGAAAGAAGTAGGAGATGAGATTATTTCCGATCCGAAATTTAAAGATGCGATACTTGAACCGCTGGAAGTGATGGGGGTCGACCGTTTTGCAGAATCAGCGATAGTTGTAAAGGCCAGAATTAAGACCGAGCCTATAAAACAATGGTTTGTGGGAAGGGAGATGAACCTTCGCATCAAATGCAAATTTGATAAAGAGGGCATCCGGATGGCATTACCTCATAGAACCCTTTACTTTGGCAATACTGAAAAACCGTTAATGGTAAAACTTGAAGGGAACTTTGATGGTACTCAGGATAAATCCGAAAAGACCGGGGACATGTCTCTAAGTTAGTTAATATTTTCGACACCTTATAAAAAAATCTATCCAGTGTAGTATCATACTCGCAACAAACAACCAAGTTTATCACTTCTGGAATGTTTGCCATTCTCTACATTTGTTCTGAAAGAAATTTCTTTCAGACAACAAGTCCATAAGCTTAACCCCGAAGTCGTACAAAACCAGTCGATCTGGTATCAGGTATATCTATTGCTTATAGAAAATCGCAAAGATGTGCTTAAAATTAAACTGGCTGTATAGCCAAAATCCAGGAGAAAAACATGCTTGAAGCTACTATTCACGAGGAGGCTGCAGCTGCACTGAATCGATTACAGGATAAACATAAAGGACTTAAAGAAAAGCTGCAAAAATCATATGGGTATGCAGTTTTCCCTTCTGTAGGAAGAGCGGGTGTTGTTTTAGGAGGAGCTTATGGACATGGCGAGGTGTTTGAGGGTGGTAAACCGGTTGGCTTTGCCACAATGAGCCAGATAACGGTTGGTGTGCAGGTAGGAGGACAGACCTTTACTGAAATTCTCACCTTTGGTAATAAAGAGTCGTTTGAGAAGTTTAAAAAACGGGGTAAACTGGGTTTTACAGCTAATGCCTCTGCTGTGGTGGTTAAGGCGGCTGCAACTGCCACTAACAATGTTTCGGATGTGGAGGCTAGCGCCTATTCATTGGGTGGTATGTTATTGGAAGCTTCATTGGGCGGTTCAAAATTCATGTTTATTCCTCCACTGGATAAATTACCACAGAATAAACCTTCTCAAAATGATCAATCAGCCGAAAAATCGTCTTCACCTCCAGTAGAACATGAAAAAGAAGAGATGTTAAAAGAGAATAACGGAAAAGGACATAGCGCCTCCGGAAACTCTAACATAAAAAACAACATCGGACATTGGGCTACAAAACAGATAACTAAAGTACCTGTTTTGGGAAAAATACTCCCTCATAATGGAAAACACAAAAAATCACCGATAGACTCTATCGCAGGAATGGTAACTGGAGCAAAAAAGGAGATCTCTACCAATCGCGTATTAAAACAAGAAGTGGAAGCTACTATCAAAATGATAGAAGAAGCACATCCTGATTTTAAAAAATCAATGGATCAGGCCTATGGCTATGCTGTATTCCCTTCAGTTGGAAGAGCTGGCCTCGTGGTTGGTGGCGCATATGGCAAAGGAGAGGTTTTCGAGCAAAAAAAGTTGGTTGGCTATGCTGGAATTGTTCAGTTAACAATAGGGGTGCAGGTTGGTGGTGAAACATTTGCAGCCGTAGTCCTTTTCAATGACAAAGAAGGTTTAGAAAGGTTCAAGCTGGGTAAAATCGGATTCACCGCGAATGCCGGTGCGGTTATATTAAAGGCTGGCGCTGAAGCTACCACAAAATATCAGGCAGACAAGGTCTACATTTTTTCTGAAGGTGGTCTTTTGATTGAAGCTGCAATAGGTGGACAAAAATTTGTTTTTCGGCCTGCTGTGTTAACTCGTAAACAACCTGTGGAGGAAAAATAATAAATCTGTCAATCATGTACGGAATTGTTCTGGGATAGTTTGCCATTGCAGTACCAGTCAAAAAAACATAAATCAAGTGAGGATTTAAATGCCTGCTTCTTTATTCCTGAAGAGAATTCAAAACTCTATCGGACATTTTCTGAAGAGTATGAGTCACGGATTTTATTCCGATGATAAAAAACAGAAGATAGAAAAGAAGCAGCTTATGGGGAAAAAAAAGGATCTGCAGCACACAAATCGACAGATTCGGTTATCTGAAGATTCTGTAACACCAAATGAGAATTCAGATTTAGCACCCGATCTGTTTCTGGATGTCCCTCAAATAAAAACTGAACAGATTAAGCTTGCGTTGGAGGATCTGGATGCCCATGTAGCTTTGCAAGCTGAGCTTTCCGGAATGGTGAAGATAAATGTAGGAGTCAGTGTGGGAATAAAAAAACTGGACCTGGATATCAAAGGATTGGATCTGAATGCACTGTTAAAAGTGAAACTGCAAAACGTACATAAGATTTTCAGCCGTACACTGGAATCTCTGGATAAAAATCCTGATATCCTAAAAAACATGGATACATCCGGTTCTAACACAAAAGAAAAGAAGAAAATAGCAGCAGTTGAAAAAGAACAGCCAGAAGGAAAAAACATCGCTCAGGATACAAAGGATAATAATTTTTCCAGTATTGATAAGGATGTTTCTCAAAAAAAAAGGAATATTGAACAAAAAGAGGAGTCTCAGAAAGAAAATATGCGTGATGATACCTTTACCTGGACAATGAAAAACGAACCGAACGAAAGGAACCAGGAAGATGCCCGAACATTTGAAAATCAAACGCCGGATAAAACGTATGAGGAGGTTGAGGAGAAGAAAAATGGTGTGGAGAAACTTACAAAAATTATACTATCACCTGCATTTTCGCACAATGTTGACACCCAGACGGCAACTGGAGATATTAAACGGGTTATAGAGGGAAGCAGCAGTGTAAAAAAGAATATTATTCACCGGCTGTTTCGTGTCAACAGGTAAAAAGGTGAAAAAAGAGCAGATAATACCATTGTTTCAGGTCAAAAATTATCCATTTGTTGGAATCTGGAAGTGACTTTTTTTGAATTCCTTTAATGTTGGCAGAACGGCAACTGAAATAAAGTCAAAAGCTTCTTTGACCTCTTTTATCCGGGACTCGAACTCCACACTATCTCTGGCATGCATCATAGCATACAAATTGTAAGGCCAATCCGGGTAGGAGGTCCTCCGGTAGCAGTGGGTAACATAAGGAAACTTTGAAAGAATTTCTCCTGCACCATCGCATTTTTCGTTTTCAACCTGAAAAGCTACCATTGCATTAAAGCGGTAACCCACACGTTCGTGTTTTACGATACCTGCCAAACGTCTTATCAAGCCCTTGTTGATATAATTTTGTAATAATTCGACAGTCTGTTGTGCATCGATCCCAAGTTTCTTCGCGAAATCATTAAAGGGGTAAGGTTCAAAACTTAGCGGCTGCTGAAGAACAGAAATATTCTTTACATCTTTTTCTTTATCACACATTGAGTTTCAATCCGATTTTGTAGGTTTTTTCTGCCCGGAATTCTTTTAAATCCATCACACCCGGCATTTCACGCAACTTTTTAATCAAAGCATCTTTATGGCTGTCGTTATTATAAATTAATGTAAACCACAGATTAAGTTTACCTTCACGGGCGTAATTATGGGTAATTTCATCAATTTCCTGTAACTCTTCTGCAATTCTTGCAATATAAGCCGGTTGCACTTTCATTCCGATTAATATGGTAGAATATCCGATTCTGTTCCAGTTGACTACCGCCCGAACTGCTCTCAGGATACCATTATTGGAAAGGTTTTTGAGCAATTCAATACAACGGTCTTCTGTGATACCCAGTTTTTTGCCTAAAACTTCAAATGGACGGGTAGACAATGGAAAGTCATTTTGCACCAGGTTTAATAAATCCCTCTCTATTTTATCCATCTTTATTCCCTGCATTCTCTTTTTTAACGGTCTTCGTAGCGATCTGTACCGCTTCGACTAATGATGGAACTGTGGCATTTCGAGCTGTGAACAATTCCCCCTGGTGATATTTCCGTACTGTTTCCGCAGTTATCTCCCCCATACAACATGGTGTAATCGAAAGGTTTTTACAATCAGGATGGTTAAAGAAAAATTCAGCTGTCGATGAACTTGTAAACAGTACATAATCTCCATTCTTAACCGGACACTCGAGATTTGTTCTTTCTCTGGTATTATACACTGGTAACACAGTTACTGATGCACCACGCTCTTTAAGAGTGCACGGTAAAACCTCACGTGCCTGAGAAGCCCTGGGAATAAGAATATTCTCACCTTTAAGGTTTTCTGGTAA
Source organism: Fibrobacterota bacterium (assembly GCA_023436145.1). Taxonomy (GTDB): domain Bacteria; phylum Fibrobacterota; class Chitinivibrionia; order Chitinivibrionales; family Chitinispirillaceae; genus JAAYPC01. The sequence continues at coordinate 102,056 of JAEZKP010000016.1, read as the reverse complement.
TATATCAATTATACCTTCGGCTACAAATTTACCTGGAACGCCATCCGGGATTAACCCAAACCTGGATAGCACTTTGGCGGTACCTGCGCCAATGACGTATATCTTTTTTCCGTAAAGCTGTCGCATGTCAATGCCATTCTGAAGCATTGCATCTAAAAATATCCTGACTCCGTTGGGGCTGGTAAAAATGACCATAGTGAATTGCTTGAGAAATTCTGCATTAACCACACCAAGAGGTTCCGGCTCGATTTTAAGAACAGGCCAGGCAATGACAGAAGCACCATTCTCATAAAGCATTCCAATAAGTTCATCTGATTGTTCCGGTGTACGTAAAATTACTACCCTGTTTCCTGCCAGTGGCGGTTTTTTATACCAGTTCAGTGTTTTCGCAAAAGAAGCGGTTTTTCCTACTACAAATGCTGCAGGTGCGGTTATTCCAAATTTTTCTTTTAAAGAAAAAATAGTACCCAGGGTGCCAGTCACCACCTGCTGATCAGGGAGTGTACCATTACGGATTATAGCAGCAGGAGTATCTTCAGTAAATCTTCCTTTTTTAAGTAATTTACTGACTATTACTTCCAGATTCTGAATGGCCATCAGAAAAACAATCGTCTCAGCATCTGGTAATTGAAGATTTTCAACCGATTCTCCAGCCATCAGATGTCCGGTAACTATGGCAACTGACCTGGAAAGACTGCGATGAGTAACTGGAATACCAGCCCAGGCAGGTGCGGCAATTGCCGAAGTGATACCCGGAATTATCTGATAGGGGATACCCTGGTCTCTCAAATATTCCATCTCTTCACTTCCTCTACCCAGAAGAAGCGGGTCACCACCTTTTAAGCGAACCACCACTTTTCCTTTTCTGGCTTCCTGAGCAAGAAGTTGGTTGATATCTGACTGGCAGGCAGAGTGTTTACCACCTCGTTTTCCAACATATATCTTATGAATATAATCAGGCAATGTGGATATAAGTAAATCATTAACCAAGGCATCGTAAATCACTGTATCACATTGTGCAAGAAGTTTTTTGCCCTTAACAGAGATTAGATCGGGATCACCCGGACCTGCGCCAATTAAATAAACATATCCGGAATTTACATTCATATAATTTCTGCTTTTTGTTTGAATTTATCTACTAAGTGGTTGTTTCTTTCACAAAATTCTTCCCACCCATTGTTATTGATATATTCTAAAAGATCGATTTCAAATAGCTCTTTCCAAAAAAGATACCGGTGTTGCGGGTTGGAAAGAGTGGTTCTGATATGAACACGCAATTCTTTCATGTATGATGCGATTTGGACAAACTGGGGGCCGATGGTTTTAGCTATCTCGTTTTTAATATAACGCGAAAGACGCGGACTTGCAGCATTGGTGGATATGGCAATAGTGATGTTTCCTCTGTTTACCACTGCAGGTACAATAAATGAGCATAGATGAGGTTGATCAACAATATTACAGAGAATACCCAGTTCTGCGGCTTTACTGGAAATTGTGTGATTGATTGAAGGTTGGTCTGTCGCTCCAATAACAAGTGCGTATTTTTTCTGTATATCACTTTCAGAAAAACAACGGTTGATCATAGTAATGCGGTGCGACAACAGATTAAAATGTGAAATAAAACCGGCAGCCACAACCGTTACTAATGCATCCGCACGAAGGAGTCCGGTTACTTTACGTAATGCTATCCGGCCACCACCTATTACCAGACAATTTTTTCCTTTAAGATCAAGCATAACTGGATAGAAAGACACTCTTATATACCTCTTCCCAGTAACATGTTACTCAATTTTTCTCCTAACTCAACAGGTAAGGAAATTGGGCCGGATACGCTCTTTTCTATAAAATCATCAGTAAGCGGATCAATATAGAAACCTTTCATGGTTAAATTACCTCCAGTTGCACTGGTAAATACACCAAATGGTGTACGGCAATCAAACCCCAAATTGGTCAATGCACTTAATTCTGCCAGAGAAATAACCCTTTGGTTTTCGTTTCCTGCTTTCAGGCAAAGGTCGCGGACTTTGTTATCGGATTGTCTTATCTCCAAAGCAATAACTCCTTGTCCGGGTGCCGGGTAGAAATGGGACGGATCAAAACGCCAGGAGATTTTTTCCTGAAACCCCAAACGGATAAGACCGGCTTCAGACAGAATTATAGCATCAAAAAATCCCATTTCCAGTTTTGATAATCGGGTGTCAATGTTTCCACGAATATCTAAAAACTTGAAATCCGGTCGGATTCGGGAAAGCAGTGCCCGTCTGCGCATACTGCCAGTACCTATTCTGGCATTGGGTGGAAGTCTATCCAAAGAAAGATTGTCGCGGCTGACCATTACATCACAAACCGATTCCGGAGAAAAAAAAGCACACATCTCCAAACCAGAAGTTATGTTGGAGGTTATATCTTTAAAACTATGAACTGCAAGATCTATCTTTCCGTCAAGAAGTGCCTGTTCCAGCTCTCTTATGAAAACCCCTTTACCGCCAATCTGAGAAAGGCTTGTCCTTTGGTCTTTATCTCCGGTGGTAGTAATTTTCTTTATATTTATGACTAATGAAGGATCGATAGCTCTTAGCCTCTTTGCTACTATCTCTGCCTGAGCTACAGCCAGTTTGGAGCCCCGGGTACCTAAATTTATCGACATAAACATTCACACCTGCTTTTGAACCGGTACCACCGGATGAATTCATTTACCTGTTGACTGATTATCTGCTCGATAGCGTTCAATTCCACTTTCCGGCTACCCAGACGCTCATTGGCTGTTGCACGTAGATCATCTATACACACAAGTTTTACATTGTCCAAAGTTCCAACAGAGGGGTCTGCGTTGCATGGTGCTCCGAGATCTATGATCAACAAAGGCTTTTTTCTGCCAGATAAATCTGACCGGTCAAGAATATGCTGCTGCGATGCGGTAGCCAGAATCACGATATCACAACTATCCAGGCTTTCAGTAAAGCGATCAAATGGCACATGTTCTGCATTGAAATGTTCACAAAAACGTATTGCGCGCGAATCAGTTCTGTTGCTCAATGCTATTTTTCCCGGATTCAGAAATCGAAGTCTCTTCAACGCTCTAAGCCCCATTGCGCCTAAACCCACGATAAGAATATGCTTGTCAGTCAGGCTATCTGAGAGCTCAATCATACGTTCAACTGCTATAGATGCAATAGACAATGCACCGCGACCTGCAGCAGTTCTGTAGCGTACCTGTTTCCCAGTTGCTATCGCCTGCTGAAAAAGCCGGTTAAGATATGAAGAGGTTTTTTTATTCTTAAAACAAATAAAGTAAGCCAGACGGATCTGACCCAGAATCTCATGTTCTCCGAAAACCATAGATTCAACACCAGATGCAACTCTGAAGAGATGCTCAACTGCACCTTCGCACCGGTAGTTTGTCATGGATTTTTTCAGGTGATTGTATGGTATATGATGAAAATCTGCCAGGTATCTACTCAGCCATTCTGAAGCAGCGTCATGATCACTGCATACATAATAAAGCTCTATCCTGTTGCAGGTGCACAAAGCAACTATTTCATGTAAAGGTGAATCTTCCGGTAGCGAATCAAGGAAAAACTGCAATCTTTCCTTTTCCAGATACAGTTTGTCACGCATATGAATAGATGAGGTACGAAAGTCGGTAACATGGGCCCCAACATGCAACATTATTGCTGCTCCTTACTCAAAATTTTGAGTACTGTATCATGTTTAGCCAATGCATTATCAATTTCGGAATCCTCATGGGCAGCCGATATAAACCAGGCTTCAAACTGGGATGGAGGCAGATAAACCCCCTGTTCCAGCATTTCATGAAAATATTTGCCGTATTTTACAGTGTCACACCGTTTTGCATCATCAAATGACAGAACCTGTTTGTCTTTTGTAAAAAACAGAGTCATCATTGATCCTACACGGTTACAGACAACAGAGATTCCTGCCTGATCACAGCTTCTGGTAATCGATCTGGCAAGGCGATCCGTATTTTTTTCCAACGTATTATAGATCTCAGGATTATCCCGTAAAATCTTAAGAGTTGTAAGCCCTGCTGCAACAGCTACTGGATTTCCACTGAGAGTACCTGCCTGATAAACCGGACCCAGAGGAGAGATCATGGACATGATATCCTTTGCACCTCCGTAGGCTCCAATAGGCATACCACCACCAACGATTTTTCCCAGGGTAGTGAGATCAGGTTTTACTCCATAAAGAGCCTGGGCACCACCGGGAGATACTCTGAAACCGGTCATTACCTCATCAAAAATCAGAAGAGAACCATTTTTGCTGGTAATTTCTCTCAATGATTGCAGAAACTCCTGCTTTGGTGGGACAACCCCCATGTTGCCAGCTACAGGTTCTACAATTATCGCTGCGATTTTTTTTCCATGCTCTGCAAATAATGATTTAACCGACTCCACATCGTTGTATTTAGCAATAAGAGTGCAACTGGCAACTGATTTCGGAACACCCGGACTGTCCGGGACACCAAGGGTTGCAGCCCCTGAACCGGCTGCAATTAGAAAGCTGTCACCATGCCCATGATAACAACCTTCAAATTTGACAATCAGATCGCGTCCGGTGTACCCGCGGGCAAGCCGGATAGCACTCATGGTAGCTTCGGTTCCGGAACTAACCAGTCTGACCATCTCTATGGATGGGACCATAGAGATGATCAATTCCGCGAGTTCAGTTTCTGACTCTGTTGGAGCTCCGAAACTGGTCCCGGATTGCGCTGCTTTTATTACTTGTTCAATTACTGCTGGAAAGCAATGCCCCAGTACCAGCGGCCCCCAGGAACCGACAAAATCGATGTAATTATTTCCATCTATATCGGTTAGAAATGCGCCATTACCGCTGGAGAAAAAAACAGGAACACCACCCACCCCTTTAAATGCTCTTACTGGTGAATTCACTCCTCCCGGAATGACTTTTTTTGCGTTTTCAAATGCAACGGCACTGTAGTGATTGTCCATATTTTATTTGGTTCCATTTCGTTTTAGTGGTTGAAACAGACATTGTGTCTCTTCACCCAGATAATCACTGCTAATAGCAAAAGCACGCGCTCTGCATCCTCCGCAGACTCTTCGGTACTCGCAATATCCACATTTTCCATGATACTGATCTACATTCCGGATTTCTTGAAAAAGAGGTGAATTTTCCCAAATACCTTTGAAATCGTACCCGGAAACACGAAGATTTCCGGCTTCTTTGTCAAGAAATCCGCAAATTTGAACTTTACCGGTATTAGAGATGAAAGCAAAACCCTGTCCGCCAAGACACCCTTTGGTCATGGCATCCAGCCCGTGAGTTTCCCTGCTGACGGTTCTTCCTGCAGTTCTCTCCTGTTCACGGAAAATCCGGTAAAAATGAGGAGCACATGTGGGTTTGATGGTTATTTCAGATGTCAGATGTCGCTGGTAAATCCATTTAAGAGTCTGCTCATACTGAGCAGGTGAGATCATCTCATCAAGCAATTCTTCAGCTCTGCCGGTGGGCACAAGCAGAAAAGGATGAAATGATACTGCTCCCAGTTTTACTGCCAGATTATAGATATCAGCCAGTTCTCCAAGATTACTTCTGGTGATAGTGGTGTTTACCTGAAACTCCAATTCTGCTTCTTTGGCAAATTCTATCCCTCTCATCAGTGCATCAAAAGCCCCGGTTACGCCACGAAAGGAATCATGGCTGGAAGCATTCGAACCATCAATACTGACACTGATTCTGGCAATTCCAGCATCACGTAATGCCAGACAAGTTTCTTTGTTAAGCAAAGTCCCACAGGTGGCCATTACCATGCGAAGACCTCTACCGGTTCCGTAACTTGCCAGCTGATATATGTCATTACGAAGCATTGGTTCACCACCAGTCAAAATGATAATACTCTGACCGGTGGATGCAATGGAGTCAATTATTGAGAGACATTCACTGGTGGAGAGTTCATCTGCGGACTTTTCTTTTACAGCAGAAGCCCGACAATGCTTACAGGCGAGAACACATGATTTTGTGAGCTCCCAGGCCACTAAACGTAACTGAGGAACTGCAGAGTGGGGGAGAGTATGCATTAAAATTTCTCTTCCTGCAAGAGTTCACAAGCACGATCGGCATGATATGAAATTATTAAACCAGCTCCAGCCCTTTTAATAGATGTGAGGATTTCCATCACCACTCTGTCTTCATCAATCCAGCCATTGCGGGCTGCTGCTTTTACCATGGAATATTCACCACTTACGTTATAAGCGGCAACTGGAATATTGTGTTTGCTTTTGATCCGGTGAATTATATCCAGATATGATAATGCGGGTTTAACCATTATTATATCGGCACCTTCCTGCAGATCCAGCTCTACCTCCCGTAAAGCTTCTATGGCATTTGCGGGATTCATCTGGTAGGTCTTTCGATCTCCGAATTTTGGTGCGCAATCAGCAGCATCTCTGAAAGGACCATAAAAAGCAGATGCATATTTTACTGCATAAGACATGATAGGAACATCATTAAAACCATGGGAATCCAACGCTTTTCTGATAGCTCCGACCCGTCCATCCATCATGTCGCTGGGTGCTACAATATCCGCACCTGCAATAACGTGAGACAGCGCCTGTTTTGCCAGGACAGAAAGTGTACGCTGGTTATCAATTTTGCCGTTGACCACAATGCCACAGTGTCCATGGGTTGTATATTCACAGTTACAGACATCACTGATTACCAGAAGTTCATCCTCAAACTCACTTTTAATAGCCCGAATAGCCTGTTGAATCACACCGTTTTCATCTGCGCCAATTTCACCCGTCTCATCTTTCATCTCAGGAATACCGAAAAGGAGAACTGCGCGTATACCCAGGTTTTTTATCCGGTTGCACTCAGAAATTACATTATCTATAGACATGCGATACATTCCTGGCATCGAATCTATGGAGGTTTTAACTCCAATGCCCGGGCAAACAAAAAGGGGCATGACAAAATCTGCCGGTGAAAGTCTGGTTTCCTGAACCAGTGAGCGAATCAATTCACTCGATCTCAACCTGCGCATCTGTACTTCCGGAAATCCCATTTCAATACTCCTCAAATCAAAACCCCAAATTCCAAATAAAAAACGGAATAAATTTTAACTTTATTCCAAAATCACTTATTTTGAACACTTCTGCTTTTAAAAATTTCATTTGGTTACATTTCAATTTTTAAAAAGAAATTGTCAAATTAATCTGCCGATCTCTTCCTCGGTCAGATAACATGCAGGATCTTCCTGCCACATATCACCATAAAGCGATTCAGCTCTTGCCCTGAAATTGCCATTACAGATGTCTTGCCAGACGCAACGTCCGCAACGTCCCTTAAGCAGTATTTTCCGGTTTCTAAGTGAAGCTAAAAGCGGATCTGTTTCACTACTCCAGATTTCGCTAAATGGTTTTTCTTTTACATTTCCAAGGATGTGATGACGCCAGAACTGGTCAGGATGAACATTTCCATCCCAGGAAACACACCCGATTCCTTTACCGGTACTGTTGCCCCCGTTCATCCTTAAAAGCTGCATTACACTGTCAGCACGCTCTGAATTTTCCCGTTTCATTCTCAGATATAAATATACACCATCAGCATGGTTATCTACCGTCAGAACTTCAACACTATGTCCTCTCTGGTGCAACTCTGCGGTCTGATCAATAATCAGATCAATAATTGTTCTGGTTTCAAATGGACCGAGATCACTGTTTTTCAACTCCGATCCCCGACCAGTGTAAACAAGGTGATAAAAACAGATCCGTGGAATCTTCTCCTGTTCAAGAAGTTTGAAGATCCCTGGAATTTCAGGTGCATTATCTTTGGTAATGGTAAACCTCAGTCCGACCTTGATTCCTGCTTCCTGACAATTTCTAATTCCCTTGATTGCACGCTCAAAGGAACCTTTTACCTGCCTGAAATCATCATGTATGGTAGAAAGCCCATCCAGACTGACTCCCACATAAGAGAGACCTGCCATGCCCAATCTGGAAGCAATGTCCGGACTTATCATAGTCCCGTTGGTGGAAATAACACAACGGATCCCCCTTTTACGGGCATGTGTTATCAATTGCAGAAGATCTGGCCTCATAAGAGGCTCTCCCCCAGAGAAAAGAAGTACCGGAATTCCGTAACTTGCCAGATCATCTATAAATGTAATCGCTTCATCGGTACTCAATTCCTGATCATAAGCGATATTCTGGGATTCAGAGTAGCAATGACGGCAATGCAAATTGCATCTTCTGGTACAATTCCATACCACAACCGGCTTTTTATCAGCGGAGAACTGAAGCAGGTGTGATGGAAGATTCCCCGACTTACGCCCATATCTGAGTGGATCGGATGGTTCAACCGTACCGCAATAAAGCTTGGAAATACCTATCATCTATGTTGTCCTCAATTGAGAAGAGTTTTAACCTTTTTGCCAGATCATTTAAACGCTTTAAAAGTTGGCCTGGTCTGAAAATTCTCAATTTTTTCCAGATCAGCAAATCAATTATTATTCAAATAAAAATATAATCTTATTACTACTTTATTCAAATTTAGCAAATCAGACTGTTAAAGTTCTACTTCTGGAAATGATTAGTTGAAACGATCATCACTTCTGTTCATTTCCCCAAAAAAGCCGCCCTTTTGGCAAAGGACAGCCCTAAATTCAGGCAGATGGTTATTTTTCCATTAACTGGAAATCAACAGCTCACGTATTTGAGCAGCAGTAAGTGCCTTCCCAAAAAGTATCCCTCCAGGATCTTGTGGTTTGGATTGTTTTAATAAACCCAAGTCATATGGTTCAAAACCTGCATCTTTTATTAATTCTGTTATTACAGGTCTGGAATTATCATCATCAGTAGCGAAAGGGATGGCAATCAATGGTGGATTACGATGATTCTGGGAATTAAGATCGGGGTATCGGACATTGCTGAAAGCACGTACGATCTTAGCTGATGGAAATCTCCGCTGAGTTGCTTCGCCTGATGCAAGTCCGCTTTCGATAATTTCTTTAGCCACATCTCCATCCCTTTCAATAAAAGGGTTCATGGTGTCTATTACAGTTTTATTAACCAGATAGTTGGCAATCCTGGCACCAGTGGTTCTAATGCCCCCCAGTGGAATAGATAAAACCACTACTTCTCCGAATTTTGATGCTTCTTCAACACTGCCTTTACATACATTTGAACCGATCTGATTCACTAATGGTGTCAGCTGCTCCACATGTCTCGAACTTATGGTAACCTGGTGACCACTATTGGCCCATAACCTTGCCAGAGTTCCACCGATGTGTCCAGCTCCGATTATTCCGACTCTCATATCGCCTCCAGTTTTAATTTTATTCAGATATAAATAGTTGTTACTGCAATAGATGTTCCGATAAGAATTTTTAGTTGGATCTTTTGTGCAAGAAAGATGCTTTTTAATAACTACTGGAAGGCGTATCTTGAGTAAAGTTTACTGTGAATTCTGTGGTTTAATGTTTTATCTTTTGTTCTTATATCAGTTGAGAATGAAACATGAAAGTAAATTTGCCTGAGCTTCTATCTGATGAAAATTATTTTGAAAAAAGTTCCATTAAAGTGTACAATATACCTGTTATCATCCAAAAATAAATCTGATCTAATGCGGGATTTTACATGTCACTATTCGCTTTTGAAGCAAACCGACACTCTATTAAAAAGAAAAAAAATAAAGAGCGTTACCGGATTATCGGTCCATTGGGACAAGGAAAGTATTCAGAAGTGTTCAACTGCTTTGATGAAGAGCTTAATAGAACTGTAGCTCTAAAACAGCTCAGAGAAGAACACATTTGCAACCAGACCATCGTCCAGTCATTTCTTAATGAAGCAAAACTGCTCTCTTTTCTTGAGCATCCGGGAGTAATGATGCTTTATGATATTTTCCTTAACGAGGCCGGTGCTCCAGCTTACACTATGAAGCTGGTGAAAGGAAATAATCTTCGCTGGGAGTATGGAATAAAAACACGTGCCGGACTTCTCAATATTTTCATCAAATTATGCGAGACACTTGCTTCTGTTCATGACAATGGAATTGTACATCTTGACCTGAACCCTGAAAATATAATGGTAGGTCCATATGGAGAGGTGGTAATAATAGATTGGGGAAATGCCAGAATCTTTAATGATAAACCCTACAAGGAATACCTTCAATTTATCTGCAGGGCACCTCTGCCTCCTGTCTGGAATCAATTCTCACCTTTTGATTCGGTCTCTCCATACTACTCACCTGAACTTTTGTTCCATCAGCCAGATTACCTTTCACCTTCATCAGATATCTTTTCCATGGGTGTTATTCTTTATGAAATGATGAGTGGAACTGTACCTTTTGCCTCCAACAGTCCTGAGCAGATAAAAAGCCAGCTTCGCCAATGCGATTTTCAACCACTTCATCAACGCTGTCCTGAAATCCCAAAATTTCTCTCTCAGATTTGTGCTAAAATGATGGCCGCGGATCCATATAACCGTTACCACAGTATTAATTCAGTATTGACAGATCTGGATAAACTTCAAAACAGTGGACAGACTTTTCACAAAAGGGTGCTTAAAAAAGGGGAGGTGTTGTTTACTGAAGGGGAACCAGGGGATTTCGCTTTTATCATTTTGTCAGGGACCCTAGAGGTTTCCAGAATCTCTGGTGGAGATAAAATTGTACTGGCATATCTTAAAAAAGAAGAGATTGGAGGAGAACTTGCACTTTTTACCAACCAGCCCCGATCAGCTACCATCATAGCCCTGGAAGAAACCACTTTAAGTCTTCTCTCCCGTGAATCGGTTGAAAACGAGTTGATAAAACTTTCCCCCTGGGTTCAGAACATGATTTTCGGACTCTCGAAAAGGTTTCTCAAACTTAATGATTTCCTGGTAAATTGAAGAGAGATTCAATTCCTGCAACAATAAATACACCTGCGGATCTGTGCAGGAATTGATAATTGCAATCAGGCGATAACTTTACTAACCGGATACTCCACGATACCCGATGCCCCAGCCCGTTTTAATAGGGGAATAACATGTTTTGTTTCAGAAAATGGAAGGATTGTCTCTACTGCCAGCCATCCCTTATCATACAGATGAGAGATTGTGGGATTGTGCAGTGAAGGAAGCACCTTGATTGCCGCCTCCAGATCACTCTCCTTGATATTGCATTTTAAGCCTACATAATTTTCTGCATCCAGAGTTCCTTGTAAAAGCATTTTCAGGTTTTCCAGCTTATTTCGCTTCTCCTGATTTTCCCAGGATTTCTTATTTGCAATAATCACAGTGCAGGTTTCCATCAGAGTCTCAATTATTCGCAAGCGGTTAGCCCTTAATGAGGAACCGGTCTCGGTAATATCAACTATTGCATCAACTAACCGCGGGGGTTTAACTTCTGTTGCTCCCCAGGAAAATTCAACTTCCACCGGAATGTTTCTGGAGCTGAAATAGCGCTTGGTAGTAGCAACCAGCTCTGTGGCAATCCGTTTACCTGCGAGATCCTGCGCTTTCTTATATGGTGAATCCTCCGGTACTGCCAGTACCCACTTGCATTTACGTCTGGTACTTTTACTGTAATGCAGCTCAGTTACCTCCACCACTTCCACATTGTTTTCTTCAGTCCAGTCCTGACCGGTTATACCCGCATCGAGAATTCCCTGTTCCACATATCTAGGAATTTCCTGAGGACGCATCACAATCAGGTCCAGTTCAGCATCATCACAAATAGGATAATAGGAACGATCGCTCTTTCGGATATGAATTCCTGCCCTCTGAAACAGTTCCATTGTAGAACTTTCCAGGCTTCCTTTGGGCAGACCAAGTGAAAGTTTCATGATAACTCCGGATTTTAGAGTAGAAAAAGAAAACGGAAATACCGAAGTATTCCCGCTTCAGATAAAAGTGCACTAATTTTAAGAGATAGTAGCAGTCTCGAGCTTTTCCTTGAATGCCTTTGTCAGAGCAGGTAACACTTCCAGTGCATCTCCAACTATCCCCAGGTTGGCAATCTGGAAAATATCGGCATTAGGATCCTTGTTTATTGCTATAATATAATCAGAAGATTGCATCCCAGCCATGTGCTGTACCGAGCCGCTGATGCCACAGGCGATATAAAGCTTAGGGCACACAGTTTTTCCGGTCTGACCCACCTGATGGGAGTAGGGAATCCATCCTGCATCAACTGCTGCACGACTGGCTCCAACGGCTGCGCCCAACACTTCAGCGAGTTCACGGATTAAGGAGAAGTTTTCTGCCTTCTGCATCCCTCTGCCACCAGAGATGATAACGTCCGCTTCGGCAAGATTTATAGTGGATTCAACCTCTTTTATGATATCAATTATTTTGGTGCGTTCGATAATTGAACTATCCATAGAACGTACCATTACTTCACCGCTGCGATGCTCATCCCTTACAGCCTGTTTCATCACCTTGTGACGGACTGTTGCAATCTGGGGACGGTGATGAGGACAGATAATGGTGGCCATGAGATTACCACCAAAAGCCGGGCGAGTACCTAAAAGAAGCCTTTTTTCGGTATCTACCTCCAATTTGGTACAATCGGCAACTAATCCGCCATATACTTTCGCAGCTACTTTCGGAATGAACGATCTCCCCACAGCAGTAGCACCAGCAAGAAAAATAGCTGGTTTTTCTCTGTTAATAAAATCGCACACCAGTTGAGCGTAGGTGTCATCCTGAAAATGAACCAGAGATGCTCCATCTACATAAAAAACCTTATCGGCACCGAACTTGACCAGTTCATCCGCTTTTTTATGCATGTCATGTCCCAAAAGGACTGCCAGCAGTTTCTCACCGAGTTGATCAGCCAGTTTTCTTCCTTCACCAAGCATTTCATAAGAAACACCAGAAACAACCCCGTCGTGCTGTTCAATAAAAACTGCGACATTTTTATACTGGGTTATATCTACTCCACCTTCAACCGCATCTTTGGTGATCGAAATCGCCTGATAGCGTTTACAGGCATCAATACAGGCGGCGCAAAGGTTGCACTTGGCCAGATCGATTACCGCTTTCTTGTTGGTAATCTGGATTGCATTTTGTGCACAGGCACGAACACAAAGACTGCAACCGATACATTTTTCCAGATCTACTTTGATACCCACGTGCAATCCTCCTACTTTATAACGCCTAAATCGAGTATGGTTGAAGTTATTTTGTCAACTAAAACCGGAACTTCACCAGTAATTTTCTCTCCTCCGGTTTTTCTTTCCGGAACAAACGAACGCAACACCTGAGTAGGACTTCCTTTAAGCCCCAGTTTTTTACTGTCAACATCCATCATGGATGCAGTTATGACATTGATTTTGGCACTTTTGGCCTTCATCTTACCTTTTAAGGAAGCCATCCTGGGTGTGTTGATCTCTTTCACTACTGTTATAAGCCCTGGAAGCGGCATCTCTACTATGTCATAGCCTTCTTCCATCAATCGCTCAACTTTCATATGGCTTTCAGTAATTTCTTCCACCTTCCTGACCCATGCCACATAAGGAATCCCCAGCATCTCTGCAACTCCCGGGCCTACTTGTGCAGTATCACCATCAATGGCTTGTTTACCACAAATAATAAGGTCAACCTGGCCTAATGTCTTGATTCCATTGGAAAGTGTATAGGAAGTTGCCCAGGTATCAGAACCCGCAAATGCCCGGTCTGATATCAGATAACCTTCATCAGCTCCCATTGAAATTGCACTTCTCAATGCAGTATCTGCCTGCGGTGGCCCCATAGTAATCACCTTGACTACACCACCGACCCGTTCTTTAATCCTAAGAGCCTCTTCAATGGCATATTCATCAAAAGGGTTCACAACAGCTTCCACCCCATCACGAATGAGTGTACCGGTTTCAGGGTTAATCTTTACCTGAGTTGTTCCGGGCACCTGTTTGATACAAACAACTATATTCACATATCCTCCTTGACTGCACGATTGGTGTCAGTTTGGAAATTTTAAAGCTGAAAAAATAGTAATTGTTTTTTTCTGGAGCAAAAAAGATTTCAAATATCTGATTTTAATATGCGATCTAAAATGTATCGATTTCGATTGAATTTGCCGGTTTTTGAAGTATTTCTACCTTAACCTTTTCTATCCTCTGATTATCCATCTTTAAAACAGTTATCCTGAGACCATTATAGTCGAATTCTGTGTTCTCCTGTGGTACATCTCCGTACTCGTGATAGACCAGCCCTCCCAAGGTATTGTAATCTACATCCTCTGTTTCAAGATTAGTCCCAAGCTCTTCATTTAAATCATAAAGATCAATATGTGGATCAATAAGAAATACATTTTCTGCAATCTTAACCACTTCCTTTTCCTCTTCATCATATTCATCCTGAATATCGCCCACAATCTCCTCAAGAATGTCTTCCATGGTAACAAGTCCGGCTGTGCCTCCATACTCATCAACTACTATAGCCAGATGAATATGTTTCCGCTTAAACTCTCCCATGAGATCGTTAACCTTTTTTCCTACAGGAACATAATGCGGTTTGTTCAGAAGATCCTTTAAATCCCAGTCCTCAGGCTTATTCTCTGCAAGCCAGCTCAGAATGTCTTTGGAATAGAGTATGCCAATGATAGAATCTATGGTTTCCTTAAAAACCGGAATCCTTGAATGCCCCTCCTGTTGCACCATTCTAAGTACAGATTGCAGATTTGCTTCAATCGGCAAGCCCTTAATATCTATTCTGGGAACCATAATTTCCTGAACTGTTGTCTCTCCCAGATCGAAGATACTCCGGATCATCTCCTTTTCTTCATCGTCAAGAGCTTCCGTATCATTTTGTTCAACTATTCTGGCCTTTTCCTTATCGCTTAGAAAAGAAAACTTCTCATCATAGCGTAACATTTTCAGAATAGATCTATGGATACAGAGAAAAAGAGTGGAAAATGGAGTGAAAAACCATCCAAACATCTTATAACTGGTATAAGTGAATGGAAAATATAGACGAAAATAGCGCATGGCAAAAGCCCTGGGCACTTCGTATGATAATAACGAAATTGCGATTATTGAAAAAAGAACTGGTATTGAGATGCTCTGAAAAAAAGAGGCACCAGGAAATAACCTGCAAAAAATAAGATATGAAAATAAAGTAAACCCAGAGGCCCCAATCGTTCGGCCAATGGACACAGTGCTATTTAAAAGACCTTTGTTTTCCAGAATATGACCAGCCTGAGAAGCATAATTTCTAAGTGTCTCATCCCCTTCAGCCGGATTTGCTCCATCGACAATGGAGTTGAAAACTATCTTAACAATGGAATAAAGAGCAGATAATAGAAAAGAAAAAACTAAACCTGCTATGAAAATGGACACCGCAGGGCCACTCTCCAAAAAGAGCCTCCTTTGATAAATTTAAAAAAGTAGAAAACCTTAACCCCAACCTGACGATTCTTTTAGTGATAATTGATCATGCAGCAGCTCTAAAGGTATATCCAATAACTGATATAGTCAAAAAGCTGTGGACACGATACGAAAAAAGTGGGAGAGACAAGTCGCTCCATAAAATCGCCTGATTTTGGTGTAAATAAACCAATTTATTATTAACTCAACTGAAATTCTCAGCTCTTTTTACGCCGAAACTGGCGGATATTACGTGAGCAGAGGACATGAAGTTCATCAATATAAATATTTCGTTTTTATATCGCTATAATTTTAAATATTTCCTCTCTTTGCTCTCCATCTTTTCGCATTCCTGACTGCACTGATGATCATATCCCTGGAGATGGAACATTCCATGTATAAATAACCGGATTATCTCATCATCATAGCTTATCCCAAACCGCCTTGCCTGCACCCTTGCCCTTTCTAAAGAGATATAAATCTCTCCCAGGAGATCAATATCATCAATCTCAAAAGACAAAACATCGGTCACTCGGTCTTTTTTTCGGTACTGTCGGTTCAATTTTCTGATATAATAATCTGAACACAGAATAAGGTTTGTTTTTTTGCCACTGGGGATTTTTTCATTGCTGTAGATTCGCTCTGCAATCTCCAAAAGCCTCTCTTCTGGATAGGGCAGCTTAAGATATTGATGATGAATTATCAATGGATTTATGTGTTTCATAATCTTGAAAAGATTGACTGTTTCCTTTTACAGTGTTAAAATGAGATTCGTTTAATTGTCTATACCAGTTAAAATACATCTGTAATCTGTACGAGAGTATCAAAGTTACCTGAACAAAACAAAATGCAGGAAAATTCGTGCTTTCTGCTCTATATATAACCGCAGGCCAATCTAATAAATACCAGATTTGCCGATTCCGGAGGCTTTATGCGTTCTAAAGTAATTTTTTTTTCAACACTTCTGCTCTTCCTTACCCTGACTTCTCAGATATACTCTCAAACAGAAAATCGTACCTGTCGAATAAAATCCATGATAGGCTCGGTAAAAATCCGCAGAAGTGGAACTGTAAACTGGATAAACGCACGGGTAGGAATGCCATTGCGCGAACGGGACGGAATAAGAACATTTGTGGAATCGGAAGCAGAACTTGAATCTTCTGAAGGCTCTCTGATAAAAATAGGGGAGAACTCAACACTGGAATTATCTGACTTTCAGCAAACACAGAACAGCCAGAAAACTAATGTAAAAGTCATGCACGGAAACATACTTTCCAATGTCAAAAAACTGGTCGGTAATAATTCCAGTTTTGAATTTGAAACCCCAACTGCAACTGCTGCTATCCGGGGGACAACTGTCGGTTTGGAAGTCAGTAAAGATTTAACCAGCATTAAGGTATATGAAGGAAAAGTACTGGTAACCCCGAGAGGAAAACGTAAAGGTACTATTCTAAAAGAAAATGAGATGACCACGGTTACAAGGAAAACCAAATCTATTGCTGTAGAACAGTTCACCTCTTCAGCAGGATCTCCCGACAGCTCTTTAAAATCAATCACTGATTCCACGACTTCGACCGATTCAGTGGGCATTGAGACTGTAGCAGATTCTGCAAAATTATCCTCAACCGATACTTTAATGAAAGATAGCCACAATGACAGCCTTCAGAATACAAAAACAGAAAATATACCTGAAACTGAAACAGACAGTTTAAAAGACACTGGAGCCTTAAACAGCATTAAAGCTCCTCTGAAATTGACTGTTATTTCTCCACAGGAAACAAACCCTGTTCTGGCTTCATCACAACTCACTGTCTCCGGTTCGGTTACACCTTTTGGTTCTTCAGTTACAATTAATGGAAAAACGATTGCGGTTTCATCAGGAGGGGCATTTAAAACCACTATCAGTGTACCTCAGAAATCCGGCTATTTTGAAATCAACATTACAGCTGATTTCGAGGGATCTTCACAAACTGTTATCCGGACTGTAAAAGTAAATTCAGCCAATCTGGTGTTTTCAGTTGACAACCCCAAAGATAAACAGATCTTTGCGAAGCCTATTATTCCAGTAAACGGAACTGTATCTGCAGGTGCTGAGGTTACGATTATGTCCATGAATATACCAGTAACCGTACAAGGCACATTTAACAGCCAGTTTCCGATTCCTAACGAGGAAGGTGAATATACGCTGGAGTTTGAAGCATCTCTTGATGGTAAAACTCAGAGAATAAACCGGACGGTAATTTACAGGCCAGAGTACCGCTTTACTCTTAACCAACCTCAGGAACGGCAGATTGTTACTTCCACAAAAGTGCAGATTAAAGGAGAAGTTTTTCCACCTAAATCTTCGCTCAGCGTCCAGGGAAAAAGAATACCGGTTTCTCCACAGGGGACATTTTCTGGTGTAATACTAATAACTGAAGAAGAAGGGGAAGTGATTATTGATTTTGAAATCATCAGCGGCGGAATTTCAAGAACCGAAAAAAGGACATTGATTTACAAAAAACCTCCAGATACTTTTTCACCACAACTGCAGGGAGTTCTTCCACCCAGCACTCAACTTCCCAGGCTCTCTTTTACTGTTATTGATAGGACGGAAGATGAGGAAATTACCTTTATCTGCGAAATTGATGGGGTAAAAGAAGTACAGAACGGACAACCGAATTCTCCATTCTTTATTACATTGCTGGAAGGAATGCATAATTATAAAGTTTATGCAGTAGATAAGGCAGGTAACAAATCTCAGGTCATTTCACAGACAGTCTCTTATCTTGGTGCTTCGGTCTGGAATATTAGATTACGCAAGCCCCTGAGTGATATAGTGCTGAATTTACCTCCTTCAACCCCGGATGGCAACTATAAACCCAGGTACCCAGTTGAATTCTCCATCGATGATCTTCCTGATGACAACATTAAAATGATCAGAGAAGTAAATGTAATAAACACTACCACATCGGAAAAAATTCAGCTTAAGAATTTAACCGAAAGTTATATCGATGTGGATATCGGAATCAAACATCGGGCAACAAATACAATCTTGATTGAAGCACTGGATGTAAATAATGTCAAGAAAACAAAAAAACTGCAGATTCATGTCCGATAAACTTGCTAAAAGATTATTTCAGAAAGGATCTTTTTTGTGAGAGATAACCCGGTACTGATCTTCTCATGGTTACTTATCTGTTATTTTAACTTGGCTGGTGAACAAATAAAATCCGGACAGAATTCCGCGATTCCCCCGGTAAGAATTCAGACTGCAGATTCCATCAAAATGAGATTTACTGAAGGAATCCTCTTTGGATCATTCTCAAAGGAGGATGGCCCATTTCTGGTAGAAGGAAATGTTATGGTTCCATCGGGACAGATGCTTGAGTTCGGGCCCGGGTGTCATATCTACATTGGTGGTCAGAATTCATCTATAACTGTGTATGGGCAGATTTTTATCCGGGGAAACAAAGATGAACCTGTAGTGTTCAATTCTGCCAGCGATCAACCAAACCCCTGGGATTGGAACCGTATCTATTGCCGAAGTAATCAAAGATCGGTTTTCAACCACTGTATTATTCGACATTCGAATTATGGTCTGGTCGTGGAAAATGGTTCGATTTCCATTCAAAATACTCTTTTTGAAAACAACTCGATTCACGGTCTGGTAATAAAAAATTCCGAAGTTGATCTGCGCGAGTGTACTTTCACCAGTGAACATATCTCAGCTATCAATTTGCTGCCGGGGGCAGTTCTGGAAGCTGAAAGCCTTACCATTAAAAACAATTTAACTGCAATCAGCTGTCATAAGAACTCTTATGTTAAACTTCAGGGTGGTTCGATTACTGAAAATTCAAATGGAATGATCATTCACCCTTATTCATCTGTATCCATTCTTTCTGCTCAGATTACCCGCAATAAAAACGGCTTGGTTACGTCACTTGAAATTCCCAGAAAAGATCGCGAAATGGTTTTCAGTAATGCTCATGACCTGAAAATTGTGGATATACCTGAAATTAATAAATTGTTAACATTGACAATTAATGAGAATAAACTGGCTTTCGCCAGAAGTGAGTCACAAGTAAAGGGTAGAGAAAATTTTAAGCCTGGTTTTTCGGCATTGAGCAAACCACCTGAACCGGTGAGTGATTTTTTAGGAAATGTTACCACAGGATTCAAATACTTTCATCCAAGGTCACAGAAAAACCCTTCGGTCGATTCGATTATTCATCAAACACACTATCCTGAAAAGATACAACCTGAAATACAGGTTTTTGCTAATGGCCACAGAGCCGGGGCCGATATAAATCTGCTGATGGATATTTATGGAAACAGCTGGTTATCCACAGCCGGTTACGTAGATAAAAGAATGTTCAATCTTTCTCTTTCCTATGCAGAACAGCAGTTGGTTTTTGGTGATTTTTTTGAAAATGCATCCGAAACGTCTATTTCAGGAAGACAGATTACCGGAGTGAAATATAGCGGTCAATTCATGAACATGGGGGCAGGGGATAAGCGATTTGATTTTATTCTGGCTGCCGGGGAATCAGAATTTCCCAAAGATTCAGGTGACCATGAAATAAACATTTACAATGAGACAGTGGATACAGGAATGTCAGTTCGTCAACAATTGACCTATCTGGCATCATTGTCGGTAAAACCTACCAGAACGTCATCACTTTCT
Source organism: Fibrobacterota bacterium (assembly GCA_023436145.1). Classification (GTDB taxonomy): domain Bacteria; phylum Fibrobacterota; class Chitinivibrionia; order Chitinivibrionales; family Chitinispirillaceae; genus JAAYPC01. The sequence goes on along the minus strand of JAEZKP010000016.1, from coordinate 82,059 downwards.
GTTAAAGGAATAATCGCTCGTGACCAGACAGATAAACCAATTTTCCGCTCTCCTCTAAATGATCCTTCTGCACCTGATCCGGTCCAGGCACAAACTGGTTGTATCGATGGCAGCGTCTCTTTGTTACAGGAAAAACTGGAGATTTTTGCAGAACTTGATCTGGGAACTCATGATACAATAGATTCAGACAAAGCTAAAGATGTAGCCTGGTATAACCCTGATTTTAAACATGCAGTTCCTGAAATCTTCTCCCTTTTTAACAAAAAAGACTTCCAGGATCACTACGCTTTCACCATGGGAACCAGAACCTCAATAAAGGGTTATAAATTATCACTCAGTGCTTCCAGAATTGCAGCGGATTATTTTTCCGCCGGAAATCCGTATCTGGAAACCGACAAATGGTTAGTCAGTTTTTCAACTGACAAGCAGATCAATGATCGTTTCACCATGAGTACCACCTATGATTATCGAAGAGCTTCAATCTCTGTTTCCCCACAAGACAATAACCGTTTTAATATCAAAGGCGAATATTCGATTGGTGAAAATAAACCGACTTTTTCTATTGATTATTCTTGCATATATGAAAAAATGACCTCATCTGAGCGGGTTGAAAATGATGACACAACCTTCACCAGTACTTATGAAGACAAGGCAGTCAGTAATATAGTCGCTATGGAAGCAAAACAGAATTTTACTAATGGAATAGATTGCGGATTGAGATACCAGTTACTTTATGATAATGATATCTCAAAACACGCCGACCAAAAACTCAATAATAACGGAGATCGTTTCCAGAACCAGTTAAGAGGATGGTTTTCTTTCAGAATAAAAAAATACCTCAAGAGTAAATTCTCGGTAAGGTTAGCCACCAGAGATGAAAAGCGGGATTCTCTGGAAGCCTACAGTTATAAACTGCAAAATCTGACAACTTGGAATATCATACCCAGAAAACTTATTCTGAACTTAATAGGGGAGTACAATTCCAGCAGTGAAACTGATATTTATACCTATCAAAATCCTACTCTGGCATCATTTTATAAGGGTGAGATGGAGCTAAGATACTCAATAACTTCCAGATTATCACTTTCGGTGATGGGAAGTTATGAAAAAAGCTATGATGAGGCACCCGAATCAGCTGAGAATTATAAGGCCCTCATAAGTGGAATAAATCTGACTTGCCTGTTTTAATTGGGTACAGGCACACTTTTATGTGTGCCTGTAAATAAATACTCCTATTTACCTAATCCCATAAACAAGACTATCCGGGTGTCATTATATTCTTTTTTATTACTTGTATAATCCACAGTCACGACTGTTTTATATACTCCCGGTGCCATTTTTCTACCTTTATAAGTCATTCCCGGAATCGGAAACATCGCTGTGAACTGAGATGCCTGTAATTCCGAGATATCATACTCTTTTAACAGATCTTCCATAAGATCTGTTCGTGCTGAATAATTGACCAGATTTCCTACCAGATCGTATACCTTTACGGTCACATAAACCTTTGAACCATCATCTGGTAATGGAAGCTTTAAAACCAGAACGGTTCCTCCGAATTGAATATTTTTAAGCGCATCCCGATCATGTTTCAGAACTATTTTGCCTGGCTTACCATTCTGAATTGGAGAAAACGGGTTGGGTCCTAAATAACCATCGATTCTTGGTGTCAGAACTCTTACCTGCACTTTCTGGTTCATTGAATCCGGTTTGTTTTTCTGCATATCCTGAATCAATGGGACATCATACTTAATGTTAACCCAGTTGGAGTTGTTGATATCAACATCCTGATTCACTTTGATTTTCACAGTTTTCTGGTTATCGTAATCAATGAAAATGGCTTTATTAAACAGGTCAACTTTACTGTAAACACCAGAGCCGTTTTTAACATAGATCAGAAAAACCTTATCCGGCTTATTTTCAATATTAAATCCATCGATCTTTTCACTTAGTGTGATGGTGACAACATCGTCAGAATGTGATGCAGTTGGCATCTCTTTGGTTACGGTCCACACAACCGGAGCTGCTCCATCCTCTACCAGTTTTTTCTCGACATTGGATGCCCCTTCAATACCATTCATGGATAGGTACGGCTGCCAGTCGGTCTGCGCTACCTGGGTTTTCTCTTCTTTGAGATAAAGAGAGTAAACAGAATCTCCTTCCAGTGCTACAACTCTTTCAACTTTAAAATTGTAAACTCCGGAAAGAACTAAGAAATTCTTACCAGCATCTTCATCGATATCAATTTTTTTGCTGAATGTTATATCGATTCTATCCAGATAACCATTTCCGTTAATATCACGGGTCACAGCTCTCATTATTGATGCTTGCTGTCCATCCATAGTTATTGAAGCACACGCAGAAACTACTTTGTTACTAACTGAATCGATGACAGATGCACAAAGGTATCCCCCGATTGGCTCAACCGGATTTGAGTGGAAAATGGTGTGAAGTTTACTCGGTTCAATGTTGGGATCGATCGGAGGGAGCTCTCCGCTGGTATTCCATACGCTTATTTCAGGCCCTCTGTAATTGCCGTATTTATCATAACCATGAGAATAGACTACCTTGGTAGTACCCTTTGATAACCGGATAGTGTCGGTTATAGGTACCTTTCCCGAGTCATCGTGAGTTAATACCAGAGAATCAAGCGTGTCTGAGAGAAGCTTGAATTTCTGAGTGCTGGCTTTCAGGTTATCTCTCAAAATAACCGTAATCTGATGCAAAGAATCAGAAACATCCGGATACGGCGCATAATATAGTACAAATTCAACTGTGTCAATTCCATTCATGAAACACTGATTGTGTTTATGTGTAGTACCATTTGAAGTGTTTAGTGTCTTGGTAACTCCATCAACAGTCATACTTGGGTTTGGGCGTAGATCTCCACCTCTGGGTAAAATATCCTGATAGATTGCCTGACCGCCTTCAGGATTGCCATTTCCAAAACAGTATTCACCCGGAATATTACCGTCATTATTTTCAATGATCACCTCCGCTTTAAGAGTGTGGCCGGCGATTCGCTCCGATTCTGGAGTAATAAGTTTGATACTAACTTTATGAGGAGGTGATAATATAACCGTTACAGGAACGACCAGTTTTTCTGTCCGTTCATCTTCAGGATTAACCAATACTAAATTCCCTTCACCTGGCTTTATGGGGTTGAAGATCCATCTATCAGAAAAGTCCGGTTCAGAGGGTGTCAGTCCTGAATCAATATGGTCAGTTTCAGAAACAAGATCCCATTTAACATTAAGCTTGATCCATGAGGCCGGATCGTCTGGTTTATCAACAGCCGTAGAAATCAGTGCATAAACTTCGTACTCCTGTGAAGCATTAGTTTCAATCTCAATTTTGTCCAAATATTCATTGATCACGGAGTGACCTTTTTCCACCAGGCGAAGTCTGACCGGGTAAAAGTCTTTTATTACCACCGGTACCGAATCAGGGATAATAGAGTCTGCCTCTTCTGCAACACCTAAAGTTTGTCCCCTAGATAATATGGAAGCTCTTTCGAATATACCATGGTATTTTCTGCCCGATTCACCAGTTACTTTTATGATACTCTCATCCAGAGAACTCCAACTGGTGAGATTCACACTAGCCATTCTGGTAAAAAAGCCATCACTATCACGGACAACTGCATATCCATCTCTGGTCACCGTACTGTCGAAGAAATAAATGGTGTCGATGGGATTAGGATGAAAAATAAGCGACGTGTCACTTGTATTAAGATTAACTGAAACAGGTTCGATGTAAATCCTATGGTCCGGTCCCGGATGGGTTAGTATGGTTATAGTATCGGTAACAGTACCTGCTCCTTCTATATAAACACTACCCTGAATCAATATTGTATCATAAGGTAAGCGGGTTTTATAGCCTACACTTGCCCCTGAATCCGAGATAAAATCGGCATTGCTATGATAACGTGAAGAAACAACTTTCCATTTGGCTTTTTCGGAGAGTTCGGGTATGGAAACACTGTCGGAGCGCACGTCAGCGGTTAAGGTCACTGTGGTCCCGGCTCTTACATCTATATCCGGTTCAGCTGAGAGATCAATACTTATAACTGGCTGAATCAGATTAGTTTCAATCATAATTCTGGAATTCTCAGTATGTCTCTCTGCATAATAGAAATCAAGAGAGTATTTCTCGCCTAAAGTAAGCCCCATTCTTCTTAAACTGTCTGAATCGATTACTCCCTGAACCGCATTGTGAATACCTCCCAGGTCCATAGCCAGTTTATTGTTGATATAGGTCCACACATCATCATCACCTCTGAAAGTAAACTCCAAACCAGGACCGTAGGTAAACTCAGTGTGAAGAGACATGGTAAAAGAATAGTTTTGAGTTTTACCTTCCCGACCAAACCCTCTGTTATTCAGCGGGAAAAACGTGCTGTCCTCAAACCTGTATAACCCCCTGTCCCGATCAACCAGTCTGAATGTGAGAGAATCCTTTATGACAATATTTTTGAACGCAGTGTCATGGTCAACAACCACAGAACCATCAAATACTACCTCTGAATTATATTCTGCAGGATTCCCGGTAACTCTGACAGTTCTGTAAGAGGGCATAGTGTTATCACCTCTACCACCTTTATCCGGGTCATTCCAATCGACATACCAGTATTTGAAGTAATTGTTGATATATGGAGTTGAACCTAATCGGGGGATCTTATCATCTGGCAGGGTAGTGGCAGCCATATTTCTTTGCACACCACTAGTGTGAGCACATTCGAATTCCGGGTTTGATCTGTCGGAATGGAAATCAAAAAAAGTGACCGCAATCTTTATTGAATCGGGTAATTCTTTTACAATTACAGCCTGGGCCAAAAGGGTAGTCGCGCTAATTAGTGTGAAAATAAGGCTCACACCGATTGTTCGAAAACGAGTTGGAAACCCCATGGAAGTCCTCTCTTTAATCGTTTAAAAAGACCTTACAGCTTTTAACATTAGTGCATAATATAATAAAACGTTTAATAATCAGTGCAATTTAAAATAGCAAACTGTATTCTGTTGGAATACTGTGCAAAAAAATAATCAGTTGTGAATGAAATTTATGGCTGAAAAGAAAAAATAGTGCTGATAAAAATAGAAAAGGGGGATAAAAACAATTAATAGTTTACATAATATATATTATGCGACTCGATATACTTCTTTTTTCTTCTTTTTTCACTCTTTTTAATACTTTTGCTCAAAATGTCTAAATACGATTCTTTCATTACCACCTTCCGTTAATCTGAGTCTGACACTCCGGGCATTTACCTTCTGATACTGAAATGCCACTAATCCGATATCCGGATCTTTGTACAAGAACCTTTTTACATTTATAACAAACTGTGTCAGTTTCGGAAGCCACGTTTCCAGCATATACATACCTTAGCCCGGCTTTCAAACCTATTGAACGTGCCCGCTCAATAGATTGAACATCTGTGACCTTTTTTTGATCAAACTCATATTGTGGAAAAAACCTGGATACATGCCATGGAATCTCAGGACTGAGTCCAGCCAAAAATTCAGCAATGCTCTCAAGCTCCTCATCAGAATCGTTTTCTCCAGGAATTACCAATGTAGTTATCTCTATCCAGATACCGGCTCTATATACGCTTTTGATAGTTTGAAGCACCGGTTGTAGTTTTGCGCTGCAATTTTTCCGGTAAAAGTTTTCACTAAAAGATTTCAAATCAATATTACAGGCATCCAGATATGGTCCTATAATTTGAATTGCCTGTTCAGTCATGTAACCATTGGTAACAAAAACTGTGGCTAAGCCGTTGGCTTTTGCTGCCTTACAAATATCGTAGGCATACTCGAAATAGATGGTCGGTTCTGTGTAGGTGCATGAAATGCTTTTGCAACCCTGCTTAATGGCTCTTTTGACTATTTCTTCGGCAGAAACATCTGTGATGGATTCATCATATTCACTAACATTCTGTGATATTTGCCAATTCTGGCAGAAACCACAAGTGAAATTGCAGCCTTTGGTGGCGATTGAGAACGATGTGGTACCTGGAAGAAAATGGTACAATGGTTTTTTTTCTATAGGATCAACCTGCTGGGCAATGAGTTTTCCATAAGAGCGGGTGAAAAGAGTCCCGTGGATGTTTTGCCTTAACCTACAAAAACCGCAGTTTCCATCGCTTATGCGGCAAAAGTGAGAACAAAGAAAACAATCTACCCTTGAATTCTCACTCTTATGGTACAACATTGCCTCTTTCATCTTTCGCTCCACTATGAATGTATTATAACATAATGATATTTATAGTATTTGAAGTGCTTACAATAATAATTAAGTTAAATAAAAAGCAACATTCTGCCCAATTTAGAAGCAGTTAATGTTATGGCATGTATTTTGAACTAATAAAAATTGTTTTTCGCATCAATGTTAGCGCGCTTTCTATTACTGAAACTTTTTTCCGGCAAGGTGTTTAAAAAGGAGGAATTATGGCAGAAAAAGCCAATCCAATCGATGTTGAGCAGGTCCTTAAAAACACCAGTTTTCCTGCATCAAAAAATCAACTCGTCCAATATGTTCGCGATCTTCATGCAGCACCTGAAATCGTGTCTGCATTAGAAAAAATACCAAATCGAAACTACAAAACAGCAGCAGATGCTGCAAGGGAGACCTTTAACTCCCAAGAGCCGCTGCCACGTGGGCTCGATTCTTGCGATGATTAAAAAAAGAAAAAGCATGAGGAGCTTTTAATAAACAGGGGAGAATACAATTCAGACTCCCCTGCCTCACTTTTTTTCTTCACCCTTGCCTAAACGTTTAACAGCATACTGGAAAGGTGGCTCTTCCATGTGTACCATCATGATTATAGACGATAAAGACCTCTCTCTGGAATTAATCCATAGCTTCCTTACCAGAGAAGGATATCAGATTGTCAAAAAATACGACTCCCCCTTAATAGCTCTAGCAGAAATTAAAAATGGCTTAATTCCAGACCTGGTCATAACCGATTTCAGAATGCCTGAGATGAATGGAATTCAATTTCTCAATTCTATGGGTAATTACACTCCCCAAAAAATTCCCTCTATAATCCTTACCGGTGATCCGGGTTCACTTCCCGCCATTTCTGAAAAAATTACCGTTCTGGAAAAAGGAAGAATGGAATTTTTCAGAGAATTACTAATGGAAGTTAATCGTATATGCAGTTACCTGAAAAAATCAGATTACAAACCCAGTTCAATAAGAAAATTTTCGATTTCCCCAAAAAGAACAGCTTGCAACCCAAAACAACTTCTTCATACAGCCTGACATTTCTGGCAAAAGCATCCTGTGCGGCCGGAAAACTTCTGGCATGAAATTTTTGATCCGCACCTGGGGCACACTCTTTTTTTGCGTCCTGAGTGAAGCAGGAAATTGTCCGGATAAGGCTTATCCTCAACCTTAGATTTAATTGCAGCATTTAAAACCAGATCCACACTAACAAAAAGCTTACCCACCTGCTCTCTTGAAAGATCAGAAGCCGCTATAGAGGGATTGATCTTTCCTTGAAACAAGATTTCATCTGAATACTCGTTACCAATTCCGGCAAACAGCTCCTGTTTCATTAAAATTGTTTTAATAGGACTCCTTTTACCAGAAACAGCATCTATAAATTCTTCTTTATTCATGGCGAGAACATCGGGACCCAAATGATGCTTTTTGATGAATGATTCCACCTCTTGCACTAATCCGATTCTTCCAAAAAGCCTCTGGTCATTAAAACAAAGATAATTATCACCTTCAAATTTTATCAGCAAACGGCAGTGTGAAGGCTGTTCATTTAAATGATGAAAATAAAAGAGCGATCCACTCATCCCAAAATGCATGGTAAGCCAGATCCCCTTATCTGTTTGAATAAAAAGATATTTACCCCAACGCATGGTTTTAACAAGTTTTGTTGAAATCAGGTTTTTCATCAGGTCATTTATGGAAATATCCTGCAGGATCTTATCATTTTTAACCAAAATGTCATCTATGGTTTTTTCCAAAGATGTCTTCTCAAGGTATCTTCTAAAGCTTTCAACTTCAGGAAGCTCGGGCATATGGAAGACTCCAGAGTGTTGTTTAGAGAAAAATTGTTTTTTTTGCTTAAAAAGTACTTAACTCGACCGTTTTTTTAGCCAACAAGAACGATGGATTAGTTATTACCGGGTAAAAAAGAAAAAAGCCATTCGAAATTCATGATGAATATCACTTAATAAATTGTAATTAAACAAGATATAAAGCCATATTAAAGTAATACATTAACCAAGAAGAATTCTGTTCTCTCCCTCCTATTCAGTATCATATATATATATTACATGAAATAACCTGCATTCAAAAAGAATGCAATGTTTATATTACCAGCTAAACATTAATGCAAAATATACCGTTGTTTGAGGTGTTGTGATATGAGATCGGTTATTCTCAAAAGGAATCTGATAATTATAGTTTCTTTATCTTTTTTTCTCCCCTTAAATAGTGCTCATGCTCGTAAGATACTGTTAGATAGAGAGGGCGATGGCAATACAGTAAAAAAAGACATAAGTGCAGCAATTGCTGCAGCCACCCAGACAAATGATACAATTTACATTACAGGATCGGATATAGATACTTTTAGCGGTGATTTCCCTAGTAATTTTACCAATGGTAATATCGTCTTTCTTGGAGCAAATACTAATCCGGATAGCTTCCCAGTTTTAAGTCTCAGTGGAGGAAATTGGACTAATTTCTGGAATAATACCAATAATTGTACTACCAGATTCGAAAGAGTGGTTCTTCAGAATTGCCCACCCATCAGTGATCAGAGCAATACCCACAAATGCATTATTGATAAAGCGATTATTCGTGGTTATTCAAGCAATTCAGTTTTTTATATCAGTGGTAACAGCGATAATTTTTTAACCATTAACAATTCAATCTTTATCAATAATCGCCGCTCCATATTTCCAAAATTAAGCAGCCACAATAATCCTGCCCCCTATGGTACAATATCTAACTGTACTTTTTATAATAACGATACAATCAACGCCGATATTCCAACTAATACTAATAAATTAATTGTTATATCAAACTCTATTTTTGATGTATCGAATAAAGTTATTGCCTTGAATAACACAGTGAAAAGTAGGTATACATATTGTTTAGTACCTCCAAATACAACCGATTGGGGAACTGGTTGTATTCAAGGTAATCCAAGTTTTATAAATACTACACCCTCGATTGCCTCAGATCTCCGTTTTTTCAAAGAATCAGATGCACGTAATAAAGGCAACAGCTCTTTAACCGTTGACATATCAGGAAGACCCAGGGATTCAAGCCCCGATATTGGTGCATGGGAATGGGCTGATACAAATGTTGCACCTGTCGGCATAACTCTCAGCTCCACTTCAATCAACGAAAATAACGCAACAGGAGTTTTTATTGGTAAATTCACCACTGTGGATTCCAATACTTCAGATACTCATACCTACCGGTTAGTTTCTGGTGATACTTCTTTTTTCTCTATAATTAAAGACAGCTTAAGGGCTAAGCAAGTGTTTGATTATGAGTCCGATTCTCTTCTTGTCATAAGGGTGAGAACCACAGATCCAGGAAATAAGTATTTTGACACTACTATTACCATCAAAATAAATGACCTTAATGAAGCGGTAACAGGAATCACTCTCAGTAATTCAGTTATTGCGGAAAACCTTACAATCGGAACTTTTATCGGTAAGTTTTCCTCTACCGATATGGATTTTAATGACACTCACACCTATTCACCAGATAGTGGTGATACGGCATTTTTCGTTATCCGATCAGACACACTCTTTTCAAGAGCATCCTTCAATTATGAAGCGGATAGTCTTTACACCATCACTGTCCGTTCGACCGATAAAGGCGGTCTTTATCGACGACAGCGATTTAATATAAAAATATCAGACGTTAAAGAGCCCCCGGAATCTCTATACATTTCTTCTACAGTAGTTTCTGAGAACGTTCCGCTTAATACTCCTATAGGTATTTTTACCACGATCGACCGAGACAGCGGGTCCACTTTTACCTACAGTTTTGTATCTGGTGTCAATGATAATTCAAGTTTCAAAATTAGTGGAGATACTCTACGCACTAATTCCCTGCTGGATTACGAGAGTAAAAACCAGTATACAATTTTTGTGAAATCTTTTGATGGAAAAGATTCCATACGGCAAACTTTCTATATCTCCATAACAAATGCTAACGATAAACCCACTGCTATCAGTTTATCCAATACTATTATAAGTGATTCAACCCTTGCGGGGGACACTATTGGTCTTTTATCTACAACCGATCAGGATACAGGTGAAATTTTTACCTACAGCCTCCCTGCATATGGTGACAATGCATATTTCCGCATCGATGGAAACAGACTGAGAGCCGATTCGCTACTTTATTTTCTTAGAAAACCGACTTACTCCATTCGGATTAAAGTTAAAGACAAGCTGGATTCATTAACCGCAGATTTTAACATCTCCATATTATCCAAACCTTACATCCTGACAGAACCATCCGATGTTATAGCTGGAGAAGGGAAAAATGCAACGTTTTCTGTCGTAGCTGCAGGTTCTACACCAATTAATTACAGATGGTACAACAATTCCACGCCAGGTGTAGTAATTGACAGTTCATCAACGTTGAGCGTTAATAACATCTCCATGCTACAAAACAATAATTCCTACTATTGCATTGTATCCAACGTTTATGGTTCTATCCAGAGCAGAACCTGCAGCCTGACAGTTTACCGGAAACCGGTAATGGACGAAGATCTTAAAGATACGGTCAAGGTTGTTAAAGGTTTACCATGCACTCTTTCTGTTACTGTCAACGGTGATTCCCTTTCCTATTTATGGATAAAAAACAACTTCGATACTCTACCCATCAACACTTCCAGTATGGTTATAGGCTCTGCAAGTGCTGCAGACAGTGGTAATTTTCAATGTGTCATTTACAACATTTCAGACACTATAAATAGTAAAGTTGCATTTTTAAAAGTATTGATTCCTCCCATAATTGATTCATTTCCGGACTCGGTTGTAGTTTTTGATGGAGATACATCAAAAATAAGGATTTCGGTAAGCGGGACTCCCCCATTCAGCTATAAATGGGTTAAAAACGGGACTGATTCTGTTGGGTCTTTTGCTGAGCTGGTTATTCCTGATGTTGCGCTTTCAGATGACGGCAGCTATTATCACTGTATGGTTACGAACGAGGTTCAAACCATTTCCTCATCCCCAATTTATCTGAAGGTCAGGCCAGCACCACCGGTTGTAGACAGTCAACCTTTACCAGTAAGTATAACAGAGAATCAGAGAGCATTGTTCAGAGTCAAGGCACATGGTACTGCTCCTTTACTGTATAAATGGGTTTTCTTGCATGATGTTGCAAAGACTTTAAGTGACAGCTCAACTCTGGTACTGGACAGTGTACAAGTCAGCTCGAATAATTTTAAGATATTCTGCCTGGTTTCCAATGTTGCAGGAACGATAAGCAGTGATACTGTGACTTTACAAGTTTTTCCTGAACGTCCCCTTATTTTTAATCACCCCCAAGACCAGAACACCAATGAGGGAAAAAGGGTTAAATTTATAGTTGAAGCTACCGGAACTCCACCACTAAACTATCAATGGTACAAATCGGGTGTTTCAGAATCTTTAAGTTCGTTAGATTCGCTCATTCTTGATCCAGTCAAAAAAGAGGATGCTGGGAATTACTACTGTATTGTAATTAACAGCGCTGGGCGTGACACATCGGATACTGCAAGCCTGATTGTGGACAATAAATTAGAGGCGCCAAAGATTACACTGAATCCAGAATCTCAGACTCGGTACATAGGAGATACGGTTACCTTTACTGTGAATGCCACAGGATTTCCACTTCCCAAGTACCAGTGGTTTATAAACAATATTCCTCGTGAGGGTGACACTGTAAATACACTGGTTATTAAAGGGGTAAGCTACAGTAATAATCTAGATAGTGTTAAATGTATGGTTTCCAATTCAGAAGGCACAGACTACAGCAAAACGGCTGTTTTAACCATTACACCTGCACCGGTTGCTGATTTCTCAGCAAATCCAACCGGAGGGACTGTTAATGTCAGTGTTCAATTCACCAATAATTCTTCGGGTATTTTTTCTTCTACCATATGGGACTTCGGTGATGGTACAACCAGCACAGAACCCTCACCGGAACACATCTACAGTAAGACAGGTCTTTACGATGTAAAACTCATTGTTACCGGAAAAGCGGGAAGTGATACATCGGTCAAAACCGGATTTATTTATGTGTATAATAAAGGTGAAAATCCGGTTCAGATATCGGCAAAATATCTTCGCGGAACTGAAGTCGAAATTACACTCAGTAATCTTGATAAGATAGAACCACAGATTTTTCCGCCAGTTTACGACTCACTGGGCATTTGGATTTCCAAGGTTTCATTACCTGAAAATACGGTTACCGCAAGCCGTTTAATTAAATACTCCCGCGCTGAATTTAAAAACAATAGCAGTTTTGTTGATACACTGACATTTCCGGAGGCTGGTGTCACCTGGTTTTTGATGAACGCGCTATATTTAACTAACGGTAAATTGTCCGCATTTAACGCCGGAAATGGAACAGAAGTATTATTAATGGATAAAAATCCGCCTTCCAATCCATTGAGTATCAGCGGAAGACATCTGGGTGGAGACTCTGTGCTGATTAGCTTTGTAGCTTCCTCCCCCCTGGATACAGAGAAAGTGGATTCAGTCCTTTTCTGTTATGCATTTGACAGCCTTGGGTTGGATTATAGAGGATCTAATTCCGGCAGTTTTGCGGTTAAAGAGTTTCTGACCGGTTCAGTAGTTGAAAAAAAGGTGTTTAATAATATCTTTTCTTTAGGTTCGCATCAGATGTGGTGTGGCGTAAGACTTAAGGGTAAAAATGACAGTCTGAGCGTGCCAAAAACAGCACGTTTTATAACCGAAAATAACACTTTTAACAATCCGATAATTCTCAGTGCCCAGGCTATAAGCTCCAGTGCGATAAGATTGTCCTGGGATGAAGTAAATTCCGACAGCATCTCAGGAATACGGATCTGGTATAGTGTAAAGCAGATACCTACAGGTACAATACACAGTTCCGATTATTCGTTAATCCAATTAAGCTCACAGCAGAATAGTTGCATAGTTGATCTGTTGAATTATTCGACCATTTATTACTTTGCTGCCCAGGTAGTAAATAAAAAAGGCATCTGGTCGGATATTACTGAAAAATCAAGGGTTAGTATTAAAACACTGGAACCCTCCGATGAACCTGCAGTTCCTAACACCATTACGTTTCACTCACCACAATTCGATTCATTGTCTGCCAAAATAATGTTGAGTTGGTGTGTAGATACTGCCGGGATTGGTGACAGTCTGGAACTGGGGATCACCTACAGCAACACCGGTTTTGAATCAATCATATCAGATGAGATGCAGATAGTGCAGGTAAGAAGTGAATGTGACAGTGTTTCTTTGAAATTGCACAAATTGTCATTCAATACAGAATATTTTATCTCTTTATGGCTTAGAAAAAAAGGTGGACGTTGGGCTTTACCTGTTGAACTGTCTCAAAAAAGTATAGTGACACCCAATTTTACACGTGAACCTCTGGTATTTTTTAATCCGGGAGTTCTTTTTGATACAATACTTGCTTTTAATGGCAATCTTATTTTGTCCAAGGATTCAAATTTCGGCTCAAAAGACACCTTCAGTGATACTGCCATTTACCACCCGGGAAATCCACACAATGGAATGGTAGTTGTTGGAAACGGGTTTTACTTTGCTAAGAAAGCTCCTACACCGGCATTCTGGATCGGTTTACGCTACAATGTTCCATCCGGTTTCAGTGCTGCCAAAATAGGATTATACAGGGAAACTCCCAAAGGGTTAGCAGTTGAACACAATGCAATTAATGATACACTGAGAAAGATTGTTTCGATTTATACCAATAAGACAGATTTCCCATTTATACTGTTAATTGACACATTAGTACCGGTTCTGAGTTTCAACGGTAAAATTGATAAAACAGCCTTTCCAGGAAAGAGTACAACTGATACAGTTACCATCACCGACAATATCATTAATATGAAATATCAGTTCTGTTATTCCACAGGAAAAGATCCGGTAACCATACGTATCGACAGTGTTCTTTCAAACAGCTCCCAGCAGCTGATTCTTTCTATTCCAAAGGAATTCAGTAGTGTTGAAACGGGGATCAGGGCTGAATTGCGAATCACTGATGGAATTAACAGGATAATCAGCAATCTATCAAAGCAAGTATATATAGAAAAGCTCGAGACCAGGATATTCCCTCTACAGTGGACACCCTTTTCTGTTTCAGCTGAACTGTACTCCACCAGCCCGGAATCGCTGCTGATTCATCTTTCTGAAACAGACAGTAGCAGTTATGATGGCAGATACGCCAGAATTTTCTACTGGTTACCAACACCTGCAAATGCCGCGACTAAGGACCGATGGGTGGAATACAATGATCAGACCGAATCCTATTTCAATTTCAGTCCTGGCAAAACTTTCTGGATAAAGACACGCAATGAGAAGGCGGTTAATCTGGGAGCTGCTTTAACCATGTCTCTTAAAGACACCGTTAAAATTGTTCTTCCGAAAAAAGAATTTACCGATCTGACACTGCCCTATAATTTTCCGGTTCGTATAAAGGATATTATTCAATCATCCGGAATGGATTCAATAGCAATATATAAGTGGGCAAATGATTCAGGTATTTTTGTAACCAGAGGGTACTATATTCCAGGAAAAGCCAATCGCCAGAACATAAACGATTCACTGGATTGGAAATATCACAATGCATTCTATTCAATTTATAATATGTATGATAAAGAGATAACGCTTAAAATTCCGCCAGTTCCGGTTTCAATGTCATCTCTACAACCGCTTAAAAAGCAACTTAAGTCTGACGCATGGGGTGTCACTGTCAATTGCAGAATCGATTCCGCCCTGGTTTCAGAAGTGTACTGTGGTTATTCTCACAAAGCAGGACAAATCTACTATCCGGCATCTCCTGGATTTGCTCAATCCAGGGTTAAATTATTTGACAGAAACACAAACCGGTTTTTTGGAGATTATATAACCGGTGACCTTTCGGGTGGTGGCATGGCCCAGGAGATAGCATTTGAAAATAATCAACCTGCTCATGTCGATTTCACCTTTGATATGATTAGTGAAGGCGAGATTCCTTCCGGTATAAGTTCTTACATATTGAACACAGCAACAGGAGAGTGGGAGAATAGCGGGAAAGTTTCAGTGGGCGCCAACAGCACCGAATACAGGTGGATTGTTATTGCCGGAAGAGATTTCATGGACCGCTTTAAAAACAAAGCACTTTCTTGGAAATATGGTTTACGGAGTGTGTATGCAAATCCTGTGCGCAATTCTGCGATTTTCAAATTTACAATTCCTATCGGAGCAAAAGAAAGATTAAGATTTTCTGTGTTCGATGCTATGGGAAGAAGGATCTGGGAAAAAACAATTACACAACCTATGAGCAGTGGAGAGCACACACTGATCTGGAATGGTGAGAACTCAGGAAGAGGAAAAGTAAGTAACGGAATGTATTTTGTTAAACTCTCCATCTTAGACTCAAAGGGGAAGGTATCAAAAACATTTGATGCACGATTAGTTTATGTTCATTAGTTTTTTATTATAACAGTTCAGATCCATATCGGGTATGACCCGATATGGCTAGAGTATGAAACCAGGTTGGATAGACATAGATTTAACCGATAATGACTCTAAAAAAAGACTCTTACAAAGAAATTACAGGTGCGATTCATCTGCACACTACTTATTCTGATGGCGGAATTACTATCCGTGAACTGATTAAAGCTGCAAAATCGGTTGATCTGGATTTTATTATCGTTACAGATCATATGACCCTTGGGGCTCTTGATGACGGTTATGAGGGATTTAGCGACAAATTATGTGTTTTAGTGGGATATGAACATCATGATCCTGACAAAAGAAATCACTATCTTGCACTGGGGGTTAATCAGGTTTTTGACGGCACAATGAGGCCTCAGAGCTATATTGATGAGATTAAAAAAGCCGGAGGTATAGGTTTTCTTGCTCATCCAGCTGAAAAGAGAAATTATTTTGGCAATTTGCCTCCTTATCCATGGACCGACTGGGAAGTAAACGGATTTGACGGAATAGAAATCTGGAATCAGATGTCTGATTGGGTGGAAAACTTAAAGTCGTGGATGAGTTTCTTTAAATTGTTCTATCCAAGAAGATTTCTTGGTGCACCTCCACCGGAATTGCTGGCCAGATGGGACTCTTTAAACAAAAGCAGATTTGTCAGTGGTATTGGTGGTGTTGATGCACATAGTAGAAGACTTGGAATAGGTTATTGTTACTTCAGAGTGTTTCCTATAAAAGTTGAACTGAAGGGAATACGTACTCATCTCTATATTGATCAGAAAAATGATTTGTCCAACTTTGCCAGCTCCAAGAACACTATTTTGAATGCCTTAAGGTGCGGTCATGGTTTTATCAGCAATTTCCGCAGAGGTGACGCCAGTGGTTCCATTTTTTTCCTCGAACACAAAAATGGCCTGATCAGTTTTCCCGGTATCCAGACAGATTGCTCATTGCCGGCTCGTTTAATCGTGCAAATTCCAGAAAAAGGCAGTATCAGATTTATTGCAGATGGAAATTTGATTGATCAGATTGATGGAAAAAGTGCTGAATTTAAAATAGAAAAAAACGGTGTTTATCGCGTGGAAGTCTACAGAAAATCCAAGGCATGGATCTACTCGAACCCTTTTCCCATAGGTGCATATCCTTTCTAATCCCCACTTCGATCGCACTTCAAATTAAAAAAAAATCGGAAAATAACCTTTATCTGTTTCCAAGTGAAAATTCCGATATGGCACGGGGCATAGTTTATATTATCTGAGTTACACATAAACAGGCCCATAGAGTTAATTTCTGGTCCGGTTTTCATTACTGATGGTGTTTAAACAGGATAAAAAAATTGAAATCCTTAAATCAGATGCTCAGCTGAAAAAAGCTAAATATTACTGAGTTAAATCTGAAATTTGATTTAAATGGTTTTTTTGCTGTTTTGCTTTCATCTAAAGTAATTTTACTATTTCTATCAATATAGCGGAAAAAATCTGGTGCATAAAATAATACGTAAAACATTGGACTGTCTCTTTTTACTTAGAATCCCCCTGCTTGCTCCGGTTTGGACAATTCTCATTCTTGGCTGGATCTCAGGTAATGAACATGCTGGCATTGGTGGAAGCTGGTTTACGAATTATACTGGAAACCAGATTTTAAACCTTTGGACCATACTTACTGGATTTTCACTTATAGTTGCGTCCATCTATGTGGTCAATCAGATTGTAGACATAGAGAGTGACAGGATTAACCATAAGCTTTTTTTACTTCCAAATGGGATTATTTCTGTCCGTACGGCCTGGATCTTTGCTTTTCTTTGTGCTTTAGTGGGCCTGGCTACAAGTTTTTTTTATGATGGCATCCTTCTGATACTTTTTATTTTAGGTCTTTTACTAGGTTATTTTTATAATTTGCCTCCTGTTCAGCTAAAAAACCGTGCCTGGGGTGGAGTGCTTGCCAATTCAATTGGTCACGGAATGCTTACCTTTCTGGTAGGTTGGTATGCCTCCAAAATCGGTACTTCCATAGATTCTGGAGTAATGGTTAAAGGACTTTTATCTTCGGTTGCTCCGGCATTGGCAAACGGCGCGGTGTTCTTGGCCACTACTATTCCTGATGCGGATGGGGATCAACTGACCGGGAAAAAAACCTATTGTGTTAAATATGGAGAAAAGGTGACTGCAGTGACTGCAGCGTTATTTTGTTTTGGAGCACTAGGTTTTTCATTTTTTATTGAAAATCATTTTTGGGTGATGGCAGTTCCCACAGTTATCAGTCTGCTTTTTTTCATCTCATTTGCCTTTTTAACCAAAAGAGATCTGGCGTTTAAGACTTTTAAATGGCCGGTATTTCTTTTATCGCTGTCTGTAGCTTTGTTTGTACCTGAATATGGAATTTTGATAATAATCACCTTTGCTGGAAGCAGAGCTTATTATCAGAGAAGATTTGGGATCGAGTACCCGACCTTCAAATCAAAATGAGAAAAACAATAGTTTATTTGCTTGATCTTCTATTCACAATGCGTCCGGTTCTGTTGGTGCCGGTATGGGGTTTTTCATTATTTGGCTATTACCGGGCAAGTGCTGGTTCATTCAGCGAAATTTTCAACCTCTGGAACAGGTCGTCCTTGCTGATTTTTATACTGCTTTTTCTGTTCTCTCTTTCTGTAGGTGCAGTATATATCTTCAATCAGATGGCAGACGTTGAGGTGGATAAGAAAAATGGAGGTCTTCCTCTGTTAGCCAAGGGTATAGTTTGCAGAAGAGATGCCTTTTTGTTCTCAATCCTTTTATCTCTGTTTTCAATAGTCCCCCCTCTTTTTACAGAATATAAAGTTATCTCGTTTCTCAGTATATCCGCTATAATAATAGGTTTACTGTACAGCTTCAAACCTTTCTATTTCTCAGGAAGACCGGTTTGTGATTTTTTGTCCAATGCGTTAGGTTATGGGGTAATAGCATTTGGAGCCGGATGGGTTTGTGGAGGGAAAGAGCTGTTGAACAGGGATTTTTTAGGTTCAGCACTCCCCTACTTTTTACTTATGTGTGCTGGTTCTATAAGCTCCACATTACCAGATCGTCTCGGGGATTCTTCTGTGCATAAAAACACTACCGCTGTAGTTTTTGGCCTGCAAAGAGCACATTTTATTGCCACGGTTTTACTGCTTATTACAATGGTTACTGCTTTTTTCCAGAATGATATTCTGGCAATTATCTGCTCAGCTGTCCCGCTCCCCTTTTATCTGGGTTACATTTTTAAACCCACTGATTTTTTTATGGAATCTACCTATAAAATTGGCGGTGCAATGGCTATGATCTGTTCCGGTTTGATAATACCTTTAATGATTCCTGCCGGAATTATTGTTTTTTTTGTTACTTGGCTGTATTTTCGAATACGACACGGTGTATCGTATCCCTCACTAATAACGGTACGTAATGATGCATAGAAAAATCTTTTTTATAATAATTTTTAATATTTCTTTAAGTGATGCATTTAGCTTTCCGGAACATCTGATGGAATCTTCCGGACGGATAGTCACTAATATTATTAATTGTAATTTTCAGCAGGCATTCACTATTTGTGATTCTTTGAAACAGAAATTTCCAACAGATCCGCTTCCCTCTCTTCTTAAGCTTACCACAATGGGAATGCGGGATGTCGATTGTGAGCAAACAATCGATTCTGCCGGTTTTTTGGTAGAATTTGAAAAAACTCAAACCTTAATCCGCGATTATGAAAAGGCTCACGGTGCCTCCTCATACATCGTTATGCTGGATGGTTTTTCTAAAGCTATGCATGCTGCCTTTTATTTGCGGCAAAAAGCCTACTTCGATGTTTTACACAATGGGATAGATGCTATAAAATTATTGACCAAGGCAAAAGAGTTAGACTCTACCAATACAGATACCGATTTTTTTCTGGGACTTTATGATTATGGAAAATCTGAATTGAAAAAAAAGCTCTGGATGGTTCTGTTCTGGTATCCCGGAAGTAAAAAAGAGGGTATTAAGAAACTGAATGAATGCAGTAAAAGTGCCTCTCTAACCAGAACCGCTGCAAAACTTTGTCTTTCTGATATTTATGTCCAGGAAAAAAAGCCTGAACTGTCGGCAGCTATCATCTCAGAGCTGGAAAAACAATACAAGGACAGCCGTTTTGTTCTATGGGCTAAGGTTAAGTATCTGGAATCCCGAAAAGATTATGATGCAGCTGCTGCAGTTTATGAGAAGCTCTCTGTTTATTATGCTTTAATTCCTGAAGGAAAACAGAACTTTTTTGTCACTAGAAACCGTATGGCACATATGTTAAAACATTCCGGAAAAAATCAGGATGCTGCTGAAATATGTAAATCACTACTAAACGATCAACAGTTTGATCAGTATCGGGAAATAAAAAGGGATACACGTAAACTTCTGGAGAATCTGGATAATGATAAAAGTTGATGTGGAAAAGTGCGACAAGTGTGGCACTTGTGTGAGTGTTTGTCCTGCCTCTGCTTTAATGTTTATACAGGAACCGGTTATCGATCAGAATACCTGCAGCGGTTGTGGAAAATGTATTAAAGTCTGTGCATTCTCTGCACTTAGTCGCTCTGAATAAATAATAATAACACCACAAACAAGAAGATACCGGGTAAAGTTATGTCAGAATTTGATATCATAATTGCAGGTGCAGGGCCGGCCGGGGCTATGGCAGCCATAAGTGCCTCCAGGGCTGAACGTAAGGTGTGTTTACTGGAACGTAAATTAGAAGTCGGAGTTCCGGTTCGTTGCGGAGAAGGTATCGGAAAACGAGGGTTGCTGGATCATGTAGAGCCAAAACCTGAATGGATCATAAATACGATCAAAAAGGCAGTTATGGTCTCTCCGTCAGGAATCCGAATCGAGCTGGCAGGAACCAGTGAGGATTTCATTCTGGACAGAGAAATAATGGATTCAGACCTTGTAAAAGAGGCAATTAAATCTGGAACCAGTTTCTTCTGTGATACGCCAGTCATTTCCATTGAAAAAAGTGGCCAACTATATCAGTGTATTACTCCTGGAAAAACATTTTCTGCAAAATGTCTGATTCTTGCAGATGGTGTGGAGTCAAGATTAGCCCGGTTTCTGGGTTGGGACACCTCTTTACCTTTATCTGATGTGGAAACATGTGCCTTTGCGCGAGTTGTTTCTCCGTTGGTTGAAAAAAATACTTGCATTTTTTACACTGGAACAAAGGTCGCGCCAGGAGGATATGCCTGGATTTTTCCCAGAGCAGTAGGAGAAGCCAATGTCGGTTTAGGAATTTCAGGAAATCACAGTGAATCAGGAAAAGCTAAGCAGTATCTGGAACGTTTTATAGAATCAGAGTTCCCGGGTGCCCGAATCAGTAATCTTCATTGTGGAGGGGTTCCGGTTGCCAGATATATTCGTCCTTTGGTAAAAGATGGAGTGATGTTAGTTGGTGATGCAGCGCGACAGGTTAACTGCCTTAGTGGTGCAGGGCTGGCCTACTCGCTTTTTGCAGGTAAAATAGCTGGAAAAATCGCTGCAGAAGCATTCAAAGATAATACATTTAATTGTAAACATCTCAGATCATATGAGAAAAACTGGAAAAATAGATTCGGAAAACAACAGCTACGTTCATACAGTTTAAAAAAGTTTGTTGAAAAATATGCCGATGATTCATTTCTGGATAGGATTGCACAATCACTATCCAAAGAAGATCCTGCAAAGATGAATTATCTCAGAGTTTTCAGTCGAACCTTTTCTGGTCATCCATTATTACTGCTAAAAGCAATAAAGCTTTTTAAATAGCCAGGGTTTGCAGCCAGATCTGAAGCAAAACCCAGCAACACTGTTTTGACCATTGATTTCACCTCTGTAATACCTGATATGGTGTATCCTTTTTTAAGGATACACTCTATGATGCGTTTTTATAATCCATTTTCAATATTATATTTGACGCACTTATTCATCCATGATATACTTAAATGCAATATACACTTTTGGAGGAATACAGCATTTTATGAATTTGATTCAGCGTTTATCAGAGATTCAGGAACTACCAACACTGCCTGAGATTGCGCTGCGGATAAGGGCGTTGATTGTTTCAGAAGAGGGTAACGCTACGATGCTTGCACGTCTTATTGAACATGATCCCTCACTCTCTGCCAAAGTCTTAAAGGTTGCAAATTCAGCATTTTACTGCACTCCCAACAAAAAAATAACATCTGTTAAACTGGCCATTACCCGGATCGGTTTTAACCAGATTGGTCATATCGCCATGGCTGTGTGTTTAATACGGCAATTCTCCAGTAAATCTGAGATTCTGGACTATCACCAATTCTGGAAACATTCATTATCTGCGGCATTTCTCACAAATATTTTATCTGATACGAGCAATACGGCAGAACAAAACCACTCTCTATTTCTCTCTGGTTTGTTTCATGACATAGGCATTTTGATTTATGATCAGTTTTTCCATAAACAATTTGAGCAGATTATCAATTACGCCATGGAAAAGGAGATCTCATATCTGGAAGCAGAGAAGGAGATGTTTCCAAATGAAACTCATGCAGCTATTGGCAGTGCGCTGATGGAAATGTGGAAGATAGATCTGACAGTAGTCAATAGCGTGAGATATCATCACACTCCAGAGAAAGCTCCGGTTAACCTTCAGGCAGCTATCTGGGCTACTTACCTTTCTGAGTATATTTTGTGTAATTCCGGACTCGGTTCTTTTGAAGGGATGATACAGAATGGAAACAAGGATGTTCCCGGAGCGCTACGCTTGACACCTGATATGATTTGCAGCTATTTGAAACTGGCAGAATACGAAGTGGAGCGTTCGGAGCTGATTCTTGCTCTGGATTCTAATTACTCGCCTATGCAATTGCGTGCAGTATAAAACTTTCAGGAGAAAATAATGGATGTTTCTTATATAAACCCTTTCATAGAGGCTACCATTGATTGTTTCAAGACCATGATCACCGACAAGATTACCCCGCTTAATCCTGCTTTGAAAAGGGAGCCATTTTCTCATTATGCAATTTCAGGGGTTATAGGTTTGTCTGGGGAGGCACAGGGATCCATTTCGTTTGGTTTTTCCATGCCGGTCGCGGTTAAAGTGGTTTCAGATATGTTAAAGACACCGATCAAAGAAACTGATCCTGACCTTCCGGACGCCATTGGTGAAATAGCTAATATCATTGCAGGGAATGCCAAAAGGGGCTTGTCAAAATTTAATTTGTCTATTTCCTTGCCCAATGTTATAATCGGAAGAGACCACACTTTAGGCGGAGAAGGAGGGGCTCCAACTATACTGGTACCTTTTTCCAGTGGTTCGGGTGACTTTACTATGGAAATATCTTTAAAAACCAAATAAACAGGAGAAAACATGAAGATTTTACTCATCGATGATTCTGCGACCATGAGGAGAATCCAGAAAACCCAGATAAATGGCCTTGGTATCACTGATGTGGTAGAGGCTGGTGATGGCGAAGAAGGCCTCAAAAAATTAGAGCAAAGTATGCCTGTCGATTTAATTATGCTGGATTGGAACATGCCGGTTATGGATGGACTTACCTTTCTGAAAAAAGTGCGTACCATGGATGCCTATAAAAATGTGAAAATTATTATGTGTACTTCAGAATCTGAAAAAACCAGAGTAGTTGAAGCCTTGAAAGCCGGTGCCAATAATTATCTGGTAAAACCGTTTACACCAGAGGCATTGAAGGAAAAACTGGGGATTTAATCAATTTTCTGCCCATTCAGGTGGTTATATCCAAACGCATTTTGGCCTGATTCAACATTGTATCCCAAAGGGTCAATCATGCTTAACAGAGGCTGCATCTTAATTCCATGTGAGCATAATGTGACACATTGTGTGACTTATTGATTATAATGGACCGGCGCGATTAAGAACAGCTTACTTTTTGTTAACTCTGTTAAAATCATGAATATTCAATAAAAAAATATTCATATCAACATTTTTGCTGATTCCATTCATATTACCAATATTAAATTGCCAGATAACCAGGTTTTTTATTTTAATTTGTGGGCGTTTATTGATACTACGGATCCAAAAATGATATTTATCAAAAAGATTTAATTTATAACGCTCGTAAAAATCTTCTGTTGTGTATATAAGCGGAGAAACACCATATACATGCTGAATTTTATCTAAAAAATAACTTAACTCTTTATGCAGAGAATCAATGCTGGGCCTTTTTTTGCAGTTTCCCACAAATTCGACATCAACAGCCGGAGGTAAATCACCAAAAACTGCAAGTACATTTTCAGAAAAATTTTTAAATTGATCTTTAGCAGAACTGCAAAAGGTAAAGAAATGGTAAGCACCGACTAAAATTCCGGCATTCTTTGCACAAACATAATTTGATTTAAATAATGCATCATTGAAATCGCTTCCCTCGGTGGCTTTTATGTATGCAAATGAAACACCCTGGCCTTTTACAGTATCCCAGTTTATCGTTTTTTGATGATGAGACACATCAATTCCTAAAATAAAATCTGAGGTGTCATTAGATGCATAAGTTAATGAGAAATAAAAAATGACAATTAAAATAATCAGTGTTTTGTTCATCTTGAAAAAAAGTGATAATTGAATCCAGCCATTCAGTGCAATATGAGAATACTGTGGTTCTGATACTAATTGGTAAATAGTCTCACCAAAGCTGTAGGTATTTTTTTTCATTACAATTCTCCCCGGCTCCCAACAAGGTAACGTTATGATTACCCATAATAAACAGAATACCTTTCAATTCAGATTTCCTCACAGCAATTGTAATATCACTTTTTCCATCACCATCGAAATCACCACACTGATAACATTCTTTGCTTTCTTTAATAAAACAATCAGTTTTTAACAGATCGCTTTTTACGTGTTAAAATTCTTTTCATATTCGTTTTCCGTTCTGGTTAGTTTAAATATAGTTTCTGTACAAAAGAACAAATAACAATTGATTTGTCATTCTTTGGAAGACGGGAGTCCATCTCTTCCTAAAGAATGTTTAAGCTATAAGAAACCCGGACATGACGGATTCAGGGCATTTTGAACATCTTTTTTGAATTTACCAATTCACCAGGTAATAACCGCTTTTATATAATCTGTCGCCAGAAATCAATCTTCTGACCAATTTACCCATTTCACTCTGAACAATGAAGTTGATTTCCTTAGATATATCTATTTTTAATATCATTGTCTGATAAATAGAGCAAACTATATACAATTTTCATTTAGTGGAGTTATTTTGTACGGGCAGTAAATTTTTTGCCCTGTTTCCGCCAGTTTTGAGGCTCTTTAGGACTATATTCCGGGTATCGTTGAATAAGATCTTCAAGCTCAGTTTTACAATGGTTTATATCAAGATCACGAGGACGGGAATTGTTAAGGTAACGGTTAAACCATACTATTGCGGATTCAGGCATATCAATATAATACCGGTAAAGATAAGCCATGTTTTTGGCGACATCCGGATCTTTCGGTTTCTCATAAAAACTGCTTCTGAGTAAATTTTCCGCTTCAGAAAACCTGGATAATTTAGTATACAAAGAACTTAATGCAAGCTTTGCATCTCTATGATCTTTGTTCATTTGAAGTGTGCTCAGGAATTGATTTTCAGCTTCGCTATACCATCCTTTTTCCGAATATATCTGCCCCAGATAATAATGAGCTTGTTCTAAATTTTTCCCCTTATCTGTTTCAGCAATATTCTTCAATTCAATAATTGCCGAGTCAATCTCTTCTGATTTGAACCAATCAGCTTCATCAGTTCCATATTTTCTCCATCCCTCATCTTTGCGGTGCTGTAATGTTTTAAACAGCAGGATTTCCGCTTTAAGCAGGGAAATTTCAGATGATTCTGAACCGATCTCCCTTACACAAAACAAGGCTTCCTCAAAACGTCCCTTCTGCATCAGACGTTCAACATTCTTTATGGATGGTTTGAAGTTAAGATTTATGAAATGAACTATAAATAAAGCGACAATCAGTACTGTAGATATTATGGAACCGATAATTATAATTACCGGAAAAGAGAGTCCTTTAGAAGAGGACATCAGCTCTCCTTTCAATGTAAATTAATCCGGTAAACATTTTCCAGTCCGATCCGGAAGGCATCTCGATCATTCCTGGCAATTACCGAGTTATGTACAGAAATGAAAAGACGTGTATTGTCGTTCAGTCCTTTTTCATTTGTGTGAATCCGGGTACCATCTTTCATAATGATTTCTGCGCTGTAACACAATTCATTATTAATCACTGCGGATATGGATGAGTTTATCTCCACAGATGAAACATCTTTAAGGGGAATGCGCCTGTGCACCCCTCCATAGTAGATATCCAATTCAGAGGGGTTAAGAAGCCGTAAATCTGTCAGTGAAGTTTCATATCGTGCACGGTCAATAACAGATCCGGAAATTGAACATCCACAAAAAGTGAATGTCAAAAAGAGAGGAAATAAAAAGAGGATCAGATCAGTCTGCGACCACCTTCTGAGCATCAAATAATTCCTTTTCTGAACTGTAGGTTTTTATCAGACGATTTATACCCACCATCTCCAGAACTCTTCTCACCTGATTGTCCTCTGCAATGATAAATACAGAACCATCGTTGTGCTGAACATCGCAGAGACAATGAATAAAAATACTGATACCGGCACTGTCCAGATAGGTAGTACGCTTGAGGTTGAAGATAAAATGATGATTACCCTGTTCGACCAGTTTGGAGATTTCCTGATCAAGTTGCTTGGTCTTGGCAGTTGAATCGATGTTACCTATGATGTGGATCATGGTGAAACTACCTTTTTTCTCCAATTCATACTTCATGACACCTTCTCCCTTCTATAATGATGCAATTGCATCCGTATTATTTCCATCAATTTCGCGTTCAAAAAAAAGATGAACAAACCCCAACCCGTCCTCTATACAACTATCCTTTAAATACCATCCTTGCCTGATCATCTCGGCAGTCACCGATTCCACCTCATCAAAAATGACTTTTGGTGGTCTGGAAAAGCCTATTTTGACAATTTTTTCCGCACACTCTCGCATCTGTTTTCACCAGGGTTGATTACCATAAGATGGGAGTGTTGCCGGAAGCTGGCTACAGGCACTTTTTATAGCTTCCAACAGAAACTGACGGTCTGGAGTCTTACTGTTCACACAAATTCCTTTGACTCTGGTTCTCCAAAGGACCTCCTGATCCCTGCAATCCCACAGCTCTGCTTCCAGATGTAAACGTTTGCTAACAGTATTATTGAATGTTTTTACAGTTGATGCATTCGCCATACGCATCACCAGGTAATAATCAGATTTTATAGCATTCCATATCGAATCACGCGTTTGTAATACCGCGATTTCACCTCTGAATAAAAGATTGTAAAAAAGCTGCAAAGAATCCTGATCCCATTTTTTTAGAAAATGCTTTTCCATTTCACTGACCGAGGCAAAATGTAAATCAGTCCTCACCTTTTTTAATTCTTCAAAACTGGAATCTGAGTTCAACAGTTGCACTGTATCGTAACCGGTGTCTCTTAACAGAGGACAAATACCGATACTTTTTTCATAAAGATCTGAACCACTGAATTTATCTCTGCTATAAAGGTGATTTACAGAAAATCCACACTGACGCGGACTGCAGTAAAGAAGCAGTGATGAAATTGACATAGCTAGTAGAACTGATCTGTGCAGAGAAATCATTGCCTTATAAACTGATCTGAGAAAAATGAAAATTACGTCAGACACTTATTTATGTTAAGTCTGGGAAAATACACCAAACTTTAACTTCCAGTCAAATTAATACGTTTTTTAAATCATCCTTCTGAGTCTGGCTCCAAACATTGCATCCATACCATGCTCAAAAGGGGTAATTACCAGGTATCCCTTATTATCTATGAACCGCTCAGGGATTACATCCGGAACATTATCCAGACAGAAAGACGGATGATTTTTGAGAAAAAGTTCAATCTGTTTATGATTTTCTTCGGGTTCCAGTGAACATGTAGAATAAACAATCACCCCATCCTTTCCAACTAGTGTTGCCGCAGATTCTAACAGATTTTTCTGTTTTTCTGCCAGAGAAAGAAGATCCTCTTCTTTACGAATCCAGCGTGCTTCGGGATGACGATGAAGCACTCCGGTACCGCTGCAGGGGGCATCCAGAAGTACTTTATCAAAAATACCGTTAAAAGGAGGATACACTCCATCACAAATAACCGGGTAAATATTGTCCAGATTCATTCTTCTGGCAGTTTCAATCACACTGAGGAGGCGGTTCCATTTCAGTTCACAAGCACATACCGTCCCGTTATCTCCCGCTAATTCAGCCATCAAAGCAGCTTTACCTCCCGGTGCAGCACAGAGATCCAGCAGATGCTCGTCTTTCTTTACATCCATAAGCGCTACAACCCAGCCCGAAGAGGGTGACTGGACATTGCACAAACCATGCTGAATGATCTGGATGTTTTCAGGCAAAAGCGATTTTTTCAATTTATAATACAAGTTTAAATACCCAGAAGCCGGTTCACAAATATTTCTTATATCAGCTTCAAACTGCTGACGGGATATTTCACGCAGTTTCCGTCTTAAAAAAATCGATGGTTTCTGATTATTGTACAACATAATCTGCTTTGTTTTAGCTAATCCGAAATTTTTCAGCCATCTTTCCACCATCCAGCGAGGGTGAGAGTATTCGATTGATAGACGTTCGGTAAGATCTCTCTGTGGATCAGGAAGCGGAATTATCTTTTTGTTATTTATTAAAGCTCTCATTATCGCATTGATCACACTGGAATAGCGAATCAGCTTCTGATCGGTTTTTGCCAGCATTACCGTTTCGTTTACAGCAGCGTGATCAGGTACTTTATTCATGTAAAGCAGCTGATATATCCCGATACGCAATATTCTATAAAGACTCTCATCTTTCTGGTTATTACTCTGTGAAAGGTATGTATCTATGGTGTAGTCAAGTGTAGATTTGTGTCTCAGTATGCCATACACTATTTCAAAAATGAAACGTCTGTCTCTATGGTCAACATGAGAACCTCTAAGCACATTATCGATAATGTGATCAAGATTTCCTCTGTTTTTGTCCAGTTCGATAAAAATTCGAAGTATAAGCTGACGGGAGTTTGCTTTTTTATACTCTCTGGTGCCCGCCCGCCTGGTTCCTGCTGGTTTCAAAATAAATTTCCTTGTTTCAATTTTATGAGTCAATTCATTGCAGAATCGTATTTTCCTTCATCTCTGTACCAGACAAAAAGTCCCGCACATTCATCTCTTTTCTTCCCTCCGGCTTAACCTTTAATACCCTTAAAACTCCGTAACCACATTGAACATCAAAGAAATCATGGCTTACCTTGATCACCATCCCGGGCTTATCGGTTGCTTCTCCATCAATTTTTTGTGCCCATTGTATTCCCAATCTTTTTCCTTTAAAAAAGGTGCAGGTCCCGGGAAATGGTTTAAAAGCACGGATTTTGTTAAAAATCTTATCAGAGGATAGTTTCCAATCAATCAGCGCTTCCTCTTTTTTTAATTTTGGAGCTTTTGAAGCTGCCGACTCATCCTGTTTCACAAACTGAACCTGCCCGCTTTCCAGCGCATCAATAGTCTGCATGAGCGCCTCAGCACCTAATAAGCTCAATCTGTGATATAACTCAGGAGTGGTTTCCTCAGGACCGATAGAGGTTCTCTTTTGCAAGAGTATCTCTCCGGTATCTACCCCCTCATCCAGCCTGAATATGCTTACTCCAGTTTCTGTTTCCCCTGCCTCTATAGCTCTCTGAATAGGAGCAGGGCCTCTGAATTTTGGAAGCAATGATGCATGAATGTTCAATGTGCCCAACCGAGGAAGTGCAAATATAGCTTTTGGCAGTATCCTGAATGCTACTACCACAAAAAGATCTGCATTCAGTGAGTTAAGTGATAAAAGAAATTGCTCTGATTTGAGATCCTCGGGGGTAAGTACCGGTTTTAATTCATGTTCTTTGGCAAAACGGGTCACAGGTGAATCTAAGTAATGCAAACCTCTACCCTGAGGTTTGGCCGGGGTGCTTACAATCCCGGCAACTGTATGATGTTCAATAAGTTTACTCAGCGATGGAATCCCAAAATCCGCAGTCCCCAGAAAAACGATTCTCATTTTATTCCTTTTTTGGTTTCAATCCAGTTGGATTCAATCGGTGATGAACCTTAAAACAACACCTGTTCGAATTTTCAGGTGCTTATAAAATACGGTAATCCTGAATTCATGGAAATGGAAAACTGAAAGTTATTATCAACCAATCCAAAACTATCATTTGATTTCAACCAAACCATTTGGTAATTTCAATTTTTCTGATTTTTATCCAAATCTTTAAAGCGGAGCAAGAAAGGGTTTTTTTCATGTCTGCAACATTTTCTCCTATTGAAGAACTGGATCTTTTTTGTAGATTCTGTAATAAAGTTATTCCTGCCCAACTGGATAGAAGCATTGCAGAGAATGGCAGAGTACTGGACCGGCTTTCCACCTTTGAATATTACTGCACCAAATGTTTTAAAACCGCCTGTTATACTGGTACAGATCTGCTGGAACAAAACACCCAAATCGATACTCCGCGTGTTTATAAGCCTACAGATCACTTTTTCCTGGGAGAAACCATTTTTCATCAGAACTTTAATGAAAAAGGTGTGG
This sequence comes from Fibrobacterota bacterium, assembly GCA_023436145.1. Taxonomy (GTDB): domain Bacteria; phylum Fibrobacterota; class Chitinivibrionia; order Chitinivibrionales; family Chitinispirillaceae; genus JAAYPC01. Next base: position 51,712 of record JAEZKP010000016.1, on the reverse strand, counting down.
TGGTAGGTAAAGATAATGGAACCCCCGGAAAAATCATGGTCCTCTTCGAGAACAGCGGTCTTAAGAAGCTTATTCAGGATATGTGATTTTTCTTAAAATGAGCCCCACTTCCCTGATAATAATTGCTTTAGGTCTTTCCATGGATGCTTTTGCGGTTTCCATTACCAGCGGTATTGCCATTAAAAGAATGCACCTGGGCCATGCTTTGGTTATCGGATTGTTTTTTGGTTCATTTCAGGCGCTGATGCCGTTTCTAGGGTGGATCAGCGGGATAAAGTTCGCCTGCTGGGTAAAAAGTTTTGATCATTGGGTGGCCTGTGTGATTCTAGTATTTTTGGGAGTGAAGATGATTCTGGAATCCACTGGCTTGCAAAAAAAAGAGCAAGTCAGCAATCCCATGGAAATCCCCATTCTCTTCATGCTTGCAACTGCTACAAGTATCGACGCCCTGGCGGTAGGAGTTACTCTTTCTTTTCTTGAAATTTCAATTTTAGCCCCTGTGTTTGTTATAGGTTCAATTACTTTTCTTCTATCATTCTGCGGCACATTTATCGGAAACAGTTTTGGCCATTTTTTGGAAAACAAAATTGAAGTTGCAGGAGGGGTGATGCTCATCGGTATCGGTTTAAAGATACTTATTGAGCATCTTTTTTTCTGCTGAAACCTTTTTGAGTTAGACCTGACTCAAAAAAAAGGCTAAAGATTAAGTACCGAGCCTGCTGGGGACAAAATCTCGGAAGTATAAAGCCGTGCGTCTGTAGATGCCAGAAAAACAAATGAGGGAGCAATCTCACAAGGTTGGGCAGGCCTGGCCCAAAGGGTATTCTCTCCAAATCTGGATACCTGATCGGAATCTCTGGTGGAAGGAATAAGAGGAGTCCAGACTGGTCCCGGAGAGACACAGTTTACTCGGATTCCACGGGGAGCCAACTCCAAAGCCAGAGATTTAGTAAAATTATGAATAGCCCCTTTGGTGGCTGCATAATCCATCAGGGTTTTGTGTCCTGTAAATCCAGTCACCGATCCTGTATTGATAATTACATCACCAGCCTGTAAATATTTAAGTGCAGCCTGAGTAACCCAGAGATAGGAGAAAAAATTTGTTTTGAAAGTATTTTCGAGTTGTTCTGGTGAAACCTGAGTCAGTTCCTGTTTTTCGATATGAACAGCTGCATTGTTAACCAGGATATTAAGGCCATTAAGTTCATGATAAGCTCTATCCACTACAGCTTCACAATCCTGGTGATCCCGTAAATCCGCCTGAAACGCTCTGCCAGTATGCCCCGCTTCCTGAATCCATCCAACAGTCTCCAGTGCATCATCTCTTTCCTCAAAATAGGTTATAGCCACATCAGCTCCCTCTCTGGCAAAGGCGATCGATACGGCGCGTCCGATACCGCTGTCGCCTCCGGTAATCAGAGCTTTTAAACCAACCAGTTTTGCCCCTCCATGGTAGCTCTCTTCACCATGATCGACTTTGGGGTGCATGTTTTGTTCGTAACCCGGCCAGGGCTGCTTTTGAGCAGGAGGTGCTTGCTCCAAAGAGTCATTCCCTATAACAAAAGGGTTTCTGCTGAGATTGAGGCCCTGATGTTCCATTTTTCCAGTTCTCCTTTTTAAATCTTTTCTATCAAGTTCAGTTGACTCTGGTCTGATAGACATATTTTCTGATATATTCTACTACCAGTTGCCTTTCTTTTGGGGAAAGCATGAACATGATATACGGTTCTTCACCTGCCATAATCTCCCAGTAAACTATAGAATTGACATGTTTCTTTCTGATTTTTTCCAGAAAAATTTCCTCATCACCGGTAAGCTTTTTACCTCCGTTTTTTAAATCTTCCAGGTAATATCCCTGGTTGAGCAGACATTGACGGTACATCTGTATTTTATAGGTAAGCATGTCCTCTCCCTGAAGCTTCATCTGAAGCTCCGGCTCCATCTTCCAGCATGCAAGGCAGCCGGCCATGGCATTCCACACGAAATCATCTGAAGTCTGATATTGAATTTCACATTCTTTTACTCCTGTTTTTTTTATCCTGAAAGGAAATTGCAGTCTGTGTTCATTGAGGCAGAGATTGTTTTTAGCCAGAACACTTTGCAGAAACTGTAACAGGTATGGATTGTTTTTGTTAAGCATGAATGCATAGGTGATAGCCTCGAGAGCATCACGGTGTTTTCCAAGCTTTGCATAAACATCAGCCAGAAAAAGATATTCCTGATAACCTGCATCGTTTAACTGAACTGCTTTTCTGAGGTAGTATTCTGCACGATGATAATCTCCAAGAAAGCTCCAGGCATCACCCAGATTTGATGCAGTTTTAAAGTATAGACTGTCTATATTATAGGCCTGCTGGTAGAGGTTTTTAACTTCCTCAAAGTTGTCATTTTCCAGTTCTTGTGCAGCTCTTTCAAACAAGAGCGCTATCTTCTGCTGTGGAACGTCAAGGATTAGTGTGTTATTGCCGTTTGTGTCGGATGAGATATAAAGAAATGGACTTATAGCCAGCTGGTCTATCTGAAAGCTAACCAGATCGGTTGGTTCCAGAGAGTTTACTTGTGTGGTTTTGTAAACGATATCGCTCTCTTTTACAGGTTTGCTCAGGTCAAAAGAGGTTGAGTAATAGAGCCTTTTGTCTTCTTGGTTAAAGGTTTTTCTAACCTTTGTACATGAATTCAGCAAAGAAACATTGATCCATACCACAGAAAAGATTATCTGAATGCAGGCAATATGACTTTTCATAAAAAAGACTCCTTCACTTCTCTTGTGGCCAGTCTTCTTTATTAATTGTGCATCAAAATAAGAACCAATTTCAAAAGAATAAAATTGCGGTAATAATGGACTGAAAAAATCGAAATTCTTGTTCAGGTATAACAGTTGCATTTTCATATTTTATTCTCAACCAGGCTAATTCTGATAGAAAGCAGATATTTACCTTCAGACCAGGAATTTTTCAGCCTAAACTTTTCCGGTCGCCGATAATTATATTCATAATCCCATTTAAATATCTGAAAAGAAAGCACCTTCAATTCTATGAAACCAATCGTCCTGGCTATGGTAATTTGTGATAACTATTATAGAGATGCTCATACCGGCAAAAGTATTCTATCGGGAACTTTCAGTACAATAAACAGCCCTGCTTTTCCCTCAAAACATGGTAACTGCGCTATTTACGTAGCACTGAGTGATGTTGCCACTGCAGGAAAAGCTCAATTGGTTTTTAGAAAAGAGGGTGGAAGCTTCTCTATGACGCTGCCTCCCTGGGAGGTGGAAGTACCTCAAAGCAGAAGAGCCGTAGTGGAGATAGGGGGCAATATAAATGGACTCCCCCTCCCAGAAGAAGGGGACTATGAATTTATACTTTTGTGGAATGATCTGGAGATAGCTTCCCGTAGACTGAGTGCCACTAAAATTATTCTGGAAATGCCTGAACAGTCCTGAAAAAATAAAAACTTCAAAATTAAAAAGATTTTTTAACTCAATCCAAAAGGAAGAAAATGGACCTGCCAACAATTTTAGCCAAGCTAAGCGGAGTAGTTCTTTTAATCTGGACCCTATTTTCAATCTACAAACATTTCAATAGTAAAAAAGAAAGATTGAAGACCAACAAGCAAACTGAAGGGCAATCAGTATCCGAGCAATTCCTCAACACCGGTCTTCTTTATTTGTGGCTGGCTTTCATGACCGTATTCTCCATAGGAATGATTGTCAATAATTGAACCCTTGATATGATCAATGGTCACTATATCTTACAGACACATTGAAAAAAGCTTACCGTCATTCCAGGTCAACGCTTTTTCAAGTAAGGGTTTGATGCCCATAACCCGGATAAATTAATTTTTTTCGGATCAAGCTTCTTAAAAACAGGCTGAAACTGTAAGGACTGGTGGCCATGAAATTAATAAAGATATCTGCAGACCTTCTGCTTTTTGCTTTTTTTTATCCTCTGCTGATTAATTCTGCCTCAGCTGAGTTGATTATCCATGTCCAACATCCCTGGGCAGTTGATGATACAGTGAGAGCAAGAACTCCACTTTATATCAGCTCTGAAGAGCCGGGCTGGTATCCTGGTAAAACTATGACCAGCGAAGGTGGTAACTGGTACAGTTACACCTTTGTAAGCACACCCAGAACATCCAACCAGCGCATAGAGCTGATGAGTGTGATTCCTACTGCTTATGATAACATGGCAAACCGCCTGACCTACCCTCCTGCCACATTGCCTCAACTAACCATGCAATCGATCTTTTCCACTAATACAGATGCAAATGAGGTCTGGATCACCTTCCCTACTCCATCCTCAGCCCCGGTTATCCATTTCACTCCTCCTCCAAGTAAAGTAATAGCCTTTTTCAATCCCTGGGAATTCGGTTTCCCGCGGGCAAACATTGATAAATTATCCACTGTAAAAATGCGGAAAATGCCGGAGTACTGTGGATGGTTCTGTTATAACTATTTTGCCAGTCTGGAATCTGTACGTGTCAAAATGGTTAACTCGCGCGACAAATCCCAGTATACAATCAATGGTATCGGTGATGGTGGCTATATTGATATTACAGATGCACTGGACACTTCTGATACTGTATGGATTATACCAGATCCTCTTCCTGGTGGTCCTCCTGTAATCGAGACCTCATTTCCAGGAATTACCGGAGATTGTGGCATAATTACCCTTGCTGTTACGCTGAGAGATAAGGCAAGAAGCGATGATTTTGGAGCTTCCAATTGCGATGGAGGTACCAAAGTAACCCCAAATATGGTGGAGAAACGCTTGGGCGCGGATGGAAAACCGGTAAAATCAAATGGTGCATGTCAATCGGATGATTTTCCCAATTGGTTTATTGCTGAGAACCTTGTTGATGGCTACACCAATGAAGTATGTCATAACATTACACTACAGAAAAATGAAGATGGGCTATATGAGTATGACACTGACGCGTTTTTCCCTCTGGATAGTTTTCTTTTTCTGGATGAAGCCCGCACTATTAAAAACCCTAATTATACTCCGGATACCGGAGCAGATAAGAAGTATCACAACTTCTGGTTTACAATGGAACTCTCCGCAAAATTCGAATACGTTCCTGGACAGACCTTTTATTTCAGAGGTGATGATGATGTGTGGGTGTTTATTGATAGCCAGCGGGTGGTAGATCTGGGGGGCCTTCATATGGCGGCTGCCGGATCGGTTGATCTGGATGATCTGAAACTGACTCCCGGAAAAACCTATAACTTCAAATTGTTCTTCGCTGAAAGAAAATGCTGCCATTCCAACTTCAGGATGGTTACTTCCATAAACCTTCGCTCCAGCAGTAACCTTTTCTATGAAAAAGACTCCTCCAGTTCTGTTATTAAATATCATATGAAATCAAAACGCACTAAAAGCAATCTTGCCTGCGATTCAGATGGAGAAATTGTAGATACCGTTAATGCAGAAGTTGTCTATTATATTGAAGGTCCCTCTTTCTCTTCCCCTTTGCAACTTAAAGCAGGAAAACATTTTGGTGACAGTACCCTTAACAAGTACGGAATAGTGATAATTGCCAACCGGGACAGTTCTCTGTTAGAACTGGACACAGCCAGCTTTGTGGGAGTCCTTCCAGGTGATTACGTAATCAGTTACTATTCTGCAAAAGACCGTTCCCAACAGGGCAGTATTCCATTTACTATTTATGCGGTTCCCAAACCACCCAGAAATCCAAACTCTATACTGAATGCAGCGTATTTTGCAGATAACCCTTTTGGTCAGGTTAACCGCGCAGAAATCTATTTTAAAAACACCCCGTCCATTATTCCAGATTCGATTCAGCTTTTCTGGCCTAACAGCAAAACCGGCAGAACTGTTTTCAGAAAAGACATTATCCCTGATCAGTCAAACAGCAAACATCTGACTATCATTCTTAAAAAACCATTTGATCCGGAAATAACCACATTCTATGGAAGCAATCAACTTGGTTATTGCTACTCCTTCGACACAACATTCTATGATCCTCAGGAAATTCTTCCTATTAGGTTTGCCGATAGTGTAGGGCCGCTCCTAAAAGATGCGATAATGCTGGAACGGGTCGGATCCGATCAGGATACATTTCTTCTGACCTTTACAGAACCTGTAAAGGACATCTTATTGAACGGAAAATCACTAAGCCTGATTAAAACCGGTGGAAAGTACCTGATTGACGCTAAACTTATTCAGACCAGAGGCGACACATTTGTTGTGACTGTTTCTGTGCAGGATAGTATGCACCCTGCACCAGGTGACAGTCTGCAAATTTTCTCTTCAGGACCAGTAATGGATAATTATGGGAACCATGCCAGATTAGACAACCGTCCGGTACTGATACGCGTCAGAAAATCACCTGCAAATATTCTCAAATCTTTTTATCTGGATAAAGATGCTGATGGCACAATCGATGAAGCACAGATTGAATTCGACAGGATTGTGGATATTTCAGATATCACCACAGTTTTCCAATGGGCAAACAACACTTCCACCGGACTTCTGGATAATAAACGATTCAGACATGGTAATTTAGAATCGGTGGTGATTGTGGATTTGACCGGGGCTTTTAATAAAAACATAGAAAAAACCACTTCCGGGATGATGAATGTGACAGTAGAATACAAACAGTTCCCCTCCGTAAAAAAATTTCAGGCAGTGGAAGATAGCGCCGCTCCGGTATTGATTTCTGCACTTTATGCACCTGGAACTTCAACTCAAAACAGTGATACTCCTGATGCTGACACGTTATATGCCGAATTCTCCGAAGAAATCTCTTCTATCAATACAGATCTGCCTTTCAGATTCAGAAAACCCGGCTCTGATTCAGAATATAAAGTTACACTTCAATTACTCAGGCAAAAGAGTGTGGAGCATGTGTTCAAAGTACTTTCGATAGAAAAACCTGTCTATCCTGAAGTTTCAGATTCCGTATGGATAAATACAGATGGTGATATAAAAGATAGTTTTTCAAATAAACAGAATAACCCAAAGAATAAACGGGTACTTCTGAAGTTCCGTCCAACACCTCTGACCTTTAAATACAGTGTAGGACCAAACCCATTTAACCCGCAAAAGGAGCAGGTAACCATCACTATAGATCCTGCAGTAAAGACCCGGGAACTGCTTAATTTCCAGGTTACTGTCAGAATATATGACCCATTAGGAAATAGAATTTATACCGGTTTTCAAAAAAGCCATGACAGCAAAACACCACAATTGAAAATAAAATGGGATGGATCAAACTTGTCTGGAAGAGAAGTTTCCACCGGCACTTATTTGGCAATAGTAAGAGTAGAGGACATGATCGGGCACAAAGTTGAGACGGTGAGATATTTTATAGGAGTAAAAAAAAGATAGCATGCATCTTTCCTAGTCCTACGATAGCATGCTATTTTATTTAGCTATATAACTATTATTGGTGATTACGCCTTGAATCACGAGAACCCCCTCGGGGACCTCCTCTTCTGAAACCACCCCTACCTTCTCCCGGAGGCCGGTCCTGAGCAATATCCACCTTTATATTTCTTCCTTCAAAAAGATAATTATTTAATTCTGAAATAGCTGTGTCTGCATTCTCCATTTCTACAAAACAGAACCCCTTTGACCTTCCACTTGACTGATCTGTAGGTATTTTAACAGATAAGACTTCCCCATATTTTGAGAACAATTCTCTTACTGAATCTTCTGTAGTTGAGAAAGGAAGGTTTCCTACAAATAACTTCTTAGGCATAAAAGAGCCCTCCAGAACAAATTATTGCACACTAAAACAAAGCTCTCGAGCAGTATTCAACCTGAATAACATCAAAAAGCAAATTTCATTCCTTCATAAGCAACTTATCTTTAGTATTAGTATCCATTTATGAGTACAGTTATCGTTTTCATAAAAATTTAAATTATATTCAAGCGTAACATTTAGAGAAACGGAAGATCGGGCAGTCGCTGTAATATTAGCCTATTACAGAGGAAAGTCCGGGCACCATAGGACAGGATACTTCGTGCTGAGCGAAGGGCCCGTAAGGGTACGGAGAGTGCCACAGAGAGAAGACCACTCTTTTTTGCCGTAAAACGCAAAAAGGGGCGAGATGTGAAAAGGTGAGGTAAGAGCTCACCGTCCCGTCTGCCGCGGGAGCAGGTAAACCCTATCCGGTGCAAGACCAAGTAGAGGGGATTTCTGCAGCAATGCAGAAGAGAATGGTCCGTTCTTTTCCCCCGGGTAGGTCGCTAAATGTCCCGCCGTTGGCGGGACCAGATAAATGATTGCCTCTTTCTCCCAAAGAGAATAGACAGAACCCGGCTTACAGTTCTTCCGTTTCTTTTTTTTTAATCTGGCAACTATTTTCAAAGAATAAATATTTGATCTCTTTTCAAACCTGTAACATTTATGCAGGTTAAAAGTTATGTAAATTGAATGATAAAGAACTATATTTTTATATTATAATTACCCTGTAATCATTGTATTATAAATAACACGCGACCAAAAACGGTCAATTTAAGCTAAAAATTGAGAAAAAAACCGGGATTTTCTATTGTATCTTGTATTTTTCAGCTTTTTAATCGCTTTATCCTTCCAGAACTGCTCTGCAGAAGATTCTACCAGCCTATCCGACTCAAAAATATCCAAAATTAACATATTCGGAAATAAAACCACCAAAACCAAAGCAATAATGCTTCTTATGGGGTTGGATACCGGAGTTGTTTTTGATTCGGTAAAACTTCGGGTAAGTGAAAAAAAACTGGAGGAGACCCATCTGTTCTCTAAAGTAGATGTTTTCACCCTTAAAAAAAAGGAAGGGGTGGAAATATTTATCATAGTGGAAGAAAAAATGTATGTTTCCCCTGGTGGCGGAGGTATGTGGTACTCTTACAAGCATGGAGAGAAAGATCTTTGGTTAAGGCTGGAACTGGGTTTGGCAAACAATAATTTCCGGGGAATGATGGAAAACTTTTCCACTTCCATATCGGTTTGGGATTGGCGCAGTTTCTCTCTTTCATGGTCAAAACCGCTTCTTCCAAGTGACTATTTTTTTACAGTAAGTTCGGGAGTGGACTATTACCCTGATGAAATGCTAGATACCGACCATTTCGTTTTTACCAACCGTTTCCGTTTCGGAAGAAAAATTAATAATTTATCCAAAGTGTCGATAGGGTTTAACCCCACATTCAGAAAAGATCACATTACAATAACCAGTAAACTGGGTGACGAAACTGTTTCCAGAAAACTGCACTTGAAAACCAACGAAGTTTTCTCTTCGATTTTCTGGATATCTGACTACCGTAAACCCTATTTTGATCCAAATCAGGGATGGCTGGGTTATGCGGAAATTAAATCCAATCACCTTTACTCAGGCAGATATGACCCGTTTGTTCAATTGACTACCAATTTAGCTTTTTACCATAGCGGAATTCTTTCCTCTCACAAAGTAGCATACCGTTTTCAAAGTGTGTTCAGAAATGATGATGCCGGACCCTTCCACACTCTGGAGCTTGGCGGAATTGGCTCACTCAGAGGCTATTCCAGCGGTGTTGTAGGATTAAATATCAATGGTAACAACAGCTTTTTAGTGTCCATGGAATATAGGTTTCCATTATTTCAAATGCCTCCTATAGATTTTCCGATTCTTCATAAAAAAAGCGAGTTTTTTTCTGCTATAAGACAACGAATAGACGGAGCGTTTATATTTGATTATGGACGGGTCTCCAGTACATCCAGAGATCTTCTTGGAATTACTAATGGACATACAGAAAGCGGAGCAGGAATAGGAATTGGTATTCGCTCAATGATTCTGAATCTGGAACGCAGTCTTGCTCTGGATATAGTATGGGGAAAAGACAATTCAAGCAGGATGCTTAAATTCAGGAAAACACCGGTTTGTCACACCTATATTGACCTTTACTTCTAAAAGTCAGTTAATAAGATCAGCCCTGCTCTTGAATCAGAGTTATAAATGTATCTGACTTATCAAACTCAAGCAGAAAATCAGTTTGCAGATTTGGCAAATCAGGCTCATCGATAGGAATTTTCTCACTCTGGAATATATCCCAGAATTTTGAGTCCAGACCATTAAATACTGTTCTACCAGAATTACCAACACCACAAAGATGACAAAGATGATCAGCCAAAGTGACTGTACCCACAAACACATTATCCTTTTTGGAGCACCATGGCTGGTGATGATATAATATTGTTTGTGAAATAATTTCCGGAAGATTCCATTTCTCGGCAAGCCATGCTCCTATCTGTGCATGGCTTGTTCCTATAAGTGACTCCTCGGCATCCTCAAGTGTACTGCCCTGAACAACCATATCCATTATCTGCAGAAATTCCTGATGAAAATACTGATTGAGAATGATTTTCCCGATATCATGAAGCAAGCCTGCCACGAATGCTTCCGATGCATTTCTGGAATGGTAGTCTCTGGCCAGCATCCTGGAAGCCACTCCGCAACCAATGGAATGCTCCCAGAATCTGGAAATGTCAAAAACAGAGCAATTCTCCTGGTTTTTAAAGACGTCAAAAACCGAAAGTGATAATCCCATATCCTTCACAGTGTTGAACCCCAACACGACAATAGCCATATTTACAGTAGATATTTCCCGGGGGAATCCGTAATAAGCTGAATTTGCCAGTTTCAATATTCGCGCGGTTAGGGTTTGATCCGAAGAAATAAGCCTTGCCAGGGAAGCAGCAGATGTACGCGGATTGTCAACCAACTCGATCATTTTTGATACAACAGTGGGCAGAGTCGGTAAACCGATTATACTTTCAGTGATTCTTTTAATTCTGTATGGATCTGGTTTTCTTTTCACCATTATAAAACTACCTCTGCTTTACTATGCCTGTATATCAACGAAATAGCCATCATCACGTTTACAGGGATTTTTCAGGGATTTTTTGGAGTCCTTGTTTGACTTTTTCTTTTTTTTATCCTTAATCTGCTCGGTACTTTTTCCAGTGTCAACAATTTTACCTTCTGGATGTTCCGCCTCAACAGGTCTGGAAATTCTTTGCAAAGTTTCAGAATTCACAATCTGGGCATTTTGCTGCTGATTAACAATCGGTCCCTGGTGAATTTTATCCTGATGAGGTTCAAAATGCGGCAAACCTGACAGCGAAATATTGATGTTAACACCACTCATACAGGCAGCTCCCCGAAAAATCAGGCATTTATTTTCTGTAAGAGTTTTGAACGCAATTTCAGAATAGCTTTAGAATGAATCTGGCTAACCCGTGATTCTGTTATATCCAGAACAACCCCAATTTCTTTAAGTGTCAATTCTTCGTAGTGATAGAGTGCCACCACCAGTTTTTCCTTTTCCGGAAGGTCAGCAATAGCACTTTTAAGAATGTTTTTAACTTCTGCAAAGCCCATTTCCCTGAGAGGATTTTCACTGCCAGGGTCTTCTATGGTATCTATAAGCCTGATCTCTTTTGATTCTGAGGCTCTGTCAGGCATAGCTTCTTCAAGAGATAGAATCGTGGTGGGGGTAACCTCGGAGAGAAGTTCTTCATATTGTTCAAGGGATATCCCCATTTCTTTACATATCTCATCGTCATAAGGTACTCTTCCAAGTTCATTTTCCAACTTGGCATAGACCTTTTGAAGATCTCTGGATTTTTGTCTGACCGATCTGGGTACCCAATCTAAAGACCTCAGTTCATCCAGGATAGCTCCCCGAATCTTATGTCCGGCGTAAGTTTCAAATTTAAAGCCCCGCTCAGGTTCAAATGTTTCCACCGCTTTTATTAATCCCATTATTCCCGCACTTATCAAATCATTGCTATCCACATGTTTAGGCAGATTCACCATAACCCGGGCAGTAATGTATTTAACCAGATGCGCATACTCTACCAGCAGTTTATCTTTGGCAATTTTAGAACCGCTATCCCTGTACTCATGCCAAAGCAATTCAAGACTGGACATACTCAGGCTCCACGAGGTTTATTCAGTTTATTTTCAGCCTTTTTTATCTTCTGCACAGAATTTCCTGTTTCTGCATCAATTAACGGCATATCCGGACCTCCCGGAAGCGCATTCTCATGTTTTTCATTTATTCTCTGAATCAATCCTCCCTCAAGCAGATTAGCCTTATCGACTTCCAGGTCAGTTAAAATGCCCTTGAATATGATATCACCCAGAATGTATCCTGTAAACCAGAAAACGCCTCCGCCAATCAGAGCTTTTACTATACACATGATCAGAGAACCTAAATCAAAGGGATTTCCAGAGTTCGCCAGACTAAAAAACAGAACTCCAAAAAACACTGTATATCCCAGTAACATCGCAGTTTTTCTAATCCAATAAATCATTAAATACAAACCTTATTTCTACCAGAATTTTCTGAAAAAACCAGCTCTTTTCACAGGTGCTAGCCCACTTAGTTTTCTTGCGACAGCAGCTATTCTCAGACTAAAACCATCTCCAGGCTTTTCCAAAACCAAAAGCCGCTGTTTTCTTACAAACAATGGTATCTCCTTGTTGTATAAAAGAACTCCGAGGAATTCCAGTGGTTTTTTCAGAAATTTTACCACTAAAGCATTTATCCTGTCAAATGTTTCCAGACCATCACGCTCAGAAACAGCCATGTTTACCAGAGTCTGAATTCTTTGCGCTCCATTTTCATAAAGGATCTTTACCATTGCATAAGCATCTGCAAGCGATGTAGGTTCAGGACTCATTACCAGCACAGATAAGTCAGCTCTGGAGGCAAACCGGATAACATTAGCTCCGATTCCTGCACCAGTATCTATGATCATGAAATCGTATTTCTGCTCGAGATTGAAAAATGAATGCTGCAGAAACTCCAATCGCCCCTGATCAAGATTCGCCAGTTTATCCAAACCTGAAGCACCGGGCAGTATATCAACCCCCCCTATTCCTTTTATAATCAGCTGCTCCAACGTACAGGTCTGATCTAAAAAATGGGACAGATTAAATTTGGGTGCTAATCCCAATAGAATATGCACATTTGCCAAACCCAGATCAGCATCCAGAAGCAATACTTTTTTCCGGAGTGAAGCCAGAACAACAGCTAAAGACAGTGCAATATTGGTTTTACCAACACCACCTTTACCGCTTGTAACAGCAATGCTTTTGCACCTTATTACCCCTGAAGAGAAACTGTTCAGGTTGGACGCGGTTAATGTGTTTACCAGTTCGCGATTTCGTGCAAGTTCACGCAATCTCTGTGCTTGGTCATTCACCTTTTACCGCTCCCCAGAGTCGCTGAACATATCTTGAAGGCTGGGCAAGCTCTATATCATCGGGCACACTCTGCCCGAATGTAAAATAGGAAACCGGAATTCCCGATTCATTTACAATATTAAAAATGTTACCCAGTTTAATAGTCTCATCCAGTTTTGTGAAGAGCAGACGGTTTACACTGAGCTCACGATATCTTTTGACAATATCGGAGAGGTCAGAATCTTTGGTTGTCGCACTCATTACCAGATGAATCTCATCAGGACACAAGGCACTCAATAACTCCTTGAGATCGTCCATGTGTTCTTCATTCCGCTGACACCTTCCTGCAGTATCGATCAATACAAGGTCGTCTTCAGAACAACTCTTCATCGCATCTGCGATTTCATCAGGAGAAAATACCACCTGCAGGCCAACCTTAATGATATCGGCAAACATACGGATCTGCTCAATTGCAGCAATCCTGTAAGTGTCGGCAGTTATTATGGAAACTTTCTTATTTTTATTAAGACAACAGTGCGCTGCGATTTTTGCCAGTGTAGTAGTTTTTCCTGAGCCGGTGGGTCCTACAAACACAATCACCAAAGGTCCGTCTTTTTTCAGCTTGAGTGGACCACTAACCGGAAAAATATCATTAAATGAGGATAGAAATTTCTTCTCCGCAATGACATCTGATAACATTATATCAGTCGAACTGATTTTTTTTAACACACTACCAGCGACATCCGGTTTTACTTCTGCCTCCAGAAGCTTTTGATAAAGATTTATCCATGCTCCTGAAAGTGAAACCGAAGCAGAAGAAACAGAGGAGCCATTTCCTACGATATTTTTCACCAGAGTTTTTAATTCTTGGATGTTCTCCTTAAGCTCTTCAATCTGTCTTTTGTCTTTTTCTGTATCAGTTGCGATCTCTGATTGTTGTGATTTCTCATGTAAAATCAGTTCTTTATGCTTGGCAGGCTGAGGGAGCCAGGGACGTACTTCCGGTGCACCTGGTTGAGTGGTATCGATAATATTGGAACTGCGTGGGCGTTTATATACACCGGTAGAAGTTCCATTCATCTTCAAAGGTGGCATCCGTTCCGCTCCTGAGCAATCGTCATCTATGCCAGCGGTAACTTCCACCTCATCTTTTGAACCCAGAGAAAAAACATTTTTGGGAATCTTTCTGGTCTTTAGAATAACAGCATCTTCACCCAGTTCCTCTTTTATCTGTAACAACGCTTCACGCATACTTGAAGCAGTAAACTTTTTAATCCTCATATCCCCTCACGAACACCCTTTTCATATTTAAAACGATATCATCCCCAAAGACCGTATTTCTATGCCAGGTACGATTTCATTATATGATAAAACAACAAGATCTCTATAATTGCTCTCACAAAGCCGCTTAAAGGCCGAACGTATTGTCGGTGAACAGATAACCAGTGGAACTTCCCCGCTGCCTTTGGTTTTTTCCACACTCTCCCCTACTTTATCGAGTATACGTCCAACTTCACCGGGAGATAAATTGAACCTGAAACCCGATTCTGTCTCCTGCACCAGACCTTCCAGTTTTGCCTCCAGATTAGGATCCAAAGTTATTACCGGAATTATCGAGTCTTCGTTTTTGTATAATTCACAGATCTGGGCACTGAGCGCATTGCGCACATACTCTGTTAATATTTCTGTGTTCTTACTTCTGGAAGCCACATTAGCCAGTGTCTCCAGAATAAGCAGAAGATCTCTGATAGAAACCCTTTCTCTAAGCAGATTCTGAAGCACTTTATGAACATCCCCCACATTCAACACATTGGGAATAAGCTCGTCAACCACTGTTGCATTGTTCTCTTTTACATTGTCCAGAAGAGTACGGACATCCTGGCGGGAAATGATTTCATGTGCATGACTCTTAACAATTTCGGTCAGATGTGTTGCCAGTACCGCAGGAAGCTCCACCACTGTGTAACCGGCCATCTCTGCATCCTCTTTCTGACTTTCGGTAATCCATAAAGCTGGAAGCCCAAATGCAGGCTCTACAGTCTGAATTCCACGGATTTGCTTGACAGCAGTACCAGGGTCCATAGCCAGATATGCACCACTCATCAGTTCGCCTTTACCAACAGCAATAGTTCTTATTTTCACGCGGTATTCATTAGGTTTCAATTGAATATTATCCCTGATGCGAATAGGCGGAATTATGATTCCCAATTCAGTTGCCAATTGACGCCGTATCATAGTGATGCGATCAAGCAAGTCCCCTCCCTGCTTTGCATCCACCAATGGGATAAGCCCATAACCTATTTCCAGTTCCATCGGGTCCACATGAAGATAATCCTCAACTCTCTCCTCATTTTGCTGAGGAACCGTTTCCGCTGTCTTTTTCTCCTCAAGCTCTTTAGACTGTCTTTTGGTCCCCATATATGCGGCAGCTGAAGCAGATACCCCCAGTATAATAAAAGGAATTTTGGGAAACCCAGGAATCAACGCAAACAGAATCATCATAGCACCAGCAACCCCCAAAACCTTGGGCTTGGAGAAAAGCTGATCGGTTATTTCCTGTCCCAGATCATTTTGAGAGGCGGCTCTACTAACCAGAATACCAGAACCCACAGAAATCATCAATGCGGGAATCTGCGAAACCAACCCATCACCAATGGTAAGAGTAGTATAAGTAGTTAAGGCAGTTGTGAAATCCATCCCCATCTGGGCTACACCAATAATAAACCCGCCTATAATATTTATCACTGTAATAAGTATTCCGGCTATTGCATCACCCCGCACAAATTTTGAAGCTCCATCCATAGCACCATAAAAATCTGCCTCCCGGGATATCTGTGTTCTTCTTGACCTAGCCTGCTCCTCATTAATTAATCCTGCATTAAGATCTGCATCGATAGCCATCTGTTTACCAGGCATGGCATCCAATGTAAAACGTGCAGCTACTTCAGCTATTCTGCCCGCACCTTTGGTAATGACTACAAACTGAATAATAACGATAATAAGAAAAATTATGGCACCAACTACCATGTTTCCACTTGTCACAAATGTTCCGAACACTCTGATTACTTCTCCTGCATCTGCCTGGCTTAAAATAAGCCTGGTGGTAGCCACATTAAGTGATAACCTGAAGAGAGTTACGGTGAGTAGAAGTGAGGGGAAAACCGAGAAATCCAGTGCTTCTTTGGTATACATCGAAACCAGAAGAATAATCATGGCCAGACAAAGACTCAAAGAAAGCATGATATCCATGAAAATGGTGGGGATAGGGATAATCATCACCACCAGGATACCGATAACCCCTAAAACAATTATCAGATCACGCTGGCTGGCCAGGTTCTTTAAGAATGGAGCACCTATGGCACTATTTACAGCAGTGGACAGATCTCTTGAATTCATTTAAGCACGATTTCTTTGTGAAAGCCTGCAAACTTATTGAAACATAATCGAACATAATAGTATAGCAATGGCATCAAAGAGGCAAGAACCATTTTGGCAGACGCCCGCTTTCCCTTCAGAATGATATGTAAAGATTCTGAATCAATCTACGCATAAATTGTCAAACACCATCCTTTCCTGGCGGACATCTCTTTTAGCTGGTACATAATTAGCTACTTTCTTTTTCGGTATATCATACTCATCGATCAGCTTAATATTTCACAGATTTACCAACATAATTTCAAATTGTATCGACTATTCCACTTCGAATCGCATCTGGGAACTGTTGTTTTTCTCAATTGGTAAGAAAGTCGTTCCTGGTTGAGGCTCACTATCTCGCAACACCCGAAAAAAGGAGAAAGCCAATGACTGATCATATCCCGCGTGAGGTGCTACCGATTCCCAGTCGCAGACGCGCAGGTACGGTGATGTACGATTTTAAAGATCCTAACGCCAGATATGAGCCGATCAAGCCGCTTCGCCCTCCTGAGGGCGTGCCAAATATCCTGCTTGTTTTGCTTGATGATGCAGGATTCGGGTCAAATAGCGCCTTTGGTGGCCCCTGCCAGACCCCGACATTCGAACGTCTCTCAAATAACGGTTTACGTTATACCAGATTCCACACAACTGCATTGTGCTCTCCGACCCGGCAGGCGCTTTTAACTGGTCGAAATCACCATTCTGTAGGAATGGGGGTTGTCTCTGATATGGCAACTGCAGCACCAGGATATACATCCCAAAGACCTGATTCAGCTGCGACGATCGCTGAAATTCTGCGGCAAAACGGGTACTCAACTGCTCAGTTTGGCAAATGTCATGAGATTCCCACCTGGGAATGGAGCCCAATGGGGCCTTTTGATCGCTGGCCAACCGGCAGTGGTTTTGAGTACTTTTATGGTTTCATCGGAGGAGAAACAAGCCAGTTCTACCCAAGTCTCATCGAAGGCACAACCCCTGCAGTCCCGGACAAGACACCAGAAGAAGGGTATCATCTAAGCGAGGATCTTGCAGAAAAAGCGTGTCGTTGGATCGGTCAACAACGATCACTTGCACCTGACAAGCCGTTCTTCCTTTATTTTGCACCTGGTGCCACCCATGCACCAATCCATGTTCCCGAAGGCTGGCGTAACCGTTATCGTGGTGCCTTCGATAAAGGCTGGGATGTTGTTCGAAAAGACACGTTCCAGCGTCAGAAACAACTGGGAGTCATTCCACCAAACTGTGAACTCACACCCCGTCCCCAGGGAATTCCCGCCTGGAGTGAAATCTCTGATCAGATAAAACCAGTGTTAATCCGCCAAATGGAGCTCTATGCAGCATTTCTGGAGCATACAGATCACTGTATTGGCAGGGTAGTCGATTTTATTGAGAACCTGGGCGAATTAGATAATACCCTTATCTGGATAATTACTGGTGACAATGGTGCATCTGGTGAAGGAACAATCAATGGCACCTGGAACGAATCACTGACCATGACAGGAATGATGGATGTCGAAACACCAGAGTTTCTCAGGGAACGTCTTGATTCATTCGGAACGACCGCATCATATCCACAGTATTCTCTTGGATGGGCACACGCCATGGATACCCCATATCAGTGGACAAAGCGGGTCGCTTCTCATTGGGGTGGAACACGAAACGGACTGATTGTCCACTGGCCAGCAGGTATCCATGAGCGCGGCGAATTGCGAAACCAGTTCCATCATGTCATCGATGTTGCTCCCACCTTCCTGGAGGTCGCCAAGCTTCCTGCTCCGCTTATTGTTAACGGTATTACACAACAGCCTATCGAAGGAATCAGTATGGTTTACACTTTTAATGAACCTGATGCACCCGACCGGCATGAGACTCAATATTTTGAAATACTTGGTAACCGAGGTATTTACCACAAAGGTTGGACTGCAGTGACTGCACACAATGTGCCTGTTTCAACCCGTCCGCAAATGGGAATGGAAGAGGATATCTGGGAGCTATATGACACCAATTTTGATTGGACCCAGTCGCATGATTTGGCTAGTCAACAACCGGAAAAACTTCGTGAACTTCAGCGGCTTTTCCTTATCGAAGCCGCAAGACACAATGTTTTACCGCTTGATGACCGCGCAGCCGAGCGAGCCAATCCAGACCTAGCGGGAAGACCGGTTCTTGCTAAGGGGCGTCGTCAAAGGCTTTACTCAGGTATTGGCCGTCTAAATGCCTTCTGCGTTATAAATATCAAAAACAAATCCCATCTTGTGACCGCGGAGATTGTCGTACCTAATAATGGCTGCGAGGGAGTGATTGTGGCTCAGGGTGGCATCCCTGGAGGGTGGTCCCTTTATACCAAAAGAAGTCACCTGAAGTACTGCTACAATTTTTACGGCATTGACTTATTTCATGTGGATACAACCGAACCACTACCAGCAGGCAGGCATATCGTCCAAATGAGCTTCGAATACGATGGCGGAGGGGTTGCCAAAGGTGGATCAGTACGTCTACTGGTAGATAAAAAAGTAATGGGTGTTGGCCGGGTAGAGCGTACACAACCGCTTCCATTTGCAAGTGATGAGCCCCTGGAGATAGGCAGCGATAATGGTTCCTCAGTTACCAGCGACTATTCAGTTCACAAATTCACCGGACAGGTAAATTGGGTAGAACTCGAGATCCCTGCAGACGCAAAGGATGATGATGCGCAAATTTCCTACGAACAACGTCTGCGGGCTACCCTTATAACGGAGTAACAGTGCAACAAGCGGTAACTCTTTTCCGAAAAAACCTCCGCCCCGTTTCAAAGCAATACCATCAGGGCGGACTGTTAATTAATTTTCTTTCTTCTTTACTATACAGACACACACATGTATTCTTTAAATAGGTGTTTTTGAAGGAGCTGATTATTGGGTCAGATTTTTACATTTCAAATATCTTTTTGTACTCTCCATACCCCTCCTCTTCCAGCTTTTCTCTGGGAATGAAACGTAACGATGCTGAATTGACACAATAACGCATCCCCTCAGGTCCGGGGCCATCGGGAAAAACATGACCCAGATGTGTGTCACCATTTTTACTTCTCACCTCGGTGCGTATCATACCATGACTGGAATCGATCTTTTCTGTAATACTCTCTTTGACGATAGGCTTTGTAAAGCTTGGCCAACCGGTACCGGAATCATATTTATCTTTTGAACTGAACAATGGTTCTCCAGTGACCACATCTACATAAATTCCCTCTTCTTTGTTATTCCAATACTCATTATCAAACGGTGGTTCAGTTCCCCCCTGTTGAGTTACTCTGTATTGAGTGGGGTTAAGTCTTTTTTGAATCTGCTGCTGGCTGGGTTTTTTAAAATTATCACCCTTCATAGTCTTCTCCTGGTTTGGACATTACAGTCTATCAGAAATACGCATGAAAGAGTAGCTGTATTTTTAAGTCTGACAGGGCCAATCATTACTGATGAAATAAAAACGGTCCATCATCTGACAGTATTCTGACACTGGACTTAGAATTGCATTCTATTAAAACATACACTGCTACCTCAAGCTAAACCCAAGTAACAAGGACAACCCATGGTCTCAAAAAACCACTCCCAAAAAGACAATCATGGCCGTATGGCAAAAACACCAGCAGAGATTCCAAAACGCGGCTGGTATGACATCTTTAAGAGAGTAACCAAAGAGATTTCAACTGACAATGTGAGTATCATTGCTGCCGGGGTTGCTTTCTATGCTTTTTTAGCAATATTTCCGGCTATTGCAGCCACCATTTCCATTTATGGACTTATAGTAGATCCTCAGACAGTTCAACAGCAGCTCTCCTCTGTAGCAGAAATACTTCCCCGGGATGCTTCCGAATTGATGCGATCGCAATTAGGCCAGATTGCCAAAGGTTCTCCCACAGCACTGAGCTGGGGCCTGGTATTTAGTATCCTTCTTAGTCTTTGGAGTGCCAATCGGGGTACCAGCGCACTTTTTCAGGGACTCAATGTGGCTTACGATGAACAGAACAAAAGGGGTTTTATTAAGAACACCGCTTTAAGCCTGTTATTTACCCTTTTGGGGATAATGGTAGCAATCATTTGTATTGCAATGGTAATTGCTCTGCCCGCGTTTGCCAGTGGCTTGGGACTAACCGGTGTTTTAATGAGCACTGTTATGTGGCTAAGATGGTTGGTTTTAACAGCTTTAATCATGTTAAGTCTTGCAGCTCTTTATCGTTACGCTCCGGATCGCAAAAATCCTCAATGGCAATGGGTGAGTTGGGGCTCGGTCATGGCTACTGTCTTCTGGATTGCAGGCTCACTTGCCTTTTCTTTTTATGTGGATAATTTCGGTAATTACAATGCAACCTATGGTTCACTTGCAGCAGTGGTGATATTGCTTTTCTGGTTTTACCTTTCCAGCTTTATCATTCTTTTGGGCGCAGAAATCAATTCCGAAATTGAGCACCAAACCTCAATCGATTCCACTACCGGAACCCAAAAACCGATGGGTAAACGCGGTGCTCACCAGGCAGATGATCTGGGTGAGGCAGCATGAATTCAACCCTGCTAAAATAAAAAATTGACCCATTACAGAGTAGAACCTGAATTCTCCACCTAACTCATTTTTCCACGTTTACCAAATCTATCACTTAACTTTCCGTAATTTTATATAGATATGAGAAAGGAGTCTATTATGGATTTTACTCCTAATGAAAAAAACAAGCAAAAACTTCACCACATGCGTGATGAGTTGCAGAATAAAACTCAACGAGTCACCAGATCCGGTATGGATTCAACCGCTTCTGAATTAGGCAGAATCGGTTCCGCCCTGCATTCAGCCGCTGAAAAACTCCATGAAAATAACGATTATTTTGCCGGATTTTTCGATACGCTGGCTGATAAATTGGATAACGTTTCTGATTACATTAAAGAGCGGGAATCGAAGGATATAATCAATACCGTACAGGATTTTGCCACAAGAAATCCATACCTCACTATCGGAGGAATGTTTGTGGCAGGAGTCGCTATGTCGCGTCTACTGAAAGCAGAAACCAGCAATACACCACCATCAAAGGAGGATTATTATGAACCTGGTACATGAAAGACCGGTGTCTTTTGAGGAAGAATCGATAACCGATCTGGTGAAAGACCTTCGTGATGAAACAATAAATATGGTGCGACAGCAAATAGAGCTGGCCAAAACTGAAACCTCAGAAAAAGTTTCCAGCTTTGGAAATAATGCCGCCTCAATTTCTGCCGGAGGAGCAGTTCTATATGCAGGATTTCTGTTTATACTTGCAGCTCTCACCTTTTTAGGGTATGTAGCACTAAACGCACTGGGCCTTTCACCTGCAGTTTCTCTCTGGCTGATGCCGCTTATTACAGGTGCAATAGTAAGCATTATCGGGTGGGTAATGATTTCCAGATCAATGAAAAAAATAAAACGGATGTCAATTTTGCCCGGGAAAACAGCTAATTCCATCAAGGAGGATCAAAAATGGATAAGAAGGAAGCTATAAATCTGCAAACCAGTGAGCGTGCAACCACTATCCATGAATGGTCTCCCACTGATGAGAGCGGCAGACAGAAAAACTCTCAGGAAATCGAACATGACATAGAAGAAACACGGCACTCTATGGACCTTATTCTTGACGCCCTCAATGGTAAAGCTAATCCCGGGACACTCTATAAAAAGGCTCATGATTACTTTCAAAGTGCTGAAAATCGTGAGAAAGTCAAAAAATCATTTAGTAAAGTAAGTAACAGTGTTTCCAATTCATTTCAAAGAAATCCTTTACCAGCTATGATGATTGCTGCAGGTGCCAGCTGGATGCTCTGGGAACTGAATCAACCATCACATGACGGAAACACTGGTGAACAGCTGCAGCAATTCAAAGACGAAAGCAGCCAGAAAATCCAGACAGCAAAACAAAAATCTGAGGAAAATGTGGAAGCTTTACAGGGAAAAGCAGGCGAAAAAATCGAATCTGCAAAACAACGTGCTGGTACTATAGCCTCGGAAACCAAAGAAAGAGCCGGAGCGTTTTTTGATCAGGCCCGTCATAGAGCTGACCAATATCGGGATAAAGCTTCAGAAGTCCAGTCCAGAGCTTCACACACCTATAAAAAAGCAGACACTACGATTCACAACAACCCGTTACTCTTCGGATTCGCAGCTGCTTGTGCGGGAATCGTCGCCGGTTTGTTACTTCCGGAAACCAGAACAGAATCCCGGTTTGCAGAAGAAACAACTCCGGAATTGAAGCAGAAGGCAGAAGAAAGTGCTTCTGAAATCTCTGAAATTGCGAAAAAAATACCAGAAGAGGGTATTTCATCGGAAAAAATTACCAGGAAAGAAGAGAAAGCCAAAACCATATCAGAAACAGGCATTGATACAAAAAGTTCTGATATAAAATCAGTCAATTCTGTAGATAACAAGGCAGAACCATAATAAAAACTACCATTGCATGGAGCGCACGCTAATCACTATAGAGATACATTACATCTCTATAGTGATTTTCTATCAAAAAAATTAATCTCCAGCAAAACTTATTTTCCTCTGATAAAACAGAGATGCTTTATTAAATCCGCTAAATTTCTGGTATTGATGACATCGGATCCCTCCAACCATCCCCGCCTGGCCTGAGCTACGCCAAAACGAATGAAATTCAGGTCATTTATACTATGTGCATCGGTGTTGATAGAGACTTTTACCCCCAGCTCCTTTGCCATACGGCAATGAATATCACTCATATCCAGTCTGTCCGGATAGCTATTTACCTCCACAATACGATGAAGTTCACGTGCTTTTTGAAGCACCTTCCCCATATCGATTTCCATTGGAGGCCGTTTGTTGATGAGACGTCCGGTAGGATGTGCCAGAATTGTGAAATAAGGGTTTTCCATTGCCTTTAAAACCCTCTGAGTCTGCTGTTTTCTGCTGAGATTAAACTTTGAATGCACAGAACAGACTGTGAGATCCAGTTCCTTAAGTATACTGTCAGGAAGATCCAGAGAGCCATCCTCCATTATATCCACCTCGATTCCCTTGAGAATCTTAAATCCATCTAAAGATTCGTTTATCTTATCTATTGCATCAATCTGCTGAGCCAGATCCCTTTCACTCAGGCCATGTGTCATAGCCAGATGCTGTGAATGATCGGTGATTGCCAGATATTGATAGCCTAATGCTCTGGCAGCACCAATCATCTGCTCCATTGTAGCATGGCCATCGGTTCGTACTGTATGTGTATGAAGATCTCCGCGGATCTGGTCCGGAATTATGAGCTGAGGGAGTCTGTCCTTTTTGGCAGCCTCCAGCTCCCCATTGTCTTCCCTGAGTTCTGGCTCGATATAAGGAAGCCCGACTACCCTGAATACATCCTCCTCCACCTCCCCCGCTATCCGGGTTTCTCCTTTCCAAATGCCATATTCATTTATTTTCAGTCCCAGTCGTACTCCCATCTTCCGGATACCAATATTATGAGCTTTTGATCCTGTAAAGTAATGCAATGCTGCTCCGTAGCTCTCTTTTGACACAACCCGGATATCTACCTGCATACCTGTGTTCAGAACTACAGTACACCTGGTTTCCCCGCTTACCAGTACTTTATCAATTTCAGGAAACTGTAGAAAAAGAGAAATTATTTTCAAAGGGAAATCGGTAGTTATTAAAATGTCTATGTCCCGGACAGTTTCCCTTTTTCTGCGGAATGATCCGGCAACGATCAGTTTATCAACCGATTTTTCAGATTTAAGGAAATTTTGGATCCTGTTTACAATTTCTTCTGCATCGTAAAGTTTCATTCTGGTACCGGTTTCCCTGAACTGTCTTATTCCTTCCAGAATACTTTTTTCGATTTTTTCCCCAAAACCTGGAAGCCCACGGATTTTTTGCTCCAAAGCAGCCTTCTCCAGTTGCTCAATATTTTCTACACCCAGACTTTTGTTAATGGCTTTTATTCTTTTACCCCCCAAACCCGCAATCCGCATAAGGGAAATAAGCTCAAAAGGAACTTCTTTTTTAAGCTCTTCAAGAACTTCAAAACTCCCGGACTTAACAATCTGCTCAATTTTAGAAGCCAGATCTTTACCTATTCCCGGAAGCCTGGAGAGGTCCTGGCCACTTTGCAAAAGCTCTGATACATCATTGGAAAGGCTGTAAACAGTATGTGCAGCTGTCCTATAAGCCCGTATTCTG
Source organism: Fibrobacterota bacterium (assembly GCA_023436145.1). Classification (GTDB taxonomy): domain Bacteria; phylum Fibrobacterota; class Chitinivibrionia; order Chitinivibrionales; family Chitinispirillaceae; genus JAAYPC01. The sequence goes on along the minus strand of JAEZKP010000016.1, from coordinate 26,940 downwards.
AAAGGATTCTCCCCTTTTATTTCAAGCAGATCCGCCGTGGTATTAAACATTTCGGCTATAGCTGCATTTCTGATTCTCATCAGAAACCCGTTTCATTTTGTTTTTTTAGGAGGGAAAAGACGTTTTTTAAGTTTCTGGATTGTACTTTCCATAACATTTATTTTTATCGGCGGCGCTATATGAGTCGCCTCTCTGGGGAGCATAAACAAGACTACAGATCTGCTTTCCATTTTAAAAACCGATTTTGCTTCGAAAATTAAAGGTATAGCTGGAATCATTGAATCTCTTGTATCCATAATAAGTTCCCACTGTTGGGTTGATGGACATTCCGGAAGAATAAAATTAATGGGTTGATAAAAACCATTAAGCAGAATAAGTAAGGTGTCATCAATAATCTGCTCTCCATGTTCATCTACCTCTTCTATTGCATCACCAGCAAGCCTTAAACCCAGACATTGGACCTGAGGATTGCTCCAGTCTGCATCGGTCATTTCCCTCCCCTCCGGATGCAACCAGGTAAGGTCTTTAATTCCCATTTGTCTGGTATTTCTGCCGTTAAAGAAACGTCTTCGCTGAAGAATAGGGTGATCATGAAAGAATTTCAGCAGGAAACGGGTGAACTGGAGTAACTCTCTGCTTTGAGTATTTATATTCCAGTCGATCCAGGAGATCTGGTTATCTTGACAATAAGCATTGTTGTTACCATTTTGAGTTCTTCCAATCTCATCACCCGCAGTGATCATAGGAACACCCTGTGAAAGAATAAGAGTAGCCATAAAATTTCTTTTCTGTCGTTCCCTGAGTTTTATAATGGCCACATCGGATGTCGGCCCCTCCACTCCACAGTTCCAGGACAGATTATCATCAGAACCATCGCGGTTTCCCTCTTTGTTGGCTTCGTTATGTTTCTGATTGTAACTAACCAGGTCATTTAAAGTAAAACCATCGTGGGCAGTCACAAAATTGATGCTGGCGTAAGGTCTTCTTCCACCACTTTCGTATAGATCTGAACTCCCGGTAAGCCGATATGCCAAATCACCAACCTGTCCGGGATCAGCTTTCCAGAATCTTCTTACAGTGTCTCTGAATTTTCCATTCCATTCAGCCCAGAGTATTGGAAAATTACCTACCAGATAACCTCCAGGTCCCAGATCCCAGGGTTCTGCAATAAGTTTGACTTGTGATATTACCGGATCCTGATGAATGACATCAAAGAATGTGCCCAATCTGTTTACATCATGCAGTTCCCGAGCCAGTGTCGCAGCCAGATCAAATCTGAATCCGTCAACATGCATTTCGTTAACCCAGTATCGTAAGCTATCCATTACCATTTGTAATACATGTTGATTGGTCATATTTGGAGTGTTACCACAACCGGTGTAATCCATGTAATATCTTTTATCATGACTGAGATTGTAGTAGCTTGCGTTGTCAATTCCTCTGAAACAAAGTGTAGGCCCCAGGTGGTTTCCCTCAGCAGTATGATTATACACCACATCCAGAATCACCTCTATCCCCTCCCGATGCAGTGTTTTGACCATTGTTTTAAACTCACTTACCTGCTGTCCCAAAGAGCCTGAACTGGAATAGCGGGCATCAGGAGCAAAAAAGCCTATCGAGTTATATCCCCAGTAGTTTCTGAGCTTTTTGTCTACCAGAATCCTGTCATCAATAAACTGATGCACCGGCATCAGCTCAATAGCGGTAATCCCCAAAGAATGGAAATATTCTATAACCGATGGGCTTGTTAGACCGGCGTATGTTGCCCGTAACTCTTTTGGAACATCCGGATGTAGTGCAGTAAACCCTTTTACATGTAACTCGTATATTATAGTTTTGTGCCAGGGGATCTGAGGTCTGCAGTCAGTACCCCAGCTGAAAGCTGGATCTACCACAACAGATTTGGGAAGAAACGGAGCACTGTCCCTTTCATCTTTTGTCAGATCAGCATCTTTATGACCGATCACATATCCGAAAAGCGCATCGTTCCATTTTATAGTTCCATCGATAGCTCTGGAATAAGGATCAAGAAGCAACTTTGCATCATTAAATCTATGACCCTGTAGTGGTTCATATGGCCCCTTTACCCGGTAACCATAACGGATTCCCGGTCTGGCCTGAGGCAAATACACACTCCAGACCTGATCAGTCTGCTCTTTTATCTCGATTGATGCGATCTCTTTCTCATCACTACCTTCATCAAATAAACAGAGCGTCACCCCTGTGGCGTTTTCTGAAAACAGTGCGAAATTTACTCCCGCACCATCCCAGGTGGCACCCAATGGATACGCTTTTCCAGGCCATACTTTCAATGGTTTAATAAACATATTTTCTTGTAAAGATATCCGAAAAGCAATTTATTTTATGATGAATAATAACAGTGCAAAACGAATTCCACTTATATCTTTTCATAAGATCCGTTCCCCAAAAAAACCAGATCCACTATAGCTTCATTTTTTCCGATATATATTTTACAATATCCTTCAATACAATTATACCTTTGAGCTGCTTCTCCCTATCAATTACCACAATTCTACTCTGTCCGGTTCTATGCATTTTGGAGATAACCGACAAAATGTCTGTGTCCGGGTAAACTGTAACTTCTGATAGTTGAACATTTGCAACATCTGCTACAGAAAAATCTGCCCACTCCTGTTTTGATAAATCAAACACATTTTTAGAAAACAACACACCCTGAATTTTTTGGTCATAATTGAGAACCGGAAAAATTTTATAATGAAACCGGTAAAGATAGTCATGAATAAATCTGGTAATGGAAAGCTGCGGGTGCACAGATACAGGATTTCTGTTCATAACGGTATCAGCCGTTTCCATTTGCATTATTTCCTGAATTATAAATCTCCTGCGAAAAAGGCTTCCACCCTCCATCAGATACATTCCAAATATAATCCACCACAATCCCCCCTGAAAATACCCCTTCAAGCTTACAAATATTCCGGCAGTTATAATTAATAAAGCAGCTACAGTGGTTATTTCCGATAAGAAAGCCACCGCTTTTCTGGTATTAACAAAAAACATGCTCAGAAAAAACTGTACAACCTTCCCACCATCAAGCGGAAGCAAAGGAAATATGTTAATCACCCCCAATACTACATTTATTATTCTGGTAAACTCCACCAAACCTGTAATCTCTACAGCCAATGCCTGGGTCCGGCAGATAACCAGTACGAAGTGAACAGCAACTGCCAAGCATAGGTAAATCAATGGCCCGCTCAAAGCTGCCAGAAGTTCTTCTTTTTCCTGAGCTCTTCTCAAATGATATTCTGTCACTCCACCAAAAAGAAAAAGAGTAAGATCTCTGATAGGGATTTCAAGTTTACTCAAGAAATATATCCGGATCAGTTCATGAGTAAACACACTGAAAATCAGGGTACCTACCCCTGCCACCCCCATCCACCAGTAGGTAAATTCAGAGAGGTATTTATAATAATAGGGAAAAATTCCAGTAGCCAATGTCCATGAAATGACCACACCCTGCCAGATAAGCGGGACATGAATAAAAAGCTCAAAACGATCTGTTCTTAATAGAGATATTCTATTTACAAGCATATTTAAAAACAACTTATCTTCTCATCTGGACATATATTGATAACTCTTAGAGATACTGATCTTTTTCGTAACTGGCCACTACAGATGCATAATCACGCAATTTCTGATTAACTAGAAAATGAATCGTATCAGGTTGGAATGAGCCTTCTTCGGAAACTTTTCCAGGATCTTTTCCAGTAAGTATCTGCAACCCCTGCTCTATTGTAGAAACTGTATAGATATGAAACAGGTTCTGCCTGACTGCCTCCAGAACATCATCACCAAGCATGAGATTTTTTACATTTCCATTTGGGATAATCATCCCCTGACTACCACTTAGCCCCTTAAGCTGACATGCTTTGAAAAACCCCTCAATTTTTGTGTTTATACCACCCACCGGTTGAATCATACCCCTCTGATCAACTGAACCGGTAACTGCAATATCCTGCCGAATAGGCACCCCCGAGAGACTGGACATTAGACAATAAAGCTCTGCGCTTGAAGCACTGTCACCATCGATCTCTTCGTAATGCTGTTCAAAACAGACACTGGCCGATAAAGCCAAAGGCTTATCCTGAGCATAGGTCTGTCCCAGATAACCACTTAAGATTAAAACTCCCTTGGCATGAAGTTTACCGCTCATCTCAACTTCCCGCTCAATATTGATTATACTCCCTGAACCGATGAAAGTCCTGGCCGTTATCCTTGATGGAACTCCAAATACATAATCGCCATTATTTACAATAGATACCCCGTTTACCTGACCGATTTCCCGTCCTCTGGTATCCAGATAAAGAGTACTGTCTTCGATAAGACTGTAAAATTTCTCTTCCAAAGTACTACAACGAAATTTTATTGCTTCACAGGCAGCATGCACATGCTCTCCAGTAATAAGAGAACATCCATTTATACTGGCATGGTAATTAGCTTCTCTAATAAGATCTGCTATTCTGGAAAATTGAGCACTTAAACGCTGCTTATGTTCAGCAAGCCGTGAACTGTAATCGATAATACAGGCAATCGCTGTCTTATCACAATGCCTAAGGTTTTCCTCGTTGCAGATTCTGGCCACAAAACAGATAAGTCCATCTATGTTCTCTGCGGTTTTGCTCAACTGGTCGGAAAAATCCGCTTTTACTTTGAAAATTCTCACAAACTCATCGTCATTATTGTATAGTGTTTGATAAAAAACAGGATCACCCGTTAAAATCACCTTTAATTGGACAGATAAAGATTGCGGTTTAAGAGTCTGCACAGGAAAAACCGTTGATTTTTCAGGTAAGTTCCCTATTTTTATCTGACCATGACGTAACATTTTTTTCATAGCATCCCACGCTAGCAGATCTCCCAGGATCTCCTCTACTTCTAATATCAAATATCCACCTATGGCCCTGTGAACTGATCCCGCCTGCAAACAGAGATGATTGGCAGTTACAGACGATTTCTGTACCCTGTATTCGATATTGCCGAACAAATTGTAAAATGAGGGATTTGTTTCGACTACAACTGGTGCACCATCCGTTTCGCTGTTATCTACCAGCAGGTTCACTTCATATTTCTCCGCTTCCTCAGGCGATGAAAACAGATTGAATTCACCCGTAAAGTCTACTCGATTATTCTGCTGGATGTGGTTTATCAAATTCTTCTTTGCATCATTTAAATACTCCGGGAGACCTTTAATGTTTCTGAACTCCTCCTGTAACTCTTTAAACAAGTTGTCCAGCACATTTGAAATCAGCAGTTTTTCGGCCTGCTTAATCTCAATATTGAGCTGCTCCTTTTTTAAGTGGACAGTTCTTCCAGTCTGAAAGATCCGACCATCTATTTCCTGCCGAAGCTGAAAAAACTGCTGTATTTGATCACCGGATAGACTATCCGGTTCGATATCAGACAATGCCCCGTCTTCTCTCACCGGATAAATGGTTTTTCTATTGCAGGTTTGTTTAATATCAGATTTTTTTGACAATGCGCAATCTTTCAATTCTTTTCCCAAACCATTATCATGCTGACAACTGTTTTTTTGCTTATGACTCCATCTTTCATATTGCTCACTAAAAAGTACCTCTTTAATTTTCTCTTTAGCCCTTTTTAACAACTCCTGCAGTTCGAATTTAAACCTTTTACCTGATCCTGCCGGAAAATAAAGTACCTTCGGTGATTGAGGTGCACTGAAATTATAAAAGATACAGATATCATCTGGAACCGGTTCTGATTTAGCAACAGAGCTTAATTTTTGCAAAACAGCACTGTCTTTTCCTGTACCAGCCATCCCGCAAGCAAAAATGTTAAAACCCTTACTTTTAATATTGAGCCCAAATTCGATTGCCTCAAGTGCTCTGTCCTGACCTATGGTTAAATTCCTGACAGGAACATGAGCCGTTGATTGAATATCCAGGTTATCAGAGTTGAATTTGTAACAAAGCTCTTCCATAGTTAACCTGACAGGTGGAGTCAACTGCTGGTTGGCTGAGCTGGCAGTTTTCTTAACTGTGGATGATTCATCGATAACACCTGTTTTGCCAATCTTATTCCAGAAAGCTCTCACAGTTTTACTCCTTTGTCTGGTTTATTCCTCCTGGATTCACGGGCAAAATCAGCCGATTTCATTTTCATTAATTGCAGCATCAGTTGCCCTTTTCATATTCCTCAGAAGGTCGAGTTCAGCTTTAATAAGTCTTTTTGTTTTTTCCCACGTACTGTCCAAGTGATCCCGAACCATATAATTTCTGGCAAGTAAAGACATGTAGATATCCAGAGCCCTTGCAGCACATATATCCTTGGAAAATGGTAAAACAGAAGCCTGAGCATTATTTCTCAAATGATGTCTTTTCTGGTTATTTAGTTTATAAACCCATTGAAGTGCATCACAGAAAGCACCGGTGTCGTAAGTATCCAGTAATCTTCCGTTATTAAAATCCTTAATAATCTCCCCTATTCCAGGTCCATCCACAGCAACTACCGGAACTCCCGCTGCCAAAGCTTCAGTTAATACCAGTCCCTGAGTTTCGGTTTTGGAGGCAAACACAAAGACATCCATCGCATGATATGCATCTATCAGTGACTGAGAAACCAGGGCACCAGGATGAAACAAACGATTTTGAAGATTATGCTTTTGAAAGATCTTTTTAATGCAATCCTCTGAAGGTCCTTTACCAATCATTAAAAAACAGGAATTTTTGTTGTCAGAAAGAAAACTGCAAACCACCTCTCCAAGGTATTCTACATTTTTTTCAGGAGCAATCCGGCTGACAAATCCAAGAACGAATGATTTTGAAGCAATACCCATCGATTTGCGGAAACTGTTGCGGTTACCAATAGCAAACTCATCCAATTCTATTCCGGTAGGTACTACATCCACTGGTGTATTCACCCCTCTTTTAACCAGCTCACTGGCTACACTTTTACTGGGGGCAAACACATGATCACACAGATTTGCGTAACCAGTGGCCAACGCTATCACAAAACGTTTTAAAGCCGGCGAATCACCAGGTACATAATGAGTGTAGCGCTCATAATAAGTGTGGAAAGTGTAAACTATAGGTACCTTGAATTCTGCAGCAATTCTAAGTGCGGAATCTCCCATCAGAAAAGGATGATGCGAGTGTACAATATCCGGATGAAAATCCTTTAGTGAGTTATGTAAGATCCCGGGAATGGGAAGCTGAACGGAAAAATCGGTACCATTGAAATGCTGCAGTGCCGGCACTCTGATCACATCGGTTTCATTTTCTGGCATATTTTCGAAACTGGGAGCCACTATTATTACCTTGTGCCCCAGTTTCCTGTACTCTTCTGTAAATATCTTAACCGATCTTTCAACTCCCCCTATGAAAGGTAAATAGGTGTTGGTTATCATTAAAATATTCACATCTCCCCCTAAAAACAGTATAGCACCAGCAAGGACAGAACTAAGAGAGATATGATCTGGCGCTCCTCTCTGCTGTCAACAATTAAGAAACGAAAAAAAACAGATAATCTAAACCGGAATATGACAGATCTGTTTACCAGGCTCCACCTTTATTATGGCTTTTTCGGGAAATGCTATTTCTATCTCCGGCTTTTCTCCCTGATGCCATTTTCCATCCCAGTGTACTCTTATTTTCCCTTTATCTTTGGTTATCTGGACTGAAACAGATCCAAAGGAACTTAGCACCGGACCGAAACTTATGTAATCTGCCGAGTCTATCATTTCACTATAGATTCCAGAACACAACACCAGAGTGTTACGCTCTCTCTCCTCTCTGATAAAACTGTTACGGACCATAAGTATCCACTCGGATGCAGCCCAGACATGCTGGCCATCCCCCATACAACCGCTTTTTAGACGGGGATGGATTGCTTCGGGCCACTGAGCGGTCGATGAAGCCATCTCTGCAATAGCTTCAGTAAGTTTTCTGAATCTGATATCACCTGCACGCATCAGTACCTGCGCAATATGCAGGGTAAGATAGGGATTAATACCGGAATGGCTGATGTCATGATAAAATGCGTTATTAATAAGACAGTGATTAAAAAGATAGTCAGCAGTAAGTAACAGACGCTCGTCTTTTTGATGCCAAAGCTGCAGGGGGTAACCCACAGCCAGTGAACCTACCGCTCCACTATCGGGTCTTCTGTAGGGAGATGCCGGCATAACCGGCTTTCGCATCTTACCTGCCACTTTCTGCAAACAATTGACTATCGCAATCATGAAACTACTGCTTTCACTTTCAAAAACTTCAGCCTTCTGATACTCCTGCCATTGACGGGCCATATAAGAGGCGGCATTTAACCCTGCTACCCCCCAGAAATCATCCCAGAAATAAAAATCGTTAGGCCCCAGATGCTCTGCGCTGAAACCGGATGGAAACAAACCAGCATAGATAAGCTTCTCCTCAGTTTTGACTCTCTTATTGATAATCCATTCTGCAGCTCTAAAAACACTGTCTTTCCAATTTGTTGGTGGTCTTTTACCACTTAAGAGACAATACTGATGCATTGCCCACAATGCCTCACCGTTGGAATCCCATTCGCCTTCCTGAGAAAGAAAGTATCCCTCGGAGTTCTGTTTTTGAAAAAAAGTGTTTATTATACGCTCTGCCCGCTCAGTTTTGGCAGTACATAGAAGAGCACTAATTATAAAAGCAGCATCCCTGAACCAGAAACGCTTATAGGTGTAAGGACCAGCATAAGACTCCCGGGGGGTATGAAGCAACACAGTTCTGATCGCAGTTTCATAAAGATACTCAAAATTTCGATAAGGTAATTTTATCTGACAACACCCCTCATAGGCCTCCTGCCAAAGTTGATGAGCAGTTTGGGACACCGGATAAATCGACTGCAGTTTCTTTCCTTTTTCCAGTGGTATGCTAATAGCAGTGCTTCTCTGCTCTCCGACTTTTATGGGATAAGCCACCATGGCAGTTGCCATACCTACTTCACATTGAATACTACTTTCCTTATCACGGGCAGGAGACAGAATCCAATGGTACACATCCCCCTTACGGTAACGGGAAAAACGGCTTATTTCCGGTTTTTCATCAAAGAAAACCATATATTTCTTATCTATAAGCCACCCGTAAGCCTTTTTAAGAAGGTCAATTCTGTGGATAAAACTAACCCCCTCCGTGTTGTAAGGTCTTAATGTGATGATCAGATACCCATCTGCGGGCGCCGATGCTTTAAAATGGATTCTACATACTGGTATACCATTCTCCAAAATCACTTTCGCTTCTGATTCGAGTTGCATCTGACCGTTTTCGGTTTTTGTAACTACAGAAAGAGAATCGTGCCAGTGTACTTTCTGTTCAACATTATGCTCTCTGGAAGGTATAAGCCGTCCGCCCTCCGGAAGAACAATCCAACTGTCAATTGACCAACTATCAAAGAAAGGCATCACCAGTCCCCGGGGATCTACTACCGGTAATTCGGGATATCCAGGTATCCCGACAGCTGTCCAGTTGCGATGGGTCAGGTTGATCTGAGTAAGGGAGAAAGCCCTGGGAATAAAGGATTTGTCTTCAGGATTGAATTGACGCTCCACCCAGTAGGGCCATACCCAGTCCAGATTATGCTGAATAACCTGACTATTGATAAGCCCTCTTGCATGAAGAACAGTCCCAGCCCGCAAAAGCTCCACCGGAGCCCACACTTCAGATGGTTGAGCAAAGCGGTTGAAACTGGAAAGAAGAAGTATCGGATCTACAAAGCCTTTTGAACGGGCAACCTGCTTAACTATGAATTGCCAGGGAAACCATTTCAGCCACATCCTCACCTCCTCCGTTAAGCTAAAGAGCAACAGCAATGCCATGGATAGCAGAGATAAAACTCCTGATCCCACTTCCCAATTCCGAAAAAAATTAAATAATAAGATGTTTTATACCCGCAAACCTATTTCAGGTAAAAGAATTGCTTCACTGAAGCCTTTAGAAATGAGGAAAAACAAAAGATGAGTTTAATTCTTTTAAATCCATTTCTTCTAATCATTCCCACAACCGCTCTTTCTATCTTCAGTTTCGGTGTCTGTCTTTATGTGGCTCACACTCTTGGAAAAAGACTAAAAAGAGAAAGCCTATTGGCAGAAATTATTGGTACCTATTGCGAAATCCGGGAATTCAATTACAGATGCAAAATTTTTTTACGTAAACTCCGACTCTCTCCATATTATCAGCTCCTTGGCACCCTCCCTTCTGATCTGCAGAAAATTGATTTCGACACCAATCAGGTTTTTCTGGAGGCTTTCAGCTCCTCTGACTTCAATACCCTCCTGCAGACCAGATCAGCACTCAGTGCAATCAGCTCACGCATCCTTCAAATCATGACCTGCATCGAAATTCGACTGCGTAAAGTTAAATACCCATAGAACACCAATTCTACACTGAAAAATGGAGCGTATTTTATGAACATATCATTTCACTTCTTTCTCTTATCCATATGTGTCTGCATTGCAAACAGCTACTGTTCAACACTAGATGTACCCTTTGTTCCCACGCCCTACGAAGTAGTCAATGCCATGCTGGATATTGCCAGTGTCGGTTCTCAGGATACCCTCTACGATCTGGGATGCGGTGATGGAAGGATCGTAATCACTGCAGTAAGTAAAAGAGGAGTAAAAAAAGCTGTCGGAGTGGATATGGATCCTCAAAGAATAGAAGAATGTAAAAAAAATGCCACCGATGCCGGAGTAATTAAACAGACTTCCTTTATCCAGGATGACCTTTTTAACATCGATTTTCATCAGGCTACAGTTCTGACCCTCTACCTTCTCCCAGAAGTCAACCTTAAGCTCCGTCCTAAAATCTTCCGCACCCTGAAAGCCGGAACCAGAGTGGTTTCTCATGATTTTAATATGGGCTCCTGGGAACCAGACCAACAAATCATGGCTGGAAACAGCACCATCTATTTATGGATAGTACCTGCCAATGTCTCAGGATCCTGGAGCTGGAATATGCCCGAGACTCCAAATAATAAGATCACTGCAATATTTAACCAGCAGTTTCAAAAGATCAGCGCCAAAGCTTATCTGGATAATAACGAATTGCCTGTTTCCGGCCTCCTTCTCCACGGCTCTTTTTTCTCCTTCAGTCTTAATAATCCGGTTTCATCCACCGGTGAATCCATTATCACTACTTTCTTTGGTGTTGTTTCTGATAATCAGATTACAGGAAAAGCTCAGAACCAAAACTCTGGCTCCCTTCCCTGGACCGCCAGACGTGACCCATCCACCATTCAAAATATCGCACCAGCGGAAAATATTTTTCGAAACTAAAAATGACTTCCAATAAAAGCTTATGAAAAAACTCTTTAAATTATTCTGTAATCCTTTGTAATCAATGTTATGGGAGCGATCAAAACGGCTATGAATGGAAGCACTTGAAGAGATCAAAAAGTTTTGAAGAGATAAAACATTATTTCCTGCGCTTACTTAGTAGTAAACCTGATAGAAGTACGCCTAATCCGGCCAACGCTCCTATTCCGGAATGCAGCACACTTGAATACAGCATCATAAACGAAATAAAACAGAAAAGTAAAGGCGTGAATGGATAAAGAGGTACTTTAAAGAAATTATTTTGTTGATGATTTTTTTTTCGCAACCGGAAAAGAGACAGCCCGGAGAGAAGAAAGAATAACCAGAACACAGGAGCTGTGTATTCCACCATCAATACAAAACCATCTCTTGAACCGGTCCCGGTAATTACAAGTAAAATTGCGACAAATGCTTGTAAAAGAAGCGCTCTGACCGGTTGTTCCTTTTTTTTATCCCAAAGATTAATGCGCCTGAAAAACGCAAAATCTTCTCCTAAAATAAAGGCACTTCGCCCACCAGTTAAAATTGCTGCATTAATAGTACCCATAGATGCAAGTACAACCAGCACACTTATTATTGATACACCCGTTCTTCCATTGACATCAGCCATCAGATCCGCTGCAGCAACAGTAGAACCCGCTAATCCCCCTAGGCCCATCGCCCGCACCAGGGCTAAATTAATCAGCAGATATAAAAAGGTTATTATGAGTATACTGTACAAAAACACCTTTATTATACTTTTTCCACCCTTTTTAACTTCTGCAGACAAAAACGCCGCTTCATTCCAACCCCCATAAGTTAACAGTACAAAAATCATAGCCTTTCCAAATACAGCATCATTAATATTTCCGCCGGATGAATCGATTGAGCGGTGGGTGGAAAAAAATCCTGAGTAAACAACATAAATAAGCCCTGAAATCACCAAGATAAATAAGATCTTCTGGATAACACTGCTCATATGTATACCGAAAATGTTGGTCAGGGTAAAAACACATATAATACCGGCAGCGTAAATTGATGAGGAAAACATTCCCAGATTAACAACCTCAGATGCATAATCTCCTATAAGAAACCCCATCATGGCAATAGAACCGGTCTGAATAACCATCAGACGAGCCCAGCCAAACAAAAAGGCAATCCTGTAACCATATGCTCTGAACAGGAAATGGTAATCTCCTCCCCGGCCAGGATATGTACTTGACAATTCTGCATAACAGAGCGCACCGGTAAATGAAATCACCCCCCCGCCAATCCAAGCCAGAATCAAAGTAGTTGTGTCAACACAGTTTTGCGCTACAAGTGAAGGTGTTTTAAATATTCCGGCACCGATAACGATTCCGGTCACTATTGTAATTCCTTCAAATATTGTCAAACCTCGGGTATTTTTACTCACATCTTCCTCCCCACTAACACACCTGCGGGAAAGCTGCAAATCTGGTTCCACTATGAGACGCGATTACCAAATTAAGTGATACCAGTATTAACAATCTGATTTTCATATTGTTACAAGCACATCACCAGCATTGGGTAGCTTATTGTGCACATTGTTTGCTGTTGATTGATAGAAATATTGAAAGCTCTATTATATAATTGTATAATAATAAATATGACTTTGCTGATCTTGACATAGCCATTATTAAACTGTCGGGAATAAAAGGTGTTATCATGAAAAAAACCATCACATCTTTTTCTTTCATGATTCTGTGTGTATACTCAACCAGCGGATTTGAAATGGGTGATGTATCTGCTGCATTCATTTCACATCTGAAAAAAAACGATTCAATCAGCATAATTCTTTCCAGTGGCAGCATATTCACTAACAGTTCCAACAACGCCACTGATTCACTTCTGAGAGAGATTTTAAACTGCAATCCTCAACTTTACGGAATATTAAGATTTAGCAGAGATGGTCAGGTGTTAAATGATGTAAATCGTGATTTTTTATCAAATACTTCTGTAAATGTTAAAAACCGGACATGGTTTCAAACTCCTCTCAAAAGTGGTTCCCCATTTGTGGGAGGGGTGCTTACCGCAAATTCCAACATCTGTTTTTTAAAAACCTATCCCTTAATTACCCAGAATATAACCACAGGCGTGCTGGCTATTCTGACCGATCTCAAATATTGTCTTGGAGAACTTACAGGAAATCATCTGTCACCATATACTCTATTTTATGACAAAGCAATTGTTTATCAATCTGATCCATCCTTGTCCCTCACACGCATTCCAATTCCGGAATTCGGAAAACTTGAGCTTATCTACAATAATACACCGTTAACTCATTCACCAGGTTTATCAGCAAAAAATCAGAGACCCGAGCCGGAATTTTTAATCACTAATAGAGGCCCCTTCTCAGTCCTTCTTCCCTGGTCTATAACCATATTAACTATTGCAATTTCCCTGCTGGTTATCCATCTGTCAAAGCCCAAAATAAAAAAAGAGGAGTTGATCGCTCTTGAATATCAGAAATTATCGGATGAAACCCATAAGCTTATCCGCGACAGAGCAATTTCTCAGCTATACTGTGAAATCAGGCGGCAGATAGAAACCCATGAGATGAGTAAAATCCAACAGGATGTGCGTGAGAAACTGGCCTTAGCGTATGAATCTAATCTGGTAAATGGCAGAAAAAAAGTAATGGCTCAGTGAACACAAACAAGTAAAGCAGCTTAAAGATTTTAAATAATCTTTTTACATCGGTCCCAAACCGATTCACTCTTTCTTAATGGTCTCCAGATAAAACCACATGAAGTGCACTTCAGGCGCCTTTTCCCCTTGAACGTGCGTATAGGCGCGAAAAAAAATGGATCATAATATTCTGTATCTTTACAGCCACATTTAGGACAAGTAATATCAGGAGAATTCCAGAATGAATCCCAGAGATCAATAATAACATTTCCGGTATGATGATTTGCTCTGTGTGTGTGAATCGCCATTTTTTCAGATCACCCGGTCTGGAGTAAAAAGCTGCATGAAGGTACGTTCCGCAAAAATATCGGTCATTCCTGCAATATAATCGGTTATCATCAGGTACGAAGGTGTCTGATCATTATAATTGGTGTTTTTGATAAAATTAAAAAATACCTCCATTACCGGTGCTTCTTTAGTAAGTGCTTGAATGAATGAAGTATTTCTCCCCCGATCCGATTTTTCCAGAATATTTTCCAGCTCACTGAACAAAAGCTCTATCATATGTGCAGCTTTATGAGATTTTCTCTCCACCTCAGGATGCTGGTAAATGTGCTGATAATTGAATAACTTCAACTGGTACATATAACCAAACACCTCTTCGCTCATCTCTATAGAATCCCTGTTTTGACTGTTTGCGATGGTGTCATTTACAAAGATACCGATAATCTTGCCGTTTTCTGTCCCCAAGTTTCTGGCTATATCTGATGGGATATCTGCTTTTTTAATCAATCCCGCTTTTATAGCATCCTCCATATCTCTTCCCAGATATGCGATCCTGTCCACCATCCTTACCAAACACCCTTCCAGGGTTATCGGATAGTAGCAGCGATCATTTATAGATTCAATTTTTTCTATATCTCTGGACCGATCCGGGGTGATTACCCTTTCAAAAGATTCACCGCAATGAGTGATTATGCCATCTCTTACCTCATAAGTCAGATTCAGTCCAGAACCGTAGTTCGTGAGTTTGTCAACAACTCGTAAACCATGTACCTCGTGTTTAAAGCCCTCTTTTACATTCCTCTGCTGAAGTATCATATCCAGTACTCGCTCCCCTGCATGCCCATATGGAGGATGACCCAGATCATGACCCTTGGCAATAGCATTTATTAAGTCAATATTAAGATTAAGGCATCGCCCAATCACTGCTGCAATGCTGGAAACATGCAGTACATGCTCCATACGAGTGCAGATATGGTCATTATTTGGCGATAAAAAAACCTGAGTTTTATGCTTAAGCCTGCGAAAGGGAGGTGAATGCAATATTCTTGTTTCATCACGGGCAAATTCAAGACGAAATAAATCCCGTTTGAGAGGAAACTTCCTTCCTGCAGACTCACTGCTTTTCTTGGCAAAAGGACTAAGCTTCTCCTCATCCTCCAGAAGAAATCTTCGGATATCAAATTCATTACTCATAGCTGCTTAGAAATTCCTTTACGAATAGTTCCTGTTCCGGTGTATCCAGTGCTGCCCGGTTTTTCCTCACTGCAGAAATAGCACTGGTTGCGTTCAGATAGAAGTGATGCCCTAAAACACAGGACAAAACCATTCCTGTTCTTCCCACTCCTGCATGACAGTGGATACACACCGGTTTACCAGATTCAAAGTTTATAATGATTTGCTTTACCAAACTGGAAAAACCATCTTGACTTTCTGGAACTCCGAAATCAGGAATCGGAAAATAATTCCATTCTATTCCCAGTTCAGAGCATAAAATTTCAACAGGTCCATTTGGCTTCTCCAGAGAAACCAGATACAATATACCAGCTGTACGCATACTCTCAAGATCATCACGCATGTTTTGCGGATCTTTAGAGTGTCTTCCCGGGAGATCTGATCCTGCGAGCTTTCCAGGAATAACCCAGGAGAAATTTTTCAAAGTCATAAATTGCCCAACTCTCTATAATATCGCTAATAATAATACCCATTTTAATACAAGATGTCAAGTAATGTGCTTTTACCGGCTCCCTATTCAGCTAATCTTGGTAATACCTGAACTGACGAATCTTCTGGAGCGACCCGATTTATGGTTTCGCTAAGAACTGCAATCACCAACTCGAATTTAAACAATAAATATATATAATACTCCAGAAATCCTCTAACTCCCAGCTATCCTGCATCAAAAAGTATTCAGATAGAATGATGCCTCTGCTTCAATGCTACTGGAACACTATCCGGTTTTTGATGCATTAGTATGTCCTAAATAGGGAGCTGCGGGAGTTGAAAAATGATTGTGCTTTAACTAATTTTATTGGTTTCTATCCATTTTCTAATCTGGATTTGTTTGGATCACAGATAAGGATCTGAAAAAATTCTACAGAGATTTAAATATTTTAAATACCGATACGTATACAGCAAAGAACTATGCAAATAATACTCTATTGCCTGATTCCTGTTATTTCCGCTTTTATTGGTTGGGTTACCAACTATCTTGCAGTTAAGATGATTTTCAGACCACGAAAAGAGATCCGCATTCTAGGATTTCGATTTATCGGTCTCATACCAAAACGTAAAAGTGATCTGGCCTTGAAAATCGCCCAAACAGTGGAAACAGAGCTTATCTCACACCGGGATATCAGGGCAATAATTCAGACAGAAGAATTTCATCTGCAGATTGGCAGTGTGATCAGGAGTAAAATAGACAGTCTGATCCAGAGTAAACTTGCATCCAATCCACTCTTGGCCATGTTTGTTACTCCGGATGTAATTGCCAAACTTTCAGACATCCTTATGGATGAATTGAATAAGGAGATACCTGCGGTTATCGATTCTCTTTTTCAGACTGTAGAATCCAAAATCGACTTTCAGAAGATCATTAAAGACAAAATTGAAAGTTTTAACTTAACAAAACTTGAATCAATCATCTACTCGATTGCTTCCAAAGAACTCAAAGCCATAGAAATTTTAGGCGGTGTTCTGGGGTTTACAGTGGGATTAGTTCAGCTCATAATGATATTAATCGGAGGTCTTAATGGATAAAAAGCGCCTTCTGATTGTCTTTTGTTTGCTTTTATCCACATTTCTCGCTCCAACCCAATCAACAGAACTAAAGACCAGTTTGAGCCACAGCCAAATTACAGTTGGAGAAAAACTGAATTTCACTATAACTGCTAATATTCCCAAGGGTGCCAAAATAACTCCTCCTGACCCTGAAAACAGTTTTGGCAAAATGACTGTAAAGGGCTGGGATCTTCAGAAAGCCGAGCTGCAAAATTATGACAGTGTTTCGGTGCAATACATTATTACCACTTACATACCTGAGAGCTGCACCATTCCTCCATTGAAATTTATCATCGAAGAGAGCGCTGGTAATGATACCTTGTACACTGAAAGCATTCCGATAGGAATTTTATCAGTTATAAATTCACCGGACAGTTCGATAGACATCAAAGATCTCAGGTCACAGCAGAACACCGGTAAAGCTCCACTCTGGTGGCTATGGCTGATTATTTCCGCATTAGTAATTGGCACTCTTGTGCTTATCTTTTCTCTTATAAAAAAACGTATGCACAAACCGGTGAAATCGCTACCACCCAAACCTCCCTACGAGGAGGCTATTGAAGCACTGGGAATATTGCACGGGAAGCGTTACCTTCAGCAGGGTTTAATCCGCGAATATGTTTTTGAACTCTCGGAGATATTTAAAAGATACATTGGAAGAAGATTTCAGGTGAATGCCGAGGAATATACTGCTGAGGAACTGATTGCCTGGCTGGGCGTTTCAGGTTTGGAAACGAAAGTCAGGCATCCGGTGGAATGGTTTTTCCGCACTACCGACCTGGTAAAATTTGCTAAATTTACGCCTGATAATAACACGGTGGAACGCTTCGGAAAAGAGGTAATGAATTTTCTGGAAATAACCAAGCCCCAACCATCCCAAACAATTGAATCAGACCAGTCTGGAGAAACGGCTCTGATTCAGAGCAAAGCAGTAAACAATCAGACTCAGACAACTACTTCAAAAACAGGTGAAGACGCATGAGATTCAGAGATCCGGAATTCTTCCTTCTTTTTATTTTATGGCTGCCTGTGATCTGGATTTATATCCGTAGAGAAAGTAAGTTTAAACCGGCAGTCTCCTTTTCAGATCTCTCCGTTTTCAATAAAATCAAGCCATCTATATTTGTCAAGACACGGCATATACTGCTTCTTTTACGCCTTATCGGGATTGGGTTACTCATCGTAGCACTTGCCCGTCCCCAGCAGGGCAGAACCGATGAAGAAGTTTCCACAGAGGGTGTGGATATAATGCTGGTTTTAGATATTTCTGAAAGTATGCGTGCACTGGATTTTAAGCCAGACAATCGACTTTCGGTAGCTAAAACTACTATACGTGATTTTATCAAGAAAAGACAGCATGACCGCATCGGTATAGTCGTTTTCGGTGCGCGAAGTTTCACTAAATGCCCTCTTACTCTGGACTATGCAGTACTTGACCAATTTATTGATAATATTACATTTACCGATTTCAGTTCACAGACAGCCATAGGTACTGCCCTTGCAACCGCAGCAAATCGTCTCAAAGAATCATCTGCCAAGAGCAAGGTCATCATCCTGCTTACCGATGGTGCCAGTAACGCAGGTGAAATTCCACCGCTTACTGCAGCTAAAGCTGCCAGCGAACTGGGCATGAAGATTTATACCATTGGAGTAGGTAAAGAAGGACAGGTACCCATCCCGGTCCAGATGAGAAATCCTTTTACAGGTGAGATAACTCAGCAGATACAGATGATGCAGTCTGATCTGGACGAAAAGACATTGAAAGAGATTGCAGATATCTCTAAAGGTGCTTTCTTTCGTGCCCGGGATGTGGAAAGTCTTAAGAATATTTATGACCAGATCGATAAACTTGAAAAAACCGAGATAAAAACCAAAATTTTTACCTCCTATGAAGAACGTTTTTATCCATGGTTGTGGGCTGGTTTTCTGGTATTGATGTTGGAGCTGGTTTTACAACACTCCCGTTTCAGAAGAATTCCGTAGGTTGAAATATGAAATTTGGAAATCCTGAATATTTCCTTTTTTGGTTACTGCTGCCAGTACTGGTAGGCTTTTTTATCTGGGCGTATCAGAGGAAAACTGCCGCCCTGAAACGGTTCGCATCACTTGAACTTATAAGTAAACTAACCCCTTCCGCTGGACTTTCCCGTCAGATTCTGAAGTGGTCTTTTTTCTGCTTTTTCTTTTTCTTTATGGTATTTGCCCTTACCAGACCAAGATTTGGTGTAAAGATGGAAATGGTAGAAAGAAAGGGTATCGACATTTTAGTTGCTCTGGACATCTCCCAAAGTATGCTGGCTGAAGACATAACACCTAACAGAATCGAAAGAGCAAAACACGAGGTTTCAAAACTCATTGACATGCTTAATGGAGATCGTATTGGAATCGTGGTTTTTGCCGGAGAGAGCTTTGTTCAATGTCCGCTCACTCTTGACTACGGTGCAGCAAAAATGTTTCTGGAAGCAGTTACCACCGGATGGGTGGATCTTCAGGGTACCGCTTTATCTGATGCCATAGACCAATCTATAAAGGCTTTTAACTCAAAATCAAAAAAACACAAAGTGCTTATACTCATTTCTGATGGCGAAGATCACGGAGGAAAAGCTGTGGAGATGGCTAAGACCGCTGCCCAGGACGGAATTGTTATCTATACCATTGGAGTGGGTTCTGAAGGTGGTGCACCTATCCCTATAAGTAGAAGCAGTGGTTCCATCGTTTATAAAAAAGATAAGTCGGGAAATCTTGTTATGACCAGGCTTAACACCAGAACGCTGGAAATCATCGCCAAGGAGACTAATGGAAAATTCTTTCACGCAGGAAACGATGCTGATCTCGCACGTATTATTGGTGAAATCGCCCAGATGGAAAAGAAAGATCTTGGCATGAGCAAACTCAGCACCTATGAGGAACAGTACCAGATTTTCCTTTTATTTGCATTGATGCTTCTACTGGTGGAGTTTTTTATTCCAGAACGGGTTCGAAAGAAAAAGGAATGGAAGGGCCGTTTTGAATAAGGATAGATTTATGTACACATTCACCAAAGCTTTATTTATTACATTTCTTCTCTGCTTTCCTTTTATTTCAAATGCAGATGAGATATATTCCAAGAACCGTAAAGCAAATGAATTATACAAACAAGGAAAATATGAGGAAGCCCTGAAATTATATGAAGATGCACTGCTTCTCTCACCTTCCGATGAGAAACTGAAAATGAATCAGGGTTCTACCCTTTATAGACTCGGAGATTTTGATAAAGCAGAGGAATCATACAACGGAGCGCTTTCCGTAAAAGATAAAAAAGCCAAATCAGATGCTCATTACAATATGGGGAACATCCTTTACAAAAAAGCAGAACAGATTCAGCATCAGGATTTGCAGGGTGCTCAGCAAAATTACAAATCCGCCTTGCAACATTTTATCCAGTCTCTTGATCTTAGCCCCGAAAATATCGATGCCAAATGGAATCTTCAATTGACCCACCAGAAAATAAAACAGCTGGAACAACAACAACAGCAGCAGCAAAACCAGCAAAACAAAGACAATAAAGATAATAAAGACAACAAAGATAAACAGAATGAGAATAATCAGCAGCAAAATAACGAACAGAAAGATGAACAGAAAGATTCTCAGGACAAAAAAGAGGATCAGAAGGATAACAATCAGAATCAGCAGGAGCAGCAGCAAAATAACCAGCAGCAGCAACAATCAGAAATGAAGGAATCCGAGGAGCACAAAGACATGAAAAAGGAAGATGCCCGCAGGCTTATTGAACTTTATGCTGATGATGCAGATTCTTTGAATAAACCCATGAAAAAGAAAGCCAGGCCCAGGCAACCTGAACAGGACTGGTAATTATGCATAATTTCAGTTACTTAGAATTAAAAGGTGATAAAAATCAACTCATACGTGCTTCTTTGCACATTGCCAACTCAGGGAATGCCCCCTGGTTCATTTTTTGCCATGGTTTTACCAGTCAGAGAATGGGCCCCGGATATTTGTTCGTAAAACTTTCCAGAGCACTGGCTGAGTCTGGCTTCTCCTCAGTCAGATTTGATTTCCGTGGATCCGGTGAAAGTGATGGTATTTTTTCTGAAATGAATGTATCCACAATGAAACAGGATCTGCTGATCGTAATCTCCTGGCTGAAAAAAGAATATAAACCATCAGCAATATTCTTGCTGGGACATAGTTTTGGTGGCATGATAGCGGCACTGTGCAGTAAAGATGTAAATGGAACTGTACTTTTGGCGCCTGTTGCAGATCCACAGAAACTAATTGTCAATCAGAAAAAAATAGTTGAATCGGGTCCTAATGCCGAAGGGTATTATGAACACGGACCGCATGAGATGGACGCATCTTTTGCTTCCTATCTTCTGGAAATAGATCCGGTGGAGGCCCTCTGCAAGAATTCAGAGGGACCACTCCTGCTTATTCAGGGTGATAATGATAAATCTATATCTGTAGAGGAGTCTGCCAGTTATATTACTGCAGCCAACAGATCCGGTATCGACTCTGAATATCATATTTTTAAAGGTGCCGATCACAATTTTTCCCGGGTCAGTGATGTTAAAATGCTCTGTAGAACTGTGATCAACTGGGCAAAGGAGCGCGCACTGTGAAAAAGACCGTTTCTGTATTGTTTTTTTTGTTTCTGCTTTCTTCGGTAGCTTCCTCTCAAGTCCGCTTCTCTGCATCTACAGAACGGACTCAAATTTCTATGGGAGAACAGGTGGTGGTCACGGCGACGCTTATCACCTCCCGCCAATCAGCCTCGCCATCAATTCCTCCGGTAAGTAATAGCGATGGCTTTTCAATTTTAAAAACCGATCAGCGGCAATCCTCCTCATCTTCTATACAGATAATTAATGGAAACGCCAGTCAGAAAACTGAAATTTATCACATTTTCTATTATCATATCGCACCTTCCAGGATTGGCAGTTTTACATTTCCATCACTGGAGATAAACCTCGATGGAAAAAGTTACAGGACCGACCCCATTGTTTTTACCGTTAAAAACGAGGCTGTCACTAACCCCGATATCAGAGTATTCCTGCAGTTAAATAAACGGTCTCTTTATGTGGGCGAACAGGCTAAATTTACTTTTAAGGTAGCACAGAAAGCTCAATCCTCCACTGATGTAAACAATGGTTTCATGCCTGCTCTGGAAAAGCTCGAAAAAGCCTTCGGCAATGATTTCGCACTAAGCAGACTCTTTTCTACTCAGATCAGTACCACTCAGGAACGGATCGACGGTGAAATATACAAAGTATATTCCTTGAGCTATGCATTGTACCCTGTAAACAGTGGTACATTTCATATCCAGTCTATCCCCTTTGGTTACCAGGAGCTCCGGAGAGTAAGATCAAGAAGATCAGATCCTTTTTTCGATGACTTTTTTGACATGAACAGCTTTTTCGGTGGCGGCGTTCAATCTGTGGACAAGAATGCCTTATCCAACAGTCTTTCCATTACCGTTAAGCCTTTGCCTCCTGCACCTTCCGGATTTACCGGTTCTGTTGGAAAGTTCTCCTTATCGGCAAGTGTCAATCCAACTGAAATTCCGGCCGGAGAGGCTGTTACTTTGAAAATATCGCTGAAAGGATCAACCAGACCAGGAAGTATTGGTGATGTGATCCTGCCTAAAATTTCTGATTGTGAGGTTTTCAAACCCGAACAGCAAACGGTTACCGATACCAGTGTAAACGGATTATCTACCAGAAAAGCTTATAAATATCTTCTTATTCCCAGAAAAGAAGGAGCTTTGGTAATTCCGCCAGTTTCGCTTATGTATTTTGATCCGGAATCCGGTACCTACAAAACCGCCTCTTCAGATACTTTAAAGGTAGCGGTAAGCAAAGGCAAAGAGATCAGTGGTGCACAAAACCGCTATCTTACTCAGGAGGAAATAAGAGAAGTAGGTAAAGATATCCGATATATTAAAACCGGTATAAAAATTAAAAATCAACCGGAGCGTCCATACCAGGAGCCTTTATTTTATCTATTCTTCCCTATCCCTTTCATCATCTTTATTCTCTCATTGTTATACCGGTTTCAGTCATCCAGACAAAAACGAATCGCTTCACAGCAGATTCGCCGGAGAGCACTGTCAGCGGCTCAAAAAAAGCTATCTGTTCTAAGAAAACAACACACCAGTCTTTCATCTTCGCAGTTTCTGGGGAAGGTTTCCGAAACTATCGAACAGTTCATCTCCCAGAAATTCGGTTTTGCAGCGACCGGAAGAACTTTGGACGAACTTAAAATTGAACTTCTCTCTCAAAATGCTGATAAGCAGATAGTTGCAGATCTTACCTCTTTTATTGAACATCTGGACGGATACCGTTTTGGAGGATTGACTCTTGATGAAACTTCCAAAATTTCAGTTCTGGATAAAACCTCAAGATTCCTTTGCAGTTTGGAAAAAGGTTCCAAAAAGGGAGGCACAGTCTTGACCCGTAATATAATTTTTACTCTGGGATTTCTCTTCCTCTGCGGTGACTTGTACTCTGCACCGGTTGATCACTGGTTTGAAAAGGCAAATCAGGCATACGCCAGCGAACAATACGATAGCGCTGCTTTCTATTATGAAAAAATAGTGGAATCCGGGGTCTCTAACAGTGCGGTTTTCTATAATTTAGGTAATACCTGCTTCAGGCAGAAAAAACTCGGCCTGGCGCGTTTCTACTTCGAGAAAGCGGCTAAACTCGATCCTCAAGATCCTGATATCATTTCCAACATCCGCTACATTAAAGCTAATATTATTGACAAAGTACCTGAACAGGAACGGGGATTTCTTGAAAATCTGCTATGGCATCTGCATATCTTTTTTCCCCTGAAAATCCAACTATGGATTACATTTGCACTACTTCTTTCAATCTCCCTGCTGCTTTCCTTAAGTCTTTACTTTTCCGGTAACAGCCGCCTTTGGCTCATTTATCTTTCGGTTCTGCTATCTTTGGTTTTATGCTTAACCGGAATCTCTGCTTCGGTTAAAATTTATGAGTTGGAAAAGATCTCCTATGCTATCCTTCTGACTCCATCTTCAGAAGCTCGCAATGAGCCCGAAGGTAGTAAAGTCCTTTTCACTGCACATGAAGGAACCAAATTCCGTATCCGGAAAACAAACGGTTCATGGTCATTGATTAGCCTTCCTAATGGCGTAAGTGGATGGATTGAAACTAAGAATCTGGGAAAAATCTGATAGTTCTGCATTTCCTCTTGCCTGAAATCTTCTTTAATAGTAAACTAAATGAGGCTTTTTTGCCTCATTTAGTCAATAAGTCTTTATCATCAACATAAAGGAACTATCATTTATACAAGGTACGTACACACTGTATGCTTCGTCTGTAATCGATTAATCTGCTAACCTCCTGGGTTAAGATAAACATTATCAGTATTTCTCATGTCATTTAATTCAGAAATACTGATTATCTTATGGAAATTAAATATGTTTTCAACTTTCAGAAAAAACCCATCATTTCTGTCCACCCTGGCAGCCATGTGTTTAGTGGCTCTTACCCAGATAGTCCTCCTGCTACTATTCCTTAATTTTGATTTTTTTGCATGGTGGTATTTTGCATTGTTGATTATTCCTTTAGTAGCAATTATTCCACTGATTTATTTCAATATGATGATTCCGGTAAAATCACTGACTCATCTTTTAACCAATCAGACTCTTTCGGATTTAAAAGCAATTGCCCAGAGTGGAGGTGATCTGGGAAAACTGGCAGCGGTAGTGTACGGACTTGCCGATAAAAACATCATTATACAGTCCAGACTTTCAGAATTGCTGCAAACACATCAGAATCACTGCCAGCATCTGGATAACTTATTAAACTGGTTACCTTGTGCAGTATTTACTATCAATAACAAATGCATAATCTGCAGCTGTAATAAAAATGCACCTGATATTCTGGGATATGATTCACAAGGTCAATTAATAGCCAAAAAGTTTTCAGAGCTTATATCACCTAATGATAGACAGAAATTAGAGTCATTTCTGGAAGGATCACATAACACTCCGGTGCTGGAAGCTATTATGTCTGGAAAAGATGGAACCGCATTTCCTGTCAGCATGTTTATTATGCCGGATTCAGGTAAACTTGAAGAAAAACGTTATTATATTTTCCTTTCAACGTATGAGACAGAAAAACAGACAAAGAATTTCCAATTCAGGAAACAGAGCAACTATATCTACAATATAGAATCAGTAGGCCGTCTGGCAGGTGGTATTGCACATGATTTTAACAACATACTGGGTGCAGTTGCCGGCTATGCTGAGATTATCAAGAACCGGTACTCTTCAGATGAAAAACTTAATAAGTACAGTAAGATGATCCTATCTGCAAGCAGACGGGGGGCGGCTCTGACAGAGAAACTGCTTCAGTTTGCGCGTAAGAAAAAACTTGTGTTATCACTTTTTGATGTCAACGATTCCCTGCATTTTCTTAAAGAGATTTTTAATGAATCGCAGACACCTCTTGAGATCCATTTTAAGTTGAATGCGGAAGATTGCTGCATTCTTGGGGATCTTGAACAATTCAGGAATGCCATTACAAATGTTGCGGTTAATGCACAGGAAGCCATGCCTAAGGGTGGAGAACTCACCATCACCACTGAAAACATTACAATAGATGAAAGGACTTCCAGTTCTCACCTTTTCACCATAACTCCTGGCAATTATGTAGCAATACGGATTACTGACAGTGGTACTGGTATAACTCAACAGGACTTTTCACATCTTTTTGAACCCTTTTATACATCCAAAGACCGTTCCCACAATGCCGGTCTGGGATTAGCCTGTGTTTACGGTATAGTAAAAAGTCATAATGGATTTATCGATGTAGAAAGTGAAGCGGGAAAAGGAACCACATTTATTCTCTATTTCCCTGTATGCAACGAACATCCTCAACAACTGATGGAACCAAATGTATTAAATAAAAGGATATTGCTTGTCGATGATGAGCAGATAATCCGGGAGGCGATCGGAGAGACGCTTAACTGGTTGGGATTTTCTGTAACCATTGCAGAAAGCGGTGAGGAAGCTATTGAGAAGTTGCAAGGATCGTCACAGAGTTACGATTTGGTTATTTTGGATATGATTATGCCAGGTATGAGCGGGAAAGAATGCTTTAGGCGTATGAAGGAATTGAGAAGTAATATAAAGGTGCTGATAAGTACAGGATTTAGTGAGGATATGAACCAGGAGGAGCTTCTGGAGATGGGAGTAAGCGGGATACTGGTGAAGCCCTTTGAGTCGGTTCAGTTGACTCGTGCAATCTACGATGCCCTGAACTGAAATAGGGACGGACTGTCTTATTCTCAATTTTCACATGAAGTATGAAATATGAAGTAAGTGAAATAAGGACGGACTACTTTATTCTCTTTTTAAATGATGAGCTGCTTTCATATTAGGATTTTTGACAAGTGGAGAATTATCTACTATAAAAATGCTATTTACCACCAAAGCACTGGATTAATTAATTATATGAAGCCACAAGCATACTTTGCAGTTGATTATCAATCTTGAAGTAATAATGAAGATTGCAGCAGTTTTATTCATCTGATACAGATCAGTTGTAAACCTGATACCTTTCGCAGCACTTATCAGGTAAAGACAGTCTCACATATTTTTTCTCCCTTTTGAACCAGAATCGCAACAGGTGAAATCGTGATACCCAAAAAAACTGCAATAACTGAAAGTGGTATATATTCCTGAATATGTAAACGGTAGCAGAAAACTGCACGTGCAAAAGACCGGGTATTTTTTCTTCCTCTTTTTTTAAGCTCTTTTATGGTGATTCGGTACTCTTGACAAACTTTTTGAGCAATATTTTCCAGAACATATTCATAATCTGCCACCCGGTGTTTTCGGCGAAGATAGTCCTGGTGCTTCTCCAGCGTGTCTGCGACAAATT